>DIZW01000109.1:44803-46920 GCA_002428015.1 Oxalobacteraceae bacterium UBA6018 | reverse complement strand
GTATAAGAGACAGGTGTGGGCTGGCGCGCCGGGCCGGCTAGCGCAACTTGCGCTCGTGCTTCTTGCGCGCCGCCGCGTTGTGGGCGCGCAGGATCGCGTCGACCTGCTCGGAGGCGGCGCGCGCCAGCTCCTGGGCCAGCGCCACGCTGGGGAAGAAGGCCGGCTGGCGGTAGCCCAGCCAGGCATAGGCCGAATACAGCCGGCAGGCGTCCTCCACCTCCTGCAGGTTGTGCCTGGCCTGCGGGCCCTGGTCCGGATGCAGCCGGCACACCGCCTTCTTCGCCAGCGCGCGCGCCCACTGCTCCCAGGCGTGCTGCAGCGAAGGCACCTTGGTCGACACCGGCACCAGCGACAGCATGAACTTCTCCGCCACCGACAGCTCCAGCGTGTCCAGCCAGGCCGCGCGCTCGGCCTGTTCCTCGGTGATGCGCGGGTAGAAGAAACCGTCCGGCACGTCGATGTTGTGCACGAAGCGGCGCAGCAGCTTGACCAGCGAGGTCTCGCCCGTCACCGCCGCGATCCGGTGCAGGTGCTCGAGCGAAGGCGCGACCGCGAAGCCGGCCGCGTTCAGCGGCGCGAGCTTCTCCTTGAGCAGCGCGCGCATCACCTGGTGGGTCTCGTCGTCGAAGCCGGCCACCAGGCCCTCCTCGTGCACCCCGTAGCGGCCGGCGCGCCCGGCGATCTGGCGCGCGAGCGAGGCCGAGATCTCCTCCTCCTCGACGCCGTTGTACTTGACCGTGGTGGTCATCACGATGCGCGCGATCGGCATGTTCAGGCCCATCGCCAGCGCGTCGGTGCCCACCACGATATCGGCGCTGCCGTCGCGGAAGCGCTCGGCCTGGGCCCGCCTCACCTCGGGCGAGAGGTTGCCGTACACGGTGGCCACCGACAGGCCCAGCGCCGTGATCTGGTCGCGCCACATCAGCACCTCGCGGCGCGAGAACGCGATCACGGCGTCGCCGCGGCGCAGGTTGCGCAGCTTGCGCACCGCCCCCGGCTCCATCGCCAGCGGGCCCATGCGCTTAAGCATGTGCACCTCCAGCGGGCAGCCCAGCCTCTCGGCCAGCGCCTCGACCGCCTTGCGCGCTTCCGGCGCGCCCACCAGGTACACCACCGCCGCCGGCGCCCCGCACACGGCGGCGGTCCAGGCGGCGCCGCGGTCGCGGTCGGCCAGCATCTGGATCTCGTCGATCACCGCCACCTCCACCGGCGTGCGGGTGTCGAGCATCTCGACCGTGCTGGCCACGTGGGTGGCGCCTTCGGCCAGGCGCTGCTCCTCGCCCGTGACCAGGCTGACCTTGAGGGCGTGCCCGTGCGGCCTGGCCGCCTGCAGCCGCTCGTAGTTCTCCAGCGCCAGCAGGCGCAGCGGCGCCAGGTAGACCCCGCTGGCGGCCTTGGCCAGGGTCTCCATGGCGCGGTGGGTCTTGCCCGAATTGGTGGGACCGAGCAGCGCGATGAAGCGGCGCGGCAGGCGCCGCGCCACCTCGAAGGAGTCGGGATACTCGGCCAGGTTGATGCTCTGGCGCGTGCGCAGCGCGTGGCGCTCCTCCAGTTCGCGCTCGATGGCGTGGTCGAAGCGCTGGCGGATGCGCTCGAACACCTGGGCCGCCGGCTCGGACGTGTCCAGCTCCGACAGCGTGCCCAGGAACAGGGCCGCGTCCAGGTTGTGGTCTTCGCTCTCGAGGGCGATCTCGCGCACGAACGCCCGCACCGCCTCCTGCAGCTGGGCGTAGGCCTCGGGCGTGACGCGCTCGCGCAGCAGCGCGCGGCGTCCCTCGCGATCGAGCTTGCGCCACTTGCTCGGCTTGGCCAGCACGCCCTGGGCCGGCACCAGCGCGTAGGGCACGCGCAGGCCGGCCTCCTCCACCGCGCCGGAGAACTGCACGAACACCCGCCCCTCCAGCTTGACCAGGCGCACCTGCGGCACCTGGGCGGCCAGCTCGGCGATGAGCGCGTCGTCGTCGTCGTCGCGTGCGGCGGGATCGGTGAGGGACGGATCGAGCGGATCAAGCGAATCGGTCATGGTGTCAACGGTAGGGGGAACAGGCGGGGAAGCAGGCGGCGGGCAGCGCCGCCGCGCATCACGATGGTGTGGATGGCGTGGATGGCGCCGATGG
>DIZW01000109.1:0-44625 GCA_002428015.1 Oxalobacteraceae bacterium UBA6018 | reverse complement strand
CGCCGATGGCGTGGATGGCGCCGGCAGCGCGAACGGGACCGCCAGCGCCGGCCCGGTCGAGTCGCGCAGGGTGACCCAGACCTGGCCCACCTCGTCCACCGGCCGCGCCAGGCCGTAACAGCGGTTGAGCAGGAAATTGAGGCCGTTGCGGGTCATCTCGTGCCACGGCATGTGCACCGAACTAAGCCGCGGTGCGGTGTATTCGGCGCCGCTGGTGTCGTCGTAGCCGATCACCGACACCTGGCCCGGCACGTCCACCCCGGCCTGGTACAGCACCGACAGCGCGCCCACGGCCATGTCGTCGTTGGCGCAAAACAAGGCCGTGAACGGATAGCCGCAGTCCAGCAGCGCGCGCGCGCCACGCCGTCCGCCCTCGGTGGCGAAGTCGCCTTCGAACACCCACACGCCGTCGACGTCGATGCCGGCGCGCGCCAACTCGTCGAGAAAGCCGCCCACCCGTTCGACGTTGTCGACGGCCGTGCGCGGCCCGGCGATGACGGCGAAGTCGCGGTGGCCCAGGGCCAGCAGGGCGCGCGCGGCCGCGCGCCCGCCTTCGTCGTGGTCGACCGTGAAGCACTGGCCGGCGACCCCTTCGAGCACATGGTTGAGCAGCACCAGGCGCGACTGGCGCGCGCCGATGACGTCCAGGTCCTCGGGACGCAGGGCGTTACTTAGCGCGATCACGCCGTCGCAGCCGCGCATGTTGAGAAAGTCGATACCCTCGCGCACATCGGCGCGCTCGTCGGCGCGGCCGTTGCCGAAGCCGACCACCATGTTCACGCCCGCCTCGCGCAGGCCGGCGTACAGCAGCGCCAGGATGGGGCCGAAGAAGGTGCCGGTCATGTAGGGGATGTACACGCCGATGGTCTGGGTGTGGCCCAGCATCAGCGAGCGCGCCGCGTGCGAGGGCTGAAAGCCGAGCGCCTCGATGGCCCGCTTGACCTTGGCCATGGTGGCCGGCGACACCGCGCCCTTGCCGCTGACGACCCGCGACGCGGTGCCCAGCCCCACGCCGGCCAGCTCTGCTACGTCCTTTAAAGTGGCCACGAATGCCTGTCCTGGTGATGAGGGAAATGGCCGCAGTATAGCAAGATGCCGCTAGGCCTGCGGTGCGGCGCAGGTGTTGGCGACGTACTCGGCGTGGTCCGGCATGGCCTCGACGCAGGCGGCGATGGTGCCGCGCACCGAGTTCAGGAACGCCTTGATGTCGCCATTGCTGCGCTGGTCCACCAGCGGATGGTAGCCGTGGGCGCGCAAGCCCTGCCCGTGCATGATCTGCAGCCAGCTGGCGTCGGCGAACAGCTCGTCGCCCTTGCGGAAGATGCGCCCGCGGCTGCGGTACAGGTCGATGCGCTGCGCGACCGAGTCCGGCACCGGCATGTGCCGGCAGTAGTCCCAGAACGGCATGCCCTCGCGCTCGTTGACCTTGTAGTGCATGATCAGGAAATCGCGGATGCGCTCGTACTCCTCGTCGCTCTGGGCGTTGAACATGTCGATCTCGGCCTGGCAGAAGCTGCGGTCCGGGAAGCACTGGATCAGGCGCGTGATCGCGCTTTGCACCATGTGGATGCTGGTCGATTCGAGCGGCTCCATGAAGCCGCTGGACAGGCCGATCGCCACCACGTTCTTGTTCCACGCCTTGTTGCGCTTGCCGGTGGCAAAGCGCAGCAGGCGCGCCTCGCCCAGGGCCACCCCGTCCAGGTTGGCCAGCAGCGTCTCGCGCGCCGCGTCGGCGCCGGTGAACTGGCTCGAGAACACGTGGCCGTTGCCGGTGCGGTGCTGCAGCGGGATGCGCCACTGCCATCCGGCCAGGTGGGCGGTCGAGCGCGTGTACGGCGCCAGCGCGCCGGCGCGCGCGCATGGCAACGCGATGGCGCTGTCGGCCGGCAGCCAGTGGCTCCAGTCCTCGAAGCCCGTGTGCAGCGCCTGCTCGATCAGCAGGCCGGCCATGCCGGAGCAGTCGATGAACAGGTCGGCCTCGATGCGCTCGCCGTTCTCCATGCGCAGCGCGGCCACGAAGCCGTCGCCCTCGCGCAGTTCGGTGCCGATGATGCGCCCCTCGACCCGCTTGACCCCGCCGGCCTCGCTGATCTTGCGCAGGTAGCGCGCGTACAGGCCGGCGTCGAAGTGGAAGGCGTAGGCGATGTCGGCCAGCGGCGAGTGCGGCATGTCGGCCGGCGGACGCATGAACTTGTTGGCCAGCGGCGCCATCGTGTTGATCGAGAACGCCCCCAGGTCGGCCGCCTCGCCGGCCTGGTACAGCTTGAGCCAGTACTGGTAGAACTTGGCCAGCGGCTGGTCGCGTCCGATCACCCCGAAGCCGTGGATGTAGGACTCGCCGTCGCGGCGCCAGTTGACGAACTCGATGCCGAGCTTGAAGGTGGCCTGGGTGGCGCGCATGAACTCGTCCTCGTCCAGGCGCAGCATCTCGTTGAAGGCGCGGATCGCCGGGATGGTCGCCTCGCCCACGCCGATGGTGGAGATCTGGTCGGACTCGATCAGGCGCACGCGGTGCCCCACCGGCAGCATGCGGGCGAAGGCGGCGGCCGTCATCCAGCCGGCGGTGCCGCCGCCGACGATGACGATTTCCCGGATCGGGGCGGGGCTGCGGTCAGCGCTCATTACTGGTTCCTCAATGCGTTGGCGATGCTTTTCTGGGCTTTCTCGACCGGCATCCGGGTGTTCCAGAAGGCCGTGATCACGTCCTGCATCTCGCCGTTCTGGTCGGGGGTCAGGTACACCTCGCTGATGCCGACCTGGCGCGTGCGGTCGCGCAT
Source organism: Oxalobacteraceae bacterium UBA6018 (assembly GCA_002428015.1). Taxonomy (GTDB): domain Bacteria; phylum Pseudomonadota; class Gammaproteobacteria; order Burkholderiales; family Burkholderiaceae_D; genus Telluria_A. Next base: position 41,848 of record DIZW01000109.1, on the reverse strand, counting down.
GATGGCCATGCCGGCGCGCGCGCACGGGTCCATGCCGGCGCTGTCCAAGTCGGCGCGGATGGGGATGCCGCCGCCGAGCCGGTTGAACGCGAGCTGGGTCGCCGGCTCCACCACCACGCTCGCCAGCAGGGTCTGGGCGCGCACCGTGGCCGGGTCGTCGGTCTTGGGGAACACGAAGGCGTCGCCCTGGATCAGGTAGGGCGAGCGCGGCCCGAAACCGGGGATGCAGCCGTATTCGCGGCCCGGGCGCTGGCCGGCCTGGGCGAACTCGCCCTTGGCCCAATCGCCCATCACCTGCACCCCGGCCTTGCCGCGGATGAGCAAGGCGGTGGCGTCGTTCCAGTTGCGCCCGGGCGCGCCCGGATCGACGTAGGCGCGCAGGCGCTTGAAGGCGGCCAGCACGCGCCGGAAGGCGCTTGAGGCGATGGCGTGCTGGTCGCGGTCACGCAGCACCTTCAGGTACAGGTCGGTGCCGCCGACGTTGGCCAGCATGGCCAGGAACAGGATGTTCTCCTGCCACGGCTGGCCGCCATGGGCCAGCGGGATCAGGCCGGCGGCCTTGAGCTTGTCGAGCACGCCGAACAGCTCGTCGATGGTGGCCGGCTCGCGGGCGATGCCGGCGCGCCGGAACGCCGCCTTCGAATACCAGAACCAGGCCTGCATGTGGATGTCGACCGGAACCGCGTAGTAGTGGCCCTGGACCCGGATCATGTCCAGGATGGGCGCCGGCAGGTACGCGTCCCAGTGGCCCGGCAGCGCGACCGCGTCCACGTTGTTGAGCATGCCCTGCTCGATCAGGTCGAAGAACTGGCGCGTGGTGTTGAACTGGGCGGCCATGGGGGCCTCGCCGCCGACGATGCGGTTGATGGTGACCGCGCGGGCCTGGTCGGCGCCGGCGATGGCGGTCTCGGTCCAGGTGCCGCCGGCGGCGCGGTAGGCGTCGGCCAGGGTGCGCACCGCGGCCGACTCGCTGGTCGAGGTCCACCAATGGATGATATCGGTCTGCGGCGCGCTGGCCCGCGCCGCGATGCAGCTGCCGGCCAGCGCCAGGAGCGCGGCAAGCCGTCTTGCCTCAAACATCGTCTCTCCATCGGGGCGGCTTGGCGGCCGCCGATTAATCGTCGTGAATCGGGCCCTGCTGAAACCAATGGAATGGCTTCCAAAGCGCGCCCCAATATAAGCCGAATGTTTTTTAATGTCAACGTGGCGGGGCTGGTCTTGACGGCCCGCGAATTTGAAAGATTTTCAGCCTCAAGGCCCCGTTATCACCCGGGCCGGGCAGTTGATTGACACCCAAAATGGGCCGGTGCTATAGTCGGCCGGCCCGCTGGAAGCCATCCCGGCGCCCTGCCCCTCCTGCTTCGCCAGCGCCAGAAAGCCGCCGATGTTCAATCCCCGCCCCGCCGTGCGCCGCGTACCGATCTGCGCCGGCGAAACCTGCGTCGTCGTCGACGATTTTCTGCTCGATCCCCACGCCATGGTGGCGCGCGCGCAGGCCGAACGCGGGCAGTTCGCCCAGGCCCCCGGCTTCTACCCCGGCCCCGAACGCGACCTGGGGCCCGCCGTCGCCCAGCAGCTCGAACAATTCTTCAACCAGCACGTGCGCGCCGCGCTGGGCGCTCGCCGCACCCTGGCCGCGGCCAGCCGGCTGTCGCTGGCGAGCTGCCCGGTTGAGCGCCTGGCCCCGCTGCAGCGCCTGTGCCACCGCGACGCCGTCGGCCTGGGCGCGGCCGAGGGTGCCGGCGCCATGGTCGCCTACCTGTTCCAGGACGCGCGCCTGGGCGGCACCAGCTTCTTCGTGCCCAAGCGCCCGCTCGACGAGATCGCCGCGATGATGCGCATGGCGCGCGGCATGGACAGCGCGGCCTTCACCGCCTTCCTGGGCCAGGCGCCGGCCTACCCGATCGGCTCGAACAGCTGGTTCGAGCACGTGGCCGAGGTGCCGGCGGCCTGGAACCGCGCCGTCTTCTACAACGGCACGGTATTCCATTCCGGGCACATCACGGCGCCCGAGCTGCTCGACGCCGATCCGGCGCGCGGGCGCCTGACCATGAACGGCTTTTTCAGGCTGCGCCTGAACGCGGCCTGAACCAGCCCGCGCCCACGGCCAGGATCAGCGCCGCCCGGAGCGGGTGGCCACGTCGACCCACACGGCCAGCGTGAGAATGCAGCCCTTGACGATCATCTGCCAGTAAGTGTCGACGTCGAGCATGGACATGCCGTTGTCCAGGCTGGCCATGACGAGGGCGCCGATCAGGGCGCCGTACACGGTGCCCGAACCGCCGCGCATCGAGGTGCCGCCGATGAAGCAGGCGGCGATGGCGTCCAGCTCGCCGGAGGTGCCGGCCGAGGGCGAGCCGGCCGCCAGCCGCGCGGTGTTGATCAGCCCGGCCAGGGCGCACATCAGGCCCATGATGCCGAAAATCCAGAGTTTCACGGCGCGCACGTTCACGCCCGACAGCCGGGTGGCCTCCATATTGCTGCCCACGGCATACACGCGGCGCCCGAACACGGTCTGGGTGGCCACGTAGCTGAACCCGCCCAGCAGCACCAGCAGCAGCAGCACCGGATACGGGATACCCTCGTAGCTGTTCATGGTGTCGACGAAGGCCAGCAGCACCGCGCCGATGACGGCCAGGCGCACGCCGTCGCGCCAGGCCGGCGCCAGCGGCAGGCCGTGCTTGGCCAGGCTGGCGCGCTGGCGCCAGATCAGCAGCGCGGCCAGGGCGAACAGCACCACCCCGAGCACGATGCCGCCGCGCACCGACAGATAGCCCTGGCCGATCGCCTGCATCGGGTCCGACACCGGGGCGATGGTGGCGCCGCCGGTGATGCCGAGCACCATGCCGCGGTAGGCCAGCATGCCGCCCAGGCCGACGATGAACGAGGGAATGCCCACGTAGGCGGTCAGGTAGCCGTTGAACAGGCCGAAGGCCAGGCCGCACAGCAGCACCAGGCCGACCGTCTCGGCCAGCGGCAGCTGGTGGTTGACGTCGAGCACGGCCGCGATGCCGCCGAGCAGGCCCAGCAGCGAGCCGACGGACAGGTCGATCTCGCCGGCGATGATGACGAAGGCCATCCCGCAGGCCAGCACGCCGGTGATGGCCATCTGGCGCATCAGGTTCGACAGGTTGCGCGGCGAGATGAAGCCGGCCTCCGTCTTCCAGCTGAAGAAGGCCCAGATGACGGCGATCGCGATCAGCAGCGCGAGGATCTTGTACTGGGAGAAAAGCTGTTTGATATTAAGTTTGTTCATGACATTTCTTGGTTAGTGCGCCGCCGTCTCGCCTTGGCCCAGGGCGGCCGCGAGCAGCGTCTCCTGGGTCAGGTCCTGGTTGACGAAGTTACCGCGCAGCTGGCCTTCGCCCATCACCAGCACGCGGTCGGAAATGCCCAGCACTTCGGCCAGCTCGGACGACACCATGATGATCGACATGCCTTGCTTGGCCAGCTCGAACATCAGTTTGTAGATTTCATATTTGGCGCCCACGTCCACGCCCCGGGTCGGTTCGTCCAGGATCAGCACTTGCGGGCGGGTCAGCAGCATCTTCGACAGCACACCCTTCTGCTGGTTGCCGCCGGACAGCGCGGTAATCGGCAGGAAGGGGCTGGCCGTCTTCAGGCCCAGGCGGGCGATCTGCTCGCGGATGGTGACCAGCTCGGCCTCGGAATCGATGCGCGTGCCTTTCGAGAACTGGTCCAGCACCGCCAGGGTGATGTTCTGGCCCACGTTCAGGTCCGGCACGATGCCATGCTGCTTGCGGTCCTCCGGCACCAGCGCCAGGCCGGCGCGGATGGCCCGTTGCGGGGTCGCGGTGTCGATCGCTTTGCCGTTGAGCAGCACCTCGGCCTGGTAGCGGCCCGGGTAGGAGCCGAACAGCGCCGTGACCAGCTCGGTGCGGCCCGCCCCCACCAGCCCGGCGATGCCGAGGATCTCGCCCTTGCGCAAGGTGAACGAGACGTCGTCGACACGCTTGCGCTGCGGCTTGTCGAGGTCGTAGCAGGTCACGTGGCGCGCCTCGAAGATCACCTCGCCCAGCGCGTGGTCCTGCTTGGGGTAGAGCTGGTTCATCTCGCGCCCCACCATCTGGGCGATGATGCGCTCGACGTTCATCTCGCACATCGGGGTGGTGGCGATGTGCTTGCCGTCGCGGATCACGGCGATGGTATCGCACACGGCCTCGACCTCGTCGAGCTTGTGCGAGATGTAGACGCAGGCCACGCCCTTGGCCTTCAGGGCGCGCACAATGTCGAGCAGCACCGCGATCTCCGAAGCCGTCAGCGAGGACGAGGGCTCGTCCAGGATCAGCAGCTTGGCGTTCTTGTTGAGCGCCTTGGCGATCTCGATCAGCTGCTGGTGGCCGCCGCCGTAGTTCATCACCGGCAGCACCACGTTCACGTCGGGCAGCTTGAGTTCCTTGAGCAGCTCCTCGGCGCGCCGGTTCATGGCCGCGTAGTCCATGCGACCGCCCGGCAGGGTGATCTCATTGCCGAGGAAAATATTCTCCGTCACCGACAGTTCCGGCACCAGCATCAATTCCTGGTGGATGATGATGATGCCGGCCTGCTCGGTCTCGCGGATCGACTGCGCCCGCAGGGGCTGGCCGTTCCACAGGATCTCGCCGTCCCAGCTGCCGTGCGGGTAGACCGCCGACAACACCTTCATCAGGGTCGACTTGCCGGCCCCGTTTTCCCCGCACAGCCCGATGCACTCGCCGGGCCGGATCTGCAGGTCGATCCCGTTCAGGGCCGCGACACCGCCAAAACGCTTGACGATGCCCTTCATTTCTAACAAATAGTCGGACATCCTGGTTCTCGTCAGTTGCCCAGCTGGGCCTTGGTGTAGAAGCCGTCCTTGATCAGCACGTCCAGGTTCGCCTTGGTCAGCGGAATCGGCTTGAGCAGCAGGGTGTCGACCTTCTTGAAACCGTTGTCGTAAGTGCCATTGAAGGCCGGTTTCTGGTTGCGCACCAGCGCCACGGCCAGCTTGGCCGCCTCGCTGGCGATCAGCTTGAGCGGCTTGTACACCGTCATGGTCTGGGTGCCGGCGGCGACCCGCTTGACGGCCGCCAGGTCGGCGTCCTGGCCGGACACGGCCACCTTGCCGGCCAGCTTCTGCGAGGCCAGGGCCTGGATCGCGCCGCCGGCGGTGGCGTCGTTGGAGGCGACCACGGCGTCGATCTTGTTGCCGTTGGCGGTGAGCGCGTTCTCCACGATCGACATCGCCTCGGCCGGGCTCCAGTCCTTGACCCACTGCTTGCCGACCACCTTGATGTCGCCCTTGTCGATCAGCGGCTGCAGCACCTTGAGCTGGCCTTCGCGCAGCGCCTTGGCGTTGTTGTCGGTCGGCGCCCCGCCCAGCAGGTAGTAATTGCCCTTCGGCTTGACCGCCACCACCGTGGCCGCCTGCAGCTCGCCCACCTGCTTGTTGTCGAACGAGATGTAGGCGTCGATGTCCGAGTTCATGATCAGGCGGTCATACGACAGCACCTTGATCTTGGCCTTCTTGGCTTCGCGGATCGCGTTGTTGAGCACGGTGGCGTTGTAGGGCACGATCACCAGCACGTCGACCCCGCGCGAAATCAGGTTCTCGATCTGGGCGATCTGGCGCTGCTCGCTGCCGTCGGCCGACTGGACGAACACCTTGCCGCCGAGCTGCTCGGCGGCGGCGGTGAAGTAGTCGCGGTCGCGCGCCCAGCGTTCCAGGCGCAGGTCGTCGATGGAAAAGCCGATCTTGGGGTTCTTCGCGTCGGCCAGCGCGGGGCTGCTGGCGAAAGCCATCAGTACGGCTGCCGCGGCGGCGGTCAAGAGTTTTTTCATTGCTAAGTCTCCGTTATAGGTGATGTGTATTGTTGCAATGGGTTCGATGCGGGCGGCGCGTTGCGCTCCGGCGCATCAGGCATTGAGGGCCTGGTCCTGTAGTGGCCCGGGCAGTAGCGCGTCCGGGAAATCCTGGTAGCACACCGGGCGCAGGAAGCGCGTGATGGCCAGGGTGCCCACCGACGTCATGCGCGCGTCCGAGGTGGCCGGGAAGGGGCCGCCGTGGACCATGGCGCTGGCCACCTCCACCCCGGTGGGGTAGCCGTTGACCAGGATGCGCCCCACCTTCTCCTCCAGCTGGGGCAGCAGGCGGCGCGCCAGCGGCAGGTCGGCCTCGTCCATCTGCAAGGTCGCGGTCAGCTGGCCTTCCAGGTGGCCCAGCACCTGCTCCACCGTGGCCAGGTCGGGGCAGCGCACCACCACCGACGAGGCGCCGAACACTTCGTTGTGCCAGACCGGATCGGCCAGGAAATCGTGGGACTCGACCAGCATCAGCGCCGCCTGGCACTGGTGCGGGCCCTGGGCCGGCTGGCCGCGCGCGATCTGGCGCAGGGCCCCGTGGCGCGCCAGTTTTTCGGTCTGGGCCGTGTAGATGCCGTGGATGGCCGGGGTCAGCATGGTGCTGGCCGGCGCCGCCTGCACCGCATTGGAGGCGGCCGCCATGAAGGCGTCGAAACCGGGACCGTCGATCGCCAGCACCAGGCCGGGATTGGTGCAGAACTGGCCCGAGCCCATGGTCAGCGAGGCCACGAAGCCCTGGCCGATGGACTCGGCGCGGGCGGCCAATGCCGCCGGCAGCAGGAACATCGGGTTGATGCTGCTCATTTCGGCGAACACGGGAATCGGCTCGGGACGGGATGCGGCGATGCGCATGAGCGCCATGCCGCCGCCGCGCGAGCCGGTGAAACCCACGGCCTTGATGCGCGGGTCGGCCACCAGGGCGCCACCCAGCTCGATCGAGGCGCCGGCCAGCATGGAGAACACGCCTTCGTGCAGGGCGCAGTCGGCCACGGCCTGGCGCACCGCGCGCCCAACCAGCTCTGACGTGGCCGGATGGGCCGGGTGGGCCTTGAGCACCACCGGGCAGCCGGCCGCCAGGGCCGAGGCGGTGTCGCCGCCGGCCACCGAGAAGGCCAGCGGAAAATTGCTGGCGCCGAAAACGGCCACCGGGCCGATGCCGATATGGCGCAGGCGCAGGTCCGAACGCGGCAGCGGCTTGCGCTCGGGCAGCGCCGGGTCGTGGCGGATGCCCTGCCACTCACCGGAGCGCACCAGGGCGCTGAACAGGCGCAGCTGGCCCACGGTGCGGCCACGCTCGCCTTCGAGGCGGGCCCGCGGCAGGCCCGATTCGCGCATGGCGTTCTCGATCAGGGCGTCGCCCAGCTCCAGGATGTTGTGCGCGATGCGCTCCAGGAAGGCGGCGCGCTGCTCGAGCGTCGTGTGGCGGTAGTCGCCGAAGGCCTGGGCGGCCAGGGCGCAGGCCAGCGCCACCTCGGCCTTGCCGGCGCCGCTGAAGGCCGGCGCGAGCTGCTCGCCGGTGGACGGGTCGACGCCGTGAAAGGGCGCTTCCTGCCCGCGCATTTCGCGCGCGCCGATGAATTGATTGCCAGTGATGGTCATGCGTTTCCCTGCTTAATGGTTGTGGCGCGGCAGCACCTGGCCGACACCGCGGTAAGGGACCGCCAGTTCCATGCAGGCCCCGCTGTCGAGCTGGCCGACGGTGGAACGGTAGATCTCCTGCCACGGGGTCTGGCTGGGCGGGATCGGCGGCATCGGTTCCAGTTTGCGCTGGGCCAGCACCTCGTCGCTGACGAGCATGTCGCAGCGGCCCGTGTTCAGGTTCACCCGCACCACGTCGCCGGTGCGCAGGAAAGCCAGGCCGCCGCCGGCCGCGCTCTCGGGCGCCGCGTTCAGGATCGAGGGGCTGTCCGAGGTGCCGGACTGGCGCCCGTCGCCCAGGGTCGGCAGGGCCAGGATGCCCTTCTTGATCAGGTGGTCGGGCGGCTGCATGTTGACCACCTCGGCCGAGCCGGGCCAGCCGATCGGGCCCGAGCCGCGGATCACCAGGATGGTGCTCTCGTCGATGTTCAGGGCCGGATCGTTGATGCGGGCGTGGTAGTCGCTCGAGCCGTCGAACACCACGGCGCGCGCGTCGAACTGCCCTTCCGCGCCGGGGGTGCTCAGGTAGCGTTCGCGGAAGGCCTGGGAGATCACGCTGGTCTTCATGATCGCGAAATCGAACAGGTTGCCCTTGAGGACCAGGAAGCCGCCGCGTTCCATCATCGGCTGGTCGAACGGGCGGATCATCTCGCGGTCCGCGCTCTCGCGGCCCTGCAGGTTCTCGGCCATGGTCTTGCCGGTGACGGTCAGGCGATCCGAGCGCAGCTTGCCGGCCTGCTCGAGTTCCCACATGATGGCCGGCACGCCGCCGGCGCGGTGGAAGCGCTCGCCCAGGTATTTGCCGGCCGGCTGCATGTTCAGCAGCAGCGGCACGTCGTAGCCGTATTCCATCCAGTCGTCCGAGCTGATCTCCACGCCGGCGTGGCGCGCCATGGCCATGATGTGCGGCTGGGCGTTGGTCGAGCCGCCGATGGCGGCGTTGACCACGATCGCGTCCATGAAGGCGTCGCGGGTGAGGATGGCCGACGGGCGCACGTCGGCGCGCGCCAGTTCGACGATGCGGCGCCCGGTCTCGTAGGCCATCTGGCCGCGCTCGCGGTAGGGGGCCGGAATGGCCGAGCAGCCGGTGAGCGACATGCCGAGCGCCTCGGCGATGGCGTTCATGGTCGAGGCCGTGCCCATGGTGTTGCAGTGGCCGGCCGAGGGCGCCGACGCGGTGGCGATCTGCAGGAACTTCTCCTCGTCGATCTGGCCGGCGGCCAGCTGGCGGCGGCCCTTCCAGATGGCCGCGCCCGAGCCCACCAGTTCGCCGTCGAGCCAGCCGTCGAGCATCGGCCCGCCGGACAGCACGATGGCCGGGATGTCCACCGTGGCCACGGCCATCAGCTGGGCCGGGGTGGTCTTGTCGCAGCCGGTGGTGAGCACCACCGCGTCGATCGGATAGCCGTGCAGGATCTCGACCAGGCCCATGTAGGCCAGGTTGCGGTCGATCGCGGCGGTCGGACGGCGGCAGTTCTCGAAGATCGGGTGCAGCGGGAATTCCATCGGGATGCCGCCGGCGTCGCGGATGCCGTCGCGCACGCGCTTGGCCAGCTCCAGGTGGATCCGGTTGCACGGGCTGAGGTCGCTGCCGCTCTGGGCGATGCCGATGATCGGCTTGCCGGAGCGCAATTCGTCGGCGGTGATGCCGTAGTTCATGAAACGCTCCAGGTAGAGCGCGGTCATGTCGATGTGGTCGGGATTGTCGAACCAGTCTTGCGAGCGGTAACGGCGGGTCGGGGTGTCGGGTGGTGTGCTCACGCGGATGCCTCTATTCTGAATTCATGTTGCGCCAGGCCTGGCGTCTCGGTGCGGAAGGTGAACAGTCCGCCTGCCAAAGGATACTGCGCGCGCTCGGCGTCGGACAGCCCTTTCCAGGCCGTTGTGACGTAGGCGGTACGCAGGTCGGGGCCGCCGAAGGCCAGCTTGGTGATGTTGGGTACTGGAAAAGCGACCGATTGCAGCAGCGCGCCGGCCGGCGAATAGCGGTCGATGCGGTGGCCGCGGAACATCGCGATCCACACGTCGCCGTTGGCGTCGACGGCCATGCCGTCCGGGTGGCCGGGGCCGGTGGTGGCCACGAACAGGCGCTTGTTGGCCAGGCTGCCGCCGGGGCCGGCGTCGAAGGCGTACACCTTCCCGCCCAGCGTGTCGGTGTGGTACAGGGTCTTGCCGTCCGGGCTCATGGCCGGGCCGTTGGTGATGATGTAGTCGCGGTCGGCCGCGCCCACCACGCCGTCCGCGCCGCAGTGGTACAGGGTGCCGGTGGGGCTGGCCTCGTGGTCGTCCATGGAGCCGAACCACAGGCGCCCGGTGGCGTCCACGTAGCCGTCGTTGAAGCGGTTCGCGGCCAGCTCGCGCTCGACCGCGCGGATCAGGCTGAAGCTGCCGTCGCGCTCATCGAAGCGGTACAGGCCGTCGCGCAGGCCCACCGCCAGGCCGCCGCCGGCGAGCGGCACGATGAAGCTGGCCTGGCCGGGGGCCTCCCAGGTGGTGCGCGCGCCGCCGTCGGCCGCGCAGCGGTGGATCAGGCGGCCCTTGATGTCGACGAAGTACACGGCGCCGCTGGCGGCGTGCCACATCGGCCCCTCGCCCAGCTGGGCGCCGACCTCCCACAGGCAGCTTGGCGCGAAGCTCGTCATGCGCCGTACCATCCGGCGTCGACGAAGTAGTCGCGCCCGCTGCAGCGGCGCGCGTTGTCCGAGGCCAGGAACAGGGTCAGCGCGGCCACGTCCTGCACCTCGACCCGCTGCGGCAACACCTGGGAGGCGAGGATCTTCGCTTCCTCGTCGGCGCCCGTCCACAGCGCTTCCTGGCGCGGGGTGCGCACCGCGCCGGGGATGATGCAGTTGACCCGCACCCCATCCTTGCCAAGGTCGCGCGCCAGGGCGCGGGTGAGGCCCTCGATGGCGGCCTTGGCCGTCATGTACAGCGCCAGGTCGGGCAAGGCCAGGTGCCAGGAGATCGAGCCGAAGTTCAGGATCACCCCGCCGCCGGCGGCCGCCATGCCCGGCGCGACCGCCTTGGCGCAAAAGAACTGGTGGCGCAGGTTGACCGCCATGCGGTTGTCCCAGTAGGCGCCGTCCACGTCGGCCGGGGAGTGGCGGTCGTCGTTGGCGGCGTTGTTGATGAGGATCTCGACCGTGCCGGCGGCCTGCTCGATGGCGGCGAAGGTGGCCGACAGCGCGTCCAGGTCCATCAGGTTGCAGTGCATGAACTTGGGCGCGTGGCGGGCGCCGGCCAGGCTCTGCTCGAGCGCGCGCGAGGCCTCGGCCGCAATATCCAGGAAGAACACTTGCGCGCCCTGCTGCACGAAGGCGGTCACCAGTTCGGCGCCGATGCCGGTCCCGCCGCCGGTGATCACCACACGTTTGTCGGTCAGGTCGGGGTAAGTTGCGTAAATCATAGTTGTAGGTTCTTCAAAACGTTCGTGGTCGGGGGAATTACGCTTGCAGCAAGCCGCGGCGCGCCAGGTTCTGGTACAGGGCGCGCACGCCGAAGGTCCAGGGGGTGATCGCGTCGCTGCGCTGCACGTGGTTGACCAGGGTGCCCAGCGACGGGGTGGAGATGCTGACCCGGTCGCCCAGGTGGTGGGTGAAGCCGCCGCCGGCCTTGTCGCGGTCCTTAATCGGCGAGAACATGGTGCCCAGGAACAGCATGAAGCCGTCCGGATACTGGTGGTGCTTGCCGCAGGTCTGGGCCACCAGGTCCAGCGGATCGCGGCTGATCTCGCGCATGCGGCTGGCGCCGGCCAGGCGGAAGCCGTCGTCGGCGCCCTCGATGAGCATGCTCACCTCGGCCTCGCGGATGGTGTCGATGCTGAAATGGGCGTCGAACAGGCGGATGAAGGGGCCCAGCGCGCAGGAGCCGTTGTTGTCCTTGGCCTTGCCCAGCAACAGGGCGCTGCGGCCCTCGATGTCGCGCAGGTTGACGTCATTGCCGAGGGTGGCGCCGACGACTTCGGCGCGGCTGTTGACGGCCAGCACGATCTCCGGCTCGGGGTTGTTCCATTCCGATTTGGGATGCAGGCCGACGTCGGCGCCGAAGGCCACGGCCGACATCGGCTGCGACTTGGAGAACACCTCGGCGTCCGGGCCGATGCCCACTTCCATGTACTGCGACCACAGGCCGCGCTCGATCAGGTCGTGCTTGAGCTTGTCCGCCTGGGCCGAACCGGGCTTGATCGCCGACAGGTCGGTGCCCAGGCATTCCTGCATCGAGGCGCGCAGGGCCGCGGCGCGGGCCGCGTCGCCGCCGGCCTGCTCCTCGATCACGCGCTCGAGCAGGCTGACCGCGAAGGTCACGCCGCAGGCCTTGATCGCCTGCACGTCGCACGGGGCCAGCAGGCGCGGCTCGCCGTCCTGGCCGCGCAGCGCGTTCTCGAGCAGGGCGCTGGCCTGGCCGAGCGACTCGCCGGGGGCGCTGCGCACGATGTCGAGCGCGTCGGTGCGGTCGAGCAGGTCGGCCACGGTGGCCACGTGGGCCGAGATGTCGACCACCTCGCCGCCGCGCACGGCCACCACGCACGGCCCGTCGATGGCGCCGCCGCGCCAGACACGCCCCACCATGAGCGCACGTTCCAGATCGGCCGGCAAGACCGTGTTCAGACTATCCATTTTTTTACTCCCTACGTTTTTTTAACCGCGGCGGCGCCGCACCTGCGTATGACAATTTTTCGAGCGTCGATCTTGCCTGCCACACCGGTCAAGCGCAATTACGAAACTCACCAAGGCATTTCATGTTTTGCGCGCGGCGCGAAAAAATGGCAGCGCTTGCGCACAAGGTGCGGGCGAAGGCGCTGCCCAACTCGCCTTGCGGGTACAACAGAAGACACTGTTACGGCTGCAAATCAGTTACGGCTGCAATCGGCTAGGGCTGCACGGCGACCCGGTACACCGTGGTGTGGCGCTGGAACTGGCCGGCCGGCGGGGGCGCGCGGAACTGCTCGCGCATGTCGCTCGCCTCCAGGCAGAAGCCGTCGTGGCTGGCGTGGGGACGCCCGCCCCGCCCCGGCATGCCGTCGAGCATGTTGCCGCTGCAAAACTGCAAGCCGCTTTCCGTGGTCGACACCTGCAGCTGGCGCCCCGAGCCCGGGTCGTACACGCGCGCCACCTCGCGCAGCGGCCCGGCCAGGCCCTGGCCGCCCGTCTTGACGCAATAGCAGTGGCGAAAGCCGCCGGCGCGCTGGATCTGGGGATCGGGCCAGGCCAGGCGCGGGCCGATCGGCGCCGGGTGGCGGAAGTCGAAGGCGGTGCCGCCCACCATCACCGGCGCCAGCGGCGCGCCGGACTCGTCGATCTCGATGAACTGGTCGGCGTCGATCTGCAGCATGTGGTCGCCCACGTCGGAGGCGCCGCCGTTGAGGTTGAAGTAAGGCGTCACCCCGCGGCTGGGCTGGGTCAAGGTGTCCACGTCGATCACCAGGCTGCCGTCGTCGCCGAGCTGGTAATGCACGGTGGCGCTGTCAAAGCGCATGCTGACCGAATTGATGCGGCTGTCGACGGCGTCGAACAGCGGCACCGCGCCCGCGTGGGCGAAGCCGAGCAGCACGTCGGCCACGCGGCCGTAACGGTCCGGCGCCAGCCAGGAGACCAGCGCGGCGCCACGTTCGCTGATCGTCACGCGCATGTCGAGCGCGTTTTGCAGCGTGAACAGCCGCGCGGACTGGGCCGGCCGGCTGGTGGAAGGTTTAGTCGTCATCGCTATGGTCGATTGCATCGTTGGTTGATATGAGGCCGGCGTGGCCGGGCGCGTCGGGCGCATCTGGCGCGCCCGGCGCGCCATGGGCGCCGCGGTCCTGGTAGGCGCGCGGGGTGCAGCCCAGTTCGCGCTTGAACACCGCGTGCATGTACTGCACCGAGGTGAAGCCGCAGCTCAGGGCGACGTCGCCGACGCCGACGTCGCCGCGCGCGAGCATGCTGGTGGCCGCGTCGAGCTTGAAGCGCAGGATCTCGTCGTGCACGCTGCAGCCGAGCTCCTGGCGGAAATACGATTCGAGCGAGGAGCGCGAGATGCCCACGTAGTCGGCCACCTGTCCGGTCTTGATGCCCTGGCAGGCGTACTGGCGGATGAAGTGGCGCGCGCGCATCACGTGCGGGTGCTTGGCCGGCTCGTGGCGGCTCGAGGCGAGCACGTTGATGCCGGCCGGCGGCACCAGGATGCGGGTGCCGGCCAGGCGCGCGCCGTTGAGCATCTGGTCGAGCAGGTGGGCGGCGGCGCGCCCCATCTCCTGGGCGCCCTGGATCACCGAGGACAGCGGAATGCGGGTGAGCATGCGCGCCAGCGGGTCGTTGTCGATGCCGATCAGGGCCACCTGCTCGGGCACCTCGATGCCGGCGATGATGCAGGCCTGCAGCAGCTGGCGTGCGCGCGCGTCGGTCACGGCGATGATGCCGACCGGCTTGGGCAGGCTGCGCAGCCACTTGATCTGCTGCTCGACCGCCTCGTCCCAGGACGGCGCGTTGGTGCCCTGGCCGCGGTAGATGTCCGGTTCGATCTTGTCGCGCCGCATCAGGGTGCGGAAGGCGTTCTCGCGCTCCTGGGCCCAGCGGTTCTCCATCGCCTCGGGCAGGCTGAACAGCGCGAAGCGGCGCAGCCCGGCCTCGATCAGATGGTCGTAGGCCAGCCGGATCAGCTTGAAATTGTCGGTGGCGACGTAGGGTACGCCGCCGGGGTAGTTGCTCTCGTTTTCATACGAGCCGCCCACCGCGACCACCGGGATGCGGCTGCGCGAGAGCGCCGCCTGCACCGCCGGATCGTCGAAGTCGGCGATGATGCCGTCGCCCTGCCAGTGCTCGATGCCGGGCAGGCGGCAGCGGAAGTCCTCTTCCAGGAACAGGTCCCAGGACGCGCGCGTGCTGGCCAGGTGGGCGGCGATGCCGGCCATGATCTCGCGGTCGAAGATCTTGTTGGCGTTAAACAGCAGTGCGATCCGATGCGATTTCGGTGTCTTCATGCGTCCTCCCTCCCCGTTCCTGGCCGCGGCCCTTACGCGACCGTCAGCGTGGCCGACTTCAGCTCGACGCTGTTCGGTCCCGCGAAGATCGTGAAGGTGCCCGGCTCCACCACCCGCTTCATCTCGGTGTTGTAGAACCACAGGTCGGACGGCTTGATGTCGAAGCTGACCGTGCGCGCCTCGCCCGGCTGCAGGGTCACGCGCTTGAACGCCTTCAGTTCCAGCAGCGGCCGGGTGACCGAGCTGACGTCGTCGCGGATGTACAGCTGCACCACTTCGTCGCCGGCCACGCGCCCGGTGTTGCTGACCTCGACCGTGACCTTGGTCGACTCGGCCACGCCGATGCGCGCGCGCGCCAGGCGCGGCGCGGCGATCGCGAAGCTGGTGTACGACAGGCCGAAGCCGAACGGGTACAGCGGCGTGGTGACGCCGTCCAGGTAGCCGCGGCGCGCGCTCGGCTTGCGGTTGTAGAAGATCGGCAGCTGGCCCACGTTGCGGGCGATCGACACCGGCAGCTTGCCGCCCGGGTTGGCGCGTCCGAACAGCAGGTCGGCGGCGGCGTGGCCGGTCTCCTGGCCCAGGTACCAGCCCTCGATGATGGCGTCGGCCCGCTCGGCCAGCAGGTTGACCGACAGCGGACGGCCGTTGAGCAGCAGGACCACGGTCGGCTTGCCCAGGTCGAAGATGGCCTTGGCCAGGTCGTTCTGCTGGCCCATCAGGTCCAGGCTGTCGCGGTCGCCCATGTGGTTGTCGGCCCAGGCCTCGCGGCTGGTCTGCTCGTTGTCGCCCAGGACCATCACGATGGTGTCGGCCGCCTTGGCCGCCTCGACCGCCTCGGCGATCAGGCGCGCGTTGACCTCCGGCTTGGTGAAGACGACCTCGTCCTGGCCCCACTTGTGGCCTTCGGTGATGCGCACGCCCTCGGCGTAGCTGACCGCGAAACCGTGCGCCTTGCCCTCCTCCTCCAAGCCTTCGAGCACCGACACCACGCGCCGCGGCACGTCCGAGTAGCCGCCGATCGGGGTGTCGCGGGCGTGGGTACCCAGCACCAGCAGGCGCCCGACCTTGGCCGGATTCAGCGGCAGCAAGCCCTTGCCGTTCTTGAGCAGCACCGCGCTGCGGGTGGCCGCCGTGCGCGCCAGCGCGACCGCCTCGGGGGTGGCGGTCAGGCTGTCGGCCAGGCTGGCGTCCACGTAGGGCGACTCGAACAGGCCGGCCTCGAACTTCACGCGCAGCACGCGCCGCACCGCCGCGTCGATCTCCTTCATCGCCACGCGCTGGTGCTTGACCGCGTCGATCAGGGTCGGGAAGCCCAGCGGATCGGGGGTCTCAATGTCCACGCCGGCCTTGAGCGCGCGCACCGCCGCCTCGGCCGGGGTGGCCGCCAGGTGGTGGCGGGTGACCAGCTCGTTGACGGCGAAATAGTCCGACACGGCCACGCCCTTGAAGCCCCACTCGCCGCGCATGACGTCGGTGAGCATCCAGCGGTTCGCGTGCGAGGGCACACCGTCGATCTCGTTATAGGACGGCATCACGGCGCGGATATTGGTCTCGCGGATGATCTTCTCGAACGGCGGGAAGAAGTCCTCGCGCAGGGTGCGCTCGCCGATGTTGGCCGGACCGATGTTGGTGCCGCTCTCGGGCTGGCCGTGGCCGGTCAGGTGCTTGAGGGTGGCCATCACCTTGTCTTTTTTCAGCGGCAGGGTGTCGCCCATGAAGCCGAGCACCGCGGCCTTGCCGATCTCGCCGCACAGGACCGGGTCTTCGCCGTAGGTCTCCTCGATGCGGCCCCAGCGCGGTTCGCGCGCCACGTCCACCACCGGCGCCAGCGCCATGTTGGCGCCGCGGGCGCGCATCTCACGCGCGGCCATGCTGAACACCTGGGTCACCAGGTCCGGGTCGAACGACGAAGCCAGGCCGATCGCCTGCGGGAAGCTGGTGGCGTCCTTGGCCACGTAGCCGTGCAGCGATTCCTCGTGCATCAGCATGGGGATGCCCAGGCGGGTCTGCTCGAGCGCCCATTTCTGGGCCGCGTTGACGTAGTTGGCCGTGTCGAAGGCGTCGCGGTTGGTCTGCTTGCCGCTGTCGCCGGCGGCGACGTCGCCCGCGCCCATCTGGCGGTCCGAGGGGCGCGCCAGCATGCCCAGGCCGTGCGGGTACTTGGCGCTGGCCTTGGCCGCGGAAAACGCCGCGTTGCTGTCCTGGATCGTCGGCTTCTGGGACCACAGGCACTGCAGTTGCATGATCTTTTCTTCGAGCGTCATGCGCCCGAGCAGGTCCTCGATGCGGGTATTGGTGGGGACGTGAGGATTCTTGTAGGCTGGCAAGGCTTTGCCGGCCGCGTCGACCACAGCCAATGCGCTTGCCGGGAATGCTGCCATGCTTGCAATGCCACCGATGGAGGTCAGGAACTGCCGGCGTTTGATGCTCATTGACTTCGTCTCCTTATTAAGCGGTCCGTGCGGCCGAACGCTTGAGTTGATTTTCCCGCCTGGTCGATACCGCCGCAATTACGAAATTCACCAAGTTAAAGAATGATTCTGGGCACGATCCACCGCCTGTCCCACGCGCAGGCGCGCGCCTGCCCCGCACAGGCGGCGGCATGGGTTCAGCTCGTGGTGTCATGCGCGTGCGCGCTGGCGGCAGGGCTGGCGCTTATCCGGTGCTGGCAAGCTTGATCGGCGGGCGCATGCGCGGCGGGGCGTCGGACTGGCGCCGGATCAGGGCGAAGTCCATCACCATGTGTTCGGGCTGCTCGGGGACGCCTTCGCGGTGGGCGCGTATATGCCGCACCAGGAACTGCACGGCCGACTCGGCCATCTCCGTGATCGGCTGGCGCACGGTCGACAGCTCGGGCCAGATCGTGGTGGCCAGCGCCGTATCGTCGAAGCCGGCCACGGTCAGGTCGCCCGGCACGTCCAGGCCCAGCCGGTGCGCGATCGCCACCGCGGCCGCGGCCATGTCGTCGTTGCTGGCGAAGATGGCGGTGGGACGCTGCTCAAGGCCAAGCAGGCGTTCGGCCGCGTCCAGGCCGGAACGGTAGGTGAACATGCCCTGCACCACCAGCTCGGGCGCGTCCTCGGCGCCGGCTTCGGCGATGGCCGCGCGGAACCCGGCCAGGCGGCGCGCGCTGGCGGTCTGGTTGGGGTGGCCAATCACGAAGCCGATGCGCTGGTGCCCCAGCGCGATCAGGTGGCGCGTCATGACGTAGGCGGCCTGATGGTCGTCGACGCTGATCGCGTTCACGCGCGCGTCGGGCTGGCCGCAGGCGACCACCACGGCCGGAATGCTGGCGGCGGCGATCAGGTCGATGATGCCGGGCGCGTCGCACAGCGGCGGCGGCAGGATGATGCCATCCACACCGTTGGCGATCAGGCGCTGGGTCTGCTCCTGCTGGTGCTCGCCGGCCTCGCACTTCTCCACCAGCAGTTGCACGTTATTCAGGCTGGCCTGGTTCAGCAGGCCCACCAGGAACTCGCTCAGGTAGCCGGCGCTCGGATTGCTGTACAGGAAGCCGATGCGGATCGGCTTGGCGCCGGCCAGGCGGCGCGCGGCCTGGTTGGGCGCGTAGTTGAGCGCCGCCACGGCCGCGAACACCTTGTCGCGGGTTTTCTGGCGGACCGTGCTCTGGTCGTTCATCACGCGCGATACCGTCATTGGCGAGACGCCAGCCATTTTGGCGACGTCAGCCATGGTGGGCGGATCGGTGCGGCCGACCGGTGCAGCAGCTGGATTGACCTTGGTGCGTGTCATCTGTCTCGTGAACCCGAAGTTGAAAGCTGTTTGTTAGATGTAACATTTTAATGTTATGCGCCAAAATTTACCAGAAAATACAAGGAATACCAGCGGCAATCCCCGCGCTCGATACAACGTTCAGGACAGGCGCATCGCAGGCAGCCCTTCCAGCAAGCCGGCCCGACATCATGGTAGCGCGATCAATCCAGTGTAAAACGACTGCTTGCGCTTGTCAAGAATGTTATGGAAATGTTAGAACAAACCAACACGTGCGCTTTGCCTCAGCGTTTTCCTATGGCATACTCAAAAGGTTGCGCTAACAAAAATTTCATCAGAGGTGGGGCGATTCGGCTTTCCCACCCCGTGCAAGGCGGCGCCGGCCGGCACCGCGCCATGCGAGGATCGCGCTATCAAACAAGGAGACAAAACATGAAAGCGATGTACCGATGGCTGTGGGCGGCGCTGCTGGCCATGGCGCTGGTGGCCACCCAGGCGAACGCCCGCGCGGCCGATGAAGACGGCTACGACCTGTGGCTGCGTTACCGTCCGCTGACCGGCGCGGCGCAGGCGGCGCTGCGCGCCCATGCCAGCGCCCTGGTGTATAGCGGCCAGCCCTCGCCCACGGCCGCCGCCGCGCTGGCCGAACTGCGGCGCGCCCTGGCCGGCATGCTGGGCCAGGCCCCGGCCACCGGCGCCGTCGCCCAGGACGGCGCGCTGGTGCTGGCCACCCCGGCCTCGATGCCGGCGCTTTCGGGAATGGACCTGAAGCTGGACGCGCTCGGCGCCGAAGGCTATCTGCTGCGCAGCATGCGCCTGCAGGGCCGCCGCGTGACCCTGATCGCCGCCAACACCGACATCGGCCTGCTGTACGGCGCCTTCGCCTGGCTGCGCGCCCAGGACAGCGGCGCGCCGCTCGCCAACCTCGACCAGCGCTCCGCCCCGGCGCTGCAACTGCGCCTGCTCAACCACTGGGACAACCTGGACCGCAGCGTCGAACGCGGCTACGCCGGCCAGTCGATCTGGAACTGGTGGGAGCTGCCCGGCATCCGCGCGCGCCGCTACACCGACTACGCGCGCGCCAACGCCTCGATCGGCATCAACGGCACCGTGCTCAATAACGTCAACGCCGCGCCCGAGATGCTCAGCCCCGCCTACATCGCCAAGAGCGCGGCCCTGGCCGCGGCGCTGCGTCCCTACGGCATCAAGGTGTACCTGTCGGTGCGCTTCTCCACCCCGCTGGAACTGGGCGCGACCAAGAGCGCCGATCCGCTCGACCCGGCCGTGGCCGCGTGGTGGCGCGCCAAGGCCGACGAGATCTACCGCGCCATCCCCGACTTCGGCGGCTTCCTGGTCAAGGCCAATTCCGAGGGCCAGCCCGGCCCCCAGGACTACCACCGCAGCCACGCCGACGGCGCCAACATGCTGGCCGCGGCGCTGGCGCCCCACGGCGGCGTGGTGATGTGGCGCGCCTTCGTGTACGCCGACGACAAGCCGACCGACCGCGCCAAGCAGGCCTACGACCAGTTCAAGCCGGAGGACGGCCACTTCGCGTCCAACGTGGTGGTGCAGGTCAAGAACGGACCGATCGACTTCCAGCCGCGCGAGCCGGTGCACCCGCTGTTCGGCGCCATGCCGCGCACCTCGCTGATGATGGAGGTGCAGATCACCAAGGAATACCTCGGTTTCGCCACCCACATCGCCTACCTGGGCAGCCTGTACGAGGAGGTGCTGCGCAGCGACACCCACACCGGCCCGAACGCCAACGACAGCGTGGCCCAGGTGCTGGCCGGCCAGCGCATCTCCGGCATGGCCGGCGTGTCCAACATCGGCAGCGCGCGCAACTGGAGCGGCTCGCACTTCGACCAGGCCAACTGGTACGCCTACGGCCGCCTGGCCTGGGACCCGCAAGCCTCGGCGCGCGCCATCGCGCAGGAGTGGGCGGCGCAGACCTTCTCGCCCGACGCGCGCGTGGCCGGCCCCATCGTCGACATGCTCATGATGTCGCGCGAGGCCGTGGTCGACTACATGACCCCGCTCGGCCTGCACCACCTGATGGGCACCGGCCACCACTACGGTCCGGCGCCGTGGGTGGCGGACCTGAAGCGGCCGGAATGGAATCCGGTCTACTACCACCGCGCCGACCATGACGGCATCGGCTTCGACCGCGGCGCCAGCGGCAGCGACGCCATCGCCCAGTACGCGCCCGAGCTGGCGCGCCAGTACGCCGACCCGCGCACCACGCCGGAAAAATACCTGCTGTGGTTCCACCACCTGCCGTGGACCTACCGCATGCCGTCCGGGCGCACGCTGTGGGACGAACTGGTGCTGCGCTACGACAGCGGCGTGGCGCAGACGCGCGCCATGCAGGCGCGCTGGAGCGCGCTCAAGCCGCTGATCGACGCCGAGCGCTACGACGACGTGGCCGCGCGCCTGGCGGTGCAGGTCGAGGAAGCCCAATGGTGGCGCGACGCCAGCATCGCCTACTTCCAGTCCAAATCGCAGCTGCCGCTGCCGCCCGGCGTGAAGCCGCCGCCGCTGCCGCTGGACGCCTACAAGGCGCGCAGCTTCCCATTTGCCCCAGGGCGCGGTTAAGCGCCAACCCACAACGACAAGGAGACAACCATGACCGTCAATCGCCGCGAGATGCTGACCATGCTGGCCGGCGCCAGCCTGCTGCCCGCCCACCTGGCCTTCGCCGACGCCGCCGACGACGCTGCCACCCCGTTGAAGGAGCTGGCGCGGCGCAAAGGAATGCGCTTCGGGAACGCGATCGCCAACGCGCCCAACCGCTTCGGCGACCCGGCCTACCGCGCCCTGATGGCGCGCGAGTGTGGCGTGCTCGTGTGCGAGACCGAGACCAAGTGGCAGGGGCTGGAACCGCGCCAGGGCCAGATGCACTTCCAGCCGGCCGACGAGATGTTCGCCTGGGCCAAGACGCAGGGCATGCAGCTGCGCGGCCACTGCCTGGTATGGCAACCCGAGAAATGGCTGCCGGCCTGGGTCAACGCCCGGGACTTCAGCGCGCACGGCAGCCGCGCCGCCGAGGGCCTGCTGCGCGAACACATCACCGGCGTGTGCCAGCATTTCGGCAAGGACGTGTACAGCTACGACGTGATCAACGAGGCGGTCGATCCGGCCAGCGGCGACTATCGCAGCAACGTGTTCACGCGCAGCCTCGGCGCGGTCGAGCAGATCGACCTGGCCTTCCGCCTGGCGCACGAGCAGGCCCCGCACGCCCAATTGGTCTACAACGACTACATGCGCGGCGATGCCGGCAGCGCGCGCCACCGCGCCGGCGTGCTCAAGCTGCTCGCCGCACTCAAGGCGCGCGGCACCCCGATCAATGCGCTGGGCCTGCAAAGCCATATCGGCTCCTGGGACGAGAAAGGCGACGGCGCCAACGCCGCCCGCGAATGGCGCAAGTTCCTCGACGAGGTCAGCGGCATGGGCTACGACCTGCTGATCACCGAGTTCGACGTCAACGACCGCAAGCTGCCGGCCGACGTGGCCGCGCGCGACGCCGGCGTGGCGGCGCTGGCCAAGGACTACCTGGACCTGACCTTGAGCTATCCGCGCCTGCGCGACTTTCTGCTGTGGGGCATGGCCGACCATGTCAGCTGGCTGCAGACCTGGGACGAGGCGCCGCGCAAGGACAAGCTGCCGATGCGGCCCTGCCCGTATGACGCCAAGCTGCAGGCCAAGCCGCTGCGCGCGGCCATCGCCGCCGCGCTCGTCGCCATGCCGGCACGCGCCTAGCAACCAGCGCGCCGCCCCACGACAGCGGGGGCGGCGCGCTGATACCACCCCTACTCGTAGCGCAGCGCCTCGATCGGATCGAGCCGCGCGGCCTTGCTGGCCGGGATCACGCCGAACACGACGCCCACGCCGCCCGAGAACAGGAACGACAGCGCCACCGCCCACCACGGCACCACGGCCGCCGGAAAATCGGGAATCATCTTGGCGATGCCCGCCCCCAGCAGGTAGCCGAGCACCAGGCCGATGACGCCGCCCATCACCGACAGCACCACCGCCTCGATCAGGAACTGCATCAGGATGTCGCGGCTGCGCGCGCCGATGGCCTTGCAGATGCCGATCTCGCGCGTGCGCTCCGTCACCGACACGAGCATGATGTTCATGATGCCGATGCCGCCCACCAGCAGGGCGATCCCGACCACGCCGCCCATGACCACGGTGACGGTGGCGCTGATCTTGTCGAAGGTCTTGGCCAGTTGGTCGGAGGACTCGATGTTGAAGTCGTCCTTGGCGCCGGGCGCCAGGCGGTGGGCCGCGCGCAGCACCGCGCCGATGCGCTGCTTGACCTCGTCGAGCTGGTTGATGTCCTTGAGCGACACCGTCAGCTGCATGTCGACGCGGGCGTTGTTGCCCACCAGGCTACGCCCGGTGCGAAACGGGATGATCACGTAATCGTCCTGCGACATGCCGAACAGTTCGCCCCGTTTTTCCATCACCCCGACGATCTTGAACCACTCGCCCTGGAACTGGATGAACTGACCGAGCGGATCGGCCGGCAGGTGCAAGGTCTCGATCAGTTTTTCGCCGATCACCGCCACCCGGCGCGCACCCGCTTCGTCGGTGTCGCCGAGAAAGCGCCCGCGCGCCGGATAGCGCTGCTGCACGTCCTGGTAGCTCGGGGTGGTGGCGATTATGCGCGCGAACGCGCTCTGGCTGCCGAAGCGCGCCTCCGAGCCGCCCGGCGAAAAGATCGGGCTGATATCGCGGATCTGGGCGATGTGGGCGCGCAGCTGGGCGATGTCGTCGAAGTGGAGCACGTTGTGCTTGCCGCGCATGAGCTCCTGGAAGTCGTTGCGCGCGCTGATCGTGAGCGAATTGCCGCCCAGGCCTTCGAACTGCTGGGTCACGCTGCGCGACAGGCCCTGGATCAGCGAGATCACCGTGATGACCGAGGCCACGCCGATGATGATGCCCAGCGAGGTGAGAAAGCTGCGCAGCCGGTGCGCGCGGATCGAGGCCAGCGCCGAGCGCAGCGATTCGATGAACAGGTCCATCACGCGCCCCGCCCTGCGCGCACGTCGCTGACGACGCGCCCGTCCTGCAGGCGCACCACGCGCTGGCACTGGTCGGCGATGTCCGGCTCGTGGGTCACGATCACCACCGTCTGGCCGTTGGCGTGGACTTCCTTGATCAGCGCCAGGATCTCGCGGCTGGTCTGCGAGTCAAGGTTGCCGGTCGGTTCGTCGGCCAGCAGGATGGCCGGCTTGCCCACCAGCGCACGGGCGATCGCCACGCGCTGGCGCTGTCCGCCCGACAGTTCGTTGGGGCGGTGGTGCAGGCGCTCGCCCAGGCCGACGTGGCGCAGCGCCTCGCCGGCCAGGCGCTTGCGCTCGCGCGGGGCGATGCCGCGGTAGATCAGCGGCTGGGCCACGTTATCGAGCGCGCTGGCGCGCGGCAGCAGGTGGAAGCTCTGGAAGATGAAGCCGATGTCGGCGTTGCGCACGCGCGCCAGCTCGTCGCCGTCCATGCTGGCCACGTCGCGGCCGTTGAGCGTGTAGGTGCCGGCGCTGGGCCGGTCCAGACAGCCGACGATGTTCATCATGGTCGACTTGCCGGAACCGGAGGCGCCGATGAAGGCCACCAGCTCGTTGCGCGCGATGTGCAGGTCGATGCCCTGCAGGGCGTGCACGGTCTGGTCGCCCATCCGGTAATGCTTGGTGATGCCGGCCAGGGTAATCAATGCGGCGCTCCGCTGGCCACGCTCAGCGCCGGCGCGCTCGCCAGCGCCTTGATGGCGTCGCCGTCGTGCAGCTCGTGCAAGGTGCGGATCGGGCCGGCCGCGACGGTGTCGCCCAGCGCCAGCCCCTTGAGGATTTCCTGGTTGGCGTCGTCGGCCAGCCCCACCTCCACCACCTTCTTGCGGACCACGCCGCCGACCACGGCGAACACGTAGTTGCCGGCCTTCTCGCCTTCCTTGGGCGGCGCGTCGGCCGTCATGATGGCCTGGATCGGCAGCACCGGGCGCGCCCCGCCGCTGCCGGTGACGATCTCCACCCGGCAGGTCATCCCGCTGCGCACGCCCTCGGCGCTGTGGTCCAGGCGCAGCTTGACGGTGTAGCTGCGGCCCTGGGCGCCAGTCTTGGGCGTGAGCGACACCGACTGCACCAGGCCGCCGATCGGCTTGTCGGCGAAGGCGGCCGGGAACACCCGCGCGCGCTGGCCGGCGGCCACCCGCGCGATGTCGGACTCGTCGACGTTCACCTCGGCCATCAGGCTGTCCATGTTCGCGATCGTCATCAGGCTCGAGCCGGCGATGCCGGTGGCGCTGGCCACGGCGGTCTCGCCGATTTTGATCTGCACGGCGATCGCGGTGCCGCTGATGGGGGCGCGCACCTCGGTCTTGGCCAGGCGCTCCCTGGCCTGCGACAGCAGCGCCTCGGCCTGCAGCAGCGCTTCGCGGCTGGCGCGCAGGTCGATCCGGGCCAGGTCGAGCTGGTGCACCGCCTCGTCGTACTTGCTCGCGTCGATGAACTTGTCCTGCACCAGGCGCCTGCTGCGGTCGGCGTTGCGCTGCTGGTTTTCCAGGTTGAGCTGGGCGCGCTCGATCGACACCTGGGCGCTGCGCCGGTTGGCCTCCTGCTGCGCCACTTCGGCGCGGTAGCTGCTCGGGTCAAGGCGCAGCAGCACCTGGCCCTTCTCGATCGTGTCGCCTTCCTTGACCAGCACCTCGGCCACCTTGCCGATCACTTCGCTCGAGAGCTGGACCTCCTGGCGGTACACGAAATTACCCGAGGCGAGAATCGCGGGACGGATCTCCTTCTTCTGCACCTGGACCAGCTCGGCCTCGCGCTTGGGCGCGGAACCGAGCAGCTTCACGCCGATGGGAATGGCGATGAACGCCGCTGCCACGGCCAGGCCGATCAACTTGCGGTTCATGGATCAGCCCAGCACCAGGATCTTGGCGGACCACAGGCCGTACACCACGATCCATGGGACCAGGGTCACGGTGACGCAGGTGCCGATGCCGCGCCCGGTCCAGACACGCAGGCCGATCACCGACAGCACGATCGTCCACAGGCTCACCAGGTTGGCGCTAGCGAGCATCGTGGCCCAGTGGCTGGAAGGGCTCAGGTGGAACACCAGATAATTCAAGGACGTCATCTGCAAGTCCTCCGGGCCGATCTGTCCGTGGCCAGTGGCGATCTGCAGCGCCATCAGCGGAATCGTCAGCAGCACCGGAACATTGACCCATGCGGAAAACGCATACCACTGTTTAAAACCGATAGCCGATCCGGTGATTTTGGCGGCGAACAGGTAATACAGGCCATAGATCGCATAAATCACGGGAATGCCGACCAGCGAACTGAGGACGCCGATCACTGTCGACGAGCCCGGCGTCATCATTTTCGCCATCGCCGCGCGCGCTTCCGGCTTGGCGTCGGGAATGGCCGCCATCATATGGTCGAGCAGCCAGCTGAAATCCACGGTCTTGTAGTACCACAGCGTGACCAGGGCCATGAGGCCGGCGATCAGCAGCACCGGCAGCCAGCCGCGCGGCTTGTCCTTCAGGGCGTCAAATGCTTTACCTGGCTCGTAGAAAACCTGGCCGAGAATAGCCATCGAATTGGACGTCATTACTGCTCCCTAATATTATATGTATAAATATATGTATAAACCCGATCGCCTGCGGAATGACGAAGTAACTTTGCATGGGCGTTATCGAGTATATACGGGAGAGAAACCATTTAAGCAAACTTTTATCGACAACATGCGATCAAAATCACGTATCGCAAGATACCAATTTAAATACATCAATACATATAAAACGACAATTCGATATATCTGACCGCCCTGAATGCCGACACTAAAACCTCGAATCTATCGAAAGACCGCAAGCACGGAAAAAACCTGCCGCGTCAGCTGTCCATCCGGATGGCCCTCGCGTTCCGTCGCGGACCAATGCCGTGCCGGCCCGGCAGGATGGACTTGGCGAAAGCATCCGAAACATATACAATCCATATACGATTGGTATATTGGAGAAATGATGGGCATCGTGAATATTGATGAGGACCTGCACGACCAGGTGCGCAGGGCGAGCAAGGTTTCGTGCCGCTCGATCAACGCGCAGGCCGCCTTCTGGATCAAGGTCGGCATGCTGTGCGAGACCAATCCCACGCTCAGTTTCAACGAGATCATGGAGCGCGAATTTCAATCTGCGGGCGTGTCGGCGGAGCAGCTGCTGGTCATGGGTGACGCGTGACGAAGCAACCCGCCGAACTGGCGCTGATGGCCGCGGCCGGCCGCCTGCTGGCGTCCGTGTTCGGGATGCTCGACCGCGTCCCGCTGGCGGGCAAGTCGACGCTCGACATTGACACCTTGGTCGAGCGGTTCATCGTCGATGACCTCCAGTCCAGGCCAGCGAGCAAGGGCCAGTATGGCTACGGCTTCGTGCTCAATTCGTCCGTGAACGAGGTGGTCTGCCATGGCGTGCCGTCGCAATCGGTGGTGCTGCGCGACGGCGACATCGTCAATTTCGACATCACCTTGGAAAAGGACGGCTACATCGCGGACTCCAGCAAAACCTACCTCGTCGGCGACGTCGATCCCGTGGCCAGGCGGCTGGTCCAGACCACCTACGACGCCATGTGGAAGGGCATCCGGGCGGTGCGCCCGGGCGCCCGGCTCGGGGACGTCGGCTGGGCGATCGAACGCCACGCCAAGCGTAACGGCTGTTCGGTGGTGAGAGAGTACTGCGGCCATGGGATCGGCCGCGAGATGCATGAGGAACCGCAGGTTCTGCACTACGGCACCCGCGGCACCGGGCTCACACTCCATGAAGGCATGGTCTTCACGATCGAGCCGATGCTCAACCGGGGCGGGCGCAGCGTGAGAACCGAGGCTGACGGCTGGACCGTGGTGACGCGGGACGGCTCGCTGTCCGCGCAGTTCGAGCACACCGTCGCCGTGACCGCGACCGGGGTGTCGGTGCTGACCTTGCGCCCCGAAGAAGGCGGCATGCTCAGCGCAGCGAAAAACCTCTAGCCAGATTCGCCGGCCGCACGCTGGGCACCCCAGCCGGACCGCCGCGAACCGCAAGCTGCGCTGGCGTCCCCGGCGGTTCGGCTGACAAAGCAATCGGCGGGCGGCGGCGTGACCCCGCGCCGCCCGCCAGTTTCCAGCGTTACGGCAGCATGCGCGCCCAGCTGAACGGACCGAAGGCATTGGCGCCGTTGGCCGCGTTGGCGGACGGATCGAGCGTCAACTTCAACCATTCCACCGGCGCGGTGCTGCCGTGCACGACGACGCGGTGGAAGTTCGCCAGGTCGTAGCCGTTGGGCTGGTTGGCGTAGGCGTCGGCCGTGCAGGCGGCGGTTTGGCCCGGCGTGGACGATTCGATGACACACGGAGCGCCCTGCTTGAGCGGATTGTCCGAGCGGTAGGTGTGCGAATCGCCGTTGATGAGCAATACCGGCTTGGCGAAGGCCTTCGTGTCGGCGGCGATGCGGTCGATGAATTGCTTGTACTGGGCGATGTGGCTGACGGCCTTGCCGTCCGCGTCCCACATGTCGGCCTGCAGCACGATCAGCACGGCAATGTCGCCATTGTCGGTGGCGCGCTTGAATGCGGCGTCGATCCAGCGCAGGGCGGCGCCGGTGCGGGTGGCCACTTCCTGGGTCTGGCTGGCCGACATGGCCGGCGCGCCGTACCACGGGTCGGTGCCGCTGTTGGAGCCGCCGGGCATGTTGACGGTGGCGATCAGCACGCGCGACTTCTCGGTGTACACGTTCTCGGCGAAATCCTTGTCGGCCGGGTTGGCGGCGTCGAACTGGACCGCTTGCGTGGTCACGTCCATGGCGCTGCCGCCGGCGGTCTTGCCTGGGGTGGCGAAGAAGATCGAGCGAATCAGCTTGAGGTTTTCGAACGGATCGCCACCCTTGTAGTCGACCTGGTTACCGCTCGTATCGGTCACGTATTTGACGGCGCCGGTGACGGCGTTGTAGCTGCCGCCGCCCTCGCCCGCCTTGTGGCAGTCGGCCCATTCGTTGTCGCCCGGGGTGTAGATCAGCGGGGTGCGGAATGCCTTCCACTGATTGAACACCGTCGTGTCGTAGGCCTGGGTGCAGTACTCCTTGCCAGAGTGAATATCGCCGGCGTGCACCACCAGCGACACGTCGGCGTCGGCGTTGATCCTGCCGATGAAGGCCGGCTGCGCGGACAGCTGGGTGGTGTCGGTGGGCGAGGTGCCGTAGGGCGTATCGCCGATCACGGCCAGCGTGGACTTGGGTTCAGGCACATCGCTGGCGCCGCAAGCGGCCAGCAGCGCAGGGAGAATCAGCATGGACAGCAGGGAAATCTTTTGCACAGTCGAGCCCTTTGAATGAGAAATTTTTGCTTGCATCACGCCGCCACGGACAGCCGTACGGATCGGAGATGTGATTGTAAGAAGCAAATATTTCAGGGGCATGTCATGCACCTTCGCTCCAGAAATTGTTTTCCGGAGCGAAGGCGTGCAGGCATCAGCGAATGCGCGGGCTTTCCGGCGGCCCCAGGTAGCTCGGCTTCACGCCGCCTTCGTCGATCACCAGTTTGTTGAGGACCAGGCCGGGGTCGATGGCCCAGAACTTGAGCGTGTGCGCGCCCGCCTGGGCCACCGCGTGCGTGGTGCTGAACTGCGCCGCGCCGTCGCGCACGATGTGGGCCCAATGCGCTTGCGACGCGTCCGCGTGCACGTTGACGATCTGCGGGGCCTCGTCGTCGAGCGAGACGGCGTAGCGCAGGCCCTGCCCTGGCTGGAACGCGAGGGTGGGCGCCAGGGTCGCCTGCACCACGACCTTGCCTGCGCGCGCGAGCTGCACCTGGTATTCGAGGCGCATGCCGTCCGCGCCCACTCCCGAGCCCAAGGCCAAGGCCGGCGCGAGCACGGGGAAGGCCGTCATGCCCGACAGCGTGCGCCCGTGGTCGGGGATCAGCTGCCACGCGCGCCCGGCCGGCGCGACCGCGTGGGCGAAGTGCGCGGCCTCGATCGACACCACGCCGCCGGTATCCATGAAGGCGCCCGGCGCCGCCAGGGCCGCATTGCGCTCGAGCGGCAGGCGCACCTGTGCGCTGGCCCCGGCCGGGCCGCTGACGGTCAGCGTCGCATGGTCCACGCCGGCGGGCACCTGGCTCCAGTCGACGTTGACCATGATGCGCAGGTCGCGCTTGACCGTGCCGGTGCGCTGGCTCAGGCTCACCCACGGTGCGTCGGCGCCGACCTTGAACGCGAACGGCGCCTCGCCGCGGTTGAACACCTCGATATAGCGCGCCTGGCCGTCGAAGCGGTTCACGGCCGGCAGCGCCAGGCTGGCGTCGCCCCAGCGCGGCCACACCTGCTCGCTGCCCTCCACCGCCACGCCCATGTCGCCGGCCTCGGTGGTCTGAATTTCGGTCACCGGCGGCATCACGTTACGGGGCGGCTCGTTCCAGAAGGTGTAGCCCAGGTGGGTCTGCGACATCATGTGCGGCCACTTGCCGCCCGCGACATCCTGCTGGTACTGGCGCGCCAGTTCGGCGTCCTGGCGGAACAGCGCGCGCGCCCGCGCCGCCAGGTCGTTGGTCGAGGCCCTGCCCTGGGCGCCGTACAGGCGGTTCAGCGCGGCCGTCACATACAGTTCGTTGACCACGGCGCTGGCCTTGACCGGGTACAGCACCAGTTCAAAAAAGGCGTCGCGCTGCTCGCGCGGCAAGGCGGCCGAGATCTTTTCGGCGCGCTCGGCCAGGGCCTGATAGTCGGCGGCGACGCGCTCGGCCTCGTTGTAGCTGGTCAGGCTGTAGGTGCCCGGTTCCAGCAGTTCCGGCTTGCGGCGTCCGTTGTACTTGGTGTAGCTGGCGACGATGTCGGCGATGTCGGCCGCGTGCTCAGGCCCGAACTCGCGCGCGGCCCACAGGCGCAGGTAGTCCGGCAGGCGCTCGGCCGGCCATGCGGCCGGATTCCAGGCATAGGTCAGGAAGAATTCGATCGGCACCTCCATCGGCTTGAGGTCGCCCACGTTGACGATCCACATGCGGTCGGCCTGGTACTGCCAGGCCAGGTGCATCTGCTCCCAGATCTTGGGAATGGGCGTCACGTTGAGCCACTTGTACGAGCGCGGGCCGCCCACGTAGTCGAAGTGGTAGTACACGCCGGCGCCGCCGGCGCGGGCGCGTTCCTGGGCCGTCGGCAGGCGCCGCAGATTGCCCCAGTTGTCGTCGCACCAGAGCAGCGTCACGTCGTCGGGCACGCGCATGCCTTTTTCGTAGTAGTCCTGCACTTCCTTGTACAGCGCCCATACCTGCGGCACCTTCGTCACGTCGGGATTGATTTCGCCGGCGATGATAGCGCGCTGGTCGCGCACGATCTTCTCCAGCAGCGCGACGTTGGACTGCGCCGACATCGGCTCGTCGCCGTCGCCGCGCATGCCGATGGTGATCAGCTTTTCGTAGTCGCGCGTGTTGCGCAGGCCGCCGCGCCAGAACTCGGTCAGCTTGGGCGCGTTCTTGGTGTAGTCCCACGGACCGCCGCCGTGGCGTCCCCATTCCTGCTGGGCGCGCATCATCGGCTCGTGGTGCGAGGTGCCCATCACGATGCCGTATTCGTCGGCCAGCTTGCCGTTGAGTGGATCGTCGTCGAAGAAGGCGCTGCCCCACATCGCAGGCCATAGGAAATTGGCGCGCAGGCGCAGCAGCAGCGTGAACACCTTTTCGTAGAACGCGTGGTTGTAGCCGCCGAAGCGCTCCTTGGCGAAGCCGGTCAGCGCGGGCGCCTCGTCGTTGAGGAAGATGCCGCGATACTTTACCACCGGCGCGTCGGCCTGTGCCGTGGCGGCCGAGACGCTGACGTCCTGGTGGCGCGCGGCCGGCACGTCGGCCCACCAATTCCACGGTGAGACGCCGATCTGCTCGGACATCTCGTAGATGCCGTAGATGGTGCCGCGCTTGTCGCTGCCGGCGATCACCAGGGCGCGTTCAACCCCGGGCAGCGGGCGCACCAGGGTTTGCACCAGGTAGCCCTCCCACTTGCCCTTGATCGCGGCCACGTCGAGCTTGCCGCTGGCGACCAGGCGGTCGATCAGCGCGCTTTTTCCCAGCGTGCCGATCAGGACCACGTCGGCGCCGGCGGCGGCGCCAGAACGGTTCAGCGCCGGACGCACGGCGCCCACGCGGGCGATGTCGCCCTGCAGGTCGGCGGCGGCGCGCAGCACGCCGGGGTAGTCGAGCGGGTCGACGTAGAGCGCGGCCGCGTGCCCGGCCCGTACCAGCGCCACGCCGGTGGCGCCGCGCTCGAAGCTGACCACCTTGTCGTGGCCGAGCGCGTGGGCTGGTGGCGCCAGCGTGAACAGCATCAGGAGGGCGGCGCAGGCGCCGCGCAGTAGCGTTGTCATCGAGTGTCAGGCCTTATCGGTGCAGCGCGCAGTGGCGCAGCGCATCTAGTGGGATGGCGGCGGCGATGGCGCGGTAGCCGGCCGGATTGGGGTGCAGGTGGTCGCCGCCGTCAAGCGCGGCCAGCATGCGCTCCGGGTGGGCCGGGTCGCGCACGGCGGCGTCGACGTCGGCCACCGCGTCGAACACCTTGGAGCCGCGAATCCAGCTGTTGAGCGCCTGGCGGTCGGCCTCGTTGGTGGGGTCCGGATGGTAGTAGTCGCTGCCGACGTAGGGCGCGATGGTGGCGCCGATCACGCAGATGCCGTGCGCATGCGCGCGCTCGACCAGCTGGCGGTGGGCGTCCATCAGCGCGTCGACCATCGCCTTGCGCGCGGCCGGGCTGTCCTCGCCGGCGCGGTGCTGGCTGCCCAGGTCGTTCACGCCGATCAGCACGATGGCGTGGGTCACGCCGCTGCGCGCGAGGGTATCGCGGTCGAAGCGCGCGGCCAGGTTGGGGCCGAGGCCGTCGCGCAGCATGCGCCCGCCGCCGATGCCGGCGTTGACCACGGCCAGCGGGGTGCCGGCGGCGGCGGCGCGGTGCGCCAGCGCGTCGGTCCAGCGGTCGTTGCCGTCGGTGGTGGCGCCATGGCCGTCGGTGATCGAGTCGCCCAGCGCCACCACGGCGCCCACTGCGGCCGGCGCCAACACTTCGATATCGGCCAGCTGGTACCAGTGCGCGACCTTGCCGGCGTCCGGCCAGGCCGCCTCGCCCACCTTGTCGCCGCCGGTGTAGAAGCTGGTCGAGCGCGAGCCCGGGTGGCCGGTCTGGCCCTGCGGCGCCTGCGCCGTATGGAAGCTGACCGCCATGTCGGCGAAGGCGCGGTGCTCCAGCATCACCGGGTCGCTGTAATACGCAGCCCCGGCCGGGATGGTCACGGAGGCGCGCCCGGCGAAGCTCAGCGCGCGCAGCGAGGCCGGATCGATGTCGGCCCGCCCGCTGGCCAGCGCCAGCGCGACGGTGGCGTGATCGATCGTCAAGGGACCGCTACCAAATACGTTGCTTAGACGCACACGCAACTCTTGGCCGCCCAGGGACACCTGGACGATCTGGCGCAGGCTGGCGTCGTGCCAGCGCTCGGTGGGCAATTCGTTGGCAGGCTCCGGCACTTGTACCGCCGTGCCCCACGAAGTGACCCAATGCTGGGGTGGCGGCGCCGCAGTGCGCGCTTGCGCGCCGGTGGCGAAAACGGACAATACGGCGGCAAGCAGAACGGCAATCGCAGGTTGACTCATCGGTATAATTCCTTCACACTTGGCAAATGGTAGCGCTACTCATTATAGGAACAAAAAATGGTAATGGCAACAAAACAATCCGCTAACGCGACACCGCGCGTCACTGCCATGCAAGTCATCCCCGTGGCCGGGCGCGACAGCATGCTGCTCAATCTGTGCGGCGCCCATGCGCCCTACTTTACCCGCAACCTGGTGCTGCTGACCGATAGCGCCGGCAATACCGGCATGGGCGAGGTGCCGGGCGGCGCCGGCATCCTGCGCGCGCTGGAAAACGCGATCCCGCTGGTCGTCGGTACGACGCTGGGGCGCTACAACCGCACCCTGAACACGGTGCGCGTGGCCATCGCCGGCAAGGGCGCCGGCGGCCAGCAGCACCAGGTGTCGACGGCGGCCGAGGCGGCGCTGCTGGCGCAGCCGCATGAGATCAACCTGCGCCTGGAGAACGTGGTCACGGCCATCGAAGCGGCCCTGCTCGACCTGCTGGGCCAGCACCTGGGCGTGCCGGTGTGCGAACTGCTAGGCGCCGGCCAGCAGCGCGACAGCGTGCCGATGCTGGCCTACCTGTTCTACATTGGCGACCGGGCCCGCACCGACCTCGATTACCTGCCCGGCCGCGGCCCCCAGGACCAGTGGTACCACCTGCGCCACCAGGAGGCCATGACGACGGAGGCGGTGGTCCGCCTGGCCGAGGCGGCGGTGGCGCGCTACGGCTTTCGCGACTTCAAGCTCAAGGGCGGCGTGATGGACGGCGCCGACGAGATGGCCGCGGTGGCCGGCATCAAGGCGCGCTTTCCGGAGTCGCGCGTGACGCTGGACCCGAACGGCGCCTGGAGCCTAGACGAAGCGATCGCGCTGTGCCGCGGCCAGGGCCATGTGCTGGCCTACGCCGAGGACCCGTGCGGGCCGGAGAACGGCTTCTCGGGCCGCGAGACGATGGCCGAGTTCCGCCGCGCCACCGGCATCCCGACCGCGACCAACATGATCGCCACCGACTGGCGCCAGATGGCCCACTCGCACCTGCTGGGCGCGGTGGACATTCCGCTGGCCGATCCGCACTTCTGGACCATGCAGGGCTCGGTGCGCCTGGCGCAGCTGTGCCACGAATGGGGCATGACCTGGGGCTCGCATTCGAACAACCATTTCGACGTTTCGCTGGCCATGTTCACGCATGCGGCGGCGGCGGCGCCGGGGCGCATCACGGCCATCGACACGCACTGGATCTGGCAGGAAGGCGAGGAGCGCCTCACGCGCGATCCGCTGGAGATCGTCGGCGGCGAGGTCAAGGTGCCGAGCGCGCCCGGCCTGGGGATCGCACCGGACATGGAGCGCATCATGGCGGCCAACGCGCTGTACCAGCAGGTGGCCACCAGCGCGCGCGACGACGCCATGGCGATGCGCTACCTGGTGCCCGGCTGGACCTATTCGCCCAAGCGTCCCAGCCTGGGACGGCCGGCGCAGTAAGCGCCCCCGCCCCCCCGCGCGCCGGCATGGCGCGCCGGCCGGCACACGCGCCAACCGCCCGGCGGCGCGCCCTCAGCGGCTGCCGTGCAGCTGCGCGTGCAGCTTGAAGCCTTCGCGGATGTTCCCGCGCAGCTGGGCGCCCTTCCAAGGCTTGGTGTAGAAGCGGTCGATCGCGCCGTGATTGATGGCGGCCATGATCGGGGTCAGGTCGGCGTAGGCTGACAGCATGATGCGGAAGGTGTCCGGGCACAGGTTCTTGACCCTTTCCATGAACTCGGTCCCGCTCATCAAGGGCATGCATTGGTCGCACAGGATCACCTGCACCTTGTGGCGCGCCAGGATATCGAAGCCTTCGGCCGCCGTCTCCGCCGTCAGGATGCGATAGCCGTCCTGCGCCAGGAAGTCCGACAGCACGTCGAGCATGAAGGCGTCGTCGTCGACGATGAGCAAGGTCTGCTGGTCGAGCAGGGTTTCGTCGACCGGCGCCGTCAGCATCTTGCCTTCGGCGAGCATCAGCTCGAATTCATTGGCCGGCAGCGGGCGGCTGAAGTAATAGCCCTGCATCTCGTCGCAGCCGTGGCGGCGCAGGTAGGCCAGCTGGGCGTCGCGCTCGACTCCCTCGGCGATCACCCGCAGCTTGAGGCTGTGCGCCATGTTGATGATGGCCAGGACGATGGCCGCGTCGTCCGGGTTGCTGGTGACTTCGCGCACGAAGGCGATGTCGATCTTGAGCTTGTCGATCGGGAAGCGCTTCAGGTAGGCCAGGCTCGAATAGCCGGTGCCGAAATCGTCCACCGAGACCTGGATGCCGAGCTTCTTGAGGTTGCGCAGCACCGTGATGGTGTCCTCGGCGTTGGACATCAGCGAGCTCTCGGTCAGCTCCAGCTCGAGCAGCTCGGGCGCGATGCCGTGCACCTTGATGGCCTTGAGGACCTCCTCCTCCAGGCCGCCGACGAAAAACTGGATGCCCGACACGTTCACCGACAGGTGCACCGGGCCGATGCCGGCGCTGCCCCAGGCGGCGATCTTGCGGCAGGCTTCGTTCAGGACCCAGTTGCCGACCCGGACGATCAGCCCGGTCTCCTCCAGGATAGGCACGAACAGGGCCGGCGACACCATGCCGTGGCCGGGCCGGTTCCAGCGGATCAGCGCTTCGGCGCCGCTGATGCGGCCCGAGGCGATGTTCACCTTGGGCTGGAAGTACAGCACGAATTCGTCGTTGTCGATGGCGCGCCGTAGCGCGTTTTCCAGGTCCAGCCGGGCCAGCGACTGGGCGTTCATCTCGGCCGTGAAGAAGCGGAACGCGTCGCGCCCGGCCTCCTTGGCGCGGTACATGGCGGTGTCGGCGTACTTGATCAGGGTGTCGGCGTCGAGCCCGTCGTCGGGGTACACGGTGATGCCGATGCTGGCCGTGACGGTGACCTCGTGGCCGTCGAGGTCGAACGGGCGGCGCAGCGATTCGCGTATCTTGTCGACCACGCCGATGGCCGTGCGCGGGCCCTCGGGCAGCACCAGGATGGCGGCGAATTCGTCGCCGCCGAAGCGCCCGATGGTGTCGCGCACGCGCAGGCAGTCGACCAGGCGGCCCGAGAACTGGCGCAGCAGCTCGTCGCCGCTGGCGTGGCCGAGCGTGTCGTTGACGGTCTTGAAGCGGTCCAGGTCGAGGAACAGCACGCCCACCGACCAGCGGTGCTCGGCCGCCTGGTCGAGCGCGCGCGTGAGCGCCGAGTAGAACTGGCTGCGGTTGGGCAGTCCGGTGAGGGTGTCGAAATGGGCCAGTTTCAGCAGGCGCATCTCGGCGTCCTTGCGCTCGGTGATGTCGCGCGCCACCGCCACCAGGATCCAGCTGGCGCCCGAGCGCAGGGTGCGGCGCTGCACTTCGACCGACAGCATGCTGCCGTTCTTGCGCTGCAGCTGCAGTTCGGCCATGGCGCCGGACTGGTCGCCCGAGAGCAGCTTGTCGTACAGCGCGCGCAGGCTGTCGCCATCGGGCCCGCGCGCCTCGCCGCCGGCCCCGAGGAAGGCTTCGCGCTCGTAGCCGAGCATGCGGCAGGCGGTGGCGTTGACGTCCACGAAGCACATGCCGGAGCGGTCGAGCAGGAAGATGGCGTCGGCGGTGGCGTCCATGGCGGTGCGAAAGCGCCGCAGGTCCTCGTCCAGCCGGATGCGGGCGGCCATGTCGCTGGTGAGCTGGGCGTGGTGGCGCTTGATCTCGGCGTACAGCTGCAGGTTCTCGTAGGCCACCGCGATCTGGGCGCTGACGGTCACGGCGACGCGCTCGTCGACCTCGGAGAATTCGGCCGCGCCCAGCTTGTCGACCAGGTACAGCCAGCCGTGCACGCGCTCGCGCGAGGCGATCGGCACGCCCAGGAAGGAGTGCACCGGCGGGTGCGCCTCGGGCAGGCCGAGCGAGCGCGGGTCGCCATCGACGCCACTCACGCGCACCGGGACGGCCTGGTCCAGCACCGAGCCGAGCACGCCCACGCGCGGGGTGCTGGCCACCACGTTGGCCTGGCGGCTCTCGCCGCAGGCGGAAAAATAGCGCAGCTCCTCGGCGCCGGGATCGAGCACGCCGATGCAGGCGTATTTGGAGACGCAGATGTTCTGCGCCACGCGGCAGCCGATTTCCAGCAGCGCGGCCGGATCGCGCTCGGCGCCCAGCTCGATGCCCAGCTCGATCAGCGCGGTCAGGCGCAGGCTCACCGCCTGCAGGCTGGACAGGGAACTGGACAGGCGGTCCGTCATCTGGGCCAGGTCGTAGGCCGGGGTCAAGGTTTCCTGATGGCTGGCGATGCGGCTCAGGCCCTGGCTGCTCGACTCGACTTCCTCGAGGTATTCGGCCACCTTGTTGTCGATCAGGGCCATGGAGCGGTCACCGTTACCGCTACCGCCGAAGTCCGGCATCAGTAGCGGCTCGGCGATACCGAGCGCCTCGTGCACGGTGCGCAGGATCACCTCGGGGTCCGACGGCTTGGGCAGCACCCAGCGCACCCCGCAGGACTGCGCCAGCTGGTTCGCCTCGCGCTCGCGGTAGGTGGCGGTGTAGAAAATCACCGGCAGCTCGGCGGTGGCCGGGTCGCTGTGCAGGCGGGTGACGAATTCGTAGCCGTCCATGTTCGGCATCAGGATGTCGGAGATGACCAGGTCGGGGCGCTCGGCCTCGACCATCTTCAGGCCCTCGATGCCGTTGCCGGCCTCGATCAGGCGGTGGCCGCCGTAGCCGAGCAGGGTGATCAGGAATTCGCGGTTGAGCACATGGTCGTCGACGATCAGGATGGTGGCCTGGCCGGGCTTGGCGGCGCCGGCGGACCCTCCCGGCGCCGGCGCCAAGGCCGCGGCCGTCCCCGCCCTGCCGGCGGGCAGGAAGGCTTCCAGCTCGGCCACGAAGGTGTCCGGCTCGATGGGTTTGCCGATGTAGCCGTCGAAGCCGGCCGCGAGCAGGCGTTCGCGGTCGCCCACCATCGCCAGCGCCGTCACGGCCAGCACCGGGATACGCGCCAGGCGCGGCTCGGCCTTGAGCGCGGCCACCACGCCGTAGCCGTCCAGCTTGGGCAGGTGCACGTCGCAGATGATCAGGTCGGGGCTGTGCTCGCGGGCGGTGTCGACCCCGCTGATGCCATCGTAGGCCGCCAGCGGCGTGTAGCCGAAGGCGGTCAGTAGGTACATCATCAACTCCATGTTAGTGGCGTTGTCTTCGATGATAAGGATGCGTGCCGACACTATTGTGCTCCCGTGGAGACGCTGTGCTTGGTCAGCCGGCCATGGGCGTCGTAATTTCGCCACAAACCGGCTGTCAGTTTACCGCAACGCTTGCGCAGCGGACGACGAGCGGGCGAAGTCGCAACCCGACGTCGGCATACGCACGGCCGCTGCACGTATGCTGATAACACACAGAGAAACTCACATAAAAACAAATGTTAAATCAGAAACTCACTGTCCATGACAATGTCATTTCATTCGACTGTATCACGCCTGCCGCATGTGTTGCCAAAGATTATTTAACGTGTGAACATCATTGCAATTTCCTGAACGAGAATTGCCAGCACGCGGGCGTTTCCGGCCAGCGCCACATGACCCACCCCGCCCATTTCAATATTGCGCGCGCCGGGCAGGAAACTGGACGTTTGCGGCGCGATGATATTGTCGTGATGGGTGTACAGCGACGTGAACTTGGCGCGCGTGGCGGCGCTTTCGCTGGCCGCCAGCGCGCGCAGCCAGGCGCTTTCCGGCGCCGCCGCGCCCTCCTCGCGGCGCATCTGGGCCGCGTTCGGCCCGATCCCGAAATTGGCCAGCGCCGTGCCGTGGTGCGGGGTGCCGAGGGTGAACACGTGGGCCACGCGCGCGCCGCCGTGGGCGCGCAGGTAGGCGCGCGCGACCAGCCCGCCCATGCTGTGCGCGACGATGAGCACCTGGGCCGTCCCGACCTCGGCGCACAGGTCCTCGATGCGCCGGTGCACCAGCGGCACGTAGGCGTCGATATCGGCCATCACCGGTTCCAGGTCCACGCTGGCGTGGCTGATGCGGGCCGCGTCGAGGATCGGCGTGAGGTGGGACCAGTAGCCGCTGTTGCAGCCGTAGCCGTGCAGCAGCAGGATGGGGGGCACCGGGCTGTCGCGGTAGATGCGGGTGCGCGCCCTGGCGCGCGCCATGAACCAGGATGAATGGAGCATGGTGGCGGCGAATTCTTCGGCGAACAGGCGCACCCTGGCAGCGGGGCCCAGGCGAAAGCGGGCCGGGGTGGCGCTGGCGAAGCGCGCGCTGAGCACGAAGTTGTTGGCGGTGATGAGCAGGCGCACCAGCAGCACGACCCCGAGGCCGAGCGCCAGCGCCAGCGCGGCCGGGTGCACCCCGAACAGGCGCGCGGCCGCGTAGCCGATGGCGATGGCGGCCGCGCCCTGCAGCGCCAACAGGGCGCGCAGCATGCGGCGCGCGCTCATCGCGCCAATCACGGCTGGGGTGGCGCGCGGCGCGGCGCGCTGGCGCGGGCGGCGCGCGTAAAGCGGGCGCGAAGGGTATCCATGCGGGCCAGTCTACGCCAAAGCGGCGCGTGGGTGCGGCGCCGGCCGCGCGCGCGGCCTCACGACACGCGGCGGCGGCGCTACTTTCCGTTCGCCTTCAGGATGTGGCGCGCGATGCCACGCAGGATGTTCACTTCCTCGGTCTCGAGCTGGGTGCGGGCGAACAGGCGCTTCAGGCGCGGCATCAGCTTCTTGGGGTTGCCGGCGTCGAGGAAATCGATGGCCACCAGGGCCTGCTCCAGGTGGCCGAACATGCCCTCGATCTGCTCCAGGCTGGCCGCGTCGCCGTGAAAGCCCACCGGGCTTTCCGGGGCCCCGGCGCCGGCCGCGACGCGGGCCTCGTAGGCCAGCACCTGGGCCGCCTGGGCCAGGTTGAGCGAGGAGTAGTCGGGGTTGGCCGGGATGTTGATCAGCACGTTGCACGCTTCGACGATCTGGTTGGGCAGGCCGAAGCGCTCGTTGCCGAAGATGAGGGCCGCGCTCAGGTCGCCGTTGGCCGCGACGTGGCCGGCGAACTCGCGCGGGGCCCACACCGGCGGCGAGAATTCGCGCAGGCGTGCCGACACGGCGGCGGCGAAATTGCAGCCGGCCAGGGCCTCGGCCATGCTGCCCACGATGCGCGCCCGCGCCAGCACGTCCTGGGCGCCGGAGGCGAAGGCCACCGCCTCCGGGTCGCTCAGGGCGTCCTCGAAGCGCGGATTGACCAGCACCAGGTCGGAAAAGCCCATCGTTTTCATGGCCCGCGCCACGGATCCGATATTGCCGGCGCGACTGGTTTCGACCAGCACAAAACGCAGCCGATTGAAAACTACTGTGTTGGTTTCGGGCAGGTTCATTTAAAATAGCGCCATCGCGCGGTAGGAACGAGGGGAAGCGGGCTTGAAAAGAGCGCAATTTTAACCAGTTCGGCGCCGCCCCGCTCTTTAATTCATTCTCATTCATTCTCGTTCGCCGCGCGCGCCGCCCCCTGTTGGTCGCGCCGCGCTATGCGTTCACTTAACGGAAGCTCTTATGCACCCAATGCTCAACACGGCGATCAAGGCCGCCCGCCGCGCCGCCACCGTCATCCAGCGCGCGTCCTTCGACATCGACCGGATCACCGTTACAGAAAAACAACACAACGATTTCGTGACCGACATCGACCAGGCCGCCGAACAAGCCATCGTCGAGACCCTGCTCAAGGCCTACCCGGACCACGCCATCCTGGCCGAGGAATCGGGCGCGTCGGCCAACCTGAACGACGAGAGTGAATTTGCCTGGATTATCGATCCGATCGACGGCACCACCAACTTCATGCACGGCTACCCCAACTATTGCGTCTCGATCGCGCTGTCCCAGCGCGGCATCGTCACGCAGGCGGTGGTGTACGACCCGGTGCGCAACGACCTGTTCACCGCCACCAAGGGCGCCGGTGCCTACCTCAACGACAAGCGCATCCGCGTGACCAAGCACGACCGCATCGCCAACGCCCTGCTCAGCTCGGGCCATGGCGCCGGCCCGCGCAAGCTCGAAGAGTACCTGAAGATGTACCAGGTCATGGGCGAGCGCTGCCAGGGCATCCGCACGGCCGGCTCGGCCGCGCTGGACCTGGCCAACGTGGCCGCCGGCCGCAGCGACGGCTACTACGAAAAAGGCTTGAAGCCGTGGGACATCGCGGCCGGTTCGCTGCTGGTGACCGAGGCCGGCGGCATCGTTGGCGAGTTCAGCGGCGAGTCCGACTACCTGTACAAGGGCGACGTCATCGCCGCCAGCCCCAAGGTATTTGGACAGATGGTCACGCTGTTGTCGCCTTTCGCGTAAAATAGCGTCCAAGCTGTATCGGGAGCCTCGGCTCCCGCCCTTCGCAAGGCCCGCCGGGCCGCCATGTGAATTTCCGCAGCGAAACTCAATTTCGTTTACACTCACGTCGTTGCGGATTTTCCGCACTACCGATGGCACCGTGTCCAGTGTCTTGCCATCCGGATTTCCTAATACTGACGTCCTGCCACTGGCGTAACCCGAATCGGGTCGCGGCGGGTCCGTCGCATCATAAAGTCACACACCATGTCATTTGCAAAACTCGGCCTCTCGGACGCCATCGTCCGCGCCGTTACCGAACACGGCTATACCGAACCGACCCCGATCCAGACCCAGGCCATCCCCGCCGTGCTCGCTGGCGGCGACCTGCTGGCCGGCGCCCAGACCGGCACCGGCAAGACCGCCGGCTTCACCCTGCCGGTGCTCAACCGCCTGTCCACCGACGCGGTCGGCGCGGCCCTGCCCAGCAAGACCTCGGCGCGCTCGGTGCGCGCCCTGGTGCTGACCCCGACCCGCGAACTGGCCGCCCAGGTCGAGGAAAGCGTGCGTGTGTACGGCAAGTACACCCAGCTGAACTCGGCCGTGATCTTCGGCGGGGTCGGCATCAACCCGCAGATCAAGCAGCTCAAGCACGGCGTCGACATCCTCGTGGCCACCCCCGGCCGCCTGCTCGACCACATGGAACAGCGCACGGTGGACCTGTCCAAGGTCGAGATCCTGATCCTGGACGAGGCCGACCGCATGCTCGACATGGGCT
>DIZW01000007.1:1778-5743 GCA_002428015.1 Oxalobacteraceae bacterium UBA6018 | reverse complement strand
CCGGCCGTCACCCCGGCAAAGAGCACTTGGGGCATCAAGAGCCTGACCGAAACCTTCACCTCACCCCTGAACGGCTCGGTCCAGACGGCCGGCCGACCTGGTGCGCGCTGGAAGGCGACACTCGAGTTCGCGCAGCTGGCACTGACCGAGGGCGCAACCGTGGAATCATTTCTGGCGCAGATGGACGGCATGGCGGGACGCGTCTACCTGTATCCGCATCACCGGCCCGGCAGCGGCGCCAATGCAGCGGTCAATGGGGCGAGCCAGGTCGGCACCACGCTGAACCTGACGTGCGCCGCCGGACGGGTGTTTGCGGTTGGCGATTATTTCACGGTCAACGCTGAATTCAAGATGGTCACAGCAGCCGCCACGGCGGACGGTGCAGGCGCCGTCGCCTTGTCGTTCGCACCGATGCTGCGCGCCTCACCGGCCGATGCCGCAGCGGTCGTATTCACTCGGCCGACCGCGTTGATGATGCTGGCGCAGGACGAATATTCGCTCACGCGCAATTCGGACCGCTCCTACGACGGCTTTTCGATCCAGCTAATTGAGGTGTTTGTATGACCCGCAGCATTGATGCCGGCCAGATTGCGGCCATCGGCGCGCCGCACTTCTCGGGGATTGCGTTCGTCGAACTTGATTTCACGACGGCGCTGCGGCTCTCGACGCTGCCTTACGCGTACCCATGGAACGGATACACATGGGTTGGCGCCGGCAATCTCGGCTCGATCTCCCCGGTCGGAGAAAACAGCGATCTGCAAGCGCAGGGCGTGACGCTCTCGCTGGCCGGCATCGACCCGTCGCTGATTTCCACTGCACTGTCCGAGCAGTACCAGGGCAAGGGCTGCCAGATCTGGTTCGCGCCGCTGAATCCAGACAATGGCCAGTTGATCGGCACGCCGATCCGCATCTTCAATGGCCGGATCGACACCATGAACATCGAGGTCGGCGACACCGCCACCATCACGCTGACCGGGGAGAGCAAGCTGGTGGACTTTTTCCGGGCGCGCACCGCGCGTTTCAATAATGCCGACCAGCAGCAGCGCTATCCGGCTGACCTGGGGCTGCAGTATGTCGATCAGATGGTCGAAAAGACCATTGTATGGGGCCGCGCATGAGATTTGAAAACTGGCCCGAGCTGCTGGCGGCGTTCATTGAAGCTCGCCGCCATACGCCCTTCAAGTGGGGCGAGTCCGACTGCTGCCTGTTCGCCGCCGACGCGCTGCTGGCGATGACCGGCGTCGATGTGGCGGCGCACAACCGCGGCAAGTACGACACCGCGCGCGGGGCGCTGGCATTGATTAAAGAAGCCGGAGGTGTGTCAGGACTGGTCGCGCTCGAACCGGTCGATCGCAAGCTGGCAAGCCGCGGCGACATCGTAATGGTGGACACGGCGCAGGGCGATGCGCTGGGCGTGCTGCTCGGCCGGACCGTCGCGGCACAGGGGGCGGACGGGCTGGTATTCCTGCCGCCGTCTGCTATCGAGCAAGCCTGGAAGGGAGTCGCATAATGCCGCCGGTCATCGCTTATATTGCAGATGTCCTGGTCGCATGGGGGATGGGCGCAGGCCTCGCCAGCTTCATCGCCTCCTTTGTCGTATCGTCTGCGCTTTCGTACGCCGTCGGCATGCTTACCAAGGCGAACACCGGCGGCTACACGGCCTCGCTGGCCGACCGGCAGCAGGTAGTGCGCTCGTCGATTCAGACCCGCAACATCATCTATGGCGAAATCGTCACGTCCGGGCCGCTGATCTTCGCCGCCTCCAGCAACGCGTCCGGCGATGGCGGGGTCAACAAGTACCTGCACCTGGTCATCGCGCTGGCCGGTCATGAGGTCGAGGATATTCCCGAGATATTCCTGGGCGACGTGTCGCTTGGCACGCTGGATTCAAACGGGTTCCCGACCGGCGGTATTTACAACACCAAAGAGCCGGCACTGCAAACCGTATCGATCGCGCTGGCAGCCGGCGCGATCGGCTTTACACTAGGCGAAGCCGCGTCATCCATCGTAGCCGTTGTATATGGTGCTAATACTACCCTCTGGGGTGTGGCCACGTCGCAAGCCATCCCAAGTACGCTCTCCACCGACGGCGTGACGATCACCTTTACGACGCCACTGTCGTCTGCCACCACGGTGACTTGTAGTTACGTGCCGCTGTCCACCAATTACGGCTGGGTGCGCGTCAAGAAGCACCTCGGCAGCCCGACTCAGGCGGCAGACGCCGATCTGATCGCGCAATGCCCATCCTTATGGACGACTGCGCACCGGCTGCAGGGCATCGCGTACATCTACGTGCGGCTCGAATTCAGCGTCGACAAGTTCCCGACCGGCATCCCGAACATCAAGGCGCACGTCAAAGGTAAGAAGGTGTTCGACCCGCGCACGTCGACCACGTATTACACGCCGAACTATGCGCTCTGCATGTACGACTACATGCTGTCGCCAGACGGCATCGGCTGCGCCACCACGGACATCGACACCGCATCGGTGATCGCGGCGGCGAATATCTGCGATGAACAGGTATTGATCGCCGCTGCGGTAGGCGCAATGCCGGCGATCTACCAGAGCCGCTATGTC
Source organism: Oxalobacteraceae bacterium UBA6018 (assembly GCA_002428015.1). Taxonomy (GTDB): domain Bacteria; phylum Pseudomonadota; class Gammaproteobacteria; order Burkholderiales; family Burkholderiaceae_D; genus Telluria_A. The sequence continues at coordinate 3,166 of DIZW01000007.1, read as the reverse complement.
GCCAATGGCGCGATCCTGCTCGACCATTCGCCGGAAGAGAACATGCGCCAGCTATCGACCGCTGGCGGCGGCTCGGTCCCGGTGCTGGCCGGCGGCGTGTTCCGCATCTACGTCGGCGCCTACGATACGCCCACCGTATCGCTGAGCGAATCGGACCTGCGCGACAACGTCAAGATGCGGCCCCGGCAGCAGCGGCGGGACTTATTCAACGCGGTGTCGGGAACCTATGTCGACGGCGATGGCGGCACGTACCAGCCGACCGACTTCCCGATGGTGGTCAACGCACTGTACCAGTCGCAGGATGATGGCGAGCAGATCGTGCGCGACATCGTATTCCCGTTCACGACCAACAACATCATGGCGCAGCGGCTGGCCAAGATCGCACTGGAGCGTTCGCGTCAGGGGATCGTGGTCGAGTTTCCTTGCAAGGTATCCGGCTTCCAGCTGCAGGCCGGCGACACCGTCATGCTGTCACTGGCGAAGTTCGGCTGGAGCAGCAAGGTATTCCGCGTGCTGAATTGGACCTTCAACACGAATTCCGGCGTCGATCTGGTGTTGCAGGAGGAAGCGGCCGGCAGTTACGCATGGAACAACGGCGAACAAACGACCGTCGATCTGTCGCCGGATACCAACCTGCCCGACCCGAACTATATCGACCCGATCAGCGCGCTCACGTTCGCCAGCGGCAGCAACGAGATGGTGCGCGGCGGCGACGGCACCATCATCACGCGCCTGCACGTGTCATGGGCCGCGCCGCTCTCCGCACAGGCGTACGGCGGCGGCCGCATCGAGGTGCAATACAAGCGCGCCAGCGAACTGAATTGGACGCACGCGACGCCACTGACCGGCGACGCGACCGACACCTATATTTCCCCGGTCATGGATCTGGAGATTTACATCGTCGGCGTGCGGGCAGTCAGTAACCGCGGCATCACGTCGGCTTGGACCTACGCCATGACAACCATCGTCGGCAACACCGAGTCGCCGCCGGACGTGAGCGCATTCGCCCTGACCGTGCGCGCCGATGGCACGCGCTCATTCTCGTGGCCGACAGCCAACATGCCGCTCAACGTCGTCACCGGCGGCGGCTACGCCATCCGCTACCGCGTGGCGACCAGCGGCACCCCATGGGCCAGCATGACGCCGCTGCATGCCGGCATGCTGACGCAATCGCCATTCGAGACGCACAGCCCGGCCGACGGCGTCTATGATTTCGGGATCGAGGCGTTGAACGCCAGCGGCAACGGCTCCGCCGATGCGCAGATGATCTTCAATTTCATCGTTGGCGCTGCCGACTTCCTTGACGCGAAATCTGGCACCAGCGTGGCGAACGACATCATGGTGCAGACCATGGCAGCGCTGAATGCCAAGATCGCCGCCAACAAGGC
>DIZW01000007.1:0-1681 GCA_002428015.1 Oxalobacteraceae bacterium UBA6018 | reverse complement strand
GGGATCGATGCGCAGGCCGATGCATTCGGCCAGTCGCGCACCGCGTACGACGCCGCGATCACGGCGCTGACGAGCTACCTGACTGGACTAGCCCCCGCCTATAACGACACGACGACCGATACCGTCATCGTGGCGGCGACGTTCAGGTCGAAATTTACCGATGTCTACGGCGACCGCCAGCTGCTGGAAAACGCGATCGCGACCAAGGCGGCGACGATGGCGACCTGGACCGGGATCATCGGCACCAGCGGGACGATCGGCACGGGCAATGTGGGGGCGATTATTGACCCTGGCACCATCGGGACTGGTTTGATTGGGGCGAATGCTGCGACGGAGTCGATTACTAATTACCCTGCCGACACTGACGTATATAGGCTGTCCTCAGAAAGTGCCAGGTTCGATGTATCTACTATTTCTTATACCGCTACAACAGATTGCGAACTCGTAATTCGGGCTACCGGGCTAGGAAGTTTGTGTCTCACCGCTCTGGCCTCTGGGATGTCCATCACTGTAGATTTCAGCATCGGAAACACCTATCCTATTCCTAGATTTTTGGAAATACCCATAGGTTACAGCGGCACTACGCAGACGGTTTCTGGTGCATTTTCTATAGAGCAAAGACAGCACGTAGTATCTGGATATACTGCAAATTTTGCATTGTCTGGTGGTGGAGGATTTGGCATTACTAGGGCGTCAGGCGATTACGCTAAACTGCTCAATATTGTGTTTAGGCTTGAGATTATAAAAAGATGAACAGATTCAGCATCTACGACGCAAAAACAGGGTTGTTTACCGGGTCCAGTATTGCCTGCATCGGCGATCACCTGCCTGATAATGTCCCGCCTGACTGCGGATGCGTCATGGGCGAGTTCGACCATCTATCGCAGAAAGTGGACATGACGACAGGGGAGGTCATTGACTACATTCCCCCTCAGCCATCGGTCAACCACGCATGGAATTCGAAAACGAAGCGATGGCTGTACGTCAAAACGGATGGCGACATCGCTGCCGAGGTGCGCGCCCAGCGCGACCAGTTGATCACCGCGTGCGATTGGGTATCGGTACGCGCGATTGATAACGGAGCACCGGCGCCGGCAGCCTGGCTCGCCTACCGTTCCGCGCTGCGCGACATCACGAAGCAGTCTGGATTCCCACGAACGATCACCTGGCCGGCCGCGCCGAACTAACAAGTAGCATTCAATTCACAAGCTCGCTTCGGCGGGCTTTTTTTATGGGCGAAAACAATGGCAACAATTGACGACCTGACGGTAATCGTCACCACGCTGTCCGACAATGCCGCGGCACAGGTGGCGGCAATCAACGTACAGAAGAGCTATATCGACAACGCCGCAGCGGCCGCCACGGCTCAGGTAGCCCTTGCAACCACGCAGGCGAATAATGCGGCCGCTTCCTATGTCAGTCTCTCCGATCGCTGGCTCGGGGCCAAGGCGACGGCGCCGACGCTCGATAACTATGGCGCGGCGCTGATTGTCGGCGCGATCTATTGGGACACGCCAAGCAGCCTGATGAAGGTATGGAGCGGCACCGCATGGGTATCCTACGAGGCGAACGCGGTGGCCGCTGCCGCCAGTGCCACGTCAAGCGCGGGGACTGCTACAACAGAAGCCGGCATTGCCACGACACAGGCCGGCAACGCAGCCGCATCGGCTACCGCGGCGGG
>DIZW01000008.1:3166-14498 GCA_002428015.1 Oxalobacteraceae bacterium UBA6018 | reverse complement strand
GTATAAGAGACAGTCCACGCACCGTGCGCAGGTCGGCCTGCATGGACCACTGGTCGGTCAGCCCCATCTGGAAGCCCAGGCCGGCGCTCACGTAGGGCGAGGTCTTGCTCACGTGGCGCAGGGGATTGTCGACCTTGTCGCGCTCGGCGCCGGCGCCGAGCAGCAGGAAGGGGCGGATATTTTTTCGTGACAGCATGAGCAGCGCGTCCACGCCGACCAGGGTCTGGTGGTATGAGGCCGCCCCGTCCTCGGCGCGCGAATGGGTGGCGCCGAACTGGATATCCCACATTTCATGAATCGGCTTGCCGAACTTGAGGCCGAGGCCCCAGTCGCGCTTGTCGACCCCGAAGCCCTTGTCCGGCTTGAACACGTTGACGCTGGGCTGGATATACCACGAGGGGTTGATGTCCTGGGCCAGGCCGGGGCCGGCCGTACTCAAGATGGCGATTGCCAATGCAATTTTCTTCGTATTATTCACAGGGAACTCCCATTTGTTAATGAATGTAGACATCGCTGGCGCTGCTAGCAGTGATGTTCGACTGGGATTGATGGCTGGGAGTTCAACAGTTCCGTACGCTTTTGCAGGCGATCCCGCACACCGTGTTGTTATCACGACGATATCGCTGAATGCATTGGTTGGGCAATGAAAAATCGCGCCAAACCGCGTGTGCGGCCGGGCGCGATCCGCGAGCGCGGTTGCGCTCGCGCAAACCGATTACTGGGATTTCTCTGGAACGATGATGGTGGTGTCGCCGGCCTTGCCAGCTTCGCCTTTGTCGCCTTTTTCACCAGCCGAGCCGGGCGCGCCCGGTGCGCCGGCCGGGCCCGGTACTGGCACTGGCACTGGCACTGCGACCGTCGACGTGGTGGCCGCTGGTGCGGCCGGCGTGATCACCGTGGTAGGTGGGTTGACGGTGGTTTTCTCGCATGCGGTCAGGCTGGCCATGGCCAGCAGTGCTGCCAAAATAGTCGTTTTCATTCTGTTTTCCTTTTGTGAGGTGTCGCGTGCCGAGGGCACGGGGACAATGGTCGAGAGACTCGGCGCACACGCGTTTGGCGTGCGAACTGTTCCAGAGTAACGCGTCTGTACAGCAACCTCTGTACGCGAACGCACATAGTTGTCCGTGTAAATATTATTCTCGGCGCGTGAAAAAAGATGACTCGCAGCAGCTAGTTGTTGGAAATGTTCGATGGCGCACAGACCAGTTGATCTGACGCAGGCAATCTTGAGTCCAGTTGTGCGGAACCCGGTTGTTGTCAGGCTGTCAAACGACATACCGGGTCCGGACGAATGACTATCTCTTTCATGGAGTACTCAACATGCAAGCAACGACACATCACAACAACAACGCGGCACAAAGCGAGATGACCGCTAAACATACGTCGACCAATTCTTCCCTGATCGAACGCGTCGCGCCTCAGCCAGCCGAACGCGCCCCCATCTCGATGGCGCCGATCGAACGCGTGCGTTCCACCTCCGCCACCCAGCGCCGCATCGAGAACATGCAAAAGCTGATCGGCGAACTGTCGACCCACGAAATGCTGGCTGACGAAATCGCCTGGTTCCTCAAATTTTCGCCGTCCGGCGCGCGTAAATACATCCGTGACCTGCGCGAAGCGGGTGTCATCGAGCTGGCGCGCTACATCGAAGGCACCGCGACCTACCTGGGCAAGGCCGTGTACCAGATTTCGCCGGACCCGGACCGGGTCAAGGCCTTTCTGGCGGCAATCGTTCAGCCAAAGCGCGAAGGCGCCGCGCCGCGCAAGGAGCGTCCAGGCCTGCGCGAGCAGAGCATGGCCGGCACGGGCCGCCACTTCCACATCCTTGCCGACGACACCCACTATGCCATTCGGGTCAACCGCAGCCCGGTCACGCGCGACCCGCTGGTGGCTGCCTTGTTTGGCGCCGCGCCGGCCAGCACCAAGGAAGGCAATTCCTGATTTGCCTGCCTAGCCTCGCGCCGGGCGCCCGCCCGGCCTGCGGCCGACCCGGGCCGTATACGCCCAGCGCCTGACCAGGCCGGCCTGGTCCGGCCTCGCTCATGCACCTCGTCCATGCACCTCGGCTTGCCGCGGCGGCATGTTGCGCGCTGCCTGTCTGGGGCGTGTCTGCGCCTTCCCATTCCAATCCCGATCGTCGCCCTGCGTTCGTGCGTCCCTGCGTCCCTGCGTCCGTGCCGCTGGCGTCCTGGTCGCGGCGATGTGCGTGCGCGGCTGGCTGCGCGGACGCGCGCCGCGCCTGCGAAACCGATTCTGCGGTATGTTGGAACCGCGTCCGTTATTCGAATGTCTCATCTTTCTCGCAATTGAAAAGGCGGCAATGATCCCCAATTGGGTATCTGCGGCCCGGCCAGTTGCGGCCATTCATTGTTCATTGTTAGGGAACCTCGAAAAACCGTAGCGAGCGGCGAAGAGTTTCGTCCGAGACGCGCAGAGCCGTACGGAGGTACGGCGAGCATCGCAGGGCGAAAATTTCGACGCGCAGTAGGTTTTTCGAGGTTCCCGTTAGTTCACAAAAAGGAATGCCATGTTACCGACACCCCAATCCCTTGAGGGCAAGCCCGTACCCAACGTCACATTCAAAGCCAGACCAAACGACCAGTGGAAAGACATCACTTCGGACGACCTGTTCAAAGGCAAGACCGTCGTCGTATTTTCCTTGCCCGGCGCCTATACGCCGACCTGTTCGTCCACCCATTTGCCGCGCTATAACGAGCTCGCGCCGGTGTTCAAGCAGCACGGCGTCGACGATATCGTGTGCATTTCCGTCAACGACGCCTTCGTCATGAACGAATGGAAGACTGGCCAGGACGCCGGGAACATTACCGTCATCCCGGACGGCAATGGCGACTTCACCAAGGGCATGGGCCTGCTGGTGGACAAGCGCAATCTCGGCTTCGGCATGCGCTCGTGGCGTTATTCGATGCTGGTCAAGGACGGCGTCATCCAGAAGGCCTTTATCGAGCCGGAGAAGGAAGGCGACCCGTTCGAGGTGTCGGACGCGGAGACCATGCTCGCCTACATCGCCCCGGACGCCAAGGTTCCCGAACCGGTGGTGGTGTTCGCCAAGCCCGGCTGCCCGCACTGCGCGCGCGCCAAGGCGACCCTGAACGCGCACGGCATCAAGTACACCGAGATCGTGCAGGACCAGCGCATCAACAGCAGCGCCCTGCGCGCCGTTACTGGCAAGTCCACCTGGCCGCAGGTGTTCATCGGCGGCAAGCTGATCGGCGACGCCGACGCGGTCGACGCCTACTTCAGCGGCCAGAAGGCCGCCTGAGCGGGGCGGCGCGCGATGCACGTCTCGGTGCTCGACCAGTCGCCGGCGACCAAGGGCAGGGCGCCAGCGGACGCCATCGCCGCCACGCTGGCGCTGGCGCGCCACTGTGAAGGGCTAGGCTACGCGCGCTACTGGCTCTCCGAGCACCACAACAGCGCCAGCATCGTCGGCAGCGCGCCCGAGGTATTGATGGCGGCCATCGCGGCCACCACCAGCCGCATCCGGGTCGGCAGCGCCGGCATCATGCTGCCCCATTATTCCGCCCTCAAGGTGGCCGAGCAGTTTCGCGTGCTCGAAGCCATCGCGCCCGGCCGCATCGACCTGGGCCTGGGGCGGGCGCCCGGCTCGGACCGCTTGACGGCGCGCGCGCTCAATCCGCAAGCGAGCCCGAACGCCGAGGCATTCCCGCGCCAGATCATCGCGTTGCAGGACTGGCTGGCCGGCACGCCCTTGCCTGAGGGCCACCCGTTTCGCGCCATCACGGCGCAGCCGCAGGGCCCGACCAGCCCGCAGATGTGGATACTCGGCAGTTCCGATTACGGCGCCCAGTTGGCGGCCCATCTCGGCCTGCCGTACGCATTCGCCTATTTCTTCAGCGACGGCGTCGGCGTCGAGCAGGCGCTGACCCTGTACCGCGACAATTACCGGCCCAGCGAACGCTACCCGACCCCGCAGGCGACCATTTGCGTGTGGGCGCTAGCCGCCGACACCGAGGCCGAGGCCGCGCGCCAGCTGATGACGCGCGAACATTGGCGGGTGCGCTTCGAGCAAGGCTTGCTGGGCCCGCTCGTGTCGCCCGAGGAAGCGGCCGCCTACCCGTATTCCGCGCCCGAGGCAGCGCGCATTGCCGCCCTGCGCGCCAAGGCCATGGTCGGCACCGGCGAGCAGGTCGCCGCCATCCTCGACGCCCTGGCGCGCCGCCTCGGCCTGCAGGAGATCGTCGTCAATACCTGGGCCTATGACGAACAGGTGCGCCAGCACTCGTACGCGCTGCTGGCGCGCGCGTTCGGCCTGGCGCCTCATCAACCCGCCGCACAAGGATAGCCTGCCACGATGGACGCCTTGCTTTGGACTACCGCGCTCGCCGCCGCTATCGCGCTCGGCCTGGGCCTGCCGCGCTGGCGCCTCCAGCGCGCGCTGGCGCGGCCGATGCCGCCGGCCTGGCGCGCCATTCTGCGCGCCAACATCCCGATCTACCCGCGCATGGCGCCGGACTTGCAGCGGCAGTTGCACCGCCTGGTCCAGCAGTTTTTACATCAGAAAAAGTTCGTCGGCTGCGCCGGTCAGGAGATCGATGACGAGGTGCGCCTGACCATCGCCGGCCAGGCCTGCCTGCTGTTGCTGAACCGCCCCAGCCGGGTGTTTCCTGAACTGCACACCGTCCTCGTCTATCCGACCGCGTTCGTGGTGCCGCGCAAGCAGGTCGACGCGGCCGGCGTCGTGACCGAGGCGCGCCAGGACCTGCTGGGCGAGTCCTGGGGCGACGGCCGGGTGGTGCTGTCCTGGGACCATGTGCTGCGCGGCGCGCGCGACTGGAGCGCGGGCCAGAACGTGGTGCTGCACGAGTTCGCGCATCAGCTCGACAGCGAGTCGGGGGCCAACAACGGCGCCCCGTATCTCGGCAGCCGGGCCAGCTACCAGAATTGGGCGGCGGTGCTGTCGCGCGCCTTCGAACGCTTGCGCGAGGACGCCATGTTCCAGCAGCAGAGCGTGCTGGACCATTACGGCGCCAGCAGCCCGGCCGAGTTCTTCGCGGTCGCCACCGAAACCTTCTTCGAAAAGCCTTACCAGATGGCCGAGCGGCACCCGGAGCTGTACGAGGAGTTTCTCAAGTATTACCGGGTCGATCCGCGCGACTGGTTGACGCCGCCGGAGCCGGTCGAGCATACGGGGTCCGTCTATGGCGTGTGGCAATAGCGGCAGCCTGCGTGCGTTGGCGAACAGAGAATCGGGCAGCGTGGGCGCATGCTGGGCCTTCATTAGCGCAGGAGGAACGAGCATGTCGACAATTGTTGCAGGTCATTTTCAGCTCCAGTCCGAGGCGGAACAGGCCCGGCGCGAGCTCGAGCGCGCCGGCTTCCCCGAGGACCAGATTTCCGCCTTCTACCTCAGCCAGCCGGGCCAGCATAACCTGACGTCCATGGGCGGCGACCATATGCTTTCGCCGGGAGCGAAGGAGTCGCCCGGCGGCGTGGTCAAGGGTGAGCTGGCCGGCGGCGCCGTCGGCGTGGCCATCGGCGCGGCCACCGCGGTTGTCACCGGGCCCGCCGGTCCCATCATCGGCGGCCTGGTGGGCGCCCACGTCGGCTCGCTGTACGGCTTGTCCAAGATGAAGGAAGCGGGCGAGGGCGAGCGCGGCGGCGGCGTCGACAATATCGTCGAACCGCGCCAGGCCGGCATGCTGGTGGCGGTCGCGCTCGAGCAGCCGGACGAGGAGGCGCGCGCGCTCGAGGTGCTGCGCGAGCTCGGCTCCCACCATATCGAGCGCGCCCAGGGCACCATCGAGAATGGCGACTGGACCGATTTCGATCCCAACAGCCTGCCCGCCCTGATCCACTGACGCGCCCCGCGCGCCGGCGTCGTCGCGGCCGGGCGGCGGCGTTGGCGCGCGTCTATTGTTTCCTTCCCGGGACAGCAAGCACTGATTCGCTTGCCCGGCACGCGTTTTTCGGTATCATGCCCTTATCCGACCAGCATGATTGCCGGACATCCCGACGCAGCCAGGACAGTCTGAGCCACCCGCGCAGACAGGAGGAAGGGTCAATGACACAAGCATGGGTCACCCTCACGGGGCCGGATGGACGCGAGCTCGCCTCGCCCACCGAACAGCAAATGAGCGCCGTACTGGCCGAACTCTATTCACGTCCGAAAAAAACCGCCGCCGAACCGTTGAGCGCGGCGCTGCGCTTCGGCTACGACGACGGCCTCATGTATGTGGCCGAAGTCAGCAGCAATGGCGAAGCCTGCTTCGAGGAGTGGTCTGACCGCGATTGCGAAGTGGCGCTGGCCAACCCGCGCCGCATGACGGCCAGCCGCGCCCAGGCGCTGCAGCTGTGGTCGCTCATGGCGGCCCGTCAGGTCTCGAAGATACGGGCGCTCGACTGGCAGTCCGGGAGCTAGTGTACTGAGCCGCTGGTTCGTTGATACATCAATGGCGAGCGTAGGGCGAGCGCGAGACAGGGAGCGCGTCCCGCAGCCGCGGCCACGACGGGCCCGCGCGCTGCATGGCGACGCCGCCCCGCGCAGCGACGGGCAGCAACGTCCAGTCGCACAGTAGGGCAAGGCCGGGGCCTTGCGCGCATGGACGCCGCAGCATCGCGTCGGTCTCCCGCCCTCGTTCGTCAACACATCCGCAACCGGTGGCGCGTGCGCCGGGCGGTGGCGCTAGTGGGTCATCAACACCGGGATCGTCATCGTCTCGAACACCGTGCGCGTGACGCCGCCCAGCAGGGTCTCGCGCATCCGCGAGTGGGCATAGGCGCCCATCACCAGCAGGTCGGCCGACAGGTCGCTGGCCAGCGACAGCAGCGCCGCGCCGACCGCGTGGCGGCGTTGCGGCGCGTGGCGCAGGTCGACCGCGCGCACCGCCATGGTGGCCGCGATGCCATGCCGGCCCAGGTAGGGCAGCGGATCGGCGCAGCGCGCGTCGGTCGAGGTATGGCTGGGCGGCAGGGTGTCGATCACGGCCACGTGCACCTGGCGTGCCTTGCGCAGCAGCGGCAGCGCGGCCTGCAGCGCACGCGCGGCCTCGCGGCTGGCATCCCAGGCCACCAGCACCCGCTGGCCCGGCTCAGATACCGGCGTGGCGAACGGCAGCAGCAGTACCGGGCGCCCCGCCTGCAGCACGACCTCGGCCGCCAGATTCTCCAGGCTGCCGCGCTGCGGATCGGCCTGGCTCAACACGGTCAAGTCGGCCGTGCGCGCGTGCAGGCTGATGCCGGCCGCGGCCTCGTCATCGACCAGGCGCGCCTCGAAAGAGGCCAGCCTGGCGGCGCCGCACAGGCCGGAAAACGCGGCCAGGGCCGCCTGCGCCTGCTCGCGCAGAAATCCCAGGTGCAAAGCCAAGGTGGGATCGTTTTGTTCCGGCGGCAAACTCGGATACAGGCTGCGCGAAATGCCGCTGGTACCCAAGCCGATCAGGTGGGCGCCGCAGCGCTCGGCCAGGGCGATCGCCAGGCGGATCGGCGCTTCCGCGCGCGCGGTCTCGTTCACGTGCACGAGGATGGTGCGATAGTCCATGCTGTTCTCCCTGTGGTAGCGGTTCGATCTGGTTTGATCTCCATCATGTAAAAGAAGCCGACGCGAGCTTTGACTTTTATCAATATTGCGGGAGGCGAGGGCTCTAGACTTGTGGTCGGATCAACACGATAACATGGGAGGTCATGATGGAGCATCAGCGCGTCGCATTGGTAACCGGGGGCATGGGTGGATTGGGAACCGCCATTTGCCGGCGCCTGTACCGTGCCGGCTTTACGGTGGCGGCGACCTATTCGCCGCACAATCAATCGCCCGAGGGCTGGCTGGCCGCCGAACGCGACGAAGGCTACCGCTTCAGCGCCTACAAGGTCGACGTGACGGACTACGCCGAGACCGGGTCGATGATGCAAAAGCTGTTGTCCGAACTGGGCCGCCTGGACGTGCTCGTCAACAACGCCGGCATCACGCGCGACCGTACCTTCGCCAAGATGCAGCTGCCCGAGTGGAACGAGGTGATGCAGACCAATCTCGACAGCGTGTTCAACATGAGCAAGCAGGCGATCGAACCGATGCTGGCGCAAAAATGGGGGCGCATCATCAACGTGTCGTCCGTCAATGGGCAAAAGGGTGCCATCGGGCAGGCCAACTATGCCGCCGCCAAGGCCGGCATGCACGGCTTTACCAAGGCCCTGGCCCTGGAAATGGCGCGCCATGGCATCACCGTCAACACCGTCTCGCCCGGCTATCTGCGCACCAAGATGGTCATGCAGGTGCCGGACGAGATCATGCAAGGCAAGATCCTGCCGCAGATCCCCATGGGCCGCCTGGGCGAGCCGGACGAAGTGGCCGCCCTGATCGCTTACCTGGTCTCGGAAGAAGCCGGCTTCGTGACCGGCGCCAACCTGGCCATCAATGGTGGCCAGCACATGAGCTGAGGCCGCTCGATACGGCGCCGGCTGTCAGGCCGACGCCTTGCGCTTCTCCACGCGGGTCTGGCAGGCGATGCACAAGCGTGCTTCGGGCCGGGCCTGCAGGCGCGAAAAGCCGATGTCGTTGCCGCAATCCTCGCACAGGCCGTAGCTGCCGTCCTCGAACTTGGCCAGCGCATGCTTGACGGTGGCCAATTGCGCCGCGGCCTGGCCGGCCGCCTCCAGCGCCAGGTCGTTCAGCAGGCGCACGGTGGCCTTGTCGGCCGGGGAGGTTTCCACCTCCTGCACCGGCAGGCCGCCCGCGCCGGCGGACTCGCGCGCGGCGGCGCCGGCCAGCTCGGCCCGGCGCCGTTCGAGGATGGACCGCAGCAGCGCGACTTGATCCGGTTCGAGAGCGTCCATGACATCACCTTGCCGTTCAGCGCGGGGTTTGGCACAGCACCATCCAGGCCACGCCGAACTGGTCCGTGACCATGCCGAATCGGCGCGCGAAGAATGTGGTTTCCATCGGCAGCGTCACCTTGCCCTTGTCCGACAGGGCCTCGAAGATGCGTTCGGCCTCCACCTCGGTATCGGCCGACAAGGTCAGCGAACAGCCCTGCATGCCGGTATGCGGCTGACCCGGCATGCCGTCCGTTCCCATCAGCCGCTGCCCGTCGATGTGCACGGAAGCGTGCATGGCTTTGTCGAGCCAGTCGGGAGAGGTGCCCGGTTCGCCGGGCGAGCCGCGGAAGGTCATGATCATCAGGTCGCGCGCGCCCAGATGTTGCTGGTAGTAGGCGAACGCCTGCGCGCAGTTGCCGCCGAACTGGATGTACGGTTCAAGTTTCATGACTGACTCCGTGGAAACAATGCAGGGCGGCGGCCACCCTTCGGCCGCCGATTCCAGTGTAGCGCGTTCCCGCGGCAGTGAATATCGGCGCACGCGCGCCGCGTGCGCTCAGGCCGGCGCGGGCGGGCTGAACGCCTCCACCCAGCCCACATGCCGGCGCACGTTGTCGAGCGCGCCGATGATCGCCACGGGCTGTCCGGTGGCCGCCGCCGCGCCCAGGGTCAGCAGGCTGGCCGCCAGGCTCACCGCCTGGCCCAGGTAGCCGATGTTGCGGATCTTTTCGGCCGCCGCCACGGTCAAGGCCATCACATGCTGCTGCGGCTGGCCGAGCGACTTGACCACCACCGTGGCCGCGTCCGCGTACAGGGCGTTGGCGCGCTCGCGCAGCAGCAGCTCGTCGTCGATCAGGCCGCGCGCGACGGCCTGATCGGCGTCGCTGATCGGCGCGCCCTTGTGCTGCTTGATCGACTCGATGACGCGCTGGTGCAGGGCGTCGGCGCAGGCGGTCAGCTGGTCGCCCAGCGCCTCGATCTCGGCGGGCGTGGACAGCCCGGAAGGTGCTGCTGGCGGCACGGTAGGCATGATGTACCTCAAGGATTAATTGTTGGCCAGGTTTTCGCGGATCAGGCGCAAGTCGCGCGCGTAGTTCGCCAGCATATGGCGCACCTCGACCGCGGACATATTGCTGATGTTATCGCGCAGCTTTTGATGGCCGTCCGAGACTTTCTTCAGCCCCTGCAAGGCCATGGCGTAGCGCTTGTCGATCAGCTTGTACTCCTGCGACTTGGTCAGGTAATGCACCTTGGCCAGGGTCACCAGCATGCGGTCTTGCGGCCGGCTCGAAAACGGTATCTCGATGTCGAAAATGCCCAGCACCGTCTTCTTTTCATTCTCGTTGGTCTTGGCGTATAGGCGCGTGAGCGTGATCATGCCGTCGATCAGGGTCTGCAGGTCGGTGTCGCCGTCGCGCACCATGGTCTCCACGCTACGGCCCTGGTAGCCCGAGGCGATGGTGCGCGTGAGCAGGCGCGTGAGTCCGGTGTAGGCCGCCACGTGGCGCTGGGTCAGGCCGCTGTCGGCGTTGGCCTTCAAGCCCGCGCCCAGGTCGTCGATGGCCGGCGACAAGTCGTAGCGCGTCTCCCCCGCCAGCAGGCTCAGGGTCTGCATGTACAGCACCACCGCCTTCTGGACGCTGATGAAATCCTCGTAGGCCGCGGCGCGCTTGGCGTCGTTCTCCCTGGCCAGCCGGTCCGCCGCCGGCGTCAGGTAGGGCTGCTCGCGCAGGTAGGTGTCGCGGTAACGGCTCGACAGCTCGGAATAGCCGCCCAGCCGCGCCGAGGCGTCGGCGAAGTCGCGCACCTCCTGCAGGCTGACATTGCCGGCCGCGCAGCCGCCCAGCAGCACGCTGGCGAGCACGAGGACGAGACTGGCGTAGGTGCGATGGAGATGGAGGCGGGGTGTCATGGTTCCCTTTCGTGCAGGTGCGCGGCGGTACGCAAGCTATTGTTGCCGCACTGGAACGCCAACATCTTGCTTAATGTCAAATCAGGCCAGCTTGGCGAGGTCGAAGTGGGGGTTTTCGATGATGCCGAAGACATTGCCGTCGGGGTCACGCACGGTCGCGACCTGGATGCCGCCGCCGACGTCGCTCAGTGGCGTGTCCGGCACGGCGCCCAATTCGGTCAGGCGCGCCAGTTCGCCCGCCGCGTCCGGCGTGCCCCAGTAGGCGATGGCGCCGCTGGCGCCGGGCGTGCCGTCGGGAACCAGGCCGAGCTCGAAGCCACCGACGGCGTAGCCCACGTAGAACGGTTCGTTGAAATACGGCGCCGTCTCGAGCACCTTGCTGTACCAAGCGGTCGCCTGCGCAAGGTCGGTCACTGGATAGATAACGGTACGCAATCCTTGAATCATAGCTACTCCTCGTTAGCAGAATGGCTATGTTGCTACGGAACGCAGGCGCTGTCCAGAGGTCGCGATGAGCCTGCCGTGAATATCCACAAAATCATCGGGGTCGGAGGCGACATCCGGACACGAGCTCGGCAATCGCACCGCGCAAAATCGTCGGGGCCGGAGGCGACATCCGGACACGAGCTC
>DIZW01000008.1:0-3063 GCA_002428015.1 Oxalobacteraceae bacterium UBA6018 | reverse complement strand
GGCGACATCCGGACACGAGCTCAGCAATCGCACCGTGCGCTATTGTCCAGCCCGTGTCCGATTGTCGCCTCCGACCCCCATATTTTTGTGAGAATGTGTGGGCTTACCGTTGAGCCCGTATCCGGACGCTTGTGTGGACTTAGCGTTGAGCCTGCGGCTGGACGTCGGCGCCAGCCCCGATCCGCTGGCGCCAGGCGAGGCCGGCTGCGGTGTCGCCTTGCGGCAGGTATTCGCAGCCGACCCAGCCGTCGTAGCCTAGCGTGTCGAGCAGGGCCAGCAGGTAGGGGAAGTTGATCTCTCCGCTGCCGGGCTCGTGCCGCCCGGGGTTGTCGGCGATCTGGATGTGGCGGATCAGCGGCAGGCGGGCGCGGATGGTGTTGGCCAGTTCGCCTTCCATGCGTTGCATGTGGTACACGTCGTATTGGAGGAACAGGTTGTCGGCGCCGCATTCCTCGATGATGGCGGCCGCCTGCGCGCTGCCGGTGAGGAAGTAGCCGGGGATGTCGTGGGTGTTGATCGGCTCGATCAAGAGGTGGAGGCCGTGCTCGCGCAGGCGCGTGCAGGCGTAGCGCAGGTTGGCGACATAGGTGGCGTGGGCGCGCTCGTGGCTTACCCGAGGCGGTAGCTTGCCGGCCATGCAGTGCATCTGCTTGACGCCCAGTTCGAGCGCGTATTCGAGGGCCAGGTCGACGCTGGCGCGAAACGCGCCGGTCTTGCGCGGATCGCAGGCCAGGCCGCGCTCGCCGGCGTTCCAGTCGCCCGGCGGCAGGTTGAACAGGGCCAGTTGCAGATCGGCGCGGCGCAGGCGCAGGGCGATCTGCTCGGCGTCGTAGGCGTACGGGAAAAGAAACTCGACCGCGTCGAATCCCTGGGCGCGGGCGCAGGCGAAACGGTCGAGGAAGCTGACCTCGTTGAACAGCATCGTGACGTTGGCGGCAAATTTGGGCATGATGAGCGCTCGGAAAAAAACGGCAAGGCGCTATCCTAGCAGCATGGCGCCGCGCGGTGGCGCGTCCGCAGTCGCGCCTGTGCCCCCCCGGCGGCCAGGCTTCGGCGCCTGTGCGCCACCGGGGCGGCTGGCTAGGCTTCGGCGCCGATGTCGGCGATGCCCTTGATCGGCGTGAGCAGGTAGGCCAGCGCGGCGGCGCACAGCAGGAACAGGCCGGCCCCGGCGAACAGTTGCGTCGGCGTCAGGTAGCTCAGGAGCAGGCCCGCGACCGCGGCCGCCAGCGGCGCCACGCCCAGGAAGATGAACATGAAGATGCTCATCGCGCGGCCCAGCATGGCGCGCGGCACGCGCTGCTGGATCCAGCTGAACACGGCCACCTGCATGAAGCCGGCCAGGGCGCCCGCAGGGACCATCAGCGCGATGGCTTGCCAGGTCGTGTGCACCATCCCGAGGGGCAGCAGGACCAGCCCGAGCGTGGCGTCGACGAGCAGCACCGTGGTGCCGAGATTGCCGACGCGGAATTTGCCAAGCGCGCCGGACAGGGCCATGCCGAGCAGGGTGCCGGCGCCGTGCGCGCCCATCACCAGGCCGAGGGCGGAGGCGCCGCCCAGGCGGGTGTTGGCCAGCACCGGCATGGCGACCTGCATCACGCCGCCGACGACGAAGGCGCAGGCGGCCCAGTACAGCATCAGGTTGCGCAGGGCGGCGTCGCTCCATACCGTCGCCAGCCCTTCGCCGACGGCTTGCAGGACCGGCGCGGGCGGCGGCTTCGGCGGCCCCGGGCGCAGCTGGACCTTGGCCAGGGTCCAGGCCGAGACGGCGAAGCTGAGGCTGTCGAAGCCGAAGGCAAAGGCCAGGCCGTGGGCGCCGCCGGGCGCGCCGGCGCTGCCGTCGCCGAACACGGCGAACAGCAGGCCGGCCAGCAGGGGGCCGGCCAGCATCGTGATCTGGCGCATGCTCATCATGACGCCGTTGGCCATGCCCAGCTGGGGCCCGGCGACGACGTTGGGCAGCATGGAGGTGCCGGCCGGGACGCTGAAGGCGGAGGCCAGGCCGATCCCGAGCGCCAGCACGCAAATGGCGGGCAGGCCGGCGTGACCGGTCAGCACCAGCGCCGCCAATATGCCAAGCAGGACCATGTTGACGTACTTGGTGAGCATCAGCACCGACTTGGGCGAGTAGCGGTCGGCCAGCGCGCCTCCGACCAGGATGAAGATGGCGCGCGGGATGCTGCCGATGGCGATCACCAGACCCATCTTGAGCGGGTCGCCCGTGCTCATCAGCACCAGCCAGGGCAGGGCGATCAGGGTGAACTGGTCGCCCAGCAACGAGACCATGCCGCCGCTCATCATCCAGCGGAAATTGGCGTCGCGCAGCAGCTCGGCGCGCGCGCTTTGTTGATTATTCATAAGCCATCCTCTTGCTGTCTGGTCAGGGAAGGGGGATCGACCTTGCCAAGCATAAACCGTCACGCCGGGTCAGGGTCAAGGAAAATTGCTTAACTGTTGGCGGCGTGCATGCCCGCCATCTGCCCCAGCACGTCGGCCATCGCCGCCATCTGCTCGGGCGGCAGGGCACGCAGGGCGTCGCGGCTGATCACGTCGACCACGTCGGTGGCGTTGCCCACCAGTTCGAGCCCGGCCGGGGTGATGGCCGCGAAGCCGACCCGGGCGTCGCGCGGGTCGGCCTCGCGCGCGACCAGGCCGATTTTTTCCAGCGGCAGCAGGCTGCGCGTGACGCCGGAGGCGGTCAGCCCCAGCCGCTCGGCCAGGTCGACCCGGCGCAGCCGTCCGCCCGGCGCGCGCGCCAGGTGGTTGAGCAGCTGGAAGTCGCCGTAGCTGATGCCATGGTGGCTGCCCAGGGCGCTGTCGAAGCGCCGCACCAGCATGGCGTGGGCGCGCGCCAGGCGCAGGCAGAGGTCGGTGGCGCGCGTGAGCGCTGGAAATTGCGTGGCGGGAATGCCGCCGAGGTCGATGGAAGACATTGAGATATCCATTATGAGTACTTCATTAATGCTTGATGACGCAAGTATATGCGAATTAAAAAAGCCCTGCAAGAGGACTTTTTTAATTTCCGCCGACCGTTTTAGCGGCCGCGGCCGCCGGAGCGGTGCG
>DIZW01000027.1:58497-61548 GCA_002428015.1 Oxalobacteraceae bacterium UBA6018 | reverse complement strand
ACGGTGTTGCCGACGATGATGTTGTCCACCGCCCAGCCGCGGAACTCGGTGTTCGGACGCACGATGATGCGCCCGCCCGACAGGCCCTTGCCCACGTAGTCATTGCCCTCGCCCACCAGGTCGATGGTGATGCCGTGCGCCAGGAAGGCGCCGGCCGACTGGCCCGCGGTGCCTTGCAGCTGGATGTGGATGGTGTCGTCCGGCAGGCCGGCGTGGCCGTAGCGCTGGGCCACTTCGCCCGAGAGCATGGTGCCGACGGTGCGGTTGAGGTTTTTCACCGGCGAGATGAACGAGACGCGCTCGCCCTTTTCCAGCGCGGCCTTGGCCTGGGCGATCAGCTTGTGGTCGAGCGCGTTTTCGAGGCCGTGTTCCTGGAACTCGTTGTGGTACAGCGCCAGCTGGTTGTCGACCTTGGGCTGGTAGAAGATGTTGGAGAAGTCCAGGCCGCGCGCCTTCCAGTGCGAGATGGCCTTGGACTTGTCGAGCAGGTCGGCGCGGCCGATCAGCTCGTCGTAGCTGCGGATGCCCAGCTGGGCCATCAGCTGGCGCGCTTCCTCGGCGACGAAGAAGAAGTAGTTGACCACGTACTCAGGCTTGCCCTGGAACTTGGCGCGCAGCACGGGGTCCTGGGTGGCGACGCCGACCGGGCAGGTGTTCAGGTGGCATTTGCGCATCATGATGCAGCCTTCGACCACCAGCGGGGCGGTGGCGAAGCCGATCTCGTCGGCGCCCAGCATGGCGGCGATGACGACGTCACGGCCGGTCTTCATCTGGCCGTCGGCCTGCACGCGGATGCGGCTGCGCAGGCCGTTGAGCACCAATGTCTGTTGGGTTTCGGCGAGGCCCAGCTCCCACGGGGTACCGGCGTGCTTGACCGAGGACAGCGGCGAGGCGCCGGTGCCGCCGTCGGTGCCGGCCACCACCACGTGGTCGGCCTTGGCCTTGGTCACGCCGGCGGCCACGGTGCCGATGCCCACTTCCGAGACCAGCTTGACCGAGATCGAGGCGCGCGGGTTGGCGTTCTTCAAGTCGTGGATCAGCTGGGCCAGGTCTTCGATCGAGTAGATGTCGTGGTGCGGCGGCGGCGAGATCAGGCCGACACCCGGCACCGAGAAGCGCAGGCTGGCGATGTAGTCCGACACCTTGTGGCCGGGCAGCTGGCCGCCTTCGCCGGGTTTCGCGCCCTGGGCCATCTTGATTCTGGATCTGGTCGGCCGAGTTCAGGTACTCGGCGGTGACGCCGAAGCGGCCCGAGGCCACCTGCTTGATGCGCGAGCGCAGCGAGTCGCCGTCCTTCAAGGGGATGTCGACCACCACGTTCTGGGCGCCGATCACCGAGGCCATGGTGTCGCCGGCCTTGATCGGGATGAATTTCAGTTCGTTCTTGTAGCGCGCCGGGTCCTCGCCGCCTTCGCCGGTGTTGGACTTGCCGCCCAGCCGGTTCATGGCGATGGCCAGGGTCGCGTGGGCTTCGGTCGAGATCGAGCCCATCGACATGGCGCCGGTGGCGAAGCGCTTGACGATGTCCTTGGCCGGCTCGACTTCGTCCAGCGGGATGGCCTTGGTCGGGTCGAGCTTGAACTCGAACAGGCCGCGCAGGGTCAGGTGACGGCGGCTCTGGTCGTTGATGATCTGGGCGTACTCCTTGTAGCTGGAGAAGCTGTTGCTGCGGGTCGAATGCTGCAGTTTCGCGATCGCATCCGGGGTCCACATATGCTCCTCGCCGCGCACGCGGTAGGCGTACTCGCCGCCGGCGTCGAGCTGGTCGGCCAGCAGCGGGTCGCTGCCGAAGGCCAGGGCGTGCAGGCGCAGGGCCTCCTCGGCCACTTCGAACACGCCGATGCCTTCCACGCTGGACGAGGTGCCGCGGAAATACTTGTCGACCATCGCCTTGTTCAGGCCGATGACTTCGAAGATCTGGGCGCCGCAGTACGACATGTAGGTCGAGATGCCCATCTTGGACATGACCTTCATGAGGCCCTTGCCGACCGCCTTGGTGAAGTTGTAGATGGCGGTGTCGCCAGACAGGTCGCCGGTCATGCCTTGCGCCAGCTCCTTGAGCGTTTCCATGGCCAGGTAGGGGTGGACCGCCTCGGCGCCGTAGCCTGCCAGCAGGGCGAAGTGGTGGGTCTCGCGGGCCGAGCCGGTCTCGACGACCAGGCCGGTGGAGGCGCGCAGGCCGCGGCTGACCAGGTGCTGGTGCACGGTCGAGGTGGCCAGCAGGGCCGGGATGGCGACCTGGTCAGCGTTGAGGTTACGGTCCGACACGATCAGGATGTTGTGGCCGGACTTGACCGCGTCCACCGCCTCCGCGCACAGCGAGGCCAGCGAGGCTTCGATGCCTTCCTTGCCCCAGGCGACCGGGTAGCAGATGTTCAGCTCGTACGACTTGAACTTGCCGCCGGTGTGGCCGCTGATGTTGCGCAGGCGCGCCATGTCGTCGAAGCCGAGGATAGGCTGCGACACTTCCAGGCGCATCGGCGGGTTGACGTTGTTGGTGTCGAGCAGGTTCGGCTTGGGGCCGATGAAGGACACCAGCGACATCACCATCGCCTCGCGGATCGGGTCGATCGGCGGGTTGGTCACCTGGGCGAACAGCTGCTTGAAGTAGTTGTACAGCGGCTTGAGCTTGTTGGACATGACGGCCAGCGGCGAGTCGTTGCCCATCGAGCCGGTGGCTTCCTCGCCCAGCAGGGCCATCGGGGCCAGCAGGAACTTGAGGTCTTCCTGGGTGTAACCGAAGGCTTGCTGGCGGTCGAGCAGGCTGACCGGGGCCTTCTCGCCCTGGGCCGGCAGGTCCTTGGCGCGGTTCTGCGCCAGCTGGCTCTCGGCCAGCTTGATTTCGTTGAGCTTGATGCGCACCGAGTTGATCCAGGCCTTGTACGGCTTGGCGTTGGCGTACATGTCCTTGAGCTCTTTGTCGTCGATGATGCGGCCCGCTTCCAGGTCGATCAGGAACATCTTGCCAGGCTGCAGGCGCCATTTCTGGATGATCTTCGATTCCGGGATCGGCAGCACGCCCGACTCGGACGCCATCACCACCAGGTCGTC
>DIZW01000027.1:58116-58391 GCA_002428015.1 Oxalobacteraceae bacterium UBA6018 | reverse complement strand
GGGCCGTCCCACGGCTCCATCATGGCGGCGTGGTATTCGTAGAAGGCGCGGCGGTTGTCGTCCATCAGGGTGTGGTTTTCCCACGCCTCCGGCACCATCATCATCATGGCCTGGGCGATCGGGTAGCCGGCCATGATCAGCAGTTCGAGCGCGTTGTCGAAGCAGGCGGTGTCGGACTGGCCTTCATAGATCAGCGGGAACAGCTTTTGCAGGTCCTCGCCCAGCACGGCCGACTTCATCACGCCTTCGCGCGCGCGCATCCAGTTGAAGTTGCC
>DIZW01000027.1:54095-57881 GCA_002428015.1 Oxalobacteraceae bacterium UBA6018 | reverse complement strand
TTGACGGTGTTGATCTCGCCGTTGTGCGCCAGCAGGCGGTAAGGGTGGGCCAGCGGCCACTCGGGGAAGGTGTTGGTGGAGAAACGCTGGTGCACCAGCGCCAGCGCCGACACGCAGCGCGGGTCCTGCAAGTCCTTGTAGTAGACGCCGACCTGGTCGGCCAGCAGCAGGCCCTTGTAGACGATGGTGCGGGCCGACATCGACGGCACGAAGAATTCCTTGCCGTGCATCAGTTGCAGGGCCTGGATGGCGTGGCCGGACGACTTGCGGATCACGTACAGCTTGCGCTCGAGCGCGTCGGTGACCATGATGTCCGGACCGCGGCCGATGAAGATCTGGCGAATCAGCGGCTCCTTGGCGCGCACCAGCGGCGACATGGGCATGGTTTCGTCCAGCGGCACATTGCGCCAGCCGAGCACGACCTGGCCTTCGATGCGCACGGCGCGCTCGATCTCCTGCTCGCAGGCGATGCGCGAAGCGTTTTCCTTCGGCAGGAACACCATGCCGACGCCGTACTCGCCTTGCGGCGGCAGCTCGACGCCCTGCTTGGCCATTTCCTCGCGGTAGAACTGGTCAGGGATCTGGATCAGGATGCCGGCGCCGTCGCCCATGAGCTTGTCGGCGCCCACGGCGCCCCGGTGATCCAGGTTCTTCAGGATCAGCAAGCCCTGTTCGACAATCGAGTGGCTCTTGTTGCCCTTGATGTGGGCGATGAAGCCGACGCCGCAGGCATCGTGTTCATTGGAGGGGTCGTACAAACCTTGGGCAATCATGAGTGTTCTCCACAGCATTTTTCAGTCGAACGTCAAGGGTAGTGGATTGCACTGTAAACATCAACAACAATAATTAGGGTCAGAGTCGAATTAAATATTTTTTCGCTGCCGAAAGAATTAATTGGGGACATAGTCGATGGTGGCCGGGACTGGACCAGGGCCACGCTGTGAATCGCCGCGTCGACTTACTCCGTCGGCAGTTTGAACGGCCGTCCGCGCTTGGCCGGCAGCACCTGGCGTTTGATGCTCTCCTGCAGGCTGGCCTTGTAGGCCTCGGAGGCCAGCGGCCAGCCCTTGAGCACGGCCGCCTCAATGAGGGCGTACTCCTGGTCGGGCAATGGCGTGCTCGACAGTTCCATATAGGCCGCCTCGCGCTGGAAGGGAGTGTTGCCGAGCGCCCAGTAGAGGGCGTGGTCGGTGATCACCGGGTCGTTCCGGATACCGGCGTGGTGGTGGTAGCTGGACCAGGGATAATCGCGCGCATCGCCCACCAGGCCGGTGCGCACCGGGTTGGACTCGACGAAGTGGCTGCACTTGAGGAAGTAGGCCTGGGCGTCCACCAGCGAGGTCTTGAAGCGGCCCTGGAACAGGCCGCCGCTGCGCTGGTGGCGCGCGTTGTACCACGGCACGTAGTAACGCCCCAGGCGCTGCATCATCTGGGCCAGGCCGCGCTCGCCCGCGGGCGTAGCCAGCAGGTGGAAATGGTTGGGCATGAGCACGTAGGCGTGCAGCGCGACCTTGCATTCGCGCGCACTGTCGCGCAGCCAGACGAGGAACTGCTGATAGTCCTCGCTGTCGCGGAAGATCAGCTGGGCGTCGTTGCCCTGCTGGATGATGTGGTGCGGTTGCTGCGGAATAACTAGGCGGGGCAGGCGGGCCATGGCGCGGGGGGCGTGGATGCGATTGCCCCATTGTAGCCCAGCGCCGGGCCAACCTGTCCCCATTTACCGGGGATCTTAGCTTGCCTAGAAGATCAGGTCCAGCGAGGCGCTGATCATCTTGGCGTCGTGGGTGAAGTCGTAGGCGCTGCGGTCGATCACCTTGTCGTACTGCACCTTCAAGTCCATGTTCTTGCGGAAGTCCCAGCGCAGGGCGGCGAAGCGGGTGGTGTCGATCTGGGCCGCGGTGTAGGTGTCGGTCAGCTTTTCCTTGTACGAGGAGTAGCCGATCAGGGGCGTGAAGTTGCCCCAGCGGTAGCCCACCGTGGCCGTGTAGCTGCGCGAGCGGTAGTCCAGCGAGGGGCGCATGAAGCTGTTGGCCTCCATGCGCACCAGCCAGTTGTGGTAGTCCATGCTGGCCGACAGGCCGATGATGCGCTGGCGCACGCCGTTGGCCACGCTGGGCACGTCGTCGGGCGGGAAGGCGGTCAGGTCGATCGAGTTCTGCATGTAGATCAGGCGCGCGCCGAAGACGTCGTTCGACACGTCCAGGTAGCTGCCCAGGATGTGCTTCCAGGCGTCGTCGACCCGGTAGCCGTAGTAGATGTTGCGCATCTCGATGTTGTTTTTCGTGTTCTCCTGGCCGGCGAACAGGTTGGCGCGCACGGCCCAGTCGCCCAGGCTGAGGGTGTAGGACACGTTGGCGCCGTTGTAGGCGCCCACTTCCCAGCCGTAGATATCCTGCGGCACGCGCACCCACGGCAGGGTGTAGCCCACGTAGACGCTGTCGGAATAGGCGTAGATCGGCAGGCGGCGGCGTCCCACCTGGACCGTCAGCTCCGGGCTCAGGTCGTACGACAGGTAGGCCCAGTCGACGTCGAAGTGGCTGTCCTTGGTGGCGCGCGCCACGCCCTGCACGGTGCCGGAGAGCTGGTCGGTGAACTGGTACTTGCCCTGCAGGCCGACCAGGGATTCCTTGGCGAAGCTGAACTGGTTCTTGTCGTAGATCGCGCCATGCTCGTAGTTGCCGATGAAGCAGGGGCAGGTGTTGTCGAAGAACTCGCCCTGGTAGCCGTCATAGGCCTTGCCGCCGGTCAGCGTGGCGAAGCCGGAGACGGTCAGGTCGCCCGCGCTGGCCGCGCCCGCGCTCGCCAGCAGGATGGCAACGATAAGTTTTTTCATAAGAATCTCGATCTGGATTAATTAACGGTGGCGATGACTTTGACGCTGGCGTCCACGTCTTTCTTGTCGATATAGCCGACGCTGTTGGGGTCGGCGGCCACGGATTTCTTCATCTCGCCGGCGTTGGCCACTTCCTTGGGCGGGGTCCCGGTGCCTGTGAAGATCAGCTTGCCCCAGAGCGAGCGCACCTGGGCCGGGTCCTTCTTGCAGGCCTTGCTGTAGAACTCGTCGCGGACGCCGCTCGGTTCGGCCAGGGTGATGGGGGTCGGGCTCTTGATCTTGCCCAGGAACACATGGCAGACCTGCTCGACCGAGGGCGCCAGGCTGGAGTGGGCGGAAACGATCATGACGACATCGGCGCGGGCCGCGGGCGCCGCCGCCGCGAGGGCGAACAAGAGCGCGGGCAGGCGCAAGGCATTTTTCATTTTCATGTTTTTTTTCGGATGGATGAATCGGAAAGGCGGTCCGCTCTGAGCTCAGGCGGCGCGCCGCTGGCCCAGGCGCAGGCGGGCGGGAGCGGCGGCGCGCGCGGCGAAGGCCAAGGGTTCGGCGGCGGCCCCGGACGTGGAAGGGTCCAGGGTGAACAGGCTGACCACGCCGGCCAGACTGCCGGCCTGGTCCTGCATCGACTGGGCGGCGGCGGCCGTCTCCTGCACCAGGGCGGCGTTCTGGACGGTGTCGCGGTCCATCTGGGCGATCGCCGCGTTGACCTGGGCGATGCCGCTGGTCTGCTGGCCGCTGGCGTCGACGATGTCGGCCATGATGTCGGTGACGCGCTGCACGCTGGCGACGATCTCGTCCATCGTGGCGCCGGTCTGGTCCACCAGCTGGGAGCCCATGCCCACCTGCTGGACCGAGTCGTTGATCAGGCTCTTGATTTCCTTGGCGGCCGCGGCCGAGCGCTGGGCCAGGTTGCGCACCTCGGTGGCGACGACGGCGAAGCCGCGCCCCTG
>DIZW01000027.1:11523-54008 GCA_002428015.1 Oxalobacteraceae bacterium UBA6018 | reverse complement strand
ACGGCCGCGTTCAGGGCCAGGATGTTGGTCTGGAAGGCAATCCCTTCGATCACCCCGATGATGTCGGCGATCTTGCGCGAGGAGGCGTTGATGGCGCCCATGGTGTCGACCACGCGCGCGACCACCTGGCCGCCCTTGACCGCCACTTCGGAGGCCGAGGCGGCCAGCAGGTTGGCCTGGTGGGCATGGTCGGCGTTGCGCTGGGCGGTGCCGGTCAGCTCGGCCATCGCGCTGGCGGTCTGCTCGAGGGCGCCGGCCTGCTGCTCGGTGCGCGCGGACAGGCTGGCGTTGCCCTGGGAGATCTGGACCGAGCTGGAGGCGATCGCGTCGGTGCCGGCGCGCACCTGGCCGACGATCCGGACCAGGCTGCCGTTCATGTCCTTGAGGGCGCGCAGCAGCTGCCCGGTCTCGTCGCTGGCGACGGCGTCGATGTCGCTGGTCAAGTCGCCCGAGGCCACCGTCTGGGCCACCCCGACCGCGCAGCGCAGCTGGCGCGACAGGGCGCGCGCGACCACCACGGCGAAGGCGAGGGTGACGGCCAGGCCGACCAGGCCCAGCGCGATGCCGGCCTGGACCGCGTGGTCGGCCGCCCCGGTGGCGTCGCCGATGGTGCCCACGAAGCGCGCCTTGGCCTCCTCGCGCAGGGCCAGCAAGTCCTTGCGGTAGGTGGCCAGGCTGGCCGCCATGCCCTGCAGGGCCCCCGCGCCGGGGGTGCCGCTTTTCTGGGCCATCATGTCGGCGATGCGGCGCGCGGCGCCGTAGTAGCTGTCGAATTCGGCGCCCAGGCGCACCAGGCGCGGGCCCTGCCGGGCGTCGAGCTTGCGCAGGGTGGCGTAGTTGGCGCGCACCTTGGCGGCGATGGCGTCGGCGGCCTCGATCTGGTCGGTTTCGCCGGAGGCGGCCGCGCCGTTGAGGTTGTCGATGATCTTGTCCAGGGCGCCCACGTTTTCCACCGTAGTGTCGAGCACCGGCACCTGCACGTCGCGCACATCGCTCATGCGGCTGTTGTTTTGATGGAACACTGTCACCGTCGAGACCAGGTACACGGCCATGCAGGCCATGGCGATGCCGGGGGCGAACAACACCTTCCACAGCAGTGGCATACGGTGCAGCAGACTCATAGCGTGACTCCAGAATAGCGTCGTGACAGACGGCAAAATTGCCGCAAGTCATTATTCTAGCCTAAGGCGAGCTCATCAATACTATCGGAAAGTAACAGATGGATACTAAAATTGGCGCGATTGAGTTAGCGCAATGCAAACCGGGCGCACGGGGGCGGCCCGCCGCGGGCGCCGGCATGGGCATGTCCTGGACGGGAACGTAACGAGGGGTTAGTGGACCCGGCGCAAGCGGGTCAGCTCAAGGTGAATCCGGCGGACAGGCTGTAGCCCTCGCCGTAGGCGCTGCGCAGGGGCAGGTCCTGGCCCAGGCCGGTGCGGGCCTTCTTGCGCAGGCGGTAGACCAGCATGTCGACCCGGCGGCTGGCGTCCGGGTCGTCGCCGCCCATGCCGGCCACGATCACCTGGCGCGGCACGGGGCGGGTGTTGATGGTGAGCAGATGCAGGAAGTTGCACTCTTTCTCGGTGAGGTCGATCACGGCCCCCATCAGCTCGAGTTGGCGGGCGCTCACTTTCAAGGTCCACTTGGATGGCGCCGGGGCCGGCTCGGCGGGGCGGACACGGCGGTCGAGCGCCTCGATGTGCGCGGCCAGCTCGGGGAACTTGATCGGCTTGGTCAGGTAATGGTCGGCGCCCAGGCGCAGGCCCAGGATGCGGTTGTCGAAGGCGACCCGGCCGGTCAGCACCAGCAGCCCGATCTCCGGGTACAGCTGGCGCATGCGCGGGATGACGTTGAAGCCGTCCTCGTCGGGCAGGCCCAGGTCGAGCACCACCACCGCGGTCGGGGTCTTGGTCAACGCAGCCCACATCTCGCCGGCGGTCGTGGCGACGGCCACCTCATGGTCGAGTTCCGTGAGGAATTCGGCCATGTCGGCGGCGTAGTCGCCATTGTCTTCAACGATGAGTATCTGCGTCATGGGTTGGTCATTTTTTTCATTACGTCTACCCCGAGCGGGTGTACTACTTCTGCTCGGTGCCTACCCTAATTTGTTGATTACAAGAATTATCACAGTTGCTCACTTCGGATGCAACATATTTCCCGCCCGACCGTTGTGGTGGTAACCAGAGCCGAAACTCGGCCCCGCTGGGGGTGCAGTTGCGCATGCCGAGGCTGCCGCCGTGCTGCTCGACCACCGCGCGCGCCAGGTACAGGCCGAGCCCGGAGCCGTTGCCGGCCGCGTTGCGCGCCCGATAATTCTTGCCGAAGATGCGGTCGGTTTCGTCGTCCGGCACCCCGCTGCCCTGGTCGCGCACGGTCAAGGCGATGCCGCCCTCGGCCGGATGGCCGGCCAGCAGCACGGGCGAGCCCACCGGCGAATACTGCAGGGCGTTGTCGACCAGCACCTTGAGCGCCATGCGCAAGCCCTCCGGCTGGCCGCGCAGACTGTCCGGCAGCGCGCCCACGTCGAGCTGCACCGGGCGCCCGGCCGCGCGCAGCAGCTGGGCGGCCTCGTCGAGCAGGGCGCGCGGCGAGGCCGCGGCGGCGCGCTTCTCGTAGCCGATCTGCTCGAGCCGGTCGGGCGAGAGGTACTGGTCGAGCATGCCGATGAGCTGGTCGACGGCGCCCGAGATCTTGCGGTAGCGCAGCCGGGTCGGCTCGTCGGCGTGGGCCCCGGTCACCTCCAGGCGCTGGATGGCGCCGTCGATGGTCGAGAGCGGGGTGCGGAACTCGTGGTTGAGCATGCTGGCGAAGCGGCGCTGCTCCTCCATGCGCTGGTGCTCCTCGCTGACGTCGCGCAGGGCGCCCACCAGCCACTGGGCCTGGCCGTCGGGGCCGGCCAGGATGGTGGAGATGACTTCCAGCGGCACCACGCGCCCGTCCTTGCGGCGCTGGGCGTGGCGGCGGACCAGGGTGGTGCGGCTGGCGTCGCCGGCGGCGAAGCGCCGCAGGCGCGCGTCCAGCCCGCCGCAGAGGGCGGCCAGGGCGCCGTCGCCGGCGCGGCCGGCGAACTGGTCGACGAAATCGGCCATGCCGTAACCGAGCAGGCTGTCGGCCGCCGCGCTGACGTAGGTCGGCAGGCCGGCGCCGCAGTCGATGATGAAGGCGACGTCGCCGCGCAGCTCGGCGATGGCCCGGAACTGTTCGCTGGCGGCCACAGCGGCGGCCGCGGGCGCCGGCGCCGGCGCGGTCTTGGGACGGGCACTGCGGGTCATCGTGGTTCTCCGTTGCGCTGGGCCCGGGAGCCCGGGCGCTGAGCACTTAGTATATCGCTAAGGACGATTCAAAAAATAGATTGGCCGTTTTTGCGGACCTCGCCCGATGCGATGCGCGGCGCCAGGCGCGCCGCGGCGGGCCCCGCAAACGGTTGGCAAGGCGGCAGCGCGCCGCTTACCAACAGCGCTGACGGACAGCACACAGCGTCAAGGCAGTGCTTGCCGTGGCCGAGGCCCGGCGCGCGCCGGCCGTTCACTCCTCCAGCGGCGCGAAGATCGCCTGCAGGTCTTCCTGGGTCAGCGACATCTTGTGCGACTCGCCGTCGGCCAGGATCGACTGGGCCAGGTCCGACTTCTTCTGCTGCAGCAGCTGGATCTTCTCCTCCAGCGTGCCCTTGGCGATGAGCTTGTAGACGAATACCGGCTTGTCCTGGCCGATGCGCCAGGCGCGGTCGGTGGCCTGGTTCTCGGCCGCCGGGTTCCACCACGGGTCGTAATGGATGACCGTGTCGGCCGCGGTCAGGTTCAGGCCGACCCCGCCCGCCTTCAGGCTGATCAGGAAGATCGGCACCGCGCCCTGCTGGAAGGCGGCGACCTGGGCCGCGCGGTCCTTGGTGTCGCCGGTGAGCAGGGCGTAGGCGATCTTGCGCGCCGTGAGCTCCTCCTCGATCAGGGCCAGCATGCTGGTGAACTGCGAGAACACGAGGATCTTGCGGCCCTCCTCGAGCAGGTCGTCGACCATCTGCATCAGGTCGATCAGCTTGGCCGAGCCGCTGTCCTTCTTCTTGGGCGGCAGGGCCTTGACCAGGCGCGGGTCGCAGCACACCTGGCGCAGCTTGAGCAACGCCTCCAGGATCACGATCTGGCTGCGCGCCACGCCCTTCTTGTCGATCTCGTCGCGCACCTTCTTGTCCATGGCCAGGCGCACCGTCTCGTACAGGTCGCGCTGGGCGCCGGCCAGCTCCACCTTGCGCACCATCTCGGTCTTGGGCGGCAGCTCCTTGGCCACGTTGTCCTTGGTGCGGCGCAGCAGGAAGGGCTTGATGCGCCGGTTCAGCAGGGCGCGCCGCAGCGGGTCGTCCTGGCGCTCGATCGGGTGGCGGAACTGGCTGTTGAAGGTCTTCTCGTCCCCCAGCAAGCCCGGCAGCAGGAAATGGAACTGCGACCACAGCTCGCCCAGGTGGTTCTCGAGCGGGGTGCCGGTCAGGCACAGGCGGTGGCGCGACTTGAGCTGGCCGGCCGTCTGGGCCGCCTTGGAGCGGGTGTTCTTGATGTAGTGCGACTCGTCCAGGATCACCAGGTGGTAGGTGTGCTCGCGCAGCTTCTCCTCGTCGCGCGGCAGCAGGGCGTAGGTGGTCAGCACCACGTCGACCTGGTCGATGCGGTCGAACTGCTCGAGCCGCTCCTTGCCCTGCAGCAGCAGCACGCGCAGGCCGGGGGCGAAGCGGGCCGCCTCGTCGAGCCAGTTGGTCATCAGGCTGGTGGGGGCGATCACCAGGGCCGGGCAGGTCAGGCGCCCGGCCTCCTTCTCGGTCAGGATGTGGGCCAGGGTCTGCACGGTCTTGCCCAGGCCCATGTCGTCGGCCAGGATGCCGGCCAGGTCGTACTCGCGCAGAAACTGCATCCAGGCCAGGCCGTCGGCCTGGTAGTCGCGCAGGGTGGCGCGCAGGCCGGCCGGAGCGGCCACCTTCTGGACCGCGCCGAACTGGCTCAGCTTGCGGCCGGTCTCGCGCAGCTGCTCGCCGCCGCTCCAGCGCAGGGCGGTGCCGCGCGCCAGCTCGTCCAGGCGGCCCGCGTCCAGGGTCGACAGGCGCACCCTGGCCTTGATCTTGTCGTTGAAATACAACTCGCCCAGGGTGTTGAGGATGGGCTTGAGACGGCCCCAGGGCAGCGCCACGCGCACCCCGTCCGGCAGGGTGGCCAGCATCTGGTCGGCGTCGCCGTGGGCGGCCAGCACCTCGGGGTCGAAATCGGTGGGCGCGTTGCGGATCAGCTGGACCAGCACCGGCAGCAGCGGCACGCGCTTGTGCGCCACCACGATGCCGAGCTCGAGCTCGAACCAGGCGTTGCCGGCCTCGACCGGCTCGTCGATCTCGGCGTACCAGTCCTCCACCGCCACCACGTCGTAGCGGTACTTGGGCGACTTGTGCAGGTGCCAGCCGCGCTCGGCCAGGCCCTCGAGCTCGGCCTCGGCGAAGCGCAGCCAGTGGGCCTGGCTTTCCAGCTGCACCGCCCCGGCCAGCGCGTTCAGCGGCGCCGTGGCGGGGCGCCGAAAGCCCAGCTCGGCCAGGGTGGCCAGGGCCGCCGCCTCGGCGCCGGCGTCGCGCGCGATCACCTCGGTGACCTCGCCGATCTGGCGCACCACGCGCTGGGCCGGGTCGAACGAGACGCGCTCGCCGTCGTAGTCGAACGACAGCACGGCGTAATCGTGCCAGCGCTGGTGGCTGCCGTCGGCCATGGCCACGCTGTCGAGCAGCAGATGGGCCTGGGGCTTGACGTCGTCGCGCAGGCGCTGGGTGAGCGGCTGCGGCAGCGGCATGAGCTGCTGCAGGCCGTGCGCCAGCAGCAGCTGGGACACGCGCTTCTTGTCGTTGCCGGCCAGCGCGGGGGCCTGGGCCACCAGCGCCTGCAGGTCGGCCAGGGAGATGTCGACCCCGCCCCGGTTCAGGTTCAGCGCGCCGCAGGACAGGTTGTCGATATACCACGGCGGATCGGTGGGCAGCATGTAGTCGATCTGGTCGGCGCCGGCGTGCACGTCCTTGGCGGCCGGGCGCACCGCCCAGCCCAGGCGCGCCGTGCGGCCCTCGTCGCGCCACACCAGGTTGGCGTCGCGCACGGGGCCGGCCTGGAGCGGATAGATGAGGCCGTTGGCCATGTCCTGCCAGGAGTTAGCCCAAAGCAATTTCTCCTGCTCGAGCAGCATCTGCAGCAGGATCGCCCCCACCTTGCCCTTGGGCTCGGTGGCGCCGCCGCCCTGGGAGGCCGCGCCGCTGCGCATGGCGATGAAGAAGCGCACCAGGTCCTCGTCGTCGCCCTCCAGGTAGGCGGGCGGGGCCGACAGCAGCGAGAACACCTCGCTCACCGGGCTGGCGGCGGCCACCTCGCCGTTCGGGCGCAGGCGCGCCTTGCACAGGCACAGGGCCACGTGGCGCCCGCCGCTGGTGGGCGCGAGCACGTACACGAACTTGTATTGGGCCAGCTTGGGGTCCTTGACCTCGAGCTCGAGCTTGGGCTGGGGATGGGCCGCCGCCTCGACCCGCTGCAGCCAGCTGGCGATCGGCGCGGCCAGGCCGCTGGCAGGGGTGGCGTGCGGCGCGGCCGGCTTGTCGGCGGTGCGTACAGCGGGGTCGTCGCGCGTAAAATCCATCGTGTGCATTGTTCTGTGGTGGCAGGATCGAAAACGATAACGCTCGATATTATCCGAGATAAGGGGCTTCGTGTTCTGTTCTGTGGCGCACCCAGGCCCCCTTGCGCTCGCTTGATTCAGATCAAGATGAGGGCGAAGACTGTGTTCTCAAGCAATCATTGGCGGGAAAGCCCGGCCGCGCGCGCAGTGTCATAAAAACAAGAAGCCGGTATTGTGCACTGCAACGAGAAATTTTGCATCATCAATCTCGTCACGGCTGCTTGCACAGGGCGTTTGCGCTGTCAAGACTGGCGCTGGCGTGCCGATTGGGTATCATTCCCCGCTTGACTCACCAGGATCGCCCCCATGCTCCCTTCTATCGAACAACGCCTCGCCCTCGAACTGGCCGCCAAACCGGTCCAGGTCGCCGCCGCCATCGCCCTGCTCGACGAGGGCGCCACCGTGCCCTTCATCGCGCGCTACCGCAAGGAGGCCACCGGCGGCCTGGACGATATCCAGCTGCGCCTGCTGGAAGAACGCCTGCGCTACCTGCGCGAACTGGAAGACCGGCGCGCCGCCATCATCGCCTCCATCACCGAGCAGAACAAGATGACGCCGGCGCTGCTGGAGGCCGTCACCCACGCCGAGGACAAGACCCGGCTGGAAGACCTGTACCTGCCGTACAAGCAGAAGCGCCGCACCAAGGCCCAGATCGCGATCGAGGCGGGGCTGGCGCCGCTGGCCGAGGCCCTGCTGGCCGACCCCACCCTGGAGCCCGAGCAGCAGGCCCAGGGCTACCTGCGCGAGGCCTTCGTCACGCCGGACGGCAACAACCCGGGCGTGGCCGACACCAAGGCCGCCCTGGACGGCGCGCGCCAGATCCTGATGGAGCGCTTCGCCGAGGACGCCACCTTGCTGCAGGCCCTGCGCGAGTACGTGCAGGAGCACGGCGTGGTCGACGCCAAGGTGATCGGGGGCAAGCAGGACGGGGGCGAGAAGTTCGCCGACTACTTCGCCTACTCCGAGAACCTGGCCAGCATCCCCTCGCACCGCGCGCTGGCGCTGCTGCGCGGGCGGCGCGAGGGCGTGCTCGACGTGGTGCTGCGCCTGGACAGCGAGCCCGAGAAGCCCAAATGGGACGCGCCCCACAACCCCTGCGAAGGCCGCATCGCGGCGCGCTTCGGCATCAAGCAGCAGGGGCGCCCGGCCGACAAGTGGCTGGCCGACACGGCGCGCTGGACCTGGCGCGTGAAAAGCTTCATGCACCTCGAGACCGAGCTGATGGGGGCGCTGCGCGAGAAGGCCGAGCTCGAAGCGATCAATGTGTTCGCCCTGAACCTGAAGGCGCTGCTGCTGGCCGCCCCGGCCGGGCCGCGCGCCACCATGGGCCTGGACCCGGGCCTGCGCACCGGGGTCAAGGTGGCCGTGGTGGACGCCACCGGCAAGGTGGTCGACACCGCCGTGATCTACCCGCACCAGCCGAGGAACGACTGGGACGGCGCGCTGCACGTGCTGGGCGCGCTGGCGGCCAGGCACCAGGTGTCGCTGATCTCGATCGGCAACGGCACCGCCTCGCGCGAGACCGACAAGCTGGCCGCCGACCTGATCAAGCAAAGGCCTGAGCTCAAGCTGACCAAGATCGTCGTCTCCGAGGCCGGCGCGTCGGTGTACTCGGCCTCCGAATTCGCCTCGCGCGAGCTGCCCGACATGGATGTGTCGCTGCGCGGCGCGGTGTCGATCGCGCGCCGCCTGCAGGACCCGCTGGCCGAACTGGTGAAGATCGATCCGAAGTCGATCGGGGTGGGCCAGTACCAGCACGACGTCAGCCAGACCCAGCTGGCGCGCTCGCTCGACGCCGTCGTCGAGGATTGCGTCAACGCGGTCGGGGTGGACGTCAACACGGCCTCGGCGCCGCTGCTGGCGCGCGTCTCGGGCCTGTCAAGCAGCGTGGCCCAGAGCATCGTCAGCCACCGCGACCTGAAGGGGGCGTTCGCCTCGCGCGCCGACCTGAAGGCGGTGCCGCGCCTGGGCGAGAAGACCTTCGAGCAGGCGGCCGGCTTCCTGCGCGTGATGGGCGGGGCCAACGCGCTCGACGCCTCGGCGGTCCACCCGGAATCCTACCCGCTGGTGGAGAAGATCCTGGCCGACCTGAAGAAGGAGATGAAGGCCGTCATCGGCGACGCCCGCCTGCTGGCCACGCTGGACCCGGCGCGCTACGCCGACGCCAGGTTCGGCGTGCCCACCATCACCGACATCCTCAAGGAACTGGAAAAGCCGGGGCGCGACCCGCGCCCGGAATTCACCACCGCCACCTTCAAGGAGGGGGTCGAGGAAATCCGCGACCTGCGCCCCGACATGATCCTCGAGGGCGTGGTGACCAACGTGGCCGCCTTCGGCGCCTTCGTCGACATCGGCGTGCACCAGGACGGCCTGGTGCACATCTCGGCCCTGTCGAACACCTTCGTGAAGGACCCGCACACGGTGGTCAAGGCCGGCCAGGTGGTGCGGGTGAAGGTGCTGGAGGTGGACGAGAAGCGCAAGCGCATCGCCCTGACCATGCGCCTGACCGACAGCGCGCCGGTGGCGGGCGCGCGCGCCGAGCAGCGCGCCGACCGCAACGATGGCAAGCGCCTGGCCCAGCACCAGAACAAGCAGGAGCGCGCGCCGGCGCCGGGCGGCAGCATGGCGGCGGCATTTGCCAAGCTGCGCGGGTAGACGTGGGCGTTTTCTTATAAAATGGTGTAATTCCATTTAATTTCATCACCGAGGTAAGCCATGAGCGACGTACAAACCTGGATCAAAGAGACCGTGACCGCCACCCCCGTGGTGCTGTTCATGAAGGGCACCGCGCAGTTTCCGCAGTGCGGCTTTTCGGGGCGCGCGATCCAGATCCTGAAGGCCTGCGGCGTCGAGAACATCGCCACCGTGAACGTGCTGGAAGACCCGGACGTCCGCCAGGGCATCAAGGACTATTCGAACTGGCCGACCATTCCCCAGCTGTACATCAACGGTGAATTCATCGGCGGCTCGGACATCATGAACGAGATGTTCGAGTCGGGCGAGCTCAAAGCCCTGCTCAATGGCTGATCGCCCCGCGCGCCGGCTGGTGGTCGCCATCACCGGCGCCACCGGCGCGGTGTACGGCGTGCGCCTGCTGGCGCAATTGTCGGCCACGCCCGGCGTCGAGACCCACCTGGTGGTGTCGGACGCCGCGGCCCTCACCCTGCACCAGGAACTGGACCTGCAGCGCCGCGACGTCGAGGCGCTGGCCCATGTGGTGCATAAAAACCGCGATGTCGGCGCGTCCATCGCCAGCGGCTCGTTCCAGTCCGACGGCATGGTGATCGCGCCGTGTTCCATGAAGACCCTGGCGGCGGTGGCCCACGGCCTGTCGGACAACCTGATCGCGCGCGCCGCCGACGTGGTGCTCAAGGAGCGGCGCCGGCTGGTGCTGATGGTGCGCGAAACCCCGTTCAACCTGGCGCACCTGCGCAATATGACGACCGTCACGGAGATGGGGGGAATCGTGTTTCCGCCGCTGCCGAGCTTTTACCACCGCCCGGCCAGCATCGAGGAGATGGTCGATCACACGGTGGCCCGCGTGATCGACCTGTTGGGCGTGGAGCACGCGCTGGCGCCACGCTGGGCCGGCATGAAACCGGCCACCGACGAGTAAAACCCGGATCGGCTCAGCGCCTGGCGCGCCACGCCGCCGCGGCCGCTAGCGCTTGTCGAACTGCCAGCTGTCGGCCTTCTTTAATTCCTTCGCTTCCTCGACCATCCGGCGGTGCTGGATGCGCTTGCGCATCACTTCGGCATGCTGGGCGGCGGTCATGGGAGGAACCGTCATCAAATCCTTCAGTTGCGCGGTATTGCTGTAGTTACTTTTCATAAGCAGTGATTCCTCGGCTTTGCTGTGTAACAAGTTGACAAGACTGCGGCTGCTGCGTCGATTATGGCTCATGATCGGGCTGGACTGCAGCACGATAGCGCCAGAGTTTGACGGGAGCGGGCTTGATGCATTCCATTGTGCACCAGTTTAGCCGACTTGCCACAGGAAATCGTCAAGCGAGGAAAAGACGGGGAATGTGTTACTTCCGCGACAAGGTCAACAACGCATAAATCACATCATTTTGTTACTTTTGGTGATTAATCCTCACCAGCATACGAATAAATTCGCGTGCAATTTGCCGATGATGCTCATCTAATCTCTGCAAATCGGCAATTAATTTAACATCGGCGGACTCAAACCGCGCCACGCTGCCCGCGCCTTCCGCGTTGGCGGCCTCGCCCTCGGGGCCGCCGAAACGCAGCCACTCGGCCGGCACCCCCAGCCACTGTGCGATCATGCGCAATTTTTCCTGGGTCGGAATGGCCTCTCCGACGAGCCACTTCCTAGCAGCGTGCACGGTAATAGGTCTCCCTTCGAAGCGAATATTAAATTCCCGCGCGAGGCGGGTCGGGCTATCAGGGGAGTAATGGGCGTTCTTCAGCGCCTGTTGTAGGCGTTCGCTAAAGTTTTCCCGTTCGTTAGATGAATTCATGGGTGGCACTATTTCACGCAACGACATGAAAGTCAGTCTCTCGGAACTAGAGACCGAGTGTGACAATAGAGCAACTTTACGTAACAATTGCGTGATTATTGTTGATATTTCTCAATAGAAATTACGCACACAAAATACCACAATTCTATTGCGTCAAAGAAGCGTCCGTGCGCGCCGTCCACTCTGTGGGGATGCGCACTGAGTCTAAGCCGCCGGGGGGCGCGCCGGGTCCCGCACGACCACGGAGTTTGGTCTAGATCAGATGGAAGCGGATGACGCCGTCAGTCCCGGTTTCGCGTCGCAAGATGCCGTCGGCCCACAGCTTGTGCAGGTGAGCCAGGGCTTCGCCCAGTGCGAAGCTGAGCTGGTGGGCGTCCAGCGGGCGCCGGAACATGAGCGGCACGATGTCGGCCGCGCTCTGGGGCGCGGCGCAGGCTTGCACCACCTCGGCCAGGCGCGCCGTGTGATGCTCGCGCAACTGGGTGATGCGCGTGTGCAGGCCACGGAAGGGCTTGCCGTGCGAGGGCAGCACCAGCGTGTCCTCGGGCAAGTCGGCAAAGCGACCCAGCGAATCGAGGTAGAGCTGCAAGGGGTTGCCCTCCGGCTCGACCGCGAACACCGACACATTGGTGGAGATGCGCGGCAGCACCATGTCGCCCGAGATGAGCATGTTCAAGGCCGCGCAATACAGCGAAGCGTGCTCGGGCGAATGGCCGAAGCCGGCGATGACGCGCCACCGATGCGCGCCGATGCGCACCAGCTGGCCGTCGCGCAGGCGGGTGTAGGCGTGCGGCACGGCCGGCACCAGCGAGGGGTAATAGTTGCGCCGCTCGCCCATGCGCGCCAGCTCCGGCGCGCGCAGGCCGTGGCGCTCGAAATGCGGGATGGCCGAGGGGCCGTCCACGCCCGGCAGGCCGGCCGACATCATGCGCGCGAAGCCGTATTCGCCGGCGCTGATCCAGAACGCCGCGTCGAAGCGGCGGCACAGCCAGTCCGACAGGCCCACATGGTCGGGGTGGCAATGGGTGGCGAGCACCCGCAGCAGATCCTGGCCGGCCATGGCGCCGGTGAACACCTGCTCCCAGGCCGCGCGCGTGGGGTCGGTGGCGGCCCCGCAATCGACCACGCTCTGGCCCGCTCGCCCCTCCACCTCGTCGCCCAGCAGCCACAGGTTGATGTGGTCGAGCGCGAACGGCAGCGGCATGCGCAGCCAGCCGACGCCGGGCGCCAGGGCGTGCACCGCGCCGGGCGCGGGGATGGTGTCGCCGAGTGGATAGTCGAGCTGGGATTCGAGTGCGT
Organism: Oxalobacteraceae bacterium UBA6018; assembly: GCA_002428015.1. Classification (GTDB taxonomy): domain Bacteria; phylum Pseudomonadota; class Gammaproteobacteria; order Burkholderiales; family Burkholderiaceae_D; genus Telluria_A. The sequence continues at coordinate 41,547 of DIZW01000027.1, read as the reverse complement.
TCATGGGCCATCTTTCGTGTTCGGGAAGGCAAAGGGCGCGTTACAATTGACGCCGGCATTGACGTTGACGTAAACGACAAGCCGCGCCCCATTCTAAGCGATTGCGGCCGCCCCCCACTTTCGAGACAGCAGCATGCCCACCTACACCATCGCCGAACTGGCGCGCGAATTCGACCTCACCGCGCGCGCCATCCGCTTCTACGAGGACCAGGGCTTGCTGAGCCCGTCGCGGGAAGGCGCGGGCGGGCGCAGCCGCGTGTACAGCGCGCGCGACCGGACCCGCCTCAAGCTGACCCTGCGCGGCAAGCGCCTGGGCTTGACCCTGTCCGAGATCAAGAGCATCGTGGACATGTACGAGTCGCCCAAGGACACCGTGGCGCAGATGAACCGCTTCCTGGGCGTGCTGGCCAAGCAGCGCGAGACGCTCGAGCAGCAGCGCGACGATATCGCGATGGCGCTGTCGGAAATCGCCGCCCACGAGGAGGAATGCAAGCGTATGCTGGCCGAACACGGCAGCGACAAGGCGCCCGTGGCCTGACCCGGGCCCGCCAGGCTGGGCGCTTTGCCGGGGCCTGCGCCGTGCCGCTATACGTTTGTGCTTGACGTTTGCGCTGACGTTTGCGCTTTACGTTTACGTTAACGTCAAACAGCGCTATCATTTCGCCATCCGCCACCGACCTTGCGAGGACGTCCATGCTGCACCTTCCCGGCTTGACCTTTGACCACGGCGACGACATCGCCGCCCTGCGCGACGCCGTGCACCAGTTCGCCGCGGCGGAAATCGCGCCGCACGCCGCCGAGATCGACCGCAGCGACCAGTTCCCCATGGACTTGTGGCCCAAGCTGGGCCAGCTCGGCGTGCTCGGCATCACCGTCGACGAGGAGTACGGCGGCGCCCGCATGGGCTACCTGGCCCACATCGTGGCGATGGAGGAAATCTCGCGTGCCTCGGCCTCGGTGGGCCTGTCCTACGGGGCCCACTCGAACCTGTGCGTCAACCAGATCAAGCGCAACGGCAACGCCCGCCAGAAGGCCCACTACCTGCCGAAGCTGGTGTCGGGCCAGTCCATCGGCGCCCTGGCCATGTCCGAGCCCAATGCCGGCTCGGACGTGGTCGGCATGCAGCTGCGGGCCGACCTCAAGGGCGACCGCTGGGTGCTCAACGGCACCAAGATGTGGATCACCAACGGCCCCGACGCCGACGTGCTGGTGGTGTACGCCAAGAGCGACCCGCAGGCCGGCGCGCGCGGCATGACCGCCTTCCTGGTCGAGAAAAGCTTCCCCGGTTTTTCGGTCGCGCAAAAGCTCGACAAGCTCGGCATGCGCGGCTCGCACACGGGCGAGCTGGTGTTCCGCGACTGCGAGGTGCCGGCCGAAAACGTGCTCGGCGCCGTGGGCCAGGGCGTCAACGTGCTCATGTCCGGGCTCGACTTCGAGCGCACCGTGCTCTCCGGCGGCCCGCTCGGGATCATGGCCGCCTGCATGGACGCGGTGCTGCCGTACGTGCACGAGCGCAGCCAGTTCGGCCAGCCGATCGGCCAATTCCAGCTGATGCAGGGCAAGCTGGCCGACATGTACTCCACCATGATGGCGTGCAAGGCTTACGTGTACGCGGTGGGCCAGGCCTGCGACCGCGCCACCACCCCGGAGGCGGTGCGCCAGTTGCGCAAGGACGCGGCCGGGGCGATCCTGTACAGCGCCGAGAAGGCCACCTGGATGGCCGGCGAGGCGATCCAGGCGCTGGGCGGCAACGGCTACATCAACGACTACCCGGTGGGACGCCTGTGGCGCGACGCCAAGCTCTACGAGATCGGCGCGGGCACCAGCGAGATCCGCCGCATGCTGATCGGCCGCGAGCTGTTCGCCGAGACGCGCTAGGCGCGGCGCGCGGCCCGGGCGCATGCGACCGGCCAGGGTAGCCCGACCGTGCGCGGCCCGACCGAACGCGGCCCGACCGTGCGCGGCCCGACCTATCTTATAGAATACAGTTTCCTATTCGCCTGACGAGACCCCGATGAACCGAGGTGATTTTCCCAAGCTGCTGTCGTCCCAGATCGCGTTCGATATCGCGCGCACCATCCTCGACGGTTTCGACAAGCACTACCGCCTGTTCCGCCACGCCAGCCAGGACGCCAAGCGCCATTTCGAGACCGGCGCCTGGGCCGTGGCCCAGCAGGCCGCGCGCGAGCGCATCGGCTTCTATGACAAGCGGGTGCAGGAGTGCGTCCAGACCCTGGAAGACGAGTACGACGGCAGCGAGCTGACGGACGAGGTGTGGCGCGAACTGAAGCTCCATTACATCGGCATGCTGTCCGACCACAAGCAGCCGGAATGCGCCGAGACCTTCTTCAACTCGGTGTGCTGCAACATCCTGCACCGCACCTACTTCCACAACGATTTCATCTTCGTGCGTCCGGTGGTGTCCACCGAGTACCTGGAAACCGACGAGCTGCTGCCGACCTACCGCGTGTACTACCCGGCCGTCGACGGCCTGCACTTCGCGCTCAAGCGCATCGTCACCAATTTCCAGCTCAACGCCACCTTCGCCAACCTCGAGCGCGACATCAGCATGGTCGAGGAGCGCGTCAAGCAATTGTTCGGCGACCACCCGGTGGAACCGAACCACCAGATCCAGGTGCTGTCGAGCCTGTTCTTCCGCAACAAGGGCGCCTACATCGTCGGCAAGGCCATCAACGGCAACCGCGAATACCCGTTCGTGGTGCCCATCCTGCACAACCGCCAGGGCCAGCTGGTGCTCGACACGGTGCTGTTCGACCACGAGCACATCACGATCCTGTTCTCGTTCACGCGCGCGTATTTTCTGGTGGACATGGAAGTGCCCTCGGCCTACGTGCAATTCCTGCGCAGCCTGCTGCCGCGCAAGCCGCGCAGCGAGATCTACACCATCCTCGGCCTGCAGAAGCAGGGCAAGACCCTGTTCTACCGCGACTACCTGCAGCACCTCAAGCACACCTCGGACCGCTTCGAGATCGCGCCCGGCATCCGCGGCCTGGTGATGCTGGTGTTCGCCCTGCCCTCCTTCCCCTACGTGTTCAAGGTGATCAAGGACGTGTTCCCGCCGCCCAAGGAAACCACGCGCGCCCAGATCAAGGAGAAGTACCTGCTGGTGAAGAACCACGACCGCGTGGGCCGCATGGCCGACACGCTCGAATACTCCAACGTGGCCTTCCCGCGCGAGCGCTTTTCGGAAGAATTGATCGCCGAGCTGGAACACTACGCGCCTTCGCTGGTCGAATACGATGGGGACCGCATCATCATTCGCCACCTGTACATCGAGCGCCGCATGGTACCGCTGAACATCTTCCTCAACAACGCCGAGCGCGACGGCAACGACGCGCTGATCGAGCACGGCGTGGTGGAGTACGGCAACGCGATCAAGGAACTGGTGGCGGCCAACATCTTCCCCGGAGACATGCTGTACAAGAACTTCGGCGTCACCCGGCACGGCCGCGTCGTGTTCTATGACTACGACGAAATCGAGTACATCACGGACTGCAATTTCCGCGACATCCCGGCCGCGCGCAACGAGGAGGACGAAATGGCCGCCGAGCCCTGGTATTCGATCGGCAAGCACGACGTGTTTCCCGAACAGTTCGGCACCTTCCTGCTGGGCAACGACAAGATCCGCCGCTATTTCATGCAGCACCACGCGGACCTGTTGACGCGCGCCTTCTGGCAGACGCGCAAAGAGCGCATCCAGGACGGCATCCTCGAGGACGTGTTCCCCTACCCGCAGGCGATCCGCTTCCGCAACTGCGGCGCCGCCGCGCCCGGGGTCCAGCCGGCGCCGGCCTACCAGCCTTCTTACTTGGAGAACTTACATAATGAATGATCCAGTCGTCATCGTCGGCGCCGCCCGCACACCCATGGGCGCGTTCCAGGGCGATTTTTCCAGCCAATCGGCCAACGCGCTCGGCGCGGTGGCCATCGCCGCCGCGGTCGAACGCGCCGGCGTCACTCCGCAGGCGGTCGAACATGTCTACTTCGGCAACTGCCTGATGGCCGGCCAGGGCCAGGCGCCCGCGCGCCAGGCCGCGCTCAAGGCCGGCCTGCCGGCCTCCACCGGCGCGGTCACCCTGTCCAAGATGTGCGGCTCGGCCATGCAGGCGGCCATCTACGCGCATGACAGCCTGCTCGCCGGCAGCGCCGAGATCATCGTCGCCGGCGGCATGGAGTCGATGACCAACGCGCCCTACCTGGTGCCCAAGGCGCGCGGCGGCTACCGCATCGGCCACGGCCTGCTGCTCGACCACATGATGTACGACGGCCTCGAGGACGCCTACTCGCGCAACGAGAAGACCGGCGAAGGCCGCTCGATGGGCACCTTCGCCGAGGAGTGCGCGGCCAAGTACGGCTTCACGCGCCAGGCGCAGGACGAGTTCGCCATCGCCTCGGTCAAGCGCGCCCAGGAGGCGGCCAGCGAAGGCTACTTCAAGTGGGAGATCGCGCCGGTGACGGTGAGCCTGCGCGGGGTCGACAGCGTCATCGAGCGCGACGAAGGGCCGCTGCGCGCCAAGCCCGACAAGATCCCCACGCTCAAGCCGGCCTTCAAGAAAGACGGCACCGTCACGGCCGCCTCGTCCTCGTCGATCAACGACGGCGCCGCCGCGCTGGTGCTCATGCGCGCGTCCAAGGCGCGCGCGCTCGGCCTCACGCCGCTGGCCAGCATCGTCGGCCACGCCACCTTCTCGCAGGAGCCGGACTGGTTCACCACGGCGCCGGTGGGCGCGCTCAAGAAGCTGTTCGCCAAGACCGGCTGGAGCGCGGACGGGGTCGACCTGTTCGAGATCAACGAAGCCTTCGCGGTGGTGCCGATGGCCGCCATGAGCGAACTCGGCATCGCCCACGCCAAGGTCAACATCCACGGCGGCGCCTGCGCGCTGGGGCACCCGATCGGCGCCTCCGGCGCGCGCATCATCGTCACCCTGCTGGGCGCCCTGAAGCGCACCGGCGGCAAGCGCGGGGTGGCCGCGCTGTGCATCGGCGGCGGCGAGGCGACCGCGATGGCCATCGAGATGGTGTAAGCATGCCGACCGTCCTCATCGTCGGCGCCTCGCGCGGGATCGGCCACGCGCTGGCCTCGCAATACCTGGACGAGGACTGGCGCGTCATCGCCACCGCGCGCCGCCAGGCCGACTGCGACGCGCTCAAGGCGCTGGGCGCCCACGCCCACGTGCTCGACGTGACGGACGCGGACGCCATCGCCGGCCTCGGCTGGAAGCTCGATGGCGAACTGCTCGACGCCGCCTTCCTCGTGTCCGGCGTGTACGGGCCGCAGCACAGCGGCTTTCCCACCCAGGACGAGTTCGACACCGTGATGCACACCAACGTGCTGGCGGCGATGCGCCTGCTGCCCCTGATCGCGCCCACGGTGGCGGCGCGCCGCGGCAAGCTGGCGGTGCTGTCCTCGCGCATGGGCTCGATCGGCGCGCGCACCAGCAACGCCGGCAGCCTGTACCGCGCCAGCAAGGCCGCGCTCAACTCGGTGCTGGCCGACACCAGCATCGCCTTCGGCGGCGACGGCGTCACCTGCGTGGCCTTCCATCCGGGCTGGGTGCGCACCGACATGGGCGGGCCGGAGGCCACCCTCAGCCCCGCGGACAGCGCGCGCGCCATGCGCGCCACCCTGGCCGGGCTGGACGCCAGCGCCACCCCGCGCTTCCTCAACTACGACGGTACGCCCATCCCCTGGTAAGCCCATGATCCTCAGCGAACAACATCAAATGATCCGCGACGCCCTGCGCAACTTCGCGCAGGAGCGCCTGGTCCCCAACGCGGCGCGCTGGGACCGCGAGCACATCTTCCCGCGCGAGGAGCTCAAGGAACTGGCCAAGCTGGGCGCCTTCGGGGTGGCGGTGCCGGAGGCCCTGGGCGGCGCCGGACTGGACTACGTCTCCCTGGCCATCGTGCTGGAGGAAATCGCCGCCGGCGACGGCGGCACCTCGACCATCATCTCGGTCAACAACTGCCCCGTGTGCAGCATCGGCATGCAGTACGCCAACGCCGCCCAGCAGGAGCAATGGCTGCGCCCGCTGGCCCAGGGCGACCTGCTGGGCGCCTTCGCGCTGACCGAGCCGCACACCGGAAGCGACGCGGCGGCCCTGCGCACCAGCGCCACGCGCGACGGCGACGCCTACGTCCTCAACGGCACCAAGCAGTTCATCACCAGCGGCAAGAACGCCGACGTCGCCATCGTGCTGGCCGTCACCGACAAGAGCGCCGGCAAGAAGGGCATCAGCGCGTTCTGGGTGCCCACCACCGCACCCGGCTACGTCGTGGCGGGGGTGGAGCAGAAGATGGGCCAGCGCTCGTCCGACACGGCCCAGATCGTGTTCGACAACTGCCGCGTGCCCGCCGCCAACCTGATCGGGGAGGAGGGCCAGGGCTACAAGATCGCCCTGGCCGGGCTCGAAGGCGGGCGCATCGGCATCGCCGCCCAGGCGGTGGGGATGGCGCGCGCCGCGTTCGAGGCCGCGCTCAGCTACGCGCGCCAGCGCAGCAGTTTCGGCAAACCCATCTTCGAGCACCAGGCGGTGCAGTTCAAGCTGTCCGACATGGCCACCAGCATCGAGGCGGCGCGCCAGCTGATCGGCCACGCGGCCGACATGAAGGACGCCGGCCTGCCCTGCCTGAAGGAAGCCGCGATGGCCAAGCTGTTCGCCTCCGAGATGGCCGAACGCGTGTGCTCGGACGCCATCCAGATCCACGGCGGCTACGGCTACGTGAGCGATTTCCCCGTCGAGCGCATCTACCGCGACGTGCGCGTATGCCAAATCTACGAGGGCACCAGCGAGATCCAGAAGATGCTGATCGCGCGCGCCCTATGAGCATCAGCATCGCACCGGCGCTGTCGGCCGACCTGGCGCCCTTCTTCCTTTACCTGAACGATCACCTGGCCGACAACGGCGCCGGCGCCACGCCCCTGTTCATGCCGCTGCCGCGCGCGCGCTCGCGCTTCACGGCCGACCGCCAGGAAGCCTTTCGCGCCGGCCTGGTCACCTCGCTCGACGGCCAGGCCTGGCGCCGCCTGTGGCTGGCGCGCGCGCCCGACGGCGCCATTGCCGGCCACGTCGACCTGCGCGCCCGCCCGGAGGCGGCGGCCACCCACCGCGCCCTGCTCGGCATGGGCGTGGGGCGCGACTTCCGCCGCCAGGGCCTGGGCGAGCGCCTGATCGAGACCGCCTGCGCCTGGGCCGCGGACGAGGCGGCCCTGGACTGGATCGACCTCGAAGTCTTGAGCGTCAACACCCCCGCGCGCAGCCTGTACGCGCGCACCGGCTTCGCGCAGGTGGGCGAGATCGCCGACCTGTTCCGCATTGACGGCGAAGCGCTGGCCTACACCTTGATGAGCCGGCGCCTGCGCCCGCCGCCCTAACCCGGCCGCCCGTCACAGGAACTTGTAGTCACAAAAACTTGTAGTTGGCCATCAGCGTGAACGAGCGGCCGCGCGGATCGGCCACCCGCGGCTCCCACGAACTGCCGGCCCCGGTCGCGCTGTCGTAGGTGATGGCGAAGGGCGGGTCGGTGTCGAACAGGTTCTTGACGCCCGCCGTGAGGGTCAGGTTCGCGATGCCGCTATAGCTCACGCTGGCGTGGAACACCGAGTAGGCGTTCACGGTCGGGTCCAGGTGGGCCGGGGTGACCTTGCCGCTGGCCACGCCGGGCAGCACCTGGTCCTGGTAGCCGTCGCGGTACACGTTCTGCAGCATGGCGCTCCAGGGGCCGGTTTTGTAGCTCAGGTAGGCGGTGTGCTTCCACTTCAGGCCGAGGTCGCCCGTGTACATGAACAAGCCCACCTCGCTGGGTCCGAAGGCGCCGCCCGGCACCACGCGCGAGCGTTTCTTGAGCAGGTAGGAGCCGTCGATGCCCGCGCCCCACCGGCCGTCCCACAGGCGGCCGTTGGCGCGCGCGCCGGCCTCCAGGCCGCGCGTCTGCTTCTCGCCCGCGTTGACCCAGCGCTGGTCGATCGACACCAGCGCGCCGCTGGCGTCGCGGATGAAGTTGTTGGTGAACAGGCTGTAGTGGCTGATCAAGGTGGCCAGGCTGAGGCTGTCGATGGTGTTCATCTTGCGCACCTCCCACAGGTCCAGGCTGGCCGAGAAATGCGCCGACGGCTCGAACACCACGCCGACGCTGGCCTGCTTCGCGGTCTCCGGCCCCAGGTTCGGCTTGCCGCCGGTGAGGATGGTCGGGTTGACCACTTCGCAGCCGGGCTTGGTGCTGTCGACCTTCAGGCCAGGGCAGGTGGCCGGGTCGGCCAGGTCGCGGCCGGAATAGGGCGACTCGGTGATACCGTTGAACAGCTGGTTGAACGAGGGCGCGCGGAAGCCCGTGTTGTAGGAGCCGCGCAGCAGCAGTTCGCTGGCGGGCTGGTAGCGCACGGTCAGCTTGGGATTGAAGGTGCTGCCGAAGCCCGAATAATGGTCCTGGCGGGCGGCCAGGGTCACTTCCAGCGCCTGCGTGAGCGGCACCAGCAACTCGGCATACAGGGCGCGCACCGTGCGGCTGACGGGCGCGAGCGCGTTGCCGTCGTCGAAAGCCGCGCCCAGGATCTGCGGCCGGCTGGCGGCCTCGCGCAGGTCGCCGTTGAAGCGGTACTGCTCGCGGCGCAGGTCGGTGCCGAGCGCCAGCATCACCGCCCCGGCCGGCAAGGCCGCCACCTGGCCGGACAGGGAGGCGTCGAACTCGGTCAGCTTGGTCTTGCCGCCGTACAGCACCACGCCCTCGGCGGATGTCGCCGCCAGCGCGTCCAGCGCGGCCTGGCTCTGGCGCTCGCCCGGCATCAGGAAGGGGTTGACGACGCCGCTGCCAAGCACCTTGTTCAAGGCCGCCGTGTACACGTAGCCGGTGCCGAGCCGGGATTGCGATTCGCTGTAGGCCTGCGCCAGGCCGACCCGGTAATCCCAGTGCGCGTTCAGCGGCCCGTCGGCGCCGACCAGCACGCGCGCGGCCTCGGTGCTGGTGGCGATCTCGCGGTCGCCGCACTCCAAGCAGCGCCAGCGGTAGGCGATCGGCAGGCCCCGGTTGGCCTCGATAGCCGGAAACACGGCCGCGATGGCGTTGAACACCGTGTCGTAGGCCGGCCCCGTGCTCGGATAAAAGCCGGCCGCCGTCAGGTTGGTCGCGCTCGGCTGCACCTGGATGGCCGAGAAACGCTTGGCGACATCGACCTTGGAGCCGACCACCTCGGCGAACGCCTGGTGCTCGCCGTGGGCGAAGGTGGCGCGCGCCACGAAGTTGGTGTTGGTGACCGGCTGCTGCAGCACGGCGGCGCGCCCGGTGTCCCAGGCGCAACCGTAGGCCGCGCCCGGCGAATCCCACAGCCGCGCGTCGTAGGGCGCCATGCCCGGCACCGCGGCGCATCCGGCCCCGCCGGGCAGGTTCAGCACATTGATGCCGTTGAAGGCCTGGGCGCCCCCGGGCAGGGTGGGGCCGCTGGCGCCACTGCGCGCCAGCATCGACGGGCCGACGCCGGTCGCGAACACGGTGGCGAAGGGCGTGCCGCGCGTGTCCACCGAGACCCCGCGCTCGGGCTGGAAGGTGTTGACGAAATCGCGCTGGTCGCCGCGCAGGGCCTTGTTCTCGCTGCGCGCGGCCGAGATCAGCAGGTTGTAGCCCTGCTTGTCGAGCGCGCCGAAGCCGCCCGTCACCGACACCCGCGCAATATTGCCGCCGCCGGCCTCGGTCACGTCCGTGAACGCCTGCGCCTCCAGGCCGCGGTAATCCTTCCTGAGGATGAAGTTGATCACCCCGCCGATGGCGTCCGTGCCGTACAGCGCCGAGGCGCCATCCTTGAGCACCTCCACCCTTTCGACCGCGGCGAAGGGGATCGAGTTCAGGTCGACCGCCGAGCCCTTCATGCCGTGGGTGGCGACGCGCCGCCCGTTGAGCAGGATCAGAGTGCTGTCGGCGCCCTGGCCGCGCAGATTGGCCGAGGACGCACCGTTGTTGCCGCGCTGCGCGCCCGAGGTGACGTCGGCGTTGCTGGCCAGGTTGTCCGAGCCGTTGCCGTTGATGTTGAGCGTGGCCACCAGTTGCTCGGCGCTGACGATGCCCTGGGCCTCGAGCTGTTGGCGGGTGATCGTCTCCACCGGCAGCGCGCCCTCCCTGGCGATGCGCTTGATGCTGCTGCCGGTAATTTCCACCCGCGCCATCGGCGGCGTGGCGGCCATTTCCTGGGCTGCGGCGGGCGCGGCCGCGCCTACCAGGGCGAGCAACTGGGCAAGCGTTTTCAATCTCACGAGCATTCTCCTCGGGGCAAGATCAATGTCGGGCTGTTATTTTTAACAGTACGACAGTTTTGCCTTCAAGGTAGGCCGCACGTCGGCTATCGCCGTGTGGAATGTGGCGCAGGCAACGAAACGTCGGCGCCACGCCACAATCGGCTCAAAGCTTGAGAGTTTTTCGGGCGTGACCGAAATACTCTCAAGCACTCAGCGCCGGCCGGCCAGCGCACGCTCGCGCCCCGCCACGTCCAGGTCCAGGTAGCGCCAGGTGGTCAGCTCGACCGGATGGCGCCGGTAGTGCTTCAACCAGGGCTGCTGCAGGTCGGCCGAGATCGGATTGGTCAGCGGCACCCACGGGTTGTAGGCGTGCAGCAGCTGGTTCATCTCGAAATACAACTTCTGCCGGGCCGGCGAGTCCGGCAACTGAACCGCTTTCTCGTAGCGCTCGTTGTAGGCCGGCAGATTGAAGCGCGCATAGTTCGCGCGCCCGCTGTTGGGCCCGTACAACAGCTGGTAGAAATTATCACCGTCGGGGAAGTCGGCGATCCAGTTGTTCTCGAACATCTGCACCTTGCCCAGGCGCGAAGCCTTGATGATCTCGGTCTTCTTGTCGCTCTTGAACACCACCCGCAGGCCAACCGCGTTCAGGTTCTTGCGCCAGAACTCGTCGCGCAGGCGCCCGCCCACCGTGGCCTCGCTGTGCATGGTCAAGGTCAATGGCTGCCCGTTCGGTAGGCGCCGGAAGCCATCCGGGTCGCGCCCCGTGTAGCCGTAGCGGTCGAGCAGGGCGTTGGCCAGCGCCTTGTCGTATTGCACCGGGCTGCGGTAGGCCGGATCGTAGCCCAGCACGTTCGGCGGCAGGGGCGACTCGGCGTGCAGCGCGAAACCTTTCTTGAGCAGGGCGATGTCCTCCGCGCTGTCGTAGCTGAGCGCGATGGCGCGCCGCAGCGCAACCTTCTCCTTGCTGTAGCCGCCCACCAGCGGGTCTTCCATGTTCATCCACATGTAGTAGGTCTGCAGCACGGGAAACCGGCTCAGCGTGATGCCGCGCGCGGCCAGCTCCGGCTTGAGCTTGCCGTCGGCGATCACCATCCCCGTCAGCGATTCCGGCACCTGCTCCAGGTAATCGTAGTCGCCCCCCAGCAGGCCCAGCATGCGGCCCTGGAATTCCTCGGCGATATGCACCTCCACCTTGTCCACCAGCGGCAGGCGCTGGCCTTCCAGCGCGGCGGCGATGGCGCGGTCGGCCGGCGCGATGGTGCCGCCCGCGTGGTAAGGCGGGCTGTTCTCGCGGTTGGCCAGCAGCACGATGGTGTCGCTGCGCTTCCAGCTGCCCACCGAGAACGGTCCCGTGCCCACCGGATGGTTGCCGGCCTGGCCGGAATAGGCCTCCATCACCTCGCGCGCCACCACGCCGCTGGCCGGGGTCGTCAGGTATAGCAGGAAATTATGGTCAGGCGCGCTCAGACGGATGCGCAGGGTGTAGCGGTCCGGCGCCTGCAAGCCTTCGATGTCGCTGTCGTAGCTAAACGCCTGCTTCAAGGCCGCGTCCCCAGCGATCTTGCCCTCGAACAGGAACAGCCAGGGCGAATGCAGGGCCGGATCGTACAGGCGCTTGAGGCTGTACACGTAATCGGCGGCCGTCACCTCGCGGTGCACGCCCTTGAAGGCAGGGTCGGGCGTGAAATAGATGCCGGGTCGGATCTTGAAGGTGTAGGTCAGGCCTTGCGCGTCCACGCCCGGCATGGCCACCGTGGTGTTGGCGCGCAGGCTGAGCGGCCGCGCGAGATAGTCGTAGCGCAGCAGCGGGTCGAACAGGTTTTCCAGCAGGCTCAGCGTGGCGATGTCGGACGCGACCGCCGGATCCAGGCCCGTTTCGCTGGTGGTCAGGAAAGTGTGCAGGACTTTGGCCGGCGCGGCGACCAGGCAGCCAGGGGGGATGAACAGCGCGGCGGCGAACAGCAGGGCGGCGAGGGCGGGGCGGTATCGGGTCATGCCCGCCATGATAGGCGAGCTGGCGCTGCGGTGCGCACGCTAGGGCAACAAAAAATAAGGGGCGCGACGGGCAAAGCCGTTCCGCGCCGGCGTTGCCACCGCACCCTGGTCACGGCCCGCCACGCGGAGGACTCTCCTGAGTCATGTGCAGCGACATGACTCAAGCCGAGGCCAGTACTTCACTTAGCGCTATTACGCCTTGTTTTTTTTCCGACGCGACACGCCGAAGCCCAACAATCCTGCGGCTAACAAGGCGATGGAAGTTGGCTCGGGGAGGTCATTGCTGTTCGAGGCCCCGGTCAGAAAGACGCGGCTATACTGGTCGCTCCAGGTGGAAACGAAGCGGCCATTGTTCGCGCCCCATCCACCATAAAACGAATCTGGGGACAGACTCGCGTTAAACCGGCCGTTGGCGGTCGCATGCCAGCTCAGTCCCAAGTTGTTCGCGTAGGACAGGTTGATATCCGCTTCATTCTGACGGATCGCATTTCCGAGGCGAGTAAACCCCACCGAATACGCGTTGTAATACCATGACACGCCATTATCGGCGTGGGTTTGATTGTAGCCCGTGTAGGTCTGGAAACTGGCCAAGGTCGTTTCGGCAACATCGACGAACAATCCGGTGTTGTTGTCCCGTACGCCAACGGCGATCCAGTCGTTCTGGCCGATCCCGGCGATCGCGTAGGCGATATCCTTATGCACTTGCGCCGCTGTCGATACTGCTGACACCTCGGTCCATCCCGACGACAAAAAGCTTGCCTCCGATACGTTGGTCTGGATGCCGGACACGATGGTGGTCGCGGACGCCGCGAAGGACAGTGCCGACAGAGACATAACAGCGATCGTTTTGATCATCTTCATTTTAATCTTCCCTAGTTAATTGTTCTAAACAAACCTATATTGGATGAAAGCAATTTACATGCCAAAAAGAAAAATTAATTGAAATCAAGAACATATGAAATGCACTCTGGCGATGGTGTAAAGAAATCCGACAGTCAGCATGGCCCTGCGGACGCGGACGCGCGCGCCGGCGGAGGACCGTCGAGGGGGCAATGAAACGATGCGTGTCCAGATATCAAGGCGACTTAGGGCGCTGCGCAAGGGATGACCTATACTTTGCCTGCCGACTACTCTAGCGATCCTCGACATGGCATTAAATTACATCTGGTGCGGTTTTTTTCTCGTGGGTTTCATCGCCGCCCTGCTGCAGTGGCTGTTCCTGGGCGACACGGAAATCTTCCGGAAGATCGTCGACGGCACCTTCGACTCGGCCAAGGCGGCGGTGATGGACATCGCGCTGCCGCTGGCGGGCGTGATGACCTTGTGGCTGGGGATCATGAACGTCGGCGAGAAGGCCGGCGTGGTGGGCTGGCTGGCGCGCCTGATCTCCCCCTTCTTTTCGCGCATCTTCCCCGACGTGCCGCGCGACCATCCGGCGGTCGGCCACATGGTGATGAATTTTTCCGCCAACCTGCTCGGCCTGGACAACGCCGCCACCCCGCTCGGCCTGAAGGCCATGGAAAGCCTGCAGACGCTCAACCCCAACAAGGACGAGGCCAGCGACGCCCAGATCATGTTCCTGGTGCTGCACACCTCCGGCCTGACCCTGATCCCGCTGGCGATCATGGCCCAGCGCGCGATCCTGGGCGCCCACGACCCGTCCGACATCTTCATCCCCTGCATGATCGCGACCTACGCCGCCACCGTGACCGGCATCATCACCGTCTCGCTCAAGCAGGGCATCAACCTGCTCAACCGCGTGGTGCTGAGCTGGCTGGGCGGCATCACCGCCGCCATCGCCGGCCTGGTCTTCTACTTCACCCACTACCTCACCAAGCCCGAGATCGAGCTCGTGTCGCGGGTCGCCAGCAACCTGATCCTGTTCAGCGTCATCATCGTCTTCATCGTCGCGGCCATGCGCAAGGGCGTCAACGTGTACGAGGCCTTCATCGAGGGCGCCAAGGGCGGCATCCAGACCTCGCTCACCATCATCCCCTATCTGGTCGGCATGCTGGTGGCGATCAGCGTGATCCGCAATTCCGGCGTGCTCGGCTTTATCGTCAACGGCATGGCCTGGGTCTTCGCCCATCTGGGCCTGGACACCCGCTTCACCCCGGCGCTGCCGACCGCGCTGATGAAGCCGCTGTCGGGCAGCGGCTCCAAGGCCATGATGATCGACGCCATGCGCACCTACGGCGTCGATTCCTTCGTCGGGCGCCTGGCCTGCGTGTTCCAGGGCTCGGCCGACACCACCTTCTACATCGTGGCCCTGTACTTCGGCTCGGTCGGTATCCGCAAGACCCGCTACGCGATCGCGGCCGGGCTGATGGCCGACCTGGCCGGGATCGTCGCCGCGATCCTGGTCGCCTATCTGTTCTTCGGTTAAGGAGTGGCCATGCCGCGTACGCTTGTTCTCGCCGTCCTGCTGGCCTGGCTTCCCGCCGCCCGCGCCGAGCTGCCTGCCCCCGTCGCGCAACTGCTGAGCGCGGCCAGGATCCCGGCCGACGCCATCGGTCTGGTCGTCCTGCGCGGCGACGACACGCTGATCGCCCACCAGCCCCAGCGTCCGCTACAACCGGCCTCGACGATGAAGGTCCTGACGACCCTGGTCGCGCTCGATCAGCTGGGCCCGGTCTTTCGCGGCCGCACCGAGCTGCGCAGCAACGGCGTGCTCAAGGACGGCGTGCTCAAGGGCGACCTGGTGCTGCGCGGCGGCGCCGACGTGGACCTGAGCGGCGCCGCCCTGCAGGACATGCTGCAGGCCCTGCGCAACCAGGGCATCCGCCGGGTCGACGGGCGCCTGGTGCTGGACCGCCAACTGTTCAACCCGGCCCGCCCGGATGCCGGCCTGCCGCCCTTCGACGAATCGCCCGACGCCTACTACAACGTCATCCCCGACGCCCTGCTGATCAACCGCAACATGCTGCAGCTCGACATGCGCTCCAGCGCGCAGAAGCTGCAACTGGCCATGCAGCCCCAGCTCGACGGCGTCAGCGTCGACTCGGCGATGCGCCTGGTCGACGCCGATTGCGCCAACTGGGAGGCCGGCTGGAAACTGCCGCAGGTGGTGCGCGAGCCGGGCGGCCACCTGCGCGTCGTGTTGCAAGGCACCTTCCCGAAAAATTGCGCCCGCGACTACAGCATCAACGTGCTGGACCGCCACGACTACGTCGACCGCCTGTTCCGCGCCACCTGGGCTCGCCTCGGCGGCAGCATCGGCCCCGACACGGTGGAAGGCGCCACCCCGCCCGACGCGCGGCTGCTGGCCGACCACGTCGCGCGTGCCCTGCCCGAGATCGTGCGCGACACCAACAAGCTGTCCGACAACGCGCTGGCGCGCACCACCTTCCTCAGCCTCGGCAGCCTCGAAAGCGACGGCTGGTTCGGCAGCCACCCGCTGCCGCCCAGCGCCGAGAGCACGGCAGCGCGCGCCGAGCGGGCCGTGCGCGCTTGGATGCATGGCCAAGGCATCGACGACACCGGGCTGATCCTGGAGAACGGCGCCGGGCTGTCGCGCACCGAACGCATCACGCCGCTGCAGCTGGCGCAGGTGTTGCGCGCCGGGCTGAGCAGCAACTGGATGCCGGAATACCTGGCCAGCCTGCCGATCGCCGGCACCGACGGCACCATGCGCAAGCGCCTGCAGGACAGCCCGGCCGCGTTGCACGCGCGCGTCAAGACCGGCGGGCTGAAGAACGTCATGGCGGTGGCCGGCTACGTGCCGGACGCCACCGGCCGCCAGTGCATCGTGGTCGGCATCATCAACAGCGAGCAGGCCGGCAACGGCCAGGGCCGCGCGGTGCTCGACGCGCTGATCGACTGGGTGGCGCGATGGGCGCCGCCCCAGGCGAACGCCAATTGATTCCTTCCTTCACCTGGAGCCGTGGACCCGCGCGGAGACTTTCGCTTCGCCGCGTCCGCTTCCGTCCCCAACACCAGGTTGGCGCAAGCGCCACCTGCCGCCGCGCGAATAGCGGTCATCCAGTATCGATGCCGGCCCAGGATAGTTCAGTGGCCGCAATGGACGCAATAAAGAGCTAAGCCCATGCGCAAATACGCCGTTTCCTTCATTCTGCTTGGCTCGCTGTCCGGTTGTTACACCGTCAACCAGGCGGGTTTCACCGCGTACGCCGCGTCGATCGTCACCGCGGGGATGCCGATCGTCGAGGCATCCGCCCGTCTGCGGCACGAGGGCTTTGAATGCGACACGCGGTCCAGCGCTCCCGCGACGACGTGCACGCGCGACAGGCAATCGATACTTCCATACACATGTGTCGAGCGTATTGATTTCTTCCCGACAGAGGACAAAACCACGGTCGCTCGCGTCGATGTGAAACAAATCATGTGCGCGGGCTTGTAAGCTGCCCTACAGCACGCGCCGATAGGTCCGCCGCACCAGTTCGCGGTCGCCGCAATCGTAATGCCACCATTCGCTGTCGATTCCGCGAAATTCGCCCGCCGCCATCGCATCGCGCAGCAACTGGCGATGCGCGAGGTGCGATTGATCGAGCGCGCCAGTCGCCAGCAGCGCCGCTTCGAGCAGCGGCTGCGACAGCTCGCTCAAGTCATCGAAGGCGCTGCCCATGTCCAGTTCGCGCCCGTCCTCGTCGCGCAGGGTGACGTCGAGCGCCATGCCGAACGAGTGGATCGAGCCGCGCGCGGGATCGGCCAGGTACATTTGCAGGCCGGTGCCGTCGAGGGCCTGCCACAGCTGCTCCTGCACGCGCTGCGGGCGCAAGGCGTCTAGCACCAGCAGGCGCAGGTCCGGGCGCCGCGCGGCCAGCCAGGCCACCGAACGTTCAAGCGCGGCGGCCGCGTCGCGGTGCAGCCAGGCGCAATCATAAGGCGCGTACAGGTCGCGCCCGATGAAGTTACGCGGCGACGCGTAGCGCAAATCCACCGCGATGCCGGCGATCTCCGACAAGTGCCGGAACTGGCCGCTGGCGACGATGTCTTCGCTGGGTATGGTCATTTTGCCGGCGCTGGAACCGGTGCCGGCAGCGGCGCTGGCGCTAGTGGCGGCGGTGGTGCTAGTGGTGGCGCTGGCGCGGGTGGTGGCACTGGCGCTAACGGTGGTGCCGGCGCGAGTGGTGGCACCGGCGCTAGCGGTTGCGCGGGCGCTGCCGCCGGCGCAGGCGCTGCCGGCGCCACGGTCAGCGCGTCGAGCAGCGCCGCCGTCTCGGAATCGGGCGTGCCGTCGATGGTCGCGGGCCGGTACTTCATCTGGAACGCGCTGATCACGGCGCGCGTGGCGCTATCGAGCTGACCGTTCTGCGGCACCGCATAACCGTACTGCGCCAGGCGCTGCTGGAACCATGTCACGTCCGGCGGTGCGGCGTCGTAGCCGGCGCGCGCGGCGGCCACGCGGGCGTCGTCCGGCCACACCGCCAACCCGGCCGCGGCCAGCTGGCGCCACGGGAACATCGGACCCGGGTCTTCCTTGCGCGTGGGCGCCACGTCGCTATGGCCGATCACGTTTTGCGGCGGGATGTGGTGGCGCGCCACGATGTCCTTGAGCAGCACGATCAGCTGGTCGATCTGCGCCTGCGGGTAGGGATACCAGATGCGGCCATGCGGCCCTTCGGTGAAGCCGGGGTTGACGATCTCGATGCCGATCGAGCTGGCATTGAGCTCGGTGTAGCCCTTCCAGTACGAGACCCCGGCGTGGTTGGCCTGGCGCGATTCGTCGACCAGGTTGTAGATCACCGGCTTGGCCTCGTCGGTGAGCAGGTAGTGCGCGCTGACCACCTGCTGCGTGAGGATGTTGAGCGAGGTCGGACGGTCGCTCACGGTGTAGTGCAGCACCACGAACTTGACGCGGCTGCTCTGGCCCTTGGCCGTGTAGCTATGGTCGATCTGCAGGCCCGGCGCGGCGCAGCCGGCCAGGATCATCGCGAGGATTGCGGCGAACAGGATTTTCATTGTTGTTTGGCGTGGTTGGATGAATCGGATGCCGCGGCCAGGCGCGCCGCGGCGTGGTGGGCGTGGCTGACGGTGTGCGTGAGGCTGGCCGTGGCAGGCAGCGCGGCGCGCATCGACGCCGCGATCGAGGGATGCAGGCTGGAGGCGCGGCCGGACAGCGCCAGCGGACGCGGGCCGTAACGTGCGATCAGCGCGTTGCCAAGCCGCGCCAGTTCCTCGCCGGCGCGGCGCAGGATGGCGGCGGCGGCGGGGTCGGCATCGGCGCTGGCGGCGACGGCCAGCGCCAGCATGCCGATCTGGCCGCGCTCGCGGCCGTAGATGAAGTCGCGCGAGGCGGCCCAGTCGTCGCCGCCGATGCTGGTAAACAGCGCCCGCGCCAGCGGCGAATCGCGCCAGCTGCCCGGTTGCTCATCCTCGTTGCGCCACACGTGGCGCAGGGCCTCGCGCGCGATCCAGTAACCGCCGCCGCCATCGTCGAGCAGCACGCCACGCCCGCCCGCGCGGTGGAACTGGCCGGCCACATCGATGTAGGCGCCGATCGAACCGGTACCGGCATAGACCAGGTAACCCTTGCCGGGCGCGAAGCTGTCCAGGTAAGCGACCTCGATATCGCTGGCCAGGCTGATGGCCGCGGCGGGCAAGTCGAACAGCGGCGCCAGCAGCGCCTGCCACGGCGCCGCGTCGCCGCCATAGCCGGTCAAGCCCGCGCGGACGCGCAGCGGGCGCGCGTGGCGCGGCACCTCGGCGGCCAGCTGCGCGAGGGTCGCCTGCACGGCCGCGCGCCCGTCGGCGCTGGCGATCTGCAAGGCCGACAGGCCCGCCACCTGGCCCTCGGCCAGGATGGTGCCATCGGGTGCGGCCAGCGCCCAGCGGGTCTGGGTGCCGCCGGCATCGATGCCGAGGCCGGTCGGAAGGGAAGAAGAATCCATGCCCATATGATACTGCCCACGGATTTTTCCGGTACGGTTCCTGCGCTCGAAGCCGAACTCATGCATCAATGTGGGCGCTGACCCCAGGGGTGGCGGCAGCTTGCGATTATTCGGCCATGTCGGGCTTCCGCTTGCATTCATTCAGCTGAGTGAAGCTGGAGAACGGCTGTCCGCCCTTCTCCAGCACCATCATCAGAAGGTATGCCGCATGCCGAGGTTGACCCCGGTGGTGCGCGCATTCGGCGCGGCCGCGTACGAGGCCGGCACGTTCAAGGCCAGGTTGATCTGCATGGTCCCCGCGTTGCGCACCGCGGCGACCTGTGCATACAGCGTCGTACGCGGCGAGAGCCGGTAGTCGCTGCCGGCCGAGATCATCACGCTCCGGTCGCCCGCGACCGCGTCATCCGTGGTGCGATACGCCGCACCATTGATGCTCACCGCGCCACTGATGCGATAGTCGCCGCCCAGGCTCACCACCCCGACGTCCGAACGCAGGCGGCCGGCGGCAAGGTTGCGGTAGTTCGTGTACGAGGCTTTCATGCTGAGCGCGCCGACGGCGTAGCCCGCGCCCACCGTCCTTCCCCGCGCCGCCGTCTCTGCCTTCATTGGATCGGCAGCGTTGAGAAAGGCCGCGTTCAGCAGCAGCGGCCCGCTGGCGTAGGTGAGCGAGCCGGTAGTGCGCCGTCCGGCACCATTGCTGCCTGCCACTTCGCCGGGGGCATAGCCGAGCGACGCCGACAGCCCCGCAACACTGGGCGTGGAATACACGATGGTGTTGCTGTCGAACAGTCCGGTGATGCCGAAACTATTGAGGTAGGGCTGCAGCCCGCTGCCGAACTGCGACATGCCGCGCGGCTCGGAGGCGTACAGGGCGAGGAAAAACGGCGTCATCTGCAGGCCCGCCTTGACACTGCCGAAGTCGCCCGCCAGCTGTACCGTGGCGTTGCGGCCGAACAGGTTGCCGTTGGAACTGCCGAAGCTGCCGCGCGCCGACGAGAAGCCGCCCTCGAGCTGGAAGCCGATCTTCATGCCGCCGCCCAGGTCCTCGCCACCGCGCAGCCCGTAAATCGACGGCGAATTGGCGCCGTCGAGGTAGGTGATGCCGCTGCCGGCGCCACCAGCCGCCCGGCTCTGGTACAGCAGGCCGCCATCGATGATGCCGTAAAGTTGTACCGTGCCTTGCGCCTGGACCGCGCCGGCCGCGCACAGGGCCGCCACACCCATCAATATCTTGTTCATTGCATGTCTCCGTATCGTGTGCTTGTGTTGTTGCGCCCGCTCAGGCGCGCAGGCTGGCGTAGACCGCCGTTTCGAAGTCGACGAAGCCGTTGTACGAGGACACGTCGTGGAAGGGCAGGATCTGCGAGCCCCAGTAACCGCCGATGCCGTTCTTGCGGTCGATCCAGTAGAACAAGTTGGCGAGCCCGGCCCACATGAGCGAACCGGCCGGCCGCCCGCTCGGCGTGTCCTGTTCGTTGAGCTGGAAGGTGTAGGCCCAGCTCTTGGGCACTTTGGCGAGAATTCGCCGTCGTTGGACAGCGAGGCGATCGAGGTGGTCCAGCCGCCGCTGCGCATGCCGTTCGGCAGGCCGTTGCTGGCCATCATCGCCACCGTTTCCGGCTTGAGCACGCGGCCGTGCGCGCCGGCACCGTCATTGAGCATCATGCGGATGAATTTCATGTACTCGCCCACGCTGGCGTACAGGCCGTGACCGCCCATGTCCATGGCCGGCGGCTGCGGCAGGATCAAATCCGGCAGCGGCGTCAGGCGTCCATCCTTTGCGCGGTCGTGGATGGTGGCGCGTCGCGCTCGCATCGAGTCGCTCAGCTCGAAGCCGATGTCGGCCATGCCGAGCGGCGCGAAGATCCGCTCCTTCATGACCTCGCCAAGGCGCTTGCCCCGCTGCTGTTCGACGATCTTGCCCAGCCAGTCGATATTCACGCCATAGGTCCAGCGTTCGCCGGGGTCGTGCAGCAGCACCGTCTTGATGGCGTCGAAGGTGCTCGACACCACCGTCGGAATCTCGCGCGCCGTGCGGAAGTTCAGGTCATCCTGGCTGAAGAATTCGTAGGAAAAGCCGGCCGTGTGCAGCAGCAGGTCCCGGATGGTGACGGCGCGCTTGGGCGGCCTGGTCTTGGGGGCACCGTTGGCGTCGACGCCGTCGAGCACCTGGATGTCGCCCAGTTCGGGCACGTATTTCTTGGCGGGGTCGTCGAGCCCGATCTTGCCTTCCTCCAGCAGCTGCATGATCGCCGTGCCGGTGAAGGCCTTGGTGGTGGAAAAGATGGCCATCACCGAGTCGGTGCTCATCGGTGCATCCTTGCCGAGCTCGCGCACGCCGGCCGCGCCTTCGTAAATATTATGGTCGCGATCGGTCGCCATGGCGACGACCCCGGGCGCACCTCCCGCGGCCTTGACGGTACGCTGCAAAATGCCGTCCGCGACGGGTTTCAGCTTGCTGTTCATGAACTATCTCCTTGTAATTGCGGCATGGTCCTGGTGGTCGTATGCGCCGCGCGGCCGCCGCTTTTGGTCCACGGGCAAGCCCAGTATTGGGCGCAAACGGACCTGCGGCGCGGCCTGTGCCGCAGGTCCGGCAGTTAAATGCCGGAACCAAATACTTGCTTGCCGTCCAGAGATATTGATGTTGCTTTTGTGCCTGCTATACTTTTTTCCAGGCTGGAAAGCGGGGCGCCAGTGCCGCTATCCGTTCGCAGAAACGGGAGGAGGGGAGATGGAAACGAATCTGTTGCAGCACGCCCTGGTGATGGACGCGGCCGGCGCGCCGACCGAGCGGCACCATGTGGTCAGTACCACCGACTGGGACGAGATGTACGGCTGGTCGAACCGCATTTATATGCCCTACCAGGTCTCGCCGACCGGCAAGGCGCAGGCGCCGGATGCGCGCATGCATGCCGCGACGATCGGGTCGAGCTTCCTGAGCCGCTTTTCCTACAATATCCCGGTGCATATCAAGGACTGGTCGCAGGCCGAGGACCTGGCGATCGTGCTGACCACCATCCGCGGCAGCGCGCGCCACTGGATCGATTCGCGCAAGCCGGCCGATACCGGCGTGGGCGAGGCCTTCCTGGTCGATACCAGCCGCACCGACTATTGGGTGGACTTCGACCCCAACCATCTGCAGCTGAACGTGACGATGCCGCACAAGCTGCTGGCCCAGCTCTACGAGCGCTGCTTCGGCCAGCTGCCGAGCGAACAGCTGTGGTTGCAAAAGGTGCGGTTCGGCGGCGCCGGCTCGGCCTGGCTGGGGCTGATGGAATATGCCTGCCGCTGCATGGCCGAGTTTCCCGCGCAGATGGCGGGCGGTCCACTCGGCCGTCACGTCGAGGAAGCCATCGGCATGCACCTGCTGATGCAGTGGGTGCAATCGATGCCGGGCACCTCGCCGCTGGGGCCGCCGCCGCGGCTGGCGCCCCGGCTGGTGCGCGAGTCCGAGCGCTACATGATCGACCATGCGCGCCATGCGCCCACGGTGTCGGAAGTGGCCGCGACGGTGGGGGCGAGCGTGCGCGCGCTGTCGGGGGCGTTCCGGCGCTTTCGCGGCACGACCGTCCAGGCCTTCCTGCGCGACGAGCGCTTGAAGGGCATCCGCGCCGACCTGCTGGCCGCGTCCCCGGATGCCTCGGTCAAGGCGATCGCCGCCTGCTGGGGTTACTGCAGCATGGGGGTGTTCTCGGCGGCGTACAAGCGGCGCTTCGGCGAACTGCCGTCGGCCACCCTGCGCGCGTATCGTTGAGCTATTCCGCGCCGCCTACTTGAGCACGGCCACGCGCTCGCTCTCGTTACCCAGCCGGTCCACGGCACTGACCACCACCGCGCTGGCCGCGCCCAGGGCGGGATCGTTGGGCACCAGGTACTCCAGGTGGGCGGCCGGGACCACCGCGAAACGCCACGTGCGACCGTGGCGCGACCACACCGCGTAGTGGGTGTTGGCCTTGCCCGCGGCCAGGCCCAGGCGCACGCCGTGGGCTTCGCGCCGGGCGCTCACGCCGGGCGTGCCGGGCGTGTCGCTGCCCAGCCACGGCGAGGCCGGCACCAGCGCCGGGGCAGCGTAGTCGCCGGCCTTGAGCTGGTCGGCGATGCCCTGCCGGTTGTCCATCAGCGCGGCCATGCTGAAGTGGACGTGGCCGTCGGCGCCGGCGCGGGTGCGCGTGAGGTCGATCTGCTCGATGATTTCTTCGGCCGCGTAGGCCTTGGTGGGCGCGCCGATGCGGCTGGTGAACAGGCCGGGCCAGATGTGGCGCCCGACGCGGTTCTGGCCGACCCAGTAGTCGAGCAGCACGCCGTAGGCCTGCGGCGCCTGGGCGATGGGCCAGTACAGCTGGGGCGAAAAATAATCGACCCAGCCGCTGGACAGCCACAGTTCGGCGTCGGCGTACAGCTTGTCGTACTGGCTGAAGCCCACGATGCCGGGCGGGCGCCGGTCCGGACGGCCGATGCCGAACGGGCTGATGCCGAAACGCACCCAGCTCTTTTCGCGGTGGATGCCGGTGTACAGCGCCTCGATGAGCTGGTTGACGTTCTGGCGCCGCCAGTCGGCCCGATCCAGCTTGCCGCCGCCGGCCACGTAGCGCTGCCAGGTGGCCTGGTCGGGGAAGTCCAGCTCGGGCCGGGCCGCGCCGCCTTCGAGCGCGGCCGTCTCGGCCCCGCCCGCGCCGGGCGCGTCGATCGGATACGGATAAAAATAATCGTCGATGTGCACGCCGTCGATGTCGTAGCGGCGCACCACGTCGAGCACCACCTCGAGCGTCTGGCGCGCGGCCGCCTCGTCGCCCGGGTCCATCCACAGGAAGCGGCCGTAGGGCTTGACCGCGGCAGGGTTGGTGCGCGCGATATGCTCGCTCGACGGCGCCGACTTGGCGGTGGCGTGGCGCGCGCGGTAGGGGTTGAACCAGGCGTGCAGCTCGAGCCCGCGCTCGTGCGCCTGGGTGATCCAGAACTTGAGCGGGTCGTACCAAGGCTGCGGCGGCTGGCCCTGGGCGCCGCTCAGGTACTCGGTCCATGGTTCGATCTTGGACGGGTAGATCGCGTCGGCGCTGGGGCGCACCTGCAGCAGGATGGCGTTCAGGTTCATCGCCTTGGCCTTGTCGAGGATGGCGATGGCCTCGGCCTGCTGCTTCTCGGCGCTCAGGCGCGCGCGGCTGGGCCAGTCGATGTTGGCCACCGTGGACACCCAGGCGGCGCGAAATTCGCGCGGCGCCGGCGGCGGCACGGTGTCGCTGCCGCCCGCACTCTGCGGCGCGGCGCGCGCTGCGCCACCGGCCTTGGCGCTGCGCGCCGGCGCCAGCGGCACGCTGGTGCAGCCGGCCACCAGGCCCGCCAGGGTGCCGGCGGCCCCGGCCAGCAACAGCGCGCGTTTCTTTGTATTTACCTGCACAGGCACTCCTGCTTCCTTATCGAGCATCGCCATGTTGGCGAAATAGCGAAGCATAAAGCAAACGGGAAATTGCTGCGGCGCGCTAGTGGCGCCGCAAGGGGAGCGATGCGATGATTATTCCCGTTTATTTCTTGCCGAATTCGGGGTCGATCCTGACCAGGGCCGCCATGATGAAGGCAGGGATGGTCGCCAGGCACACCCAGATGAAGAAGTGCTGGTAGCCGATGGCCTCCTGGATGCGGCCGCTGTACATGCCCGGCACCATCATGCCGAGCGCCATCAGGCCGGTGCAGATGGCGTAGTGGGCGGTCTTGTAGGGGCCGTCGGCCACCATGATCATATACATCAGCATGGCGCTAAAGCCAAAGCCGTAGCCGAACTGCTCGACGGCGATGCAGGCCGAAATGCCGATCAGGCTGTGCGGCAAGGCGCTGGCCAGGAACACGAACACCAGGTCGGGAAGGTGGACGGCGGCCACCATCAGCCACAGGCAGCGTTTCAGGCCCAGGCGCGAGATCAGGTAGCCGCCCAGCAGGCCGCCCAGGGTCAGCGCGAGCACGCCGACGGTGCCGTAGACCAGGCCCACCTCCTTGGTCGACAGGCCCAGGCCGCCCTTGACCAGCGGGTCTTTCAGGAACGGCACCACCAGCTTGACCAGCTGCGCCTCGCCCAGGCGGAAGGTGAGGATGAAGCCGAGGATGAGCCAGATGTCGCGGCGCGCGAAAAACGCCCGGAAGGTGCCGAAGAACTCCTTCAGGTAGTCGCCGCCCTGCAGCGCGCGGTGGTCGCTCTCGGGCCGCGGCAGCACCAGCTGGTGGTAGAAGCACAGACCCAGGAAGACGGCGGCCAGGATGAACATCACCACCGACCAGGCCATGGCGACGTCGCCGCTGCGCTCGGCCAGCGCGCCGGCCAGGTACACCATGGCGCCCTGGCCGGCGATATTGGCCAGCCGGTAGAAGGTGCTGCGCACGCCCACGAAGGCCGCTTGCTGCTGTTCGCGCAGCGCCAGCATGTAGTAGCCGTCGGCGGCGATGTCGTGGGTGGCGGAGCTGAAGGCCATCAGCCACAGCACCGCCAGGCTGGCCTGGAAGAAGCTGGGCAGGTGGGTGGTCAAGGCCACGCAGGCCAGGGCCGCGCCGATCAGGAACTGCAGCACCACCACCCAGCGCCGCTTGGTGCCGAACATCTCGATCAGGGGCGACCACAGCGGCTTGATCACCCAGGGCAGGTAGAGCCAGCTGGTGTAGAGCGCGATGTCGGTGTTGGAGATGCCCTGGTCCTTGTACATGATGACCGACAGGGCCATCACGACGACGTAGGGGATGGCCTGGCCGAAATACAGGGACGGCACCCACAGCCATGGGCTTTTCTGTTGCGCTTTTTGCATAAGTCTTTCGCGCATCGATCCGCGCCGGGGTCAGGCGCCGAGCGCCTGGCGAACGCTGCCGTGCGCGGCGTCAAGCAAGCCGCGGGCTTGGTCGATGCTGGTTTTTTTCAACAAGGCCACGATGGCGACCTTGACGTGGAAATCGCACTGCGCCAGGACCGCGCGCGCGGCCGCCTCGTCGGCGCCGGTGGCGAACATGGTCAGGCTCACCGCGCGCTGCACCAGCTTGGCGTTGGTGGGCTTCAAGTCTACCATCAGGTTGCCGTAGACTTTGTTCAAACGCACCATCAGGGCGCTGGAAAAGGTGTTCAGCGCGATTTTCTGCGAGGTGCCCGCCTTCAGCCGCGTGCTGCCGGAAATGACTTCCGGACCGGTGTCGAGGGTGATGCCGAGGTCCGCCTCGGCCGCCACCGGCGCGTCCGGGTTATTGGCGAAGCCCACGGTCAGGGCGCCGGCCTGGCGCGCCGCGCGCAGGGCGCCCAGCACGTAGGGCGTGGCGCCCGAGGCGGCCAGCAGCAGGACCACGTCGAGCGTGCCCGGCATCAGCGCGCGCAGGTCGGCCGCGCCCTGGGCCAGGTCGTCCTCGGCGCCGTCCACGGCCACGAACATGGCGTCCACCCCGCCGGCCAGCAGCGCCACCGCGCGCTCGCGCGGCCAGGAGAAGGTCGGGTACAGTTCCACGCTATCGAGCACGCCCAGGCGGCCGGAGGTGCCGGCGCCCACGTACACCAGGCGCCCGCCGGCCTCGATGCGCGGCAGGGCCGCCTCCACCGCCTCGGCGATGCGCACCCCGGCGGCGCGGACGGCCTCCACGGCGGCCAACTGGTCGTCGATCAGGACCGCCACCAGCTGCCCGGTCGGGTACTGGTCGAGGCTGGGGTGCTGCCGGTTCGGCGTCTCTGTTGATAACATCTGGTTCAATGGGGGAGCGCATCCTGGCCCGCGGCGCACAATAGCGCCGCGCGGACGGTTTCGCGCGCTTCCCGCTAGCTGTTTCGACGGAACCAGTGTAATACCATCCGACATTGTCCGCTATGAAAGCGGCGGTGAATGCGCGATAAACGGCCAATGGAGGCGCGATGCAGCATGTACTTGTCATCGGAGGCGGCGTGATCGGCCTGAGCTCGGCCTGGTGGCTGCTCGAAGCGGGCTGCCACGTCAGCGTGCTCGAACGCGCCCCGGCCGTGGGCGCGGGCGCCAGTTTCGCCAACGGCGGGCAGCTCAGCTACCGCTACGTGGCGCCGCTGGCCGATGCCGGGGTGCCGCTCAAGGCCCTGCACTGGCTGCTCCAGCGCGACGGCCCGCTACGCTTCCGGCCCGAGGCGGACCTGCGCCAGTGGCGCTGGCTGGCCAGCTTCATCGCGCACTGCCGCGCCGACGTGAACGCGCGCACCACCGCGCGCCTGCTCCAGCTGGGCCAGTTGAGCCGGGCCGCCATGGCCCAGCTGGCGCCGGTGGTGCCGCCGGCCGCCTTCGGCTGGCGCGAAGCGGGCAAGCTGGTGGTGTACCGCTCGGCGCGCGCGTTCGCCGCCGCCGCGCGCCCGGCCGGCCAGCAGGGCGGCACGCTGCTGTCGGCGGCCGACTGCCTGGCGCGCGAGCCGGCCCTGGCCGACGCCCAGGCGCGCTTCGCCGGCGGCGTGTACAGCGCCGGGGAGGCGGTGGCCGACTGCCACGCGTTCTGCCTGGCCCTCGATCAGCGCCTGCGCGCCCATCCGCGCTTCGGCGCCGTGCTCCAGGGCGAGGCGCGCGCCTTCGTCACGGCCAACGGCAAGGTCACCGGGGTCGCTACCAGCGCCGGCGTGATCGGCGCCGACGCCTTCGTGCTGGCCGCCGGCATCCGCAGCCGCGACCTGGCCGCCAGCGCCGGCATCGACCTGCCGCTGTACCCGCTCAAGGGCTACAGCCTGACCATGCCGATCCGCCCGGGCGACCGCGCGCCCGAGATCAGCGTCACCGATTTCGAGCGTAAGGTGCTGTACGCGCGCATCGACGATCGGCTGCGGGTGGCCGCCATGGTCGACCTGGTCGGCGAAGACACCTCGCTCGACGCGCGCCGCGTGGCCGCCCTCAAGCGCCTGGCGCGCCAGACCATGCCGCGCGCGGCCGACTACTGCAACGTGGCCGCCTGGGCCGGCCTGCGCCCGGCCACGCCGTCCAGCGCGCCCATCCTCGGGGCCACGGCCTACCCCAACCTGTGGCTGAACGTGGGCCATGGCCCGCTCGGCTTCACCTTCGCCTGCGGCTCGGCCAGCATCCTGGCCGACCTGGTGACGGGCAGGGCGCCGCCGTTCGCGCTGGACGGGCTGACACTGCGCTAAGAGTGTGCGCGGTAGACCATGTCCGGCCCATATCGCCAAACGCTTCCCGGTTTTCGACAGTGTCGGTCTCGCACACTTCTGCCGCGCAGCCTCCTGGGCGGCTGCCGGCCGTCGTCCAGGGGCAATATCGCGGATAATGGCAAGATTCCGCTTCTGCCATTGACCATGCCTGCACCTGCCACCTGCCCTTGCGGCGGAGCCTCCTTCGCCACCTGCTGCGGCCCCTACCTGTCGGGCGCGGCCATCCCGCCCACGGCCGAGGCGCTGATGCGCTCGCGCTACACCGCCTATACCCGGCGCGACGAAGCCTACCTGCGCGCCACCTGGCACCCCAGCACCCTGCCGCCCACGCCCATCGTCAGCGACGACGAAGCGCTGCGTTGGCTTGGACTTGAGGTAAAATCTTCTTTACGTTTACGTCAACGTAAAGCAAACTTGCCGGAATCGCCAGACGCTGATACCGTAGAATTCGTTGCCCGCTACCGGGTGGACGGGCGCGGTCACCGGCTGCACGAGGTGAGCCGCTTCGTGCGCGAGCACAGCGGCGGCGAGTCGCGCTGGTACTACCTGGACGGCACTTTTCCGGCATAGTCTGCCATCGACGGCGATAGCAGGCCCGGAACCCACGACGAAGGACGGCAATGCCCCACATCGACAGCAAACTCAATCCGCGCGGCGACGACTTCAAGGCCAATGCGGCGGCGATGCAGGCCGTCGTGGACGACCTGCGCGCGACGGTGGCGGCGATCGAGGCCGGCGGCGGCGACGCCGCCAGCGCCAAGCACGTCGCGCGCGGCAAGCTGCTGCCGCGCGAACGGGTGCAGATGCTGCTCGACCCGGGCACGCCCTTCCTCGAGCTGTCGCAGCTGGCCGCCCACGGCATGTACGACGGCGCCGCGCCGGCGGCCGGCATCATCACCGGCATCGGCCGCGTGGCCGGCCAGGAGTGCGTGATCGTCTGTAACGACGCCACCGTCAAGGGCGGCACCTACTACCCGATGACGGTCAAGAAGCACCTGCGCGCCCAGGAGATCGCCGAGCAGAACCGGCTGCCCTGCATCTACCTGGTCGACTCGGGCGGCGCCAACCTGCCCAACCAGGACGAGGTCTTCCCCGACCGCGACCACTTCGGCCGCATCTTCTACAACCAGGCCAATCTGTCGGCCCAGGGCATCCCGCAGATCGCCGTGGTGATGGGCTCCTGCACCGCCGGCGGCGCCTACGTGCCGGCCATGAGCGACGAGTCGATCATCGTCAAGGACCAGGGCACGATCTTCCTGGGCGGCCCGCCGCTGGTGAAGGCGGCCACGGGCGAGGTGGTCAGCGCCGAGGACCTGGGCGGGGGCGACGTGCACACCCGCCTGTCCGGCGTGGCCGACCACCTGGCCCAGGACGACCCCCACGCGCTGGCGCTGGCGCGCACGATCGTGTCGAACCTGAACCGGGTCAAGCCGGCCCAGGCGCCGCGACGCGCGCCGGCCGAGCCGCGCTACCCGGCCCAGGAGCTGTACGGCGTGATCCCGGCCGACACCCGCAAACCCTTCGACGTGCGCGAGGTGATCGCGCGCATCGTCGACGACAGCGAGTTCGACGAATTCAAGGCGCGCTACGGCACCACCCTGATCTGCGGCTTCGCCCACATCTTCGGCATCAAGGTCGGCATCATCGCCAACAACGGCATCCTGTTTTCCGAGTCGGCGCTCAAGGGCGCCCACTTCATCGAGCTGTGCTGCCAGCGCAAGATCCCGCTGGTGTTCCTGCAAAATATCACCGGCTTCATGGTCGGGCGCAAATACGAGAACGAGGGCATCGCCCGCAACGGCGC
>DIZW01000027.1:9120-11385 GCA_002428015.1 Oxalobacteraceae bacterium UBA6018 | reverse complement strand
GGCAACTACGGCATGTGCGGGCGCGCCTTCTCGCCGCGCTTCCTGTGGATGTGGCCCAACGCCCGCATCTCGGTCATGGGCGGCGACCAGGCCGCGGCGGTGCTCGCCAGCGTCAAGCGCGACGGCATCGAAGGCAAGGGCGGCACCTGGTCCGCCGACGAGGAAGCCGCTTTCAAGCAGCCGATCCGGGAGCAGTACGAGCACCAGGGCCACCCGTACTACGCCAGCGCGCGCCTATGGGACGACGGCGTCATCGATCCGGCCGACACCCGCATGGTGCTGGGCCTGGGCCTGGCGGCTTCCTTCAACGCGGAGATACCGGACACCAGGTTCGGCGTCTTCAGGATGTAAAGGACAAGCGATGGACTTTCAAACCCTGCGCCTCGACGTGGCCGGAAGCGTGGCCACCGTGACCCTGAACCGGCCCGAGGTGCGCAACGCCTTCAACGACAGCACCATCGGCGAGCTGGCGCTGGTGTTCGACCAGCTCGGCCAGAGCGAGGGTGTGCGCGCGATCGTGCTGGCGGCCGGCGGCCCGGCCTTCTGCGCCGGCGCTGACCTGAACTGGATGAAGAAGATGGCGGCCTACACGGACGCCGAAAACACCGCCGACGCGGCCAAGCTGGCCGACATGCTGCGCACCATCTACCGCTGCCCCAAGCCGGTGGTGGCCAAGGTGCAGGGCGACTGCTACGCCGGCGGCATGGGCCTGGTGGCCGCCTGCGACATCGCCGTGGCCGCGCGCGAGGCCAGCTTCTGCCTGAGCGAAGTGCGCCTGGGGCTGATCCCGGCCACCATTTCGCCCTATGTGATCAAGGCGATGGGCGAGCAGGCGGCGCGCCGCTACTTCCTCACCGCCGAGCGCTTCAACGCCCAGGAGGCGCTGCGCATCGGCTTCGTACACGCGGTGTGCGGCGCCGACGCCCTCGACGCCGAGGTCGCGGCCATCGTCGCCTCGCTGGTGTCGAACGGCCCGCACGCGGTGGCCCAGGCCAAGGCGCTGGTGCGCGACATGGCCGGCCAGGACGTCACCGACGCGCTGCTGATGGACACCGCCGAACGCATCGCGCACATTCGCGCCGGGGACGAAGGACGCGAAGGCGTGGCCGCCTTCCTGGAAAAACGCCGGCCCGCCTGGCTGGACTGATTAAGGATGAAAGACGATATGCCTCAAGATTGGGTAGCGCGCAGCCTGCGCAGTGTGTGGCACCCGTGCACCCAGATGCAGCACCACGAAAGCGTGCCCCTGATCCCGGTCAGCCACGGGCGCGGCGCCTGGCTGTACGACCACGACGGCAAACGCTACCTGGACGCGATCAGCTCCTGGTGGGTCAACCTGTTCGGCCACGCCAACCCGCGCATCAACGCGGCGCTGAAGGACCAGCTCGACCAGCTCGAGCACGCGATGCTGGCCGGCTTCACCCATGAACCGGTGGTGCGCCTGTCGGAGCAGCTGTCGGACATGACCGGCAATGTGCTCGGGCATGCCTTCTACGCCTCCGACGGCGCCTCGGCGGTGGAGATCGCGCTCAAGATGAGCTTTCACGCCTGGCGCAACGGCGGCCAGGACGACAAGCGCGAATTCGTCTGCCTGCAGGGCAGCTACCACGGCGAGACCATCGGCGCGCTGGCCGTCACCGACGTGGCCCTGTTCAAGGACGCCTACGGCCCGCTGCTGCGCGCCGCGCGCGTGGTGGCCTCGCCCGACGCGCGTTACGCGCGCGAGGGCGAAAACGCCGAGGACGTGGGGCGCCGCGCCGCCGCCGACCTGGAGGCCCTGTTCGCCGAGCGCGCCGACCACATCGCCGCCCTCATCATCGAGCCGCTGGTGCAGTGCGCCACCGGCATGGCGATGCACGATCCGCTCTACCTCAAGCTGGTGCGCGCGCTGTGCGACCGCTACGGCGTGCACCTGATCTTCGACGAGATCGCGGTCGGCTGCGGACGCACCGGCACCTTCTTCGCCTGCGAGCAGGCCGGCGTGTGGCCGGACTTCCTCTGCCTCTCGAAGGGCATCAGCGGCGGCTACCTGCCGCTGTCGCTGGTGCTCACCCGCGACGAGATCTACCAGGCGTTCTACAGCAGCGACGTCACGCGCGGCTTCCTGCATTCGCACTCGTACACCGGCAATCCGCTGGCCTGCCGCGCGGCCCTGGCGACCCTGCAGATCTTCCACGACGACGACGTCATCGCGACCAACCGCGAACGCGCCGCGCGCATCAGCGCCGCGCTGGCCCCGCTGGCCGGGCACGAGCGGGTGCGCCA
>DIZW01000027.1:7186-8949 GCA_002428015.1 Oxalobacteraceae bacterium UBA6018 | reverse complement strand
CGCCAGCGCGGCATGATCTGGGCCTTCGACGCGATCGAGCCGGACCTGGAGCGCGCCGGCACCTTCTCGCGGCGCTTCTTCAGCAGCGCGCTCGAGAACGAACTGCTGCTGCGCCCGATCGGCACCACCGTCTACCTGATGCCGCCCTACATACTCTCGGACGAGGAGATCGACGGCCTGGCCGCGCGCACCCTCCGCGTGTTCAACAATGTGATCGCGAACTGACCCATGAACATGATCGACACCATCGAGCGGCAATTGGCCCAGCTCGACACCGACAAGCTGACCCGCACCCGGCGCATCGTCGATTCGCCGTGCGCGCCGCGCCTGCTGATCGACGGACAGCCGGTGCTGGCCTTCTGCAGCAACGACTACCTGGGCCTGGCCGCGCATCCAGCCGTGATCGAGGCCCTGGCCGAAGGCGCGCGCCTGTACGGCGCCGGCAGCGGCGCCTCGCACCTGATCAGCGGGCATTCGCGCGCCCACCAGCGCCTGGAAGAGCGCCTGGCCGAATTCGTCGGCCCCCACGTCGAATCGGCGCGCGCGCTCTCGTTCTGCACCGGCTACATGGCCAACCTGGCGATCCTGGCCACGCTCGGCGCCGACGGCGACGGCGTCATCTTCTCCGAGTCGCTCAACCACGCCTCGCTGATCGACGGCGCGCGCCTGGCGCAGGCCCAGGTCAAGGTCTATCCGCACGCCGACACCGTCGCCCTGGCGGCCCTGCTCGAGGCCAGCAACGCCACCGTCAAGATCGTGGTGACCGACAGCGTGTTCAGCATGGACGGCGACCTGGCGCCGCTGGCCGCCTTGAGCGCGCTGTGCGAGCGCCATGGCGCCTGGCTGGTGATCGACGACGCCCACGGCATCGGCGTGCTGGGCGAACATGGCCGCGGCGCGCTTGAGCACTGCGACCTGCGCTCGCCCAACATCGTCTACATGGGCACCCTGGGCAAGGCGGCCGGCGTGGGCGGCGCCTTCGTGGCGGCCCACGCCAAGGTGATCGAACTGATGATCCAGCGCGCCCGCGCCTACATCTACACCACCGCCGCGCCGCCGGCGCTGGCGCACGCGCTGCTGGCCAGCCTGGACATCATCGGCGGCGCCGAGGGTGCCCAGCGGCGCGCCCACCTGCGCGCGCTGATCGGCCAGCTGGACGAAGGCCTGCAACTGCGGCGCTGGCGGCGCGGCGCGTCCAGCAGCGCCATCCAGCCGGTCATCATCGGCGCCAACGAAGCCGCGCTGGCCGCCGCGGCGGCGCTGTACGAGCAAGGCCTGTGGGTGCCGGCGATCCGCCCGCCGACCGTCCCGGCGGGCACCGCGCGCCTGCGCGCGACCCTGTCGGCCGCCCACACCCACGACGAGGTGGCGCGCCTTTGCGCCGCGCTGAACCAACTGGAAAGGTCCGCGCCATGAGTCTAAACGATCCCGTGCCGGCGCTCGCCGCGGAGGCGGTGCTCGCGCCAGCGCCGCGCGCCGCGCTGGCGGCCGAGGGCCTGCCTTCGCGCTTTTGCTGCTTCGTCACCGGCACCGACACCGAGATCGGCAAGACGCTGGTCTCGTCGGCGATCCTGCGCAAGCTGGCCGGCGGCGGCGTGCGCGCCTGCGGCATGAAGCCGGTCGCCGCCGGCGCCGTGCTGCGCGACGGCCGCCTGCGCAACGAGGACGCCGACAGCCTGATCGCGGCCGGCAACGTCACCCTGCCGTCCAACATCACCACGCCCTACATGCTGCGCGAGGCGGCCGCGCCCCACATCGCCGCC
>DIZW01000027.1:313-7095 GCA_002428015.1 Oxalobacteraceae bacterium UBA6018 | reverse complement strand
CCCCACATCGCCGCCGCGCTGGACGGCGTGACCATCGAGGCGGTGCCCATCATCGCCGCCTATGCCGAAATCGCCGCCGCCTCCGACGCCGTGGTGGTCGAGGGCGTGGGCGGCTTCCGGGTGCCGTTCTCGGACGACTTCGACAGCGCCGACATGGCCGAGCAGCTCAACCTGCCGGTGATCCTGGTGGTCGGCCTGCGCCTGGGCTGCATCAGCCACGCGCTGCTGACGGTCGAAGCGGTCGTGGCGCGCAACCTGGTGCTGGCCGGCTGGGTCGCCAACGAAGTCGACCCGGAGATGCGCTTCGCCGACGAAAACGTCGCCGCCCTGGCCCAGCGCATCCCGGCGCCGCTGCTCGGGCGCGTGCCGTTCATGGAGAACCCGTCGGCCGAGCAGGCCGCCACATTCATCGACCTCGCGGGCCTGCCTGGCTGGCCTCACGCGCGCGGCAATTAGACCGTCATCCGATATTCGTCACTTACTCATCCCTTATTCGTCTCACTCGCTATTCAAGGAAAACTCCATGTCCCAAACCCAAGCCGTCTCGTTCCACCCGCCCGCCGCGCCGATCACCCTGCCCGAAGCGGCGACCTGGCCGCTGGCCGACGTGCTGGCGCTGTTCGAGCTGCCCTTCAACGACCTGATGTTCCAGGCGCAGACCGTGCACCGCGCCCAGTTCCCGGCCGGCGACGTGGAACTGGCAACGCTGTTGTCGATCAAGACCGGCGGTTGCGAGGAAGACTGCGGCTACTGCCCGCAGGCGGCGCGCTACGACACCGGCGTGGAGGCGAAGAAGATGCTCGGTATCGACACCGTGCTGGACGCGGCGCGCCAGGCCAAGGCCAACGGCGCCACCCGCTTCTGCATGGGCGCGGCGTGGCGCAGCCCGAAGGAGCGCGACATGGAGAAGGTCGAGGAGATGGTGCGCGAGGTTAAGGCCCTGGGCCTGGAAACCTGCGCCACCCTGGGCATGCTGGAGGAAGGCCAGGCCGACCGCCTGAAAGACGCGGGCCTGGACTACTACAACCACAACCTGGACACCGCTCCCGAGTTCTACAACAACGTGATCTCGACCCGCGACTACCAGGACCGCCTGGACACCCTGGGCCGGGTGCGCAACGCCGGCCTGAAGGTGTGCTGCGGCGGCATCGTCGGCATGGGCGAATCGCGCCTGCAGCGTGCCGGCCTGATCGCCCAGCTTGCGAACCTGAACCCCTACCCGGAATCGGTGCCGGTGAACCACCTGGTGCAGGTCGAGGGCACGCCGCTGCACGGCCTGGACCCGCTCGACCCCTTCGAATTCGTGCGCACCATCGCGGTGGCGCGCATCACCATGCCCAACGCGCGGGTGCGCCTGTCGGCCGGACGGCGCCAGATGGGCGAGGCGGTGCAGGCGATGTGCTTCCTGGCAGGCGCCAATTCGATCTTCTACGGCGACAAGCTGCTCACCACCGACAACCCGGAAGCCGAGGACGACCGCGCGCTGCTGGGCAAACTGGGCTTGTCGACGCGCGCCGCCACGCTCGAGTCGGCGCCCAAAGAGCGCTGCGCAGGATAAGTCTCACCGCCGCCACCACCCTGACGGGAAGCCATGTTCACTAAAATACTCATCGCCAACCGTGGCGAGATCGCATGCCGTGTGGCCGCTACCGCGCGCCGCATGGGCATCCAGACCGTGGCCGTGTATTCCGACGCCGACGCCAACGCCAAACATGTGGTGGTGTGCGACGAGGCGGTCCTGATCGGACCGGCCCCGGCCAAGGAAAGCTATCTGTGCGCCGAGCGCATCGTCGCCGCGGCGCTGGCGACCGGCGCCCAGGCGGTGCATCCGGGCTACGGCTTCCTGTCCGAGAACGCGGCCTTCGCCGAGGCCTGCGCCGCGGCCGGGCTGGTGTTCATCGGCCCGCCGGCGGCCAGCATGCGTGCGATGGGCTCCAAGTCGGCCGCCAAGGCGCTGATGGAGGGCGCCGACGTGCCGCTGGTGCCGGGCTATCACGGCGACGAACAGGACCCGGATTTCCTGCAGCTGCAGGCCGACCGCATCGGCTATCCGGTGCTGCTCAAGGCCAGCGCCGGCGGCGGCGGCAAGGGCATGCGGGTTGTGGAGAACACGGCCGACTTCAAGGCCGCGCTGGCGTCCTGCCAGCGCGAGGCCATCAACGCCTTCGGCGACGACCAGGTCCTGATCGAGAAATACCTGGAGCGCCCGCGCCACATCGAAATCCAGGTGTTCGCCGACACCCACGGCAACTGCGTCTACCTGCACGAGCGCGATTGCTCGGTGCAGCGGCGCCACCAGAAAGTGCTGGAGGAAGCGCCCGCGCCCGGCATGACGCCGGAACGGCGCGCGGCCATGGGCCAGGCCGCGGTGGCGGCGGCCAAGGCGGTCGGCTACGTCGGCGCCGGCACGGTGGAGTTCATCGCCAACCAGGACGGCTCGTTCTACTTCATGGAGATGAACACCCGCCTGCAGGTCGAGCATCCGGTCACGGAGATGATCACCGGGACCGACCTGGTGGCGTGGCAGCTGCAGGTGGCGGCCGGGGCGCAGCTGCCGTGCGGGCAGGGCGAGCTGGCGCTGCGCGGGCACGCGA
This sequence comes from Oxalobacteraceae bacterium UBA6018, assembly GCA_002428015.1. Taxonomy (GTDB): domain Bacteria; phylum Pseudomonadota; class Gammaproteobacteria; order Burkholderiales; family Burkholderiaceae_D; genus Telluria_A. Next base: position 4,501 of record DIZW01000027.1, on the reverse strand, counting down.
TCGAGGCGCGCATCTACGCCGAGAACCCGGACAAGGGCTTCCTGCCGTCGATCGGCACGCTGCGCCACCTGGCCTTGCCGGCGGCGGTGGCTTTTGAGGTGGGTGCGTCGGGCGCCGTGGGCACGCCGGCGCCGGTGCGCATCGACGCGGGCGTGCGCACCGGCGACGCCATCTCGCCGTACTACGATCCCATGATCGCCAAGCTGATCGTGTGGGGCGCCGACCGCGCCGAGGCGCTGGCGCGCATGACGCAGGCGCTGGGCCAGTTCCACGTGGTCGGCCTGTCGACCAATATCGCTTTCCTGCAGCGCCTGGTCGCCGGCGCGGCCTTCGCCGGCGCCGACCTCGACACCGGCCTGATCGAACGCCATGGCGCGACCCTGCTGCCGCCGCCCCAGGCTGCGCCGGCGGCCGCGCTGGCGCTGGCCGCGGTGGCCTTGATGGACGACGAAAAGCCGCCCGCAGGTTCCACCGCGGCGGGCGATCCATGGAGCGACGCGGGCGGCTGGCGCCTGAACGGCGCCTGGCGGCGCCAGCTCGCCTTCACCGATGCGTACACGAATCGCTACGCCGATGAGCAGCGCACGCAAGTGCATAGCGATGCATATCGCCTGCGCTTGCGCTACCATGCTGATGGCTGGGACCTGCACGACGGCGCCGCCGAGACCAGGCTGGCGCTGGCCGCGCGCGACGGTGCGCGCCTGACGATCCGGCTGGGCGGCGCCGCGGTCCACGGCAGCGTTTACCGCGAGGGCGCGCTGTTTCACGTATTTACGGGCGGCCTGCACAGCATGCTGACCTACCAGGACCGGCTGGCGCACGCCGGCGCCCACGAGCACGCGGGCGGGGCGCTGACCGCGCCCATGCCGGGCAAGGTGGTAGCGGTGCTGGCCAGCGCCGGCCAGCAGGTGAAGAAAGGCGATGCGCTGGTGATCATGGAGGCGATGAAGATGGAACATACCATCGCCGCCCCCAGCGACGGGCGGGTGGCCGACGTGCTGTACCAGGTGGGGGACCAGGTCGCGGACGGCGCACCGCTGCTGGCGTTCGAGATCCAGGCAAGCTAAAAAACACGCTGCAACGACGAGCAAAAACAACGAGCAAAACAACAAGCACTGGGGGAGACCAGCCATGCGTATTCTTGTGTACCGCGCCGACAGCGCGATCGATCTCTGGGCCGGCGACCTGCGTGCGGCCCTGCCGCAGGCCGACATCGTCACCTGGCGCGAGGGCGAGGCGCCCGGGCACTGCGACTACGCGGTGCTGTGGGCGCCCACCCCGGCCGTGCTCGAAGCGCTGTCTGAGGTCAAGGCGATCTTCCTCATGGGCGCCGGGGCCGACGCCATCCTCAAGCACCGCGACGCGCTGCCGTCCGCGCCGATCGTGCGCGTGGGCGACGCCGGCATGGGCATCCAGATGGCCGAGTATGTGACCCACGCGGTGCTGCGCTACTACCGCCGTTTCGAGGACTACGAAAAGCAGGCCCGGCGCGGCATCTGGCAAAGCCTGCCGCTGCCGCCGAAAGAGGACTTCACCGTCGGCGTGCTCGGCGCCGGCGCCCTGGGCAGCCGGGTGCTGGCGGCCCTGGCGCCGTTCGGCTTTCCGCTGCGCGCCTGGAGCCGCACCCCCAAGCGCATCGACGGCGTGGAGTGCTTCAACGGCCGCGCCGAACTCGACGCCTTCCTGCGCGGCACGCGGGTGCTGGTGTGCATGCTGCCGCTCACGCCGGACACGGCCAACCTGCTCGACCGCGCCAACCTGTCCAAGCTGCCGCAGGGCGCCTACCTGATCAACGTGGCGCGCGGCGCCCACGTGGCCGAGCCGGACCTGTTGACCCTGATCCGCTCCGGCCACATCGCCGGCGCCACGCTGGACGTGTTCCGCCACGAGCCGCTGCCGGCCCCCCACCCGTTCTGGGAGGAGCCGCGCATCACCATGACGCCGCATATCTCGGGCACCACGGTGCGCGGCGAGAGCATCATCCAGATCGTCGGCAAGATCGACGCGCTCGAACGCGGCGAGACCGTGGCCGACGTGGTCGACCGCAACCGCGGCTATTAGGCTATCAACCAACTCACGGAATCAACGGTATGAACAGTTTGCCCGCCAAGGTCAAGATCGTCGAAGTCGGCCCGCGCGACGGCCTGCAGAACGAGGCGCAGGCGGTGCCGGCCGAGGTCAAGACCGATCTGGTGGACCGCCTGTCGCGGGCCGGCTTCGCGAACATCGAGGCGGCGTCCTTCGTCTCGCCCAAGTGGGTGCCGCAGATGGCCACCAGCGCGGCCGTGATGGAGGCCATCGCGCGCCGGCCGGGCACAATCTATTCGGCGCTCACGCCCAATATGCAGGGCTTTGCGGCGGCGCTGGCGGCCGGCGCCGACGAGGTGGTGATCTTCGGCTCGGCCTCGGAAGCTTTCTCGCAGAAGAACATCAACTGCTCGATCGCCGAATCGATCGCGCGCTTCGAGGGCGTGGCGGTGGCCGCCAAGGAGCATGGCCTGCGCCTGCGCGGCAGCATCAGCTGCGCCTTCGGCTGCCCCTACCAGGGCGCGGTGCCGCTGGACGCGGTGGCCGACGTGGTGCGGCGCCTGCGCGCGCTCGGCTGCGACGAGATCGACATCGCCGACACCATCGGAGTGGCCACGCCGCGCCAGACCCAGGCGGTGATGGCGCGCGCGGCGGCCGAGTTCGACCTGGCCCGCATCGCTGGCCATTTCCACGACACTTACGGGCAGGCCCTGGCCAACATCTACGCCAGCCTGGAGGTGGGGGTGGCGATTTTTCACGCCTCGGTGGCGGGGCTGGGCGGCTGCCCCTACGCCAAGGGCGCGACCGGCAACGTGGCCAGCGAGGATGTGTTGTACCTGATGCGCGGGCTGGGGATCGAGACCGGGGTCGACCTGGACCTGGTGGCCGAGACCGGGCAATTCATCTCGCACTACCTGGGGCGCAAGAGCGCCAGCAGGGCCGGCAATGCGCTGGCGGCGAAACGGGCGTAGACGGTTGCCGTGCCGGCAAGGACGCGCTCACAGCTGAACGTCGAAACACGATAGGTAAAGCAGCGGAACTAAAGAAGGGAAGATTGAAGCTGGGAGATATGCGAGGCCGACAACAAGGTCGGCCTGCATAAGAAATACTGGTCGGAGTACAAGGATTCGAACCTTGGACCCCCTGGTCCCAAACCAGGTGCGCTACCGGACTGCGCCACACTCCGAGGACCAGAATCATAACGGCTGGCGCGGGTACGGTCAAGGATTCCGCCAGCTTTATTTTCAGCGCCGCTCGCCGCCGCCGGTGCGCGGACCACCGCGCCGCCGCCTCCGCTGGACACAACCCCCCGATACGGCCGGCCCAAGGGCGTGGACGGCGCGAGCGGCCCGCGCCCAGGTTTGGACCACGCCAGCATCCGTTAAGTGCCGCGCCGGCTCAGTCTTGCGCTTGTCTGAGAGGCTGAGAGTCTTTCGATCATGCCCGCTCATCACGCCAGAAAGCGCCCGCGCGTCGTTGCAAATGCTCGCCATAGCCCGAGCTATGGCTGTGCTTTGCGCCTAGCTCGGCCGCTTTCTGGCGCGCTGCTCGGGCACGTCCGAAAAACTCTCAGCCTCTGATCTCCAGAGCGCGCTCGTACAGGGCGTTCTTCTTGGCGCCGGTAATCTGGGCCGTCAGGTGGGCGGCCTGCTTGACGGAACACTCGGCCAGCAGGATGCGCAGGATGCGCTCGGCCTGCGCCTGCTCGGCGTCGCCCTGCTCGGGCGCGCCTTCGAGCAGCACCACGAACTCGCCCTTCTCGCGGTGGGGGTCGGCCTGGACCCAGGCCAGCGCCTCGCTCAGCGGGCAGCGGTGGATCTCCTCGAACAGCTTGGTCAGCTCGCGCGCGAACACCACCTGGCGCTGCGGCTCGAACACCGCCGCCAGCGCGCCGACGCATTCGACGATGCGGTGCGGCGCCTCGTAGAACACCATGGTCGCGCCCACCGTGAGCAGGCGCTGCAGGGCGTTCTCGCGCTGCTTGGCCTTGGCGGGGAGGAAGCCGACGAAATAAAACTGGTCGTTCACCAGCCCGCTCGCGGACAGGGCCGTGACGGCGGCCGAGGCGCCCGGCACCGGCACCACGCGCAGGCCGGCCGCGCGCACCGCGTCGACGATGCGCGCGCCGGGGTCCGACACGGCCGGCGTGCCGGCGTCGGA
>DIZW01000027.1:0-195 GCA_002428015.1 Oxalobacteraceae bacterium UBA6018 | reverse complement strand
TCGACGATGCGCGCGCCGGGGTCGGACACGCCCGGAGTGCCGGCGTCGGACACGAGGGCGATGCGCTCGCCGGCGTGCAGGCGCGCGATCAGCTTGTCGGCCACCTCGCGCTCGTTGTGCTGGTGGGCCGCGATCAGCGGGCGCGACAGGCCGAAACGGCCGAGCAGGTGGCCGGTATTGCGCGTGTCTTCGCAG
>DIZW01000079.1 GCA_002428015.1 Oxalobacteraceae bacterium UBA6018 | reverse complement strand
TCATACCGGGCGGTATGGCGAGGATTTGCAACTCCGCAGCGTGCTTTTTTCACAGCCAAGTTCGCCGTCATGAATAAATCAGTGCTTCCCTAGGTCAGGTGGGCTAGCCGTTCGCCGCCTGAACCAGGCAATTGGAGAGCTTGTCGAAATGCTGGAGCGCCGCCTGCGTCAGCGCGATCTGCTTGCGGCGCGTGTCCGTCGTGTCCGACAGCATCAGCCAACCCTTCTCTCGCATCGACTTGAGGCGGCTGTGGACGGTCGCGGGTGATCCTAGCTCGTCCTTGGCCATCAAGTCCCGGACCGATAGGCGCTCGTCAACCTTGACCTTGGCGACGAGCGCCAGGATGCGCTCTTCCAGCGGATCCAGGGCCGGCAACGATGGCAGGCCGCGCACCGCCTCCGCCAACTGCAGGAAACGCAAATAGATATCGGCCGGCCGGGTCGGTTTGTTGGACATAGCTACTTTTAGTTGCAACAGGTCGTAGGGATCGCATACACTGGGGCCGTAAAGGCCATCAGCAGCTCCAGTATATCCGAGACCAAGGCCACCGATGTCCAACCTCCGCTTGCAGGTATCGATGGTCGTCGCGACGATGGTCTCCTTCGCCCTGATGCTAATCGTGAACGAATGGCTGTTCACCCGACTGGAGTTCGCGCGCGGCATCAACTGGATCTACCTGCCCGCCGGCGTGCGCCTGCTGAGCACGCTGCTGTTCGGCGAGGCCGGCGCGGTCGGCCTCTTGCTGGTGTCATGGCTGGTCTGCTTTTTCTACTTCTTCCCCGACGACTACGCGCGCTCATTCGTGGGCGGCATCCTGGCCGCCGCCGCACCCTACCTCGCGTACCGCATCGCCCAGCATTTTTATGGTCTGGACGCATCTCTGCGCAACCTGTCGCCGTGGCGGCTGCTCGCCTGCGTGGCCGGCTACGCCATCGCGAGCCCCCTGTTGCACCACCTATGGTTCGCCCTCCATGGCGATACGACCGACCTGTTGCGGCGTTTCGCCGTGATGGCGGCGGGCGACTTCATCGGCACCCTGATTGTCATCTACGCCATGAAACTGCTGCTTTCATTCCTGCCGGCACGCGGTCGCGCGACGATCAGGCCCTAGCGCGCGAGTCGCCGGTGCATGCCAGGGCCTAGCCTGCACATGTCGATTCCATACGACAACCACATTACCTTACTGCTATAATTTCCATATCAATTTGCCCGCAAAGCAATCGTTTGCGCGCAGTGCCAGCAACAACCTTTACGCGAACGATGATGGCTCGATACGGTGACGACTTTCAACCCGGCGTGCGGCACGACGCCATCCCTTGCCGCCGGCGCGCCGCCACCGCCGCTTCGCCGGGGATCGAGCAGATCGAGCCGGCGATCCTCGCCAACCGTCCCCGAGGTCGCCAATGAGAAAGCGAAACAGCATTTCTCCCGGCACTGCAAACGCGAAACGCGCGTACGCCCAGGTGCGGCTGGCACGCGCGCTGGACCGCTTCATGGTGGGGGAAACGAGACGCGCAAAGGTTCAAGATGCGCGGTGGGTCAACGCCTGGTCAGCCCTGTGCGACAAGCTTAACGCCAATCCGCCACCTGGAGATGAATCGTGAGCCGCCAACGCCGCTAGCGGCGGGCGCCTTCTCAATCCGGCGCGGCGCAAAAGCGGCGCACGTATTCCTGGTGCGCCGGCAGCTGGGCCACGGTACGCTCGATGCCCATCTGTATCGCGTCCAGAAAGCCTTTGAGCTCGTCGTCGCCCATCAGCTCGGCCGTCTGATGCAGGCGCGCCGGCATGATGCCCTGGCCCAGCATCACCTGGATCCACGAATTCTCGGCAAACAGCTCGTTCGGCGCGCGGAACACCCGGCCCGTCTCGCGGAACAGGTCGATGCGGTGGCGCAGCGAGGCGGGAATGTCCATCTCGCTGCATAGGCGCCAGAACGGCGTGTCCTTGCGGTTGGTGACGCAATAGTGCAGGATGATGAAGTCGCGAATGTGCTCGATCTCGCTGTCGGACTGGCGGTTGAACTCGGCCACGTCGGTCGCGCAGATGCCCTCGCTGGGGAACATCTGCATCAGGCGGACGATGCTGCGCTGGACCAGGTGGATGCTGGTCGACTCGATCGGCTCGAGGAAGCCGCTGGCCAGGCCCATCGCGACGACGTTGCCGTTCCAGGTCTTGCGGCGCTGGCCGGGGCAAAACTTGATCAGGCGCGGATCGGTCAGCGCCTCGCCTTCGATATTGCCCAGCAGCGTAGCGCGCGCCTGGCCGTCGTCCATGAATTTGCTGGAATAGACGATGCCGTTGCCCACCCGGTGCTGCAGCGGAATGCGCCACTGCCAGCCCGATTCGCGGGCGATCGCGCGCGTGAGCGGGACCGCGTCGCCGACCGAGCGGGTCTGCACCGCGATCGCGCTGTCGCAGTGCAGCCACTGCGACCAGTCATCGTACTCGATGCCCATGGTCTCGCCGATCAGCAGGCCGCGAAAGCCGGTGCAGTCGATGAACAGGTCGCCCTCGATCACGCTGCCCGAATCGAGCCGCAGCGCGCTCACGTGGCCGGTCTCGGCGTCGGTGTCGACCTTCACGATCTTGCCCTCGATGCGCTTGACGCCGAAACGCTCGCTGAAGGTGCGCAGGTAGCGCGCGTACAGGCTCGCGTCCAGGTGGTAGGCGTAGTTCATCCCGTTGCGCGGCAGGTGGGCGAAGCGCCCTTCCTGCGAAGCGCGCAATTCCAGGCAGTAGTGGCCGAAGTCGCGCGCCAGTCCGCGTTCGCACCCCTTCATCCAGAAGTGCTGGAAGCCGGCGGTCCAGTGGTCGGTGCCGGTCAAGCCGAAGGAGTGGATATAGTCCTCGCCCACGTCGCGCCAGTTCTCGAAGCTGATGCCCAGCTTGAAGGTGGCCTTGGTGGCGACCATGAACTCCCGCTCGTCGATCTCGAGCAGGTGATGGAAGTTCAGCAGCGTAGGAATGGTCGCCTCGCCAACGCCGACGGTGCCGATGTCGTCGGACTCGATCAGCTTGATGTCGAGCCGCTTGCCCAGCACCTTCGAGATCCCGGCGGCGGCCATCCAGCCGGCCGTGCCGCCGCCGGCGATGACGACACGCCGGATTGGTTTGTTCTGTTGGTCCACGCTAGTCTCCTGTCAGCGGTTGATTTTCTTGAGCAAATGCCCGCGCAGCGCCCGGGCGATGTCTTCGTCGTGGGGCCCGAGCGCGCGCCGCGCGTCAGCGGGTATGTGGGCGGTCGTGGCCTCATGCGCGCCGAACACGTAATGCTCGAACAGGCCCCGCCACGCCGCGCGCTGCGCCGGCGGCAGGTCGCGCACGCTCATCAGCGCGAGCATCAGCGCGTTCATCGGCGTATCCATGTAGTCCGGCGACTGGCGCCACCAGTAGTTGACCAGCACATTGAGCTTGTCCAGCGCCTCGACGTGGTGCCACCACATGCTGGGGATGAAGATCGCGTCGCCCGGCTCCAGTTCGGCCACCTGCGCGTGGCGCTCCGCCTCGGCGAACCTGGGAAAGCGCTCCAGGTCCGGGTTCACCATGTCGACCAGGCTGATGGCCTGGCCGGCCGGCGTGAAGTCCAGCGGGCCCACGTACAGGTTCTCCAGCTGCTCCGGCGGGAACAGCGTGAAGCGGCGATGGCCGGCCGCCACGCAGGCGATATTGTCCGGCAGGTCGTAGTGCGCGGCGATGCGGGTGCGGTTGCCGATCCAGATGCTGGCCAGGGGATCGCGCGCGCCGAGGTCGAGGTCGTTCTCGCCGCGAAAGCCCGGCAGCGCGGTGTCGACCGTGGTGGAACCGACGTAGATAGCCGGAGCGCGCTCGTCGTCGAGATGGTCGTGCAGTTCCCCCAGCACGGCGTCCAGGCGCACGCGGGCAGGGCAAAAATTAAACCCGCTCAGGTCTTCGTTGTAGAAGAAGCGGCCGTCGATTTCCGGCGCGCCCAGCATGGCGGTGACGGTCGCGTCGCGGTAGAAGCGGCGCAGGTAGGCATCCACCCGCGCCGGCGTGGTGGCGCAGGCGACGATGGGCCAGTGGCGCACCAGGCCGCGCAGCACGACCGGCTGGGTGGAACGCAGCAGCGCATCGGTCAGCGACGCCGGGGTCGCGTCCTTAATCTCAAGCATGGCGGCGGCGGCGGTTCACCCGCTCGATCAGGTCGCGCAGGTGTGCCATCGAAGCGATCGCCATGTAGATCGCCTGCAGGTAGCCGGCCTTGTGCAGCTTCTCGACCGCCGCGGTGTCCAGGCTGGCGAGGCGGTCCTCGTTGATGGTGTAATAGCCGCCAAGGCGCCCTTCCCCGCCGTCTTCGAGGGTGACGTCGAGCACGAACGATTCGAGCAGCTCGTTTTGCAGCAGCGCCTCGATGAACGGGGCCGTCGCCTGCAGGCCCGCGTGGATGGTCGCCAGCGTCGAATTGACGCGCTCGATGTATTCGGTGGTGCCGCCGTGCGGCAGGAATACCGGCTCGCCTTCGGCATCGCTCACGCGCGGGCTGTCCAGGTCCACATACACCATCGGATCGCCATCGCCGCCGCCGCTGCCGATCAGGAAGGGCTGGCGCAGGATCGCCAGCGGCACGTAGGGCGCCTGCCACTGTTCGCCTTCGAGGAACAGGTTTTCGCCCTCCTGCAAGCCGAACAAGGCCAGCGGCTGGAAGCTCAAGCCGTCGGCCGCCTTGCTGAACACGATCGGATAGTAGGCCTGCACGTCGCGAAATTCGGCCGGGAAGGTCAAGGCGGACATCACCGCGTCGCCGTACCGCGCGCCGCGCGCGGTGACGATGCGCAGGTCCTTGTGGTCGACATTGTTTAACAGGGCGTGGTTTTGCACGTTTTGCAAGTTTTGCATAGGGTTCCGTTCTAGATGTTTGGTAGTCCGTGGTGGCGGATATGGTCGATCAATTCGCGGTTGCCCGGCAAGGCGCCGAGCATTTTCCTGGTCAGCGCGGCGGCCTCGCGGAAGTAGCCTTCGGCCGCGTCCAGCTGGTCCGCCTGGCGTGGCGCGTGCGCGGTGACAAAGCCCATGCCGTATAAAACATACTGGTAGCTCGCGGAGGGGAATACCTCCTCGATGCGGTTCACGTCGTTGCGCGACGGCGGGCGGTGGCGCCACAGCAGTAGCAGCTCGCGCAGCCGGTCGGGAATCGAGGCACCCGCGCGGTGCTCATGCCAGTAGTCGGCGTCGACGCGGCGCGACAGCACGTAATGCAGCTTCAGGAAGTCGATCACGCGCTCCCAGCGGTAGGTGAAGCTGTCGTTGAAGCGGCGCGCCACGATGTCCATCTCCTCGCGCGTGGCCGGCAGGTCGTCGGCCAGCATCGCGGCCGACAGTTCGACCAGCGCCAGCGCGGACGCCTCCAGCGGCTCGATGAAGCCTGCCGAGAGGCCGATGGCGACCACGTTGTGGTCCCAGAAGCGCGCGCGGTAGCCCGGCGTGAAGCTGATCTTGCGCGGCGAGGCGCATTCCTGGCCGATGTAGGCGCGCAGCGCGCGTTCGGCCGCCTCGTCCGTCGTGTGGGCGCTTGAATACACGTGCCCGATGCCGCGCCGCGCCGGCAGCCCGATATCCCAGATCCAGCCATTCGCCTGCGCGGTCGAGGTGGTTTGGGAGGCGATCGGCGCGTCCTCGCGCGCGTATGGCACCTGCACGGCGAGCGCGGTGTCGTTGAACAGGACGTGCCTCTGGTTCAGGAAAGCCACCTCGTAGTGCCCGCCCAGCAGCAGCGAACGCATGCCGGTGCAGTCGACGAACAGGTCGCCGGCCAGCGCGCCGTGCTCGCGCGTCTGCACCGAGGCGATGTCGCCGTTGGGCTGCGCGTTGATGGCGCTGACATGGCCAAGCACATGGCGCACGCCGAGCTTGTCGATGCAGTGGCTGCGTAGTAGCTGGCCGAATTTGCCGGCGTCCAGGTGGTAGCCGTAGTTCGCCACCGACGCGTATTCGGGCGTGACGACCTGCTTGGGCGCGCGCGCATGCGCGCACAGGTGGGGCTGGAAGCTGGCCATGTCGGCGAAAGGCACGCCGTGGTGGTGCAGCTGCCAGGCCGCCGCGAGATTGGCGTCGCCATAGCCCTGCGGCAGGGTGAAGGGATGAAAATAGTAGTCGCCGTCGCCGCTCACCCAGCCGTCGAAGCGCGAGCCCTGCTTGAACGACACGTCGCACGCGCGGATGAAATCGGTCTCGCTCACGCCGATGCGGCGCAGCGTGTCGCGCATGCTGGGCCAGGTACCCTCGCCCACGCCGATGGGCGGCGTGTCGGGCGATTCGAGCAGCGTCACCTGCACGCGCCCGCCGGCGCCGTGTTCGGCCGCCAGCAGGCCAGCGGTCAGCCAGCCCGCGGATCCGCCGCCAACAATCACAATCTGCCTGATCATCGTTTCTCTCTTGTCCGGTATACGGGCAAAGCCGCCGGCATGCGGCGGCTTTGCCTTACTGCTAGTGCTGCTTAGAACTTGTAACGAGCACCGACCATGAAGCGGCGGCCGGTTTGCGTCACGTACAAGGCCTCGCTCTTGGTGCGGCCGTGCACGCGCTGGGTACCGTCGTTCAGGTTGATCGCCTCAAGCTGCAGGCTCAACTTGTCGCTGATGTTGTAACCGGCGCTCAGGTCCAGCTGTCCATATGCTTCGGTGTAGTTCGGGTTGGGACCCGCACCGTCGAAGGTGGACGACAGGAACTCGCCGCGCCAGTTGTAGGCGGCGCGGACCGAGAACTTGGCATCCTCGTAGATACCCACCAGGTTGGCCGAGTTGGACAGGCCGACCAGCGCGAACTGCTCGCCGATCTTGGCGTTGTCGTACTTGAGGCCGGAGTGCACGTAGGTGTAGTTGGCCGACACGCCATAACCGGAGTTGCCGAACATGTGCTGCACGTTCGCCTCGAGGCCGTTCAGGTGCGCGTTCTTCTGGTTCGAGTACGACGTGATCTCGAACGAAGCGACGGGATCGCCCGGCTGGCCGGTGATGGTGCCGGTGGCGCTGCCGTTCGCGTCCGCCCCACGCACGACGCCCGGTGCGCCGTTATGGTTGCGCAAGATGTAGTTGCGGATGCAGGTCTTGTCGCCGCTGCTGCAGCCGTGGGCCAGCGCCTCGTTCCAGAACGCGCCGCCCACTGGCGTGTGCAAGTTGAACGGCGTGGCCGTCAGCGACGACTGGCCGGCGTAGTTTTCCAGATTCTTGTTGAAGTAGCCGAGCGAGAAGAAGTCCTGCTTACCGTAGTACCACTCCCACGACAGGTCGAGGTTCTTCGACTTGACCGGCTTCAGACCCGGGTTGCCCTGCGAGCCGGTACCGCCATTGACGCGGGCCAGCGCGTTGAGCACCTGGCCGCCCTGGATCTGGTCCCAGCGCGGACGGCCGATGGTTTCGCCGAAGCTGGCGCGCAGCTTCATGTCCGGACGAACCTCGATGTCATAGTCCAGGCTAGGCAGCACGTGACGGTAGCTGCCGGTGAGCGACGTGAAGCTCGGCACGCCGAAGCTGACCGGCAGTTCGTTCTCCGACACCCAAGAGATGCTAGTGGCCGTCGGCACAAGCGCGGTCGAGAGGACGTCGGTCGTCTCGTAGCGCACGCCAAGCGCGGTATGCTGCGGCATGGCGGTGTCGAAGTCGGTGTTGATCTGGATGTAGGCGCTCTTCGATTTTTCCGTGGTGCGCTGGTCGGTATCGTAGGTGTTCTTCGGCAGGTACAGCTCTGGCTTGCCCGATGCGGCTGCCGCCAGCTTGCGTACCTGGTCGAAGTTGAACGTGTTGAACTGGTTGAACAGGTTCGGGTTGCTGCTGCCATCGAGCCGGCTGAAGTACTGGCGCAGGGTGTCGGCGTGCCAAACGTTGCTTGGATAGTCGGCCGGGCTGGTCGCGCCGCTCCAGGTATCGCGCTGCTGGTTGGAGAAGGCGGAGCGGTTGTCGACCTTGGTCGCGGCCAGGCCGAACTTCAGTTCCGACGCTTCCATCACCTGCATCTGGCCCTTGAGCTGGGTCTGTGCGACTTCGCCCTTCATGTACCCGTTCTGGAACACCGAACCGGTGACCTGCTGGGGCGCTGCGGTGAAGTTCGCGCCCTGAATGCTCAGCACTGGGAAATCGTGGGTGAAGTCGGCGGTCGTGGTGCCGCGGCTGAAGCTGGCCGTGCCGAGCGTGTTGTTCGAGCCGAACGGGCTGTCGGCCATTGACTCGGCGGTCGACTTGTGGGTGTCAAGTTCGAGCTTGAGGCCCTTGATCGGCTTCCACACGGCGTTAAAGCCGAGCGACTTGTTCTGCGTCTTGGTCGCGAAGTCGGCGCCGCCCATGGCGATGTCGCTGTTGGCGGGATTGATCGTCTCGGTGTACATCAGCGGGCCGGCGACCGGTCCGTTGGTCCACGAGCTGACCGACGGGCCGAAGTTGAACCAGGCCGAAATGTCGTTGCGGCGGGTCTGGATCTTGTTTTCGGAGTAGGTGTAGTCCAGCGTCGTTACCAGTTCCTTGGACGGTGCGAACTGCAAGGTCAGCTGGCCGTTGGTACGCTGGCGGCGCACGCCGTTCATGTTGTAGTTCAGGTTCTGCGGCACCGAGTAGATGTCGGTCGGCTTCGGGCGGTTGGTGATGTTGGCCGCATCTGGCGTGCCAGGCTGGGCGATTGTGCCCCAGTTGTTTTCGTCGCCGCGGAACGGGCCGCGCCAGCCGTTGGACACTGCCGCCTGGTTGAAGCCCAGGTTGCGCTCCTGGTAGCTGCCGGTGATCGCCACGCCGAATTTGCCGTCGGCGAAGGTGTTGGTGTAGATGCCGGAGACTTCAGGCGTGAGCGATTTGCTGGCCTTTTCGTCGCTAGGCAGACGGTTGTTGGACTGGTCGTAGACGCCCTTGATGCCGACGCTCGTATGCAGGCCAGGATTGTCGAGCGGACGCGCGGTCATCACGTTGAGCGTCGCGCCCATGCCGCCGGTTGGGGTTTCGGCGCGGCTGGTCTTGTAGACCTGGATCTGCGAGACGGCTTCCGACGCCAGGTTGGCGAAGTCGAAAGCGCGTCCGTTCAGGTCGCCCAGGTTGGAGGTCGGCATCTGGCGGCCGTTGAGCAGCACCAGGTTGAAGTCGGGGCCGACACCGCGCACCGTGACCTTCGAGCCCTCGCCGATCGAACGATCGATGGACACGCCGCTGATACGCTGCAGCGATTCGGCCAGGTTAGTGTCCGGGAATTTGCCGATGTCTTCGGCCACGATGCCGTCGACGATACCGTCGGACTGGCGCTTGAGATTCATGGATGACAGCATGCTGCGGCGGATGCCGGTCACGACGACGGTCTGGGTCGCAGGTTCGGTTGCTGCGGCCGCGTCGGCGGCTGCCTGTGGCGCTTGCTGAGCGTGGGCGGGAATGACGCTGCCGGCAAACGCGCCAGCAATTGCCAGGCTCATCAGATTTTTTTGTACTTTGGGATAGTGCACAGGTCTCCTCCGTTGGTGGTAAAGTGTGAAAGCGCTTTCAGGCTAAGTTATGTTTTATGCGATGTCAATGTATAAATAGCTTACTGGCGAAAATACGACAGAAGTGAGACACTCCGCTTTCGCATGAAAGAAAGCGCTTTCAATAATCGCGGCTGGCGGTGTAAAAATACCCGCCCAACGGCAGAACAAACGGGAGAAACATGAGGAAGAAGCGTGCGCAAGAGCCTGGCAAAACCCAGGCTGGCAAGGTCACGCTGGGCATGGTGGCGGCGGCCAGCGGGGTGTCGCCCAGCACGGTGTCGCGCATCCTCAACGGCAGCGCCGTGGTCAGCCAGGAGAAGCGCGAAGCGATCGACCGCGCCATCGCGGATCTCGGCTTCGTGCCCGATCCGATCGCGCGCGGCCTGGCCGGCGGGCGCACCCTGTCGATCGGCGTGATCACGCAGGCGATCGACAGTCCCTTCTACGGCGTGGCCCTGCGCGCCATCGAGGAGGAACTCACGCGGCTAGGCTACAGCGCCCTGTTCGTCAGCGGCAACTGGGACGCCAACGATGAAGCGCGCTGCGTCGACCTGCTGCGCGCGCGCCGCGTCGACGGCATGATCGTGCTCAACGGCCGCTTGGGCGACCAGGCGCTGGCGCGGCTGGCCGGCGAGATGCCGGTGGTGTTCACGGGCCGCCAGGTCAGCGGCGCCAATATCTACGCCTTCGACTTCGACCACTTCGAAGGCGCGCGCATCGCCACCGAGCACCTGCTGTCGCTGGGACACCGCCGCATCGCCTTCATCGCCGGCGACCCGATTCATTCGGACTCGATCGAACGCCTGCGCGGCTACCGCGCCGCGCTGGAAGACGCGCGCGTGACCTACGAGCCGGCGCTGGTAATGCAAGGTAACTACCAGGAGGCAAGCGGCCTGGCCGCCTGCACCCGCCTGCTCGACAGCGGCGCGCCCTTTACGGCCATCTTCGCGGCGAACGACCAGATGGCCTTCGGCGCGGCGGTGGCCCTGTACCGGAAAGGCCTGCGCGTGCCCGATGATGTGTCGCTGGTCGGGGTGGACAATCTGCCGGCGGCCGAGCACGCGATCCCGCCGCTGTCGACGGTGCACCAGGGCGCGCATGAGCTGGGGCGGCTTGCGGCCCTGTCGCTGCTGCAACTGCTGGCCGGGAAAGTGCCTACCGACACCCTGCCCGCGCCGAGGCTGGTGGTGCGCGATTCGACGCGCGCGGTTGGCCGATAAGACAGCCGGCGAACGCTGTCCGCACCCGTGCGTGTAAGATGCAGCCACCTCAAAAGGTCCGCTGGGTGAGCGCTCGATACCTTCCCCAAGTCTCGCAGGGCGGCACAGCAGCATCCTACTGTTGACGGAATCCGCGCCACCATCGCGCCGGCTCGCCGCCCCGCCAGTGGACTTTTCCACTCGGCAACGGCCGCCCATCCGCGTGAAGATATCTTTTGACATTTCATTTTTATTAAGGCAGACTTGCCTCGCAGTGGAAGCGCTTCCACCACGCCAACGCAATTCAAGCGGCGCCCATGCCTGATGCGCGGGTGTATGACCAGACTGGTCCGATACATATTCTTTCCCAAGAAGTGGAAACCTTTCCCATCTTCAACAATCACTACATTAGACCAATCCAAAAATTGGCATCACGTCGTTCATGAAGAATTTATTCTTCGGCCACACAGGCGCAGCCAGTTGCTCTGCGGCCCCTGGAAACCGAAGCATCAAAAACTTACATCGTGAACAAATTCACCGTATGACGCGGCCGATAGTGTTACTCGCGCCCCACTTCTTTGATGTTGAGAAAGATGAGACAAAGTGTATAAACAATATAAATCCGCACTCCGTTCGAACGCCACGCCCCTGCGCAGCGTAGGCGCAGCCCTGTTGCTCGCATACTGCGCGCACGCCTCGGCCAGCGTCACCAGCCCAGCCATCGGCAGCCTGTTGTGGTCGGAGGAGTTTAACGATACCAGCCTCAATACCACGCTGTGGACCGCCGCCAATGGCAACGGCTGCGAAATCGGCCTGTGCGGCTACGGCAACCAGGAGCTTGAGTTCTACACGCCCAGCAACGTGTCGATCGCCGACGTTCCTTTCGAAACCGGAACGCGCGCGCTGGCGATCCGCGCTCTGCGCCAGAGCATCGGCACCAATCCCTTCACCTCGGGCCGCATCAACAGCGCCGGCAAGGTGCTGGTCCAGTACGGCATGGTCGAAATTCGCCTGAGCGCGCCGACGATCGCCACCGGACTCTGGCCGGCCGCCTGGATGCTCGGCGTGAGCCCGCAGACCTGGCCACGCAACGGCGAGATCGACATCATGGAGATGGGGCACCAGGCGGCTGTGCGCGCGGGCGCCGGATCGCCGACGCCGTCGGCGAACAATTTCGTTGGGTCCAACGTGATCACCTACGAACCAGCCGCCTGCGTCCCCGGCAACGAGAGCTGCGCGGCCAGCACGGCTTGGCAAACCAAGAACTGGTACGTGCCCACGGCTGCGCTGGTGAACCGCTTCGTCAAGTACCGCCTCTACTGGACCGATACCGAAATGCGCTTCACGGTGACGGACGAACTGGGCGAGCATGATATGTACGACAAGCCGATACCGGTCAAATCGGCCGAGCTGCAGGCGCCGTTCTACATGCTGTTCAACCTGGCGGTGGGCGGCAATTTCACCGACGCGCGCAGCGCCGGCGCGGTAACCGCTCCCCTGCCAGCCACCATGTATGTCGACTATGTGCGCGTCTACCAGCTCGACGGCAAAGGCTCCGTCAAGCTCGGTAACCAAATGCTGCCGGAGGTGGGCAAATTCGGCGTCTTCACCGACCTCACCCCCGTCGACAACAAAGAGGAAGCCGGCACCAGCTCCGACGTCTTCGTTTGGAACAACGCGTCCACGGCTGCCGGCACGATCGCCCCGGCCGAAGGCACCAACGTCATCGCCTTGAATTTCAAAACGCCGGGTCAATGGTTTGGCGTGGGCGTCAATTCACGCCAGGTGCATGACATGAGTAACTTCAAAGCCAAAGGCACCGTGAAGTTCAGGATGAAGATTCCGGCCAACGTCGCGTTCCGCGTCGGCATTCTGGACACCTACACCAACCAGAACTCGGTCCTTTTCCCGGCCAATACCACCGCTTACGGCATGCTGCGCAATGGTGACTGGGCGACCGCGACCGTGCCCGTATCTGACCTGCTCGGAAGCAAGGTTGCCGCGCAATCGATGCTCGAGCTATTCGAGGTGTTCAGCGATTCGGGCAGCCTGCCCAGTTCGGCGTTCCAGTTCGCGATCGACGATGTCATCTGGGATAGCGGCGTACCGACCGCGCCCAAGTCGACCACCGAAGTGACCCAGACCGATGCCACCCATTTGAAATTCACTGTCAATAAAGCCGGCTGGGCAAATGTGCACTACACCGTCAACGGCGGCATCCAGCAAACCTTGCGCATGCACCATAACGGCACCACCAACAGCTATGCCATCGGCGGCCTGACGACCGGGAACGTGATCAAGTACTCGTTCACCTACTGGGACGGCGCGCGCAACGGCGCGGTCGATACCGACCAGCAAAGCTACACGATGAAGTAACAGGTCGACTCGGCCGCGTTCGCGAAGCTTGGCGCGCGCGGCTGTCGATTGCGCCAGCCAGCCGGCGTCTCGCGCATGCCTTGACGTCCCCTCTTTCTCACCCAGAGCGCTGCGATTACCGGTTTCAAAACTGCTTGGCAACACCAGAAATATAAACAACGCGTCAAAAAAAAAGCGCGCGCCGCGATGTCGGTGCCACATAAAAAAACCACGGAATACCGATTCGATCGCACGCATCCGTGCCGATGGGTTGCGTACTCACGAACACTTTGGAGATAATCTTGGCTGAAACTATCACTTTTGACACCGGCGACACGTCCGACTACGCGCTTGGCGGCAGCAGCGACTTCGGCGGTGCCACGTCCTCGCTGGCCACCACGCCACCGGCGGGCGCTTCCGGCAACGCCGCCCAGGTCATCAAGGGTGTCGGCGCCGCGACCTGGGCCGGCACCACCTTCCTGGATCACACCAGCAGCGAAATGATCGACAGCGCCAACCACATCGTGACGATGAAGGTCTGGTCGCCCGAAGCCGGCAGTGAGGTCCGCATCAAGTTCGAAGACGCGACCGATCCTACGCATAGCGTCGAGACCAGCGCCACCACCACGGTCGCCGGCGGCTGGCAGACCTTGACCTTCGACGTCCTCAATCAATCGACGGGCACCGCCGCGTTCAACGACGGCTACAACTACAACAGAGCGTCGGTGTTCTTCGACTTTGGCCATGACGGCACCGGCAAGACCTACTACTTCGACGACGTGGCCTACAGCGCGTCCTCAACCCCGACGCCAACTCCGACACCAACCCCGACGCC
>DIZW01000112.1:7752-16534 GCA_002428015.1 Oxalobacteraceae bacterium UBA6018 | reverse complement strand
TGGCGCACCGTCGAGGTCAGCTCTTCCATCGCCGAGGCGGTCTTTTCCAGCGAGCTGGCCTGCATCTCGGTGCGCGAGGACAGGTCGATGTTGCCGGCTGCAATTTCACGCGAGGCCGTGCCGATGGTCTCGGTGCCGACCCGGACCTGGCCGACGATGCCCACCAGGCTGTTACGCATCTCGTTCATCTCGGCCAGCAGGCTGCCGCGCTCGGCGCCGGCGGTCTCGATGGCGATCGACAGGTCGCCGTGGGCGATGTCGCCGGCGATCTTGGCCGTGTAGTCGGGTTCGCCGCCAAGCTGCTTGAGCAGGCCGCGGGTGATCATCACCGCTGCGATCAGGCCCAGCGCGATGGCCACGCCGCCCAACAACAGCATAGTGTTGCGGGCGGTGCGGAACGACGACTCGGCGTCGCTGGCCACCTGCGAGTTGAGCTTGTCTTCCAGGGTCGCCAACTGCTCGAGCGTGGCCATCCACTTCTTCTGCACCGGACGGATTTCCTTGATCAGCACGCGGGTCGCGTCCTCGGCCTTGTTGGCCATCCACAGGTCGGACGCCTTGGCGATCGCCGGCATGGCGGCCGCCTCGTATTCCTTGATTTTGGCGAGCAGGCTCTTTTCCTCAGGCGTGCCCTCGGCGGCGAACTTCGTGCTCAGCTTGGCCTGCACGTCGTCGTACTTGGTGGCCAGGTTCTTGATCTTCGTCATGTCCTGTTCCATGTCGTCGGGATTGCTCAACAGGGTCAGGATGCGCAGCGAGGTGACGCGGTCGCTGACGTTGGCGCGCATGTCGATCACCAGGCGCGTCACGACGTTATTGACGCCGACGACGCGATCGAGCCGGTCCTGGATCTGCGCCATGCGCAGGATGCCGACGGCGGTGACGGCGACCAGGAAAAACAGCACCAGCGTAAAGCCGAGTCCGAGTCGTGTGCCGACCTTCATGTTGGATAAATTCATTTGGTGTCTCGTCTTTTATATCGATTGATCGGATTCGCCCGGATTCATCTGGCGCCGTGCGACGCTGGGTAGTGCCGACATCGCCACGCGTGATAATTCGCGTATTTCCGTCAGGATAAATCAAAAAATGACTGCGCATGCAAGAAATTTTACAGCAGCACTTTTTGTTTCGCTAGAACAACAGTCGAGGTCGCTCAAATCGAAAAGAACCAAAAAGCAGAGGGAGGATTATAGAGGGTAATTTTGCCGGAGAGCAAGCTTTAATGTGCTTTTCGGCAAGAAACCGATTTCACTGTGGAAATTATATGACATCAAAATGACAACGGGCAGCGCGGGGAAGGCTTGCCCGTCATGCAAGGCATATGTCAGGCGGCCTGGCGCATGCGCGCGGCCGCCTCCAGCAGCAGATGGGGGTCGGCGCCAGCCAGTTTGCGCGGGTCCGACAGCACCTGGCGAAACAGGCGCGCGCCCGGCAGGCCGGCCATCAGCCCCAGCATGTGGCGGGTGATGCTGTTGAGCTTGAGCCCGCGCGCGCCGTGCTCGGCCAGCTGGGCGGCCACATACGGGATCATCGCGGCGAGCACCTCTTCGCGCGTGCGGACGGCGCCATTGTCGTTGTAAAAACGTTGGTCGTAGGCCGCCATTGCATACGGATTGTGGTAGGCCTCGCGCCCCATCATGACCCCGTCCACGTGCAGCAGGTGCTGCGCGATCTCGTCGGCGGTCTTGATGCCGCCGTTGATGATGATTTCCAGGTCGGGAAATTCGCGTTTGAGCTGGTAGGCGACCTCGTACTTCAACGGTGGAATTTCACGATTTTCCTTCGGCGACAAGCCCTTCAGGATGGCGTTGCGCGCGTGCACGATAAAGGTGCGGCAGCCGGCCGCGGCCACCGTGCCGACGAAGTCGCGCACGAAGCCGTAGTCCTCGTTCCTGTCGATGCCGATGCGGTGCTTGACCGTGACGTCGATGGACACGGCGTCGCGCATGGCCTTGACGCAGTCGGCCACCAGTTGCGGCTCGGCCATCAGGCAGGCGCCGAACGCGCCCTTCTGCACCCGCTCGGACGGGCAGCCGCAGTTGAGGTTGACCTCGTCATAACCCCACTGCTGGCCCAGCTTCGCGGCCACGGCCAGGTCGGCCGGGTCGCTGCCGCCCAGCTGCAGCGCCACCGGATGCTCCTGCTCGTCGAAGCGCAGGTGGCGCTCCACGTCGCCATACACCAGCGCGCCGGTGGTCACCATTTCGGTGTAGAGCCAGGTGTGGCGGGTGATCTGACGGTGGAACACGCGGCAATGGCGGTCGGTCCAGTCCATCATCGGGGCGACCGAAACGGTGCGGGGCGGCAGTTGGCGGGATGGGGTGGTGCTGGTACGCATAAAAACCTTCAATATTGACAATCGTGCACGCGTGGCGGCGGTGCGCCCGCGCGGCAAGAGCGAGACTTTACCTGACTTTTCCGAAGTCGTGCCGGCGCGGGACGATACCGGTTCGCCGCGCCAAGCTTTGTGGCACAGCATCAACTTGCTGCGACGACCTTGATTGCCATTAAAAAACCCCCGATTGGCACGGGCGTCGGCGCGGTTTGGCCATTGTCAAATCCGCCACGAAAGCGGCCGCTACACTGGACGTCACGGTGCCCGACAGGTTCGCGCGCCTCCCTCTTCACCGCCGAGGCCGTATGCCAACTCCCCCATTGATTCGTGTGCTCAGCCTGCTTGCGATCACGGCCGCCCTGTGCGCCAGCACGACCGCCCAGCCGCAGGACGGCGGCGCCGACGGCGTCATCACCAGCGAAGCGGTGACCGTGGCCGGCCATGATTTCTGCCAGTATTTTATCGCCGCCTGGCGCGACAAGCCGGGCGGCGACCACTACTCGCTGGCCATCCGCGAACGGCCGTCGGCGCGCCTGGGAAGCGAGATCTGGATCGAATTCGCCCAGCGGCGCGTGTTCCAGGCCCGCCTGCCGAGCGCGCGCGCGGCCATCAAGGGCGCCAGCGAGCAGGCCGCCGACCTCACCTACGAGGCCGTGGTCCGGGCCGACATGCAACGCAAGCTCATCAACGACGCCGACCTGGCGCCCGACGAATTCTGACCCCCGCTAAAAAAGGAAAGCCGCCATGTTGATCCCTCCCCCGCGCCGCGCTCTTGCGCTCGGGCTCGTTCTGGCCGCCGCCGGCGCCGCCGCGAGCGAACTGGTGTACCTGCCCGTCAATCCCTCGTTCGGCGGCTATCCCGCCAACGGGCCCGGCCTGCTGGCCTCGGCCAGCGCCACCAACAAGCATACCGACGACAGCCTCGGGCACTCGTCGCTGCTGGACCAGTCGCCGCTGGCGCAGTTCAACCAGACCCTCGAGCGCAGCGTGCTCAGCCAGCTCGCCTCGGCCGCCACGTCCAGGCTGATCGGCAGTGACGGCAAGCTCATCCCCGGCACCTTCACCACCGCCGACTTCATCATCACCGTCCTCGACCTGGGCAACGGCAACCTGCGCATCACGACCACCGACCGCGGCACGGGCGCCACCACGTCGTTCGAGGTGGCGCAATGAGGGCCTGCGTTGGCGCCGCGGCCCTCGGCTTGCTGATGCTCAGCGGCTGCGCCTTCCGCCACGAGCCGGCCGAGGCGCGCGTCAACGCCGCGCTGAGCCCGGCCACGGCGGTCACCCGCGACCTGCTCGGTCTGCCGCCGCCCAAAGGCAAGGTGGCCGTGGCCGTGTACGGCATCCGCGACCAGACCGGCCAGTACAAGGCCTCGCCCGACAGCGCCTTCTCCACCGCCGTCACCCAGGGCGCCTCGTCGCTGCTGGTCAAGGCGCTCAAGGAATCGGGCTGGTTCATCCCGGTCGAGCGCGAAAACCTGCAGAACCTGCTCACCGAGCGCAAGATCGTGCGCGCGCTGGAAACCCCGCAGCCGGCCGGCACCCCGGCCGTGCAGATTCCGCCCCTGCTGGCCGCCTCGGTGCTGGTCGAGGGCGGCATCGTCGGCTACGAGAGCAATGTGCGCACCGGCGGCGTCGGCGCGCGCTTCCTCGGGGTGGGCGTGAGCAGCCAGTACCGGGTCGATCAGGTCACCGTCAACCTGCGCACCATCGACATCCGCAGCGGCCAGATTTTGCAGAGCGTGTCCACCACCAAGACCATCTATTCCTACGAGATCCACCCGAGCGTGTTCAAGTTCGTCAACGTCAAGGACCTGGCCGAGTTCGAGGCCGGCATCACCCGCAACGAGCCGACCCAGCTGTGCGTGGCCGAGGCGATCGAGGCCGGCGTGACCTACCTGATCGCGCAGGGCGTCAAGGACGGCAGCTGGGCGCTCAAGGACGCCGCCGGCCTTTCCAACCCGGTGCTGCAGCACTACATGAACGAGCGCGATAGCGGACTGAGCGCAGCCAGCCCGGCCGCGCCGGCAACCCAGCAGGCAGCAATGTAGGCATTACCCATCCCGGCGCACGCAGGCGCCGTCCACCAACATCGAGGAGCATCCATCATGAACGCAAGACTGACCGTATTGAGCGCCGCACTCATCGCCGCATTTACGCTCGCCCACGGCGCCGCCGCGGCCCCGAGCGTCGCCATCACCCAGCTGGGCGACCGCAACAACGCCTACGTCGACCAGCAAGCCGCGCCCGACGCCAACGTCAGCGCCGTGATCAACCAGGTGGGCACCAACAACATGGCGGGCGACGCGCTCACCAAGACACCCGGCATCACGCAGGTCAATGGCAACGAGGAGGTGCTCGCCAGCCTGGACCAGAGCGGCAACCGCAACGTCGGCCAGCTGTATCAGAGCAACGACACGCGGCTCGGCGCGCGCGTCAAGCAGGAAGGCACCAACAACTTCACCCGCTCATCCCAGGTCAACGCCTGGCAGGCCGACGCCTTCGTCCACCAGACCGGCAGCAACAACTTCACCGATGTGATCCAGAACGGCATCGCCGACTTCGAGGTCTATTCGACCCAGGTCGGCAACCAGAACATCTTCACCCTCACCCAGCACGTGGCCGGCCACGAAGGCAGCTACCTCAACCAGAACGGTTCCGGCAACCGCGCCGACGTGCGCCAGGAGCAGGTCGATTTCGCCCGCGTCGACATCGCGCAGGACGGCAACGGCAACACCATCGCCATGAACCAGCACGACGGCCAGTTCATGCACGTGTCGCTGACCCAGCAGGGCAACACCAACGCCATCCTCGCCGACCAGAGCGGCCTGGACCAGGAGGGCAGCATCCTCCAGTCCGGCAACGCCAACATCGCCCATCTCAATCAAAGCGGCTCGAGCGACCTCGCCACCATCACCCAGACCGGCAACTTCAACTTCGGCAGCATCACGCAGAACGGCAGCGCGTTCAACGCCACCCTGGCGCAGGCCGGCGACAACAACAAGGCCGCGATCTACCAGCACTAGCGGGGCAGCCACGGCGGCCAACGGCGCGCGCCGCCACGCCGCTTGCGGCCGCGCTACTCGCCGGTGATCTGGCGCAGCATCAGCACCACGTCGGTCTTGGTGACGTAGCCGGCCAGCACCCGCCCCTCGCCCAGCACCGGCAGGCGCTCGCCCGGATGGGTGGCGAAGGTCTCCACCACCTGCCAGAACGGCGCGCTGTCGCGCACGCTCGGGTAGTCGGCGCGCAGCAGCGTGGCCGGCCACGGCTGGGCCGGGTCGGACGCGGCCCCCAAGGCGGGGGCGAAATCGTGGCGCGAGACAGCGCCCAGGAAAGTGCCGCCGGCATCGGTCACGTACAGGTGCTGCCAGCGCCAGCGCGCGAACGCCTGCTCCAGTTCCAGCATCGACTGGCCGGGACGCACCACGGGCGGGTCGGTGCGCAGCAGGTCGGCGGCCATGGTGACGGCGCGCGCCGGCGGCGTGGCCGCGTTGCCGACGGCGTAGATGGAGCGCTCGCGCAGCAGCCGCGAGACGGTGTGGGCCAGCACGCAGGCGGCCATCAGCGGCACCATCAGGCTGTAGCTTTCCGTCATCTCAAACAGCATCAGGATCGACATCAGCGGCGCGTGGGTGCTGGCGGCCAGGAAGGCGCCCATGCCCACGGCGACGGCGGCCGGCACCGGCACCAGGCCCGGCAGCCAGGCGTTGAGCAGCACGCCGAACAGGGCGCCCACGGCCGCGCCGGTGAACAGGGTGGGCGTGAAGATGCCGCCCACCGCGCCCGAGCCGACCGTCGCGGCCACCGCCAGCACTTTCAGCACCAGAATGACCAGCAGGGCCTGCCACAGCCAGTTGCCCTGTAGCATGGCGTTGACCACGCTGTAGCCGTTGCCCCAGACGCCAGGGTGGAGCACCGAAATGGCACCGGCCAGCAGGCCGCCCACGCCGAGCTTTTGCCACAAGGGTCCGTGCCAGCGTCCGAACAGCTTGCGGCTGCCGTCGATCAAGGCCAGGTAGCCCGGCGCCAGCACGCCCGCGGCCAGCCCCAGCAGGGCCAGCAGGAGGGTCGGCGCGCCACGCGCGAGGACGATGGTCGGCATGTGGTAGACCGGCGCGTAGCCGGCCCAGGAAGCGAGCACCAGGTTGGCCGCCACCGCCGCCACGATCAGCGGTCCCAGGCTCTCGATGGCCAGCGAGTGCAGGACGATCTCGGCCACGAACATGGCGCCGGCGATCGGCGCGTTGTAGGCGGTGGTGATGCCGGCGGCCGCGCCGCAGGCCACATACAGGCGCCGGCGCGGCACCGGCACCTGTTGCCAGCGTCCGGCCAGCGCGCCGCACAGGGCGGCCAGCTGCACCATCGGCCCTTCGCGCCCGATGGCGCCGCCGGACACCACCGTGGCCGTGGCCGACAGGGCGCGCAGCAGCGAGGCGCGCGCGGGCAGGTCGCCCTTGCCCAGCACCACCGCCTCCATGTAATCGCCGCCCTGCTCGCGCTCGGGCTGGCGGCGCGCCCAGGCCAGCGCCAGGCCGGCCAGCACGCCGCCGACGGCCGGCGCCAGCATGCGCTGCCACCAGCTGAGCGTCTGGGCGATATGGACCAGGCTGCCGTTGATGCCGCCGGTGCCGTAGACCACGCGTTCGGTGTAGAGAATGAGTTCGCGAAATGCGAGGGTGCTGAGGGCGCCGGCGACACCGATCAGCGCGGCGATGACCAGCGTGCGCTGCCAGCCGGGCAGACGCAAGCGCGGCGCCAGCTGGTGAAACCAGCGGCGCCGCGACGGGATAGGACTGTGGGCTGCGATGGTAGCCCCGCTAAAACGAGCCGAGCTGCATCGCCACGCGTGGGCTTACGCCGCTTCGCGCGATGCCTTCTTGCGCTCGTGCTCCTTGAGGAAGCGCTTGCGCAGGCGGATCGATTTCGGGGTGATCTCGACCAGCTCGTCGTCGGCGATGAATTCCACCGCGTACTCGAGCGACATCTGGATAGGCGGCACCAGGCGCACCGCTTCGTCGGTACCGGACGAACGCACGTTGGTCAGCTGCTTGCCCTTGATCGGGTTGACCACCAGGTCGTTGTCACGCGAGTGGATGCCGATGATCATGCCTTCGTACACCGGGTCGTTGTGGACCACGAACATGCGGCCGCGGTCCTGCAGCTTCCAGATCGCGTAGGCGACGGCGGCGCCGTCGTCCTGCGAGATCAGCACGCCGTTGCGGCGCACGCCCAGGTCGCCCGCCTTCGAGTTGTCGACCGGTGCGTACTCGTCGAACACGTGGCTCATCAAGCCGGTGCCGCGGGTCAGGGTCATGAATTCGCCCTGGAAGCCGATCAGGCCACGCGCAGGAATCTTGTACTCAAGGCGCACACGGCCCTTGCCGTCCGACTCCATGTTGGTCAGGTCGCCGCGGCGGCGGCCCAGTTCTTCCATCACGCCGCCCTGGTTGGCTTCTTCCACGTCCACCGACAGGTTCTCGAACGGCTCGAAGCGCACGCCGTCGACCATCTTGTAGACCACGCGCGGACGCGACACGGCCAGTTCGAAGCCTTCGCGGCGCATGTTTTCGATCAGGATGGTCAGGTGCAGCTCGCCGCGGCCCGACACTTCGAACACGGTATCGTCGTCGGTCGGCGCCACGCGCAGGGCCACGTTGGCCTTCAGTTCGCGGTCCAGGCGGTCGCGCAGCTGACGGCTGGTGACGAACTTGCCTTCACGGCCAGCCAGCGGCGAGTTGTTCACCATGAAGTTCATGGTCAGGGTCGGCTCGTCGACGGTCAGCATCGGCAGCGCTTCCGGTACGTCCGGTGCGCAGATGGTCGAACCGATGCCGATCTCGTCGATACCGTTGATCAGGATGATGTCGCCGGCGACGGCTTCGTCGACCAGCACGCGCTCGAGGCCCTTGAAGTTCAGCACCTGGTTGATGCGGCCACGGATCGGGGTCGAATCAGGACCGTTGAGCACGACCACTTCCTGGCCGGTCTTGACGCGGCCGCGGTTGACGCGGCCAATGCCGATCTTGCCCACATAGGACGAGTAGTCGAGCGAGGTCACCTGCATCTGCAGCGGGCCGTCTGGATTGTCGTCGCGCACAGGCACGTGTTGCAGGATGGCGTCGAACAGCGGCTTCATGTCGCCGCCGCGCACGTCCTCGGTCAGGCCGGCGTAGCCGTTCAAGCCGGAAGCGTAGACGATCGGGAAGTCCAGCTGCTCATCGGTGGCGCCCAGCTTGTCGAACAGTTCGAAGGTCTGGTTGATGGCCCACTCGGGACGTGCGCCCGGACGGTCGACCTTGTTGACGACGACGATAGGCTTCAGGCCCAGGGCCAGCGCCTTGCGCGTGACGAAACGGGTCTGCGGCATCGGGCCTTCCTGGGCGTCGATCAGCAGCAGCACCGAGTCGACCATCGACAGCACGCGCTCGACCTCGCCGCCGA
>DIZW01000112.1:0-7611 GCA_002428015.1 Oxalobacteraceae bacterium UBA6018 | reverse complement strand
AAGTCGGCGTGGCCCGGGGTGTCAACGATGTTGATGTGGGTGCCTTCGTACTCGACCGCGCAGTTCTTCGACAAAATGGTGATGCCGCGCTCTTTTTCGAGATCGTTCGAGTCCATCACGCGGGTCTCGACCTGCTGGTTTTCACGGAAAGTACCAGACTGGCGCAGCAGCATGTCCACGAGCGTGGTTTTGCCGTGGTCAACGTGGGCGATGATAGCGATGTTGCGAATTGCGCGTTTAGTATTTGACATGGTCGTAAGAACAGAAATGTACGTCGTGTACGAAGGTGTACGGTATTGCTTCAATCAGGAACCGACTAGTATAGCACGCTTTGCGCGCATCACTACCTGGCTCCGGCGGAAAAAGCCAGCAATTTCAATGGCTTGCTGCTTTTTTCACCACAGGCGCGGCGGGTTCCGGAGATTTTGACGCAGCAATGTGTCCGGGCGATGACCGCCCGGTTCGCCTATTGCCGACGTTCGATGCGGCCAGGCTAAAGCTGATCGTCGCGCTCTCGCTTGTCGGTGCGACCCCAGATCGACCCGTAGGTTTTATAGGTGTCCCATAGCGACCAGGCTGATCCGCCTAGCCCGACAACAACCGCGACCACGATAACGATAAGCAGCACAGTGTTCAGCATGATGATCCTTGCGTGAGGCGACTAACGACAGACGCACTCACGACCATTGACAACAAAACCAGCGTTAGACAGCTTACCGACATAAGCGGCACATCGATCAGCGCCTTGTCCTTTTCGCCGAGCATGCCCACTGTGTACACGACGTCATATAACGCAATAAAGACCAAGGACATCGCATTCTGACGGGTTGACCACTCTCTATGCTTTGCCGGAACATGTTCCAGTTCATTAATCATCGAAATGTGTAGAACAAACCCGAACGCGGCCACGTCCGACACCGCCACCGGAATCACGCGCCCTGGAGACGTGATAGTCCACAGGAGCGCGCGTGTCAAGAACGGCATCAGCCCCACCAGGAAGGTGTAGGCCAACCATTTACTCAATGAAAATCGCATGGGCGTCGTCAGAATCGAATGAGCTGGAGCGCCCAGCCTACCCTGCTGGAACGCCTGCGATCCCGACCGGATCAGCAGTGCGTCATGCGCCCTAGCCGCACGACAATCGACGCCGTCAGCCCGTCAGGCGCGCCAGTTGCGCGGCCTGGTAGGCGCCGAACACGCCGTTGAACAGGCAGCGAATGAGCGGATCTTCGATGACCTCGGCCTGGTCGAGCTCCGCTTCGGTGGCCGGGTCGAACAGCGTGTCGTTCACGCGCAGGTACATCGACGTGAGCGCTTCGCCCCGTGCCAGCGCACCGTACAGCTTGACGGCGGGAACTTCGGTCAGCCAGCCGCACGCCGGCTCGCCATCGGCCGCTTCGATGCTGTCGCCGCGCACGCGGTAGCGATAGATGGCGGGCGCGCCTGTGTGGTCGTACACCTTCAGGCACCAGATGCGCACCGTGTCGAAATAGGGACTGTCCGATGGCGTCATGGCGCGGAACCGGGCCGCCAGAGCGTCTTGGCAGAACTGCCTCACCAGAGCGCTCTCCGGCGCGCCCAGCGCTTCGAGTCGGCGCGCGATGTCGGCCGTGTGCGGCACCGGACGGCTCGGGTGGTACTGGAAATCGAGGTCCTGCTCGCCGACCGGAATCACCCAATCGAGCGGCGCTGCCGGCACCAGCGCGGCGCCATCGAACGCCAGCGCGACCGAGGGATTCAGGCGCAGCACTTGGGTGCCCGGCAGCGCGCGCTCGACTTCCTGGCGGAACTGGGCGTAGGTGATCGGAAACATCGCGTGGTTGTACCAGGACCAGCTTTCCTGCACGAACTGACAGGAACTGGGCACGATGTAGCGGGGATCAAGCTGGCGCAACTGCTCGATGAATTCCTCGGGAAGCGCGGGCGTGAACGGCGCGGCGCGCGAGGGCGACAGCACGTCCAGCTCGCGCATCGTCTGGAACGGCCACAAGACCATGTCCCATGGGCCCATGGCGGCCAACTGCTGCGCCACCTCGGGCGCGATCCAGGCATCGACCACGTTGAGCACGTTGCGCCCGTCCGCCTGGATCTGGAACAGCGCATCGACGTCGGCGTCGAGCGCCTCGCGCGGCGTCACCTTGAACGGGCCGACCGTCACCGCCTCGTTGGTGCGCAGCTGGCGCACGTCGGTGAAGCCGAGCGCCCTCAGCATGTCGAACATTTCCTCGAACAGGCAATACATGTAGATCGGCGTGGCGCGCGGCAGCAGGTCCAGGCTGTCGAAGGAACAGTGGTCGTCGTGGTAGTGCGAGATGAACACCGCCGCCGGCGCCAGCCGCCGGATGCGCTCCCGGTCGAAGCGCACATCGGGAAACGCGTGGCAGTTGCGGCTGAACGGATTTTCGAAAATCGGATCGAACAGGATCTCCACCCCGTCGCACCCGAACAGGTAGCCGGCGTGGAGGATGCGCGCGATCCTCAGCGTCATTGCGCCCGGGCGATCAGCCGTTCGGGGGCCAAGATCGCGAACTCCTGCAGCAGGCCGGTGCCGAGCAGCCTGGCCTCATGGTACACGCGCACCCTGCCCTGTTCGGCCGGCACAGCGACCTCTTCCTTGCCCAGGGCCAGGCGCTGGCCGTGCAGGAAACGCGCGGCCAGCTCATCGGTCAGCAGCACGGCTGGAAAGCTCGACAGCAGCGCGTCGACCGGGGCCAGCAGCTCGGTCGGATGGGGATGGGCGCCGATCTGTTCCAGCGTGACGATGCCTTCCATGCCGAGCGCGCCGACGCGGGTGCGGCGCAACGCGTTCAGGTGGCCGCCGCAGCCGAGGGCGTTGCCGATGTCTTCGCCCAGCACGCGGACGTAGGTGCCCTTGCTGCAGGTGACGGACAGCTTCAGGAAGGGCGCCGTGTAGTCCACGAAGCTCAGTTCGAGGATCGTCACCGGCCGCGCCTCGCGCTCCAGGGTGATGCCTTCGCGCGCGTACTCATAGTAGGCCTTGCCGTCGCGCTTCAAGGCCGAATACATGGGCGGCACCTGCAGGATGGGGCCGCGAAACTGCGCCAGCACGGCCTCGATCTGCGCGCGCGCCACGTCCACCGCGCGCGTGGCGATGGCTTCGCCCTCGGTGTCGCCGGTGTTGGTGGTGATGCCCAGGTGGACCGTGGTCTCGTAGGTCTTGTCGGCCTCGAGCAAGTCCTGCGAGAACTTGGTCGCCTCGCCAAAGCACAGCGGCAACAGGCCGGTGGCGAAGGGATCGAGGGTGCCGGTGTGGCCGGCCTTTTTCGCGTTCAGGAAGCGCTTGGCCTTGATCAGCGCGTCGTTGGACGACAGGCCGACCGGCTTGTCGAGCAGCAGCACGCCGTCGACCAGGTCGCGTACGCGTTTGGGGGTGTTGTGTTTCATCGTAGCTTCCACCGGGCCATGCGCGCCGCCCGCCATGCAGGGCGCCGCGCATGGGCCGGCCAGTAAGGATGCTTAGTTGGCGTCGGGCTCGCCCGCCGGCGCATCGGTTGATGCATCGGCCGGCTTCTCGTCCGGCTCGGCGTCGGCCGCGCGGGTCGCGTTGGCCTGGTCGATCAGCAGCGACATTTCCATGCCGCGCGCGGTCGAGGTGTCGTGCACGAAATGCAATTGCGGCAAGGTGTGGATATGCAGCAGCTTGCCCAGCTGGTTGCGGATGAAGCCGGCCGCGGCGGCCAGGCCTTCCACCGTGTTCTTGATCGACTCCTTGTCGTCCTTGAGCATGGTGAAGAACACCTTGGCGTGGGCGTAGTCGGGCGTGATCTGCACCTCGGTGATGGTGATCATGCCGATGCGCGGGTCTTTGAGTCCGTAGGCGATGATTTCGGCCAGGTCGCGCTGGATCTGGTCGGCCACCCGCAGGCCGCGGGCCGGGATGTTTTTACTGTGTTTAGCCATAGTCGAATACTACTCTTCTAAAAAAGATGGGGCGCCAATAAGCCAGGCTTATCGGCGCCCCACCATGCACCGCATGAATTACAGCGTACGGGCGATTTCTTGAACTTCGAACACCTCGAGCACGTCGCCCACTTCGATGTCGTTGTAGTTCTTCAGCGACAGGCCGCACTCGAGGCCGGCGCGCACTTCCTTGGCGTCGTCCTTGAAGCGCTTGAGCGAGTCGATCTCGCCGGTCCACACGACAATGTTGTTGCGCAGCAGGCGCACCGAGGAGGTCCGCTTGACCACGCCATCGGTGACCAGGCAACCGGCAATCGCGCCGACCTTCGAGACCAGGATGACCTGGCGGATCTCGACCGAGCCGGTGATGTGCTCGCGTTTCTCCGGCGCCAGCATGCCCGACAGCGCAGCGCGGATTTCGTCGATCGCATCGTAAATGATGTTGTAGTAACGAATGTCCACGCCGTTCGACTCGGCCAGCTTGCGCGCCTGGGCGTCGGCCCGGGCGTTAAAGCCGATGATGACCGCTTTCGAGGCCACCGCCAGGTTGACGTCCGATTCCGTGATGCCGCCCACGGCCGAGTGCACAACCTGCACGCGCACTTCCGAGGTCGACAGCTTCTGCAAGGAACCGACCAGCGCTTCGAGCGAACCCTGCACGTCGGTCTTGACGATCATCGGCAGGTTCTTCACTTCGCCTTCGGCCATCTGGTCGAACATGTTCTCCAGCTTCGCGGCTTGCTGCTTGGCCAGTTTGACGTCGCGGAACTTACCTTGACGGAACAGACCAATCTCGCGCGCCTTGCGCTCGTCGGCCATGACCATGACTTCCTCGCCGGCGACCGGCACTTCGGTCAGGCCCTGGATCTCGACCGGAATCGAAGGACCGGCTTCGCTGATCGACTTGCCGTTCTCGTCCAGCATGGCGCGCACGCGGCCATAGGAGGAGCCGGCCAGGATCACGTCGCCGCGCTTCAAGGTACCGGACTGCACCAGGATCGTCGCGACCGGGCCGCGGCCCTTGTCCAGACGGCCCTCGACCACCAGGCCGCGCGCTGGCGCGTCGACCGGGGCTTTCAGTTCCAGCACTTCGGCCTGCAGCAGCACCTGTTCCAGCAGGGCGTCGATGCCCTCGCCGGTCTTGGCCGATACCGGCACGAATGGCGACTCGCCACCGTATTCTTCGGGCACGACCTGCTCGGTGACCAGTTCCTGGGTCACGCGGTCGAGGTTGGCGCCCGGTTTGTCGATCTTGTTGATCGCCACCACCAGCGGCACGCCGGCCGCTTTCGCGTGGGCGATCGCTTCCTTCGTTTGCGGCATCACGCCGTCGTCCGCCGCCACCACCAGGATGACGATGTCGGTGGCCTTGGCGCCGCGGGCACGCATGGCGGTGAACGCCTCNNTTGCCGTGGTCGACGTGGCCCATGACGGTCACGACCGGCGCGCGCGGCGAGGACTCGAAGTGGGCGTGCTCGCCCTGGTCGGCCAGCAAGGCTTCCGGATCGTCGAGCTCGGCGGCGAAGGCCTTGTGGCCCATTTCCTCGACCAGAATCATGGCCGTTTCCTGGTCCAGCACCTGGTTAATGGTGCACATCTGGCCCAACTTCATGAGCTGCTTGATGACCTCGGACGCCTTGACCGACATCTTGTGGGCCAGTTCGGCCACGGTGATGGTCTCGGGCACGTGCACGTCCTTGACCACGGCTTCGGTCGGGGCCTGGAAATTGGTTTCGCGGTCGTCGCTGTGCGAAGGGCGACGGCCCTTGGCGCCACCGCGCCAGCCATCGCGCCCGCCGGTCGAGCCGACGTTGCCGCGCGGCTTGATCGAGCCCGGCGCGCCACGTTTCTTGGCGTCGTCCGACCAGGTCGAGGACACGTTGGCCGACTTGATCGACTTCTTGTCGGCGCCCAGCGGCTTTTTCTCGTCCTTCTTCTCGCCCGGCTTTTTGTCGGCCGGCTTGTGCAAGGTGCCTTCCGGCGCCTTCGGCTTGAGCGCGGCGACCGGCGCGGGCACCGGTTCCGGCGCCTTGATGGCGCGCCGCGGCGCGTTCATCATGGCCTTGATCTGGGCCACTTCGTCGGCCACGGCCTTGCGCGCACGGTCGGCCGCTTCGGCACGCTCGGCCGCTTCCTTGGCGACCTGGGCCACCTTCAGCTTGGCTTCCTCGGCGGCGGCGGCTTTCTTGGCGTCTTCCTCGGGCGCCTGGGCGGCGGCCGGCGCGGGCGCGCTGGCGGCAGCGGCGGCGCGCTTGGCTTCGGCGTCGCGCTTGGCTTCGGTTTCGGCCTGCTTGGCGGCCTTTTCCTGCGCTTCACGTTCGGCGTCCATCTTGGCCAGACGCTCCTGCTTCTCGCGCAGGTCGGCTTCCTGGCGCACGATCAGCTCGGCCTGGCGGCGCGCCTCTTCCTCGCGGCGGGCAACTTCAGCCGGGTCGATGACGGGCGCGGCCGGGGCCACGGCGACCGGCGCCGGCGCCACCACGTCGTCGCGCTGGACGAAGGTGCGCTTCTTGCGTACCTCGACCTGGATCGTGCGCGACTTGCCGGTGGCGTCAGCCTGCTTGATCTCGGTGGTTTCCTTGCGCGTCAGCGTGATCTTCTTCTTCTCGCCGGACTCGCTGGCCGTGCCGTGGGTACGGCGCAGGTGATCCAACAGCTTGTCCTTATCATCTTTCGACAATGGATCTGACGTCGAACTTTTTTCGACGCCGGCAGAACGCAGCTGCGTCAGCAGCAAATCTGCAGGCATCTTCAGTTCGGTGGCAAATTGGGCTACGTTGTTACTCGCCATTCAGTCCTCTTTTCTTTGTGTCGAGACAGATGATAAGGATACTCAAATTAAGCCTTGGCCACTTCTGCCAGGCTCCAGGCTTTCGCCTGCAGCGCCTTGGCGCGGTCGTCGTACTTTGAGTCGACCAGCTTCATCTCGTCGTCGGTCACATCATTAAATTCATTCTTGATCAGTTCACGCGCGCGCTCCGACGGGAGGGCCAATATGGCGCCGAATTCGTCGTATGCAAGCGCGGAGAACGCACCCACCGTCTTGATGCCGGCCAGCCCCAGCTTGCCGGCCGTGGTGCGGTCCATGCCGTCGAGGTTCACCAGCTGCTCTTCCATGCCTTCCAGACCTTCTTCCGAAGCGATCGCCTCGGTCACCAGGGCGTCGCGGGCACGGGTGCGCAGTTCGTTCACGGTGTCTTCGTCGAACGATTCGATGTCGAGCATCTCGGAGATCGGCACATAGGCGATCTCTTCCAGGCTGGCGAATCCTTCTTCGACCAGGATGTCGGCCACTTCCTGGTCGACGTCGAGTTTTTCCATGAACAGGGCGCGCACGGCCGCCGTTTCCGCGGCCACCTTGTTCTCCGATTCCTCGGCCGTCATGATGTTGATTTTCCAGCCGGTCAATTCAGCTGCCAGGCGCACGTTCTGGCCGGAACGGCCGATCGCGATTGCCAGATTCTCTTCGTCGACGACGACATCCATCGCGTGTTTTTCTTCATCGACCATGATCGACGACACATTCGCCGGCGCCAGGGCGCCAATGACGAACTGGGCCGGATCTTCCGACCACAACACGATGTCGACGCGTTCGCCGCCCAGCTCGCCGGTGACGGCCTGGACGCGGGAACCGCGCATGCCGACACAGGTGCCGATCGGATCGATGCGCTTGTCGGCCGTGTAGACGGC
>DIZW01000108.1 GCA_002428015.1 Oxalobacteraceae bacterium UBA6018 | reverse complement strand
GCCTTGGTGCAGAAGGCCGACTTGGGTTCAACGGCTTTCGTGCAGAAGGCCGATTTCGCTTCTACGGCCTTGGTGCAGAAGGCCGACTTAGGTTCGACGGCTTTCGTGCAGAAGGCCGATTTCGCTTCTACGGCCTTGGTGCAGAAGGCCGACTTAGGTTCGACGGCTTTCGTGCAGAAGGCCGATTTCGCTTCTGCGGCCTTGGTGCAGAAGGCAGACTTAGGTTCAACGCCTTTCGTGCAGAAGGCCGATTCAGCTTCCACAGCCTTGGTGCAGAAGGCCGATTCAGCTTCCACAGCCTTGGTGCAGAACGCCGATTCAGCTTCAACAGCCTTGGTGCAGAAGGCGGCCGCGTTGCTGGCATATGCGACTTCGAAGGTGCTCTCGTAGAGATTGCGCATGCTGTCGACGCCATCCGTGCGCGCCGCGTCATCCTCCGCGCTGCCATCCATGCCGAGGTACGGATAGTGGTGCACGAAGTAGCCAAACGCTTGCTCGCAATCCTGAGCGTACTTCATCGTGTCGAGGATATGGTAGTGCCAGAAAATGTCCACCTCGACCAGCGGCGCGGTAGGGACGTCGGGATACACCTTCATCAAATACAGGAAACGGCGATATTCGACTTCCACCGCGTTGACCTTCTCCTGGCTCCAGCCTTCGCCGGACTCCACGTGCATCAATTTGAATTTGATCTGGTCCAGGTCCAGTGCTGCAACTGCGTTGTATGCCTCATTCGAAATCATGATATGCCTCTTTATAGAGTGTGATTTATGGTTGACTACTTCCCTGTTTTTGACTTGCGGTATAGCTAGCGTTGCGGTCACTCCTTTCTTTTGTTTGGTGGAAAATTTTCCTAACTACATTGATTTCTGTAACTATGTGAGGATGTTGCTCCGCTGCTTTTCTCAGCACTTGCGTTTTCTCAACAATTCGCAGCAGATTCTTACAGCATCAAGCCGGCGCTGATAGCACCCCAGGACGTACAGGAGAATTCTGTTTAGGACAACGCGCTAGCCTTGTCGGACAGAGGAGAAGGGGTTGCAGCAACTGGCAACCCCGGGGGCAATACACTGTGGGTCGGCTCCATCTGCAGAGGCACCGTTACGCACACAGTGGTGCCGCCGCCTGGACTGCTTTCGATCATGAAGGTGCCACCCAGAATGGTGATGCGTTCTTCGATGCCGACCAGGCCGAACGAGCCTCCCTTGCCTTCGCGCGACTGCAGTCCGATGCCGTTGTCGGCCACGGTCATCGACAGCCGGCACCCCGCCATTTTCAACTCGATGCGCACCCGGCTGGCATGCGCGTGGCGCACGATATTGCTTAGCGACTCCTGCAGGATGCGGAAGAATGCGGTGGCGGCGTGGTCGTTCAGCGCCACTTCCTTGGGCTCGTCGATCAGCTCGCATGCGATGCCGGTGCGGCGCACGAATTCGGCCACCTGCCACTCGACCGCGGCCGACAAGCCCAGGTCGAGCACGTTTGGACGCAAGTCGTTGATGATCTGGCGCACGCTCTTGATGGTGGCGTCGATCTGCATCAGCGTCGCGTGGGCGCGCGCGTGCAGGCGCGGGTGGCGTTCCACCGTGCGCGAGCTGAGCATGTCGGCCTCGATGCGCAGCGCCAGCAGGTTCTGGCCCAGGTCGTCATGGATTTCGCGCGCGATGCGCTTGCGTTCGCCTTCCTTGATCTGCTCGGCATGGGCGGCCAGGCGGCGCAGATTCTGGTGCGACAGTTGCAGCTTGGCCTGGCTGTCGCGCAGTTCGCGCGTCATGCCCTTGGCCATCTTGATGGCGCGCCGGCGCGACGAGGTGAGCGCGTGGAACAGGGCGTACAGCAGCATCGAACTGACGAAGCCGGCCAGCATCGCCAGCCACGGCGCGTATTGCTCGAATCCCTTGTTGAGCTCGTTGGCGTCGACGCTGAACGTCGCGTGCCACGGCCTGCCGTTGAAATCGACGACGCCGGTGCTGCTGTAGTGGTTCGCCGCCGCCAGGAAGGGCGGGGCCGGATCGCTGGCGCTGGCGGCGCTGTCGAACAGGATGCGCCCGCGCCGCTGGTCCACGCCGATCGCGTTGTCGACCAGCGTCATGCGCACATTCTTGATCGGCATTTCATCGATCACGCCCTGCA
This sequence comes from Oxalobacteraceae bacterium UBA6018, assembly GCA_002428015.1. Lineage (GTDB taxonomy): Bacteria > Pseudomonadota > Gammaproteobacteria > Burkholderiales > Burkholderiaceae_D > Telluria_A. The sequence goes on along the minus strand of DIZW01000108.1, from coordinate 2,598 downwards.
CCAGTTTGTCGACGCTGAACGCGATGCCGACCGAGCCGATATAGGCCGCGCGGCGCTCGCTGACGGTGGCGACCGGCATGCCGGGGCGGTACACCGGAAAGCGCATGCCCAGGCCGGTGCGGTTGGGGCCGGACAGCGCCGCGATCGGCATGCCCGAGGTGATCAGGCGCGCGTTGTCGCGCAAGGCATTGAGGGTGTCGCGCACCAGCGGGTTGGCGCGCAGGTCCAGGCCCAGTTGCGCGCCCCAGCGCGCCTCCGGCTCGACGAAGATGACCACCGCGTATTCCGGCCGCTCGCCGCCAGGCGTGATGTTGAACTTGGTCAGCGGCGTACCGTTGGCCAGGGTCTGGCCGCGCATGCGCTGCAAGAACGCCGGGCGCTCGGCCTGGGAGACGTGGATCGAAAAATTGATGTTCTCGATGGCCGGAAAATGGCGCGGCACGTCCAGCCCCTGCACATAGCCGTGGAACTGCTCGCGTGTGAGCGGGTCGCTGATCTGAAACAATGCCACCGTGCCGCGCAGCACGTCGGTGTACGATTTGATGCGCGCATCGATGGCGTTGCGGGCGTTCTGGGCCAGGCCGGCGAAACGCTCGCGCGAGTCGGTCTCGATCGACGAGGCGGTGAAGAAATACAGCGACAGTCCCACCGCGACCGATAATGGGATTCCCATCCACAGTACCGGGCGCGTCGGCTTCAATGTTCTTAGCAAGTTCGTGAGGGTACGCATTGCGCGTAGCATTCCTTTCTACAGACGCATCGCAATGATGCATTTTGATCTAAGTTAACCTAATCGCACAATTTACCCTACCTAGCGGTCCTGCTAGGTTTTCTTATATGGGTTATAGGACGAATCGGATTTTTCCTAGCGAAAAAAAGAAAATCCCGCTGCGGTTGTCACCGGAGCAGGATTTTGTTGGCGATTCCGTCGCGCTAACGCTACGCGGAATAAGTCGAGCGGATGCTGTGCAAGACGACTTTATTTGGCCCAGCTGTCCTTCAGCGTCGTCACGCGGTTGAAGACGGGCTTGCCCGGCTGCGAATCGACGCGGTCGGCCACGAAATAGCCATGGCGCTCGAACTGGAAACGCTCATCGGGCTGCGTGTTTCGCATGCCCGGCTCCAGGTAGGCCGTGACCACTTCGAGGGCGTTGGGATTGAGCGCCGCCTTGAAGTCCTTGCCGCCGGCGTCGGGCTGGGGATCGGTGAACAGGCGGTCGTACAGGCGCACCTCGGCCTCGAGCGCGGTGGCCGCGCTGACCCAGTGGATATTACCCTTGACCTTGTAGTTGTTCGAGCCTTCCGTGCCGGATTTGCTGTCCGCGAAGTAGTTCACATGCACCGCGACGACCTTGCCGTCGGCATCCTTGTCGTAGCCGGTGCACTCGACCACGTAGCCGTGGCGCAAACGCACCCGGCTGCCCGGCGCGTCGCCGCGCGGCGGGTAGAAGCGGAAGTAGCCCTTGCTGGGCTCCTCCATGAAATCGTCCTGCTCGATCCACAAGGCGCGTGTGATCGGGAAGCTGCGCAGGCCGCGCTCGGGGAAGTGCGGGTGGACCGGCGAGCTGCACTCGACCGACTCGCCCTCGGGAAAGTTATCGATGATCAGCTTCAGCGGACGCAGCACGGCCGTCGCGCGCGGCGCCTTCGGGTCGAGGTCGTCGCGCAGGCTGCCCTCGAGCACGCTCATGTCGATCCAGCCGTCCGCCTTCGACACGCCGATGCGCTCGCAGAACAGCTGGATCGACTCGGGCGTGTAGCCGCGCCGGCGCAGGCCTACGATGGTCGGCATGCGCGGATCGTCCCAGCCGGTCACGATGGCCTCGTCGACCAGCTGGCGCAGCTTGCGCTTGCTGGTGACGACATAGGTCAGGTTCAGGCGCGCGAACTCGTACTGGCGCGGCACCGGCTGCTGGAAGAAGCCGCCCTCGACCAGACGCGCGAGCAGCCAGTCGTAGAACGGGCGGTGGTCCTGGAATTCCAGGGTGCACAGCGAATGCGTGATGTTCTCCAGCGCGTCCGAAATCGGATGGGTGAAGTCGTACATCGGATAGATGCACCAGGCGTCGCCGGTGCGGTGGTGGTGCGCGTGGCGGATCCGGTAGATGGCCGGGTCGCGCATGTTCATGTTGGGCGAGGCCATGGCGTCGTCGCTGATCCGGGCGCGCAGGATGTGCTCGCCATCCTTGTACTTGCCGGCTTTCATCTCGCGGAACAGGGCCAGCGACTCGGCGGCGGGGCGCGCGCGGAACGGCGAATCGGTGCCCGGCGTGCCGAAGTTGCCGCGGTTCCTGGCCATGTCCTCGGCGCTCTGGCTGTCCACGTAGGCGTAGCCGGCCGTGATCAGGTACTCGGCCATCAGGTACAGCTTCTCGAAATAGTCGCTGGCGTAATACAAATGCTCCTGTCCGCCGTGCTCCCAGCCGAAGCCGAGCCACTTCACGCTGTCGATGATGGTGTCGACGTACTCCTGGTCTTCCTTGGCCGGATTGGTATCGTCGAAACGCAGGTGGCAGCGCCCTTGAAAATCGCGCGCCAGGCCAAAATTGAGGCAGATCGACTTGGCGTGGCCCACGTGCAGGTAGCCGTTCGGCTCGG
>DIZW01000037.1 GCA_002428015.1 Oxalobacteraceae bacterium UBA6018 | reverse complement strand
CTGGTGCTGTGGCGGGCGACGGGGCAAGACGCGTCGGGCCGGGCGACGGGGCAACGGCCTGGTCGGGGTGCACGACAACCGTGGCTTCACGGGCCACGAAATGCTGGACCGGCTCGACCTGGTGCACATGAACGGGGGAATCTACGATGAGCATGGTCACTCAAGCTGATGGGTTTTAGCGTCGTTTTAATCACGTAGCGTGCTGGGCGGCGGGGTGACCCCCGCAAGGAACTTGAACAAACGTCCCTATTGGGGGAGTCTTTGGTTTCTCACAACTTCAGACTGCCCACAGTGTGCCACGCCATCCTTTCCGACATCAAGTTTTTCCAGCAACTGGTCAGTATCGATCAGGATCTGGCTGAGCAAACCCGCCTGGCCGGCTGCGTTTGCGGCGGCCCCCTTCATCAAGCCCATTTCCCGCGCAAGCCGCGCAGTTGCCCATCCGAGGTGCGTGACGATTTCGCCCTGCGTTTCAGTTTCTGTTGCGGCCTGTGCCGCAGGCGCGCCACGGCGGTATCGGTGCGCTTCCTTGGTCGGCGCGTTCACTTGGCGCTGGCGGTGGTGCTGGTGTCGGATCGCGGGCCGACACCAGCGGCGGCCCGGCGCTTGGCGCGGCAACTGGCAATTGCGCCGCGCACCGTCGAACGCTGGCGACAGTGGTGGCGCGACAGCTTCCCGGTTACCAGTCTTTGGCAGACGATGTGCGCGCGCTTCATGCCGCCGCTTGATGTGGCACTGCTGCCGTCCGAACTGCTGGCACGATTTCCAGGTGTCGCCAACGAAGCGATGCTGCGCCTACTGGTATTCCTGGGACCACTGACCGGCAGCGCTCCGATCACGCTACGGGAGGGCCGGTGATCGCACGCAGAAGATGCCGATAGCCTCCCGTTGGCACCCCTTGTAGGCTTCTTGATCTGTGTGGCGCCGCCGGTGCCATCTACCCAAGGAGACCTGTTTGAGTTCGATTCCCGCTACTCCCAAGCGCGATCGCTGGGCGCACTTGCGCTTCTCGATCATCGGCCCGCTGCTGGCGGCGCCGCCACCGCCCGGCCAGTTGTTTGGCGCCTTGCGCGATCTGGCGGCCAAGACCTGGCGCCACCCGCTGTCCGGCATCGACGTCCGGTTTGCCGCCGCGACCATCGAGCGTTGGTTCTACGCCGCGCGCCATGCCAGCGATCCCGTGAACCGACTGCGCGATCGTCGGCGTGGCGACCGGGGCACTTTCCACAGCTTGTCCCCGGAGGTCATTGCGGCGCTGCGCGCCCAGTACGACGCACACCCCGGCTGGACTGTGCAACTGCACTTCGACAATCTGAAGGTCGCCCTGGGCGGCAGCGCGCTACCGTCCTACCCGTCGCTGCGGCGCTACCTGCGCGCGCACGGCATGCCACGCCAGGCCAGGCTGGCGCGCACCAGCGCCGGCGCGCTGGCCGCGCGCGATCGGCTCGAACAACTGGAGGTGCGCAGCTATGAGGTGGAACATGTCAACGCGCTGTGGCACCTGGACTTCCACCACGGCGCGCGCAAGGTGCTCACCGCCGCTGGCGCCTGGGTCAAGCCCATGCTGCTGGGCGTGATCGACGACCGTTCGCGCCTGGTCTGCCACCTTCAATGGTATCTGGATGAGACGGCAGCGAGCCTGATTCACGGCCTGTGCCAGGCCTTCATGAAGCGTGGCCTGCCGCGCGCCCTGATGACCGACAACGGTGCTGCCATGCTGGCCGACGAAACCACCAGCGGACTGGCATCGCTGAGCGTGCTGCACCAGACCACGCTGCCTTACTCGCCTTACCAGAACGCCAAACAGGAATCGTTCTGGGGGCGCGTCGAGGGGCGCCTGATGGCGATGTTGGAGGGCGAGGATGCGCTCACGCTGGATCAGCTCAACCTCGCCACGCAGGCTTGGGTCGAGCAGGAGTATCACCGCAGCGTGCACACCGAGCTGCGCGCCACGCCGCTGCAACGCTATCTGGAAGGGCCCAACGTCGGGCGCGAGTGTCCTTCCGCGGCGGCGCTGTGCGCGGCCTTCCGCGTCGAGGTGGTGCGGCGCCAGCGCCGCGCCGACGGCACCTTCAGCCTGGACGGAACGCGCTTCGAAATCCCCGGACGTTACCGTCATCTGGTCAATGTTCACGTGCGCTATGCGCGTTGGGACTTGAGTCGCGTCGATCTGGTCGATGCGCAGGATGGCAGCGTGCTGTGCGCCGTGCAGCCGCTCGACAAGGCGGCCAACGCGAGCGGTGTGCGGCGCCGGCTTACTCCCATCGCCGGCGCCGGCGTCGATGCGCCGGCCGAGCCGGCCGGCATGGCGCCGCTGCTGCGCGAACTGCTGGCCGACTATGCCGCCACGGGCCTGCCACCAGCCTACTTGCCCGTCAACGATGAGGAAAAACCATGACCCAAAACCTGCTGGCCCTGTACGGGCTCAAATTCAATCCCTTCACACCCGACCTGCCCACCGACGCCATTTATGTGCCGCCCCGGATCGACGACTTCTGCTGGCGCATCGAGCAGGTGCAGGTGCGTGAAGGCGGCTTCGCCATGATCCACGGCGACCCTGGCAGTGGCAAGAGCATCGCGCTGCGGGTGCTGGCCGATCGCCTGGCGCGCCTGCCGGACGTCACCGTCGGCGCCATCAACCACCCGCAAAGCAATCTGGCCGACTTCTACCGCGAACTGGGCGACGTGTTCGGCGTGCCGCTACGCCCGCACAACCGCTGGGGCGGGTTCAAGGCGTTGCGCGAGCAATGGCTGGCCCATCTCGAATCGACCCGGCGCCGTCCCGTGCTGCTGATCGATGAAGCGCAGGAGATGGCGCCGCCGGTGCTTTCCGAATTGCGCCTGATGGCCAGCGCGCGCTTCGATTCGCAGCCGCTGCTGTGCGTGGTGCTGGCCGGCGACGCGCGCCTGCCAGAAAAATTGCGGCGCGAGGATCTGGTGCCGCTCGGCTCGCGCATCCGCGCCCGGCTGGCCACCGAGCACGCGGGCCGGGACGAGCTGCTGGCCTGTCTGAACCACCTGCTGGCTGGCGCCGGCAACGCCAGCTTGATGACGTCCGGTCTGCGCCAGACGCTGTGCGACCACGCTGCCGGCAACTACCGCATCCTGATGACGCTGGCGGGCGAACTGCTGACGGCGGCGGCACGGCGCGACCTGGCCGTGCTCGATGAAAAGCTGTATCTGGACGTGTTCGCGCAGCCCGATACCAAGCCGCAGCGCCGCGTCGCGGCGAGGTGACGTCATGCGCAAGCAGCCCCCACTCGTGATCCACCTGCCGCCCATGTCCGATCAATGTATCGTCGAGATCCACCGCTGCCTTGGAGCCTTGCTCGAAGCGTTGGAATCGAGTCATGAGCTACAGTTACGGCGCTATTACGACCGGCACCCACAATACAAACGACCCGCCAAGTTCGACGGCGAACCGTTCTGACCTCGCTCGAAAGCAGCGCGACCGGCAGCACGTGTCGCGCTGCGAAATATGGAGAAAAATGCATCGCCACTGGCCCATCGATCTACGTGAAAATCGTCCCATCAACTCGCGTGAGCACACTCACTACGATCCGCTGGTGGCGCGCT
>DIZW01000095.1:317-59200 GCA_002428015.1 Oxalobacteraceae bacterium UBA6018 | reverse complement strand
GCCGCCGGGCGGGGCGCTCTCGCGCGCCGGGTCGGCGCCGGCGGCCGCGGCCGCGCCGGCGCACAGGAGCGCGGCGGCGAGCATGCTAGGCGCGCGCCTCATGCGCGCTTGAGCCAGTGGGCCAGCGACGGGAACAGCCGGGTCAGCTCCTTGGCGACCATGCCGGAGAACAGCGCCGAACCCTTGGCGCCCAGGTGGGTGCGGTCGAACTTGCTTTTGGGCGCGCCCTGCGGCTCGGCGGCGGCGCTGCCGGCGGGGGCGCCGAAGTTGGCCGGGCGCGGGGCCGGCGCCAGGGTGTCGGCCTCGTCCTGGCCCATCTGCTGGACCGCGTCGGCGCTGATCCGGTTCAGGTCGAGCAGGGCCACATGCTGGGCGGCGGCGGCGCGCCGGGTGGCCTCGGCCCAGGGCGCCAGGTCGTCGTGCAGGTAGGCGCCCTTGAAGCTGCGCCGTGTCAGCGGCGTGACCAGCACCGGCACGCCGCCGAGCTCCTTGACTTCGCTCGCGTAGCGCGCCATGTTGGCCGGGAACTCGGTGACCAGGTCGGTCGAGCGGCCCGGTTTGCCGGGCTGGTCGTTGTGGCCGAACTGCACCAGCACGTAGCTGGCGCTGTAGCCGGCGTGCTCGCGCAGCAGCTTCTGCACCTCGTCCCAGCGGTGCTCCGAGCGGAAGCTGCCCGAACTGCGCCCGCCGCGCGCCAGGTTGACGCAGGACACTTCCGGGATGAAGCGCTGGCACAGGGCGTCGCCGTAGCCGGAGTTGCTGGCCATGGTCGAGTCGCCGACCAGGATCACGCGGATCGGCTCGGCGGCCTGGACGGAAGGGGAGGCGGACAGCGCCAGCAGGGCGCTACCGAGGAGAAACGGGACGATGCGTGGGATCATGGATGGCTCGCGGTTGTGGGTGTGCGAACCATTCTAGATTGGTCTGACCAATTCCGCAATCTGGACCGGCCAGTTTGTTGTTGCCTGATGTCTTTACGCTAAAAGTTCAACCGCGCGAGAAGGTCCGGGTGACCCGTTCCAGGTGGGCGCGCATGGCCTGGCGCGCGCCGGCCGCGTCGTGGGAGGCGATCGCCTCGAGCACCTTGCGGTGGTCGAGCAGGGTGGTCTTGCGCAATTCCTCGGTCTGGAAGTGCTCCTTGAGCTTGTGCCACAGGCTGCCGCGCTGGTTCCACAGGTACTCGGTCACGCCCACCAGGGCGGTGTTGCCGGTCGCGCGCGCAATCGCCAGGTGGAAATTGCGGTCGGCCAGCTCGTTGCTGGTGCGGTCCTCGTGGTCGCGCTCCATCTCCTGCACGGCGGTGAGGATCGCGTCGATGGCCGAGTCGGTGGCCATCTTGGCCGCGATGGCGGCGATCTCGGACTCGATCACGCGGCGCGCGGCCAGCACCTCGAACGGCCCCGGCCCCACCTCGGGCACCTCGGGCTGGGCCAGCGCCCGCTCGCTGACGTACACGCCGGAGCCGCCGCGCACCTCCACGATGCCCGACAGTTCGAGCACGATCAGCGCTTCGCGCAGCGAGGCGCGGCTGACGCTCAGCTTGGCGGCGAGCTCGCGCTCGGCCGGCAGGCGTTCGCCCGCCTTGATGCTTTCGTCGCGGATCAGGTCCTGGATGCGGCTGGCCACCAGGCGGTACAGGCGCGGCTCGGACGTGTTGCCTGCTTGCGGCGCGAGAATTTTTTTCATCAAGAGAAAGGGCCCGGAAGAGATGTGCGGCATGGAAACACTGATAGGTCGGCTGATTTTAGTTGGCTATGGCCAGAGTTGCAAGGCGGACGGACATTGCGTCCATCCGCAGGCGCGGCGATGTTGCATCGCCGCCAGCGCCGGCCGGGCGGCCGGCCGTTCGTCTTACCAGTTCGACTCGCGTTCCGGGGTCGCGGTGATGTGGTGGATCGACAGGTCGGCGCCTTCGAATTCCTGTTCCGCGTCGAGGCGGATGCCGACCGTCTTCTTGAGGATGCCGTAGATCACGAAGCCGGACACGACGGCGATCAGCACGCCCAAGGCGGTGCCGACCAGCTGGGCGCCGAAGGACACGCCGCCGGTGCCGCCCAGCGCCTTGAGACCGAAGATGCCGGCCGCCAGGCCGCCCCAGGTGCCGCACAGCCCGTGCAGCGGCCACACGCCCAGCACGTCGTCGATCTTCCACTTGTTCTGGGTCAGGGTGAACATCCACACGAAGATGCCGCCGGCGATGGCGCCGGTGACCAGGGCGCCCAGCGGATGCATCAGGTCTGAGCCGGCGCACACGGCCACCAGGCCGGCCAGCGGGCCGTTGTAGACGAAGCCGGGGTCGTTCTTGCCGAGCATCAGGGCCACCAGGGTGCCGCCGACCATGGCCATCAGGGAGTTGACCGCCACCAGGCCGTTCATCTTGTCCAGCGTCTGGGCGCTCATGACGTTAAAGCCGAACCAGCCCACCGTCAGGATCCAGGCGCCCAGCGCCAGGAAGGGGATGGAGGAGGGCGGGTGGGCCGAGACGCCGCCGTTCTTGTTGTAGCGGCCGCGGCGCGCGCCCAGCAACAGCACGGCCGGCAGGGCCACCCAGCCGCCCACGGCGTGCACCACCACCGAGCCGGCGAAGTCGTGGAACTCGTAGGCGAAGGCGGTCCTGATCCAGTCCTGGATGCCGAAGCGGTGGTTCCAGGCGATGCCTTCGAAGAAGGGGTAGACCAGGCCGACCAGGGCGGCGGTGGCGATCAGTTGCGGATAGAAGCGCGCGCGCTCGGCGATGCCGCCCGAGATGATGGCGGGGATGGCGGCGGCGAAGGTCAGCAGGAAGAAGAACTTGACCAGCTCGAAGCCGTTCTTGGCCGCCAGCACGTCGGCGCTGGCGAAAAAGTTGACGCCGTAGGCCACGCTGTAGCCGACGAAGTAGTAGGCGATGGTCGAGATGGCGAAGTCGGCGAGAATTTTCACCAGGGCGTTGACCTGGTTTTTCTTGCGGACCGTGCCGAGTTCCAGAAAAGCGAAACCGGCGTGCATTGCCAGAATCATGATAGCGCCTAATAAGATGAACAGCGCATCCGCGGCATTGTTACTTCCACCCATGTTTAAAACTCCCGATAATGGTGCAAAAAAAGTGAGACGACTAGCGTATAAGCAATTTTCATTCCATTTTGGTGCGTTTTGTTAAGTCTTTGATTTATAGCCACTTTGTTCGCCTGTGCACTAGCGTGGCGCGCGCCGCCGCACCAAAAAGGGGTGCCACTTCGGTGCGTTCGGGAAATTGATGCAAAGTCTACCTGATAGGGTTGGGACGGGCGGATGGGAAGGTTTGCGTCAGTAAACCGTACATACAACGGTCTTTAAATAATCTAGACGGTGATTATTTAGATTTTTACCGTATTTACGAAAGAATTTATTGGTTTGCGCCGGTATAGTGGACACTGCCGCATACTCTTGCTTTTAAACCGTTATTTTTGATTCCCGTCATGACTGCCACCCGCCTTCCTACCCCTGCCGCCTTGCGACTGCGTCCCCTGCCGATCTTGCTGTTAAGTTGTTTCTGCGCTGAGCTGGCCGGCATGGGAGCGAGCGCCGCCGCGCAAACCGCGGCCGCGCAGGCGGCGCCCGACGCCAGGCCGGTGAAGAAGAAGCCGGAACCGCCCAAGCCGGCGCCGACACCGGCGCCGTCCCAGCCGGTGGTGACGGTGACGGGAACCAATGACGACGCGGCCGTCGTGCCCTCGGTCACGGTGGCGGCCGAGCGCCCCACCAACCGGGTCGACCGCCAGGTGTATGACGTCAAGTCGGACGTCGGCACCTCCAACAACTCGGCCGCCGACGCGCTCGGCAACGTTCCTTCCGTCAACGTCGATCCGGACGGCACCGTCAGTTTGCGCGGAAATACCAATGTCCAGATCATGGTCGACGGCAAGCCGTCGGCCATGTTCCAGGGCGAGAACCGGGGTGCGGCCTTGAATTCCTTGCCGGCCGACGACCTGGAATCGATCGAGGTCATCAACAACCCCGGCGCCCAGTTCGGCAACGAGGGCGGAGGCGGCCCGATCCTGAACCTGGTGATGCGCCGCAATAAGCGCCCGGGCGGGATGGGCGCGCTCAACGCCAACGCCGGCGTGGGCGGGCGCTACAACACCAGCTTGTCGGGCAGCTATAACACCGGTCCGCTGAGCTTGCAGGGCGGCGTCAACTTCCGTCATGACGGGCGCGACTCGACCACGGAAACCCAGCGCGAACGGATCAATCCGGCCACCGGCGAAATCACCCGCAGCAGCCAGAGCGGGACCGCGAAGGGGCTCAACGATTCGGCCGGCATCCGCGGCGCCATCGGCTACAACATCGGCGAGCGCGACAAGCTGGGAGCGGACTGGTCCTATAACAAGGCCAGCAACGACCAGGACGCCCTGGACCGGTATCGCTACTTCGGTATGGACGACGCGCTCGTCAGCGACTACCTGCGCGCCAACGCGCGCCAGGGCCACCGCACCAATGGCGGCTGGAGCACGCATGTCGACCACAAGGGCGACCTGGACGGCGAAATGCTCAAATTCGATTTCCGCGTCTCGAGTTCCGACAACGACGCCGGCAGCACCTACGCCAATACCTACCTGGTGAGCGACGGGAAGCCGGACAGCCGCGCGCGCCAGGCATCGGTGAGTAACACCCGCATCACCGACTTCACCGGCGACTACGAGCGGCCCCTGGGCGGCGGCGTGCTCAAGACGGGCTTCAAGGTGGCCGACAACGTCAGCAGCTACGACACCGATTATGTGAATATCGATCCGCTGTCCCTGGCCGAGACGGTCAACCCGTCGCGCACCAACCAGTTCGAGGCCGACGAGAAAAATTACGCGCTGTACGGCAGCTACCAGTGGCGCCTGAACGAGAACTGGTCGGCGGTGACGGGCCTGCGCAGCGAATACACCCAGGTGGCGATCCACAACCGCACCTCGCTCACCGACGGCGAGAACAGCTACCTGCGCTTCATTCCCAGCCTCTACCTGAGCTACAAGGCCTCGGACAAGACCAACCTGCGCTTCATGTACGCCAACCGCATCCAGCGTCCGAACGTCAACGACTTGAATCCCTACGTCATCTACCGCGACGATTTCAACGTTTCGGCAGGTAACCCCAAGCTCAAGCCGACCAAGATCGACCTGTACGAACTGGCCACGGAAACGAGCTTGTTCGGGCTGGACGCGAATTTGCGCGGCTACCTGCGGCACTCGTCGGATCTGATCACCTCGCGCAGCTATTTCATCGGCGATAACGTGTTGCTCACGACCAGGGACAACAGCGGGAGCAATAATGCCGGGGGGCTGGAATTTACCCTGAGCGGAAAGATCACGCCGCACCTGACGCTCAACGGCAGCGGCAATCTCGGCTACAACGAACAAACGATTTTCCTGGGCATGACGCAACAGGAAAAACGCAAGCTGACATCGCTGAGCACGCGCCTGCGCATCAATTACCAGCTGACCGATGACGATTCCCTGCAGGTGATGCTGAACCGCCAGGGCAAGTCGCTGGCGGGGCAGGGTTACCGGCTGGCCAACTCGACCGCGAATGTCAGCTTTCGCCACGCGCTCACCCCGCGCCTGAGCCTGGCCCTGAACGTCACCGACGTGTTCAACTCGAACCGCATCGAAACGATCACCGATTCCGACGTCGTGCACGACGTGAGCGTGCGCAAGGCGGCCGGACGGGTCGCCTACCTGGGGCTGTCCTACCGTTTCGGCGGCATCACGCCCAAGCCGCGCGGCGAACGCAAGGAACACCGCCCGGACGGCGGGGACGGCCCTGGCCATGGCGGCATGGGACGCGGCGGTCCCCCTGGCGGCGAAGGCGGCCCAGGCTTCTGAGCCGCCGCTTCAGCGGACGCTTATTTGGCGCTCAGGCAGGTCTTCATGAAGGCCTTGCGCTCATCGCCTTTCTTGCCGGCCGCGTCGGCGTTGCAGGTCTTCATCTTGTTCTGCTGCGGCGTCATGGCCGGCGCCGCCTTGGCCGACAGGCAGGTCTTCATGAAGGCCTTGCGCTCGTCGCCCTTCTTGCCGGCCGCGTCGGCGTTGCAGGTGACCATCTTGTTCTGCTGAGCCGTTTTCGCGGCCGGGGCCGCGGCTTCCGGCGCGGCGGCGAACGCGGCGCTGGCGAACGACAGGGCGGCTAGCGCGAGCAACATTTTTTTCATGGCGGAGTCCTTTGGAAGTAAGAGGGATTGTGCAGCTGAAATACTATACGTCAGCGGCCACTTCCGCACATGAAATTTGTTTCCGAGCCGGCCCTATCGTGCGCACCCCGCGCGCCTGGCCTGGCGTGGCGAATTTGGCGCGACCTTACTGGGGCAGGTGGCACACGGCTTCGATGTTGTGGCCGCTCGGGTCCAGCACGAAGGCGCCGTAGTAGTCGGGATGATAGTGGGCGCGGATACCGGGCGCGCCGTTGTCGCGCCCGCCCGCGTCCAGCGCGGCCCGGTAGAACGCGTCGACCAGCGCGCGCGTGGACGCCTGGAAGGCCACGTGCACCTGCGAGGCGGCCTGGCTTGATGCCGGCGTTGTTGCCGAGGCCGACGCCCCCGGCGCGTGCGGCGCGCTGATCCAGAACACCGGCTTGCCCGGTTCGCCGAAGCCGGCCACGTCGACGCTGCCGGTGACGGCGGCGGGGTACTCGGCCAGCAGGCCGATCCCGAGCGGCGCCAGGGCCGCCGCGTAGAATGCTTTCGCTGTTTCAAAATTGCCGACGTTCACGCCGATGTGATCGATCATGCTGCTCTCCTGAAAAGTGGAAGGTGGTCCGGTGCGTGCCCGCGGCATGCATCAGGCCGTCCGTGACCCTGCCATGCCGTCGCCGCGATGCCAGTGTACGCCCGGCGCGCCGGCGCGATCGCCTGCGCGCCCAGCCGTGCCGTCGCACCCGCTTGCGCCAAGCCAGATCAGCGCGGCGCGGCGCTGCTACGCTGAACGCGATCGGTCCGGCGCTCGCCGGGCGGCGGCGCAAGGAGCTCGCAATGGAGATACGTCAGCAGTCCTTTAACTTCCCGGCCCTGTCCGGCAGCGGGCCGCAAACGGCCGAGGCCCGCATCAGCTTCCCGCGCAGCATCGTGCGCGCCACGGCGGGCATGTCCGGCTATTCGGCCACGTTTGAAAACCACGAGGACCATCACTTCGGCCGGCTCACCGTCGAGCTCAGCAGCCAAGTGAGCAGCGACGACGACACCGTGCTGGTCGTGAACGGCAGCTTCGGCCTGCGCGACTGGTCCGGCGAATGGGACGACCCCTACAGCGGCAACATCGAGTTCGTGGTGCTGGCCGAGCTGGTCGGCGTCGTGCCGCCGCCGCCCGGCCAGCCCCGCGGCGACCTGATCGTGGTGGACGCCGAGCGCACCCAGGGCATCCAGCATTTCCGCAGCGACCGCCATCTCGACAGCGCCAACGTCTTTCCCGACAACGCCATCCGGCTCGTGGCCGACAAGGCCACCGTGGTGCGCCTGTACGTCGACTACGACGCCAACTCCGGCCTGCCCGCGATCGCCAGCCTGACCGGCACGCTTGACCTGACCGGGCCATCCGGCGCCACCAGCAGCCTCGGCCCGATCGAGAACATCGCGCCGCGGCGCGACTCCCAGATCGCGCGCGGCCAGCTCAGCCACACACTCAACTTCCTCATCCCCGAAGACCTGTGCCGCGGCGACGTCAGCATGCGCGCCCGCGTGTCGGACGCGCTGGACCCCACCCAGTTCTCGGGCGACTTCGTGCGCACCCTCTCGTTCGACACCATTCCCGCGCTGCCGGTCATCGCCGTGGGCATCAACTACACCGGCCCGGACGTTAAAGACGGCGCCACGCCCGACACCCTCGCCGCGCCGGTCCAGGCCGATTTCGTCGACACCCTGCAGTTCCCCGAGCGCCTCTACCCGATTCCCCAGGCGACCATCACGGCCTTCCTCACCATGGACTACAAGGCGAAGGTCAAGTCCGACATCAACGAAGGCTGCGACAAGCTCGACGACCTGCTCGACGCCGTGCGCGACATGCGCGGCGACTCCGAGGACATCGTGCTAGGCTTGTTCAACACGGGCGTCGAAACGGGCTCGGTGGGCGGCTGCGGCGGCGACAGCGCGGCGGTCGGGCGCAAGGGCAACGGCGGCACCGCCGCGCACGAACTCGGCCACGCGCTGGGGCGCCGCCACGCTCCCTGCGACAACGTCACCCGCTGCGACACGCCCGCCAACACGGACGACAACTATCCGCGCTACAGCGGCTTCGATTCCGACAGCATCGGCGAGTATGGCTTCGACACCTTCAACCTGTCGATCAAGGACCCCGGCGACACGCACGACATGATGGGCTACTCGGGCAACAAGTGGATCAGCCCTTACAACTACAAGGCGCTGATGAGCCGCATCCCCGACACCTTCGGCGGGGCCAGCGGCGCCGCCGCGTTCAGCCTGGAGAATCCGGCGCAAACGCGCGAGCGGCAGGACCGCGGCGACTGGATCAAGATCAAGCAGCCGAAGCTGTTCCTCAAGCTCACCATCGAGCGCGACCGCACCGTCACCCTGCGCCCGTCCTTTCATTTTCCAGCCTACCCGCAGGCGCGCGGCGACCGGCCGACCGATTTCGTGGCCGAGTTGCAAGACGAGCACGGCAAGGCGCTCAAGCGCGCCTGCCTGTTCGCTTCAAGCCACGGCGGCTCCTGCGGCTGCGCGCATGGCCTGTGGCCGATGCGCATCCGCCAGGCCATGGCCTTCGACGAGCAGGCCGCGCGCCTGGTCATCTACGAATGCGACGACGAAATCTTTCACCAGGAAATCACCAAGGCGCCCGCCGTGCGGATCGAGGTCAGCGGCGCCGACGACCCCGGCCAGGCCGCGCTCACCGTGCGCTGGAGCGTCGACGGCGAGGACGGCCACCACGGCCAGTTCTGGTATCTGGTGCAATGGCGCGACGCACGCGGCACCTGGCGCGGCGCCGGCCCGCGCAGCCAGGAGCTCACGCTGCAGGTACCCAAGTCCCTGTTCGGGCGCAGCCGCCAGGTGGCCGTGCGGGTGCTGGCCACGCGCGGCATCGCCACCGGGGAGGCCGTGTGGAGCGGTGACCTGACGCCGCCCGAGCAAGCGCAGGACTCGGGTTCACGGCTGGCGCTGGTCGGCGTGCCGGCCGGCAGCAGCGGCGCCCACGCCATCCCGCCCTTCCTGCGCGCCGCGCTCACCGGCGGCGCTGCGCAGCCCGGCCTGCGCAGCGATGTGCGCTGGTACAACAGCCGCGGCGCCGAGATCGCGCGCGGGCGCACGCTCGACCTGCGCCAACTGCACGTCGGCATGCACGCCATCCACGCGGTCGCGTTCGACACCGGCCAGGGCAGGGCGTCGGCGTTGTGGACGGTGGAAGTGCAGCGCTCGGGGCGCTTCGTGCTGCATCTGCCTAGGAGCAAAGACAGCAAAAACAGCAAAAACAACAGCAGGGTCAAGGAGTAATCATGCAAATCCTCAGCGATACCATCAGCTTCAACCGCTTCCGCGGCGACGGCCCGCGCCAGCAGAGCACGGAAGTGGTGTTCCCCACCGGGGTCACCCAGGCCACCGCCATCCTCACCGGCTTCGACGTCGCCTTCTCGCCGCGCGACGACCACCACCTGGGCGACCTCGAGGTGCGTCTCGAAGCGGCCATCGACCCGCTGGCGCCGCGCCGCGTCACCGTCCAGGCCACCTTCGGCCTGCGTGACTGGTCCGGCGAATGGGATGACAACTACGAAGGCGAAATCTTCTTTTCCGTCGTGGCCGAATAGGGACGGCGCGGTGGGCCCGGGCACGGTGGCAGCCGTGCGTCCGGGCGGGTCCGAGGAGGCTGTGCGGCCAGCCGGCGTCGAGGCGAAGCCGCCGCGCCCGCCGCGAGCCGGCCCTTAGCGGTATTCGAGCCGGCCGTCGCGCAGCTTGAGGCGGCGCACGCCGGGCAGGCCGATCAGGTCGCGGTCGTGGCAGGCCATCACGACCGTGCTGCCGGCCGCCACCAGCGCGGGAATGAGGGCGATCACCTGCTCGCGCGCGGCGCCGTCCAGATTCGAGGTCGGCTCGTCGAGCAGCAGCAGTTTGGGCCGCAGCACCCTGGCGCGGGCCAGCGCCACGCGCTGCTTTTCGCCGCCCGACCAATGCGCCGGCGCGCTGTCGCGCAGGTGTTCCACGCCGGCCCAGGCGATGGCCTCGTCGACGGCGGCGCGCAGCGCCGCCTTCGGCACGCCGCGCGCCGCCAGGCCGTAGCCGACGTTGTGCTCCACGCCGGTGGAGAACATGACCGGATGCTGGTGCACGTACACGATGGCCTGGCGCAGCGCGCGCGGGTAGGGCGTGAGCGCGCAAGCCTCGCCCAGCCAGGTGAGGGACCCGCCGTCGGCCGTGTCCAGCCCCGCCAGGATGCGCAGCAGCGTGCTTTTGCCGGCGCCGTTCACGCCGGTGAGCACATACGCCTGGGCCGCGGCCAGCGTCAGCTCGGCCAGGTCGAACAGCACGCGCGCGCCGTGCGCCTTGCGCAGGCCCGTCACCGTCAGCAGGGTCGTCGCCGGCGTCGTCATGCGCGCCCGCTGGCGTCGCCCTGCAGCGCCATCATGGCGCCGTTCATCAGCAGCGCCAGCGCGATGAGCACCATCCCCAGCGCGATGCCCTGCGCGAATTCGCCCTTGCTCGTCTCCAGCGCGATGGCGGTGGTGATGGTGCGCGTCTCGCCGGCGATGTTCCCGCCGACCATGAGCGCGCAGCCGACCTCGGAGATCACCCGGCCGAAGGCGCTGATCACCGCCGCCATCACGCCGAAGCGCACTTCGCGCAGCACCGTCCACATCACGCGCCAGCCTGAGGCGCCATGGGCCAGCGCCGTTTCGGCGTAGCGCGGATCGGCCGCCTGCACGGCCGCCAGCGTGTACGCCAGCAGCACCGGCAGCGCGATGACGGCCTGCCCCAGCATCAGGCCGGGCCGCGTGAACAGCCAGTGCAGCGCGCCGAACACGCCGTGGCGCGACAGCAGCATGTACAGCACCAGACCCACCAGCACGGTGGGCAGCGACAGGGCCGCCTGCACCAGCCAGATCACGGCGCGGCGCGCGCGGAAGCGGACGGTGGCCAGCAGGTAGCCGCCCAAGATCGCCGGCGGGGTGGCCACTGCCAGCCCCACGACGCAGGTCGACAGCGACAGCCAGACGATGCGCCACAGGGCCGCGTCGCCCGCCGCCAGCAAGGCGAACGCCGCGGCGACCGCGTCGGGCCAGCTGGTCACGCCGGCAGCGCCGCTTCCAGCAGGTGCGGTTCGAAGTCGAGCCGCTCGTCGCCGGACAGGGCCAGGAAGTGCTTGCCGGTGCAGCGCGCCAGCAGCGTCATGCCGACCTTGGCGGCCACCATGTGGCCCATTTGCGTGGTGCCTGAGCGCGACAGCAGGAAGGGGATGCCCATCTGCGCGCCCTTGATCACCATTTCGGACGTCAATCTGCCGGTGGTGTAGAACACCTTGTCGGCGCCGCCCACGCCGTCGAGCCACATCAGGCCGGCGATGGCGTCGACCGCGTTGTGGCGGCCCACGTCTTCGATGAAGTGCAGCAGCTCCCCGTCGCTGGAGAGCAGCGCGCAGCCGTGCACGGAGCCGGCCTGCTTGTAGATCGACGGCTGGGTGCGGATGGTCTCGACGATGCGGTATACCACCGACTGGCGCAGGCGCGCGTGCGGCGGCAGCGTGATCTGTTCGATGTTGTCCATCAGGCCGCCGAACACCGAACCCTGGCCGCAGCCGGTGGTGACGACTTTTTTCGCGGTGCGCGCTTCCACGTCGGCGATGCCGTGGCGCGTGACCACCGCCACCGCGTCCACGCTCCAGTCGACCTGCACCGAGACGATGTCGCCGAGGGCGCGCACCAGGCGCTGGTTGCGCAGGTAGCCAAGGGTGAGCGCCTCGGGCGCGCCGCCCAAGGTCATGAGGGTGACCAGTTCGCGCTTGTCGACGTACACCGTGAGCGGACGCTCGGCCGGGATGTGGATGCGCGAGCGGCGTCCGCGCTCGTCCACCACCTCGACCGGATGGGTGAGCGCGGCGCTGGCGTGCGAGAGCGTCGGGCGCATCAGCGCGGCTCCTCCTGCAGCGCGGCCATGCGCTGGCCGCCGCCGAAGCTGGTCTGCGCCGCCACCTCGCCGCCCAGGCTGACGCGGATCGCGCAGTACTTGAACTCGGGGATCTTGGCGACCGGGTCCAGCGCGTCGTTGGTGAGCCGGTTGATGGCCGCCTCGTAGTAGCAGAACGGGACGAACACGGCGCCGCGCGGCGAGCTGTCGTCGGCGCGCGCGTACAGGCTGACCTGACCGCGGCGCGAGGCGATGGTGACCACGTCGCCCGGCTCGCCGCCCATGGCCGCCAGGTCGAGCGGGTGGACCAGGGCCACCGGGTCCGGTTCTAGCGCGTCGAGCACCGCCGTGCGGCGCGTCATGCTGCCGGTGTGCCAGTGCTCCAGCTGGCGCCCGGTGATGAGCACCATCGGATAGGCGGCGTCGGGGCGCTCGTCGGCCGGGATGATATCGGCCGGCACGAAGCGTGCCCGTCCGCCCTCGCGCGGGAAATGGTCGGTGAAGACCACCGCGTCGCCGGGGTCGCCTTCGTGCAGGCAGGGGTAGGCCACGGCGCCGTCGCGCTCCAGGCGCTCCCACGTGATGCCGGCGATGTTGGGCATCAGGCGGCGCATCTCGTCGAACACCTGCCCGACGTGGGTGTAGCGCCAGTCCAGGCCCAGCCGCGCGGCCATCTGCATGATGATCCACAGGTCCTGGCGCGCGTCGCCAGGCGGCTGCAGCGCCTGGCGCCCCAGTTGCACCAGGCGGTCGGTATTGGTGAAGCTGCCGGTCTTTTCCGGGAAGGCGGAGGCGGGCAGGATCACGTCGGCCAGGTAGGCGGTCTCGGTGAGGAATATGTCCTGCACCACCAGGTGCTCGAGCGCGGCCAGGGCGTTGCGGGCGTGGTTCACGTCCGGGTCGGACATGGCCGGGTTCTCGCCCATGATGTACATGCCGCGGATGTCGCCATGGCCGATGGCGTGCATGATCTCCACCACCGTCAGGCCGGGCTGGCTGTCGAGCGGGGTGCCCCAGGCGGCCTCGAAGCGCGCGTGCGCGCCCGGGTCGTCCACCCGCTGGTAGTCCGGGAACATCATCGGAATCAGGCCGGCGTCGGAGGCGCCCTGCACATTGTTCTGGCCGCGCAGCGGATGCAGGCCGGTGCCGGGGCGGCCGATCTGGCCGGTCATGAGCGAGAGCGCGATCAGGCAGCGCGCGTTGTCGGTGCCGTGGATGTGCTGCGAAATGCCCATCCCCCACAGGATCATGGACGCCTTCGCGGTGGCGTACAGGCGCGCCACGTAGCGGATCGTGTCGGCGTCGATGCCGCAGATGGGCGCCATCAGCTCGGGGCTGTAGCCGGCCACGTTGGCCGCCAGCTCCGCGTAGCCGATGGTGCGGCTGGCGATGAAGTCCGCGTCGACCAGGTTCTCGCTGACGATCACGTGCATCATGGCGTTGAGCAGGGCCACGTCGGTGTCGGGCTTGAACTGCAGGTAGCGGTGGGCGCTGCGCGCCAGGTCAGAACGGCGCGGGTCGCACAGCACCACCTTGGTGCCGTTTGCGATGGCGTTCTTGATCCAGGTGGCGGCCACCGGGTGATTGACGGTCGGGTTGGCGCCGATCACGATCACCACCTCGGCCCGCGTCACGTCCATCACCGGGTTCGACACCGCCCCCGAGCCTATCCCTTCGAGCAGCGCCGACACCGAGGAGGCGTGGCACAGGCGCGTGCAATGGTCGACGTTGTTGCTGCCGAAGCCGGTACGCACCAGCTTCTGGAACAGGTAGGCTTCCTCGTTGCTGCCCTTGGCCGAGCCGAAGCCGGCCAGCGCGCGCTTGCCGTGGGTGTCGCGGATGGCGGCCAGCTTGCCGCCGGCCAGCGCCAGCGCCTCTTCCCAGCTGGCCTCGCGGAACACGTCGAGCACGCGCTCGGGGTCCATGGTGAAGTCGCCGCGCTTGGGCGCGTCGGCGCGGCGGATCAGCGGCACCGTCAGGCGCTGCGGATGGTTGGCGTAGTCGAAGCCGTAGCGGCCCTTGACGCACAGGCGCGACTGGTTGGCCGGGCCGTCGCGGCCTTCCACGAACAGGATTTGGTTGTCCTTGACGTTGTAGGTCAGCTGGCAGCCCACGCCGCAATACGGACACACCGAGTCGACCCGCGCGTCGGGCGTGGCCAGGGCCACTTCGCGCGCCGGCATCAGCGCGCCGGTCGGGCAGGCCTGCACGCATTCGCCGCAGCCCACGCAGGTGGAGTCGCCCATCGGGTCGTCCATGTCGAACACGATCTTGGTGCCCTGGCCGCGCGAGGCCAGGCCGATCACGTCGTTGACCTGCTCGTCGCGGCAGGCGCGCACGCAGCGCGTGCACTGGATGCAGGCGTCCAGATTGACGGTGATGGCCGCGTGCGAGGCGTCCTGGCGCGGCTGGGCGCGCGCGCCGAAGCGCGGCTTGCCCACGCCGAGGGCGCGGGCCCATTGGTCGAGCTCGTTGTGGCGGGTGTAGGCCGTCTCGGGCATGTCCGCCATGAGCAGTTCGAGCACCATTTTTTGCGCGGCCACGGCGCGCGCGCTGTCGGTGACGACCTTCATGCCGTTGACCGGGTGGCGGCAGCACGACGGCGCCAGTACCCGTTCGCCGTCGATTTCGACCATGCAGGAGCGGCAGTTGCCGGCCACGTCCATGCCTTCCTTGTAGCACAGGCGCGGGATGGCCACGCCTTCGCGGTCGGCCACTTCGATCAGGGTCTCGTTGGCGTGGGCGTGCACCGCGCGCCCGTTCAGCTCAAAGGTGACGGGTGCGCCGGAGAGGGCGGCGCGCCCGGGTCGGGTGATGGCGTTCATTGGAGGACCATGTCAGGTTCACAACTCATGAGGGAAGTATTTGATCACGCAGTCGAAGGGGTTGGGCGCGGCCTGCCCCAGCCCGCAGATCGAGGCGTCGCGCATGACCTGCGACAGTTCGCCCAGCAGCGCGGTGTCCCACTTCGGCGCGGCAAGCAGGCTGACCGCCTTGGCGGTGCCGACCCGGCATGGCGTGCACTGGCCGCAGGACTCGTGCTTGAAGAACTTGAGCGTGTTGCGCGCGGCGTCGGCGGCCGTGTCGTGCTCCGACAGCACCACCACCGCGGCCGAGCCGATGAAGCAGCCGTAGGGCTGGAGGGTGTCGAAGTCGAGCGGGATGGCGTTGAGCGAGGCCGGCAGGATGCCGCCCGAGGCGCCGCCCGGCAGGTAGGCGTAGAAGGTATGGCCCTCGGCCATGCCGCCGCAGTAGTCGTCGATCAGCTGCTGCACCGTGATGCCGGCCGGCGCCAGCTTCACGCCCGGCTCGCGCACCCGGCCCGACACCGAGAACGAGCGCAGGCCCTTGCGGCCGTTGGCGCCCTGGCCGGCGAACCAGTCGGGACCGCGTTCGAGGATGTCGCGCACCCAGTGCAGGGTCTCGAAGTTGTGCTCCAGCGTGGGCAGGCCGAACAGGCCGACCTGGGCCACGTAGGGCGGGCGCAGGCGCGGCATGCCGCGCTTGCCCTCGATCGACTCGATCATGGCCGACTCCTCGCCGCAAATGTAGGCGCCGGCGCCGCGCCGCAGCACCAGCTTGGGCATGCTTGGGACCGGCGGGTCGGCGCGCAGGCGCGCCAGCTCGGCCTCGAGCAGGGCGCGGCAGCCGTGGTATTCGTCGCGCAGGTAGATGAAGATGGTCTCCACGTCCGTCACCCAGCCGGCGATCAGCGCGCCTTCGATGAAGCGGTGCGGATCGCGCTCGAGGTAATAGCGGTCCTTGAAGGTGCCCGGTTCGCCCTCGTCGATGTTGACCGCCATCAGGCGCGGGGCCGGTTCGGCGCGCACGATGCGCCATTTGCGCCCGGCCGGAAAGCCGGCGCCGCCCAGGCCGCGCAGGCCGGAATGCTCCATCGCCGCGATGATTGACTCGGCGTCGCGCACGCCGGCCACGCAGTCGCGCAGCAGGGCGTAGCCGCCGCCGGCCCGGTAGGCGTCGTAGTCGACGAAGCCGCGCGGCTCATCGGTGGTGGATCCGGCGGCCACCGCCGCGGCCACCGACTCGCAGCTGGCCCGGGCCACCGGATGCTGGCCCACGGCCACCGCCGGGGCCTGTTCGCAGCGGCCGATGCAGGGCGCGGCCAGCACCCGCACGCCGGCGCCCAGGATGGCCGGCAGGCGCGCCAGCAGTTCGCGCGCGCCGGCCATCTCGCACGACAGGCCGTCGCACACGCGCACCGTGAGCGCGGCGGGCGCCGCCTCGCCCTCGCGCACGAGGTCGAAGTGGTGGTAGAAGCTGGCCACCTCGTAGACCTCGGTCTGGGCCATGCGCATTTCCTGCGCCAGCGCCGCCAGGTGCGCGGTGGACAGGCAGCCATAGGCGTCCTGGATCTTGTGCAGGTGCTCGATGAGCAGGTCGCTCTGGCGCGACGCGTCCTTGAGCAGGCCCTGCACCTCGAGCAGGGCTTGCGGGTCGACCCGCCGGCCCTTGGGGGCCTGGCGTTTGCGCTGGCGGGTACTGCCCTGTACGGCGATCGGAATGACTGGTTGGTTCATGGTTGTCCTGAGATCATACGAATTTTATCTCCGCGGCGTGCCGCCGCCTCACTTGAAGAACACGACCGCCTTCTGCAAGGTGAGCCAGATGCCGATGGCCAGCGGTATGCCGACCGCGGCCCAGGCGAACACCGCCACGGCCGGGCTGGAGGCACCGCCGCCACTCGCCGCGCCGTTTCCGGTGATCGAGGCCAGGTCGCGGTCGTGCGCCAGCTTCCTCTCGTTGGCCAGCTCGGCCTCGGACATAAAATACTTGTCGGCGAGCGGGCGCACCATGAGGTTACACAGCAGTCCGGCCCCGATCAGCGCGGCCAGCACGTACATGGTGACATCATATGCCTGCGCCTTCGGAACGCCAGCGGCGATCTGGTACTCGCGGATGTAATTGACCAGCACCGGACCGAACACCCCCGCCGCGGCCCATGCGGTCAGGATACGGCCGTGGATGGCGCCCACCATCTGGGTACCGAACAGATCTGCCAGGTAGGCCGGAATGGTCGAGAAACTGCCGCCGTACATCGACAGGATAATACAGAACGAGGCGACGAACAGGCCCAGGCTGTGCTTGTGCGCCATGGTGGGGATAGACGCGTACAGCACCAGCCCGAGCACCAGGAACACGAAATAGGTCGCCTTGCGGCCGATGAAGTCCGAGCACGAGGCCCACACGAAGCGCCCGCCGATGTTAAACAGCGACAGCAGGCCGAGGAAGCTGGCCGCCACTGCGGCGGTCTGGGCTTTCTGCGCCAAGCTCAAGGCGTTGAAGGCGAGGTCCACCCCGATCAGGCGGCCGGCGAAAATCTCTTGCAGCAGGGGCGAGGCCATGCCGAGGATGCCGATGCCGGCCGTGACGTTCAGGCACAGCACGCCCCACAGCAGCCAGAACTGGGGAATCGACCAGACCCGCTTGACGTGCACGTGGCGCGTGGTGACCATGGCGTTGGCGTCCTTGACCTGGGGCGGCGTCCAGCCGGCCGGCTTCCAGCCCGCCGCCGGCACCCGGTACGCCAGCGCGCCCGACAGCATGAAGACGAAGTAGATGGCCGCCATGCACAGGAAGGTCTGCCACACGCCGACCGAGTCGGGGGCGGCGAAGTGCTTCATCAGGGCGGTGGCCAGGGGCGCGCCGATCACGGCGCCGCCGCCGAAGCCCATGATGGCCATGCCGGTGGCCATGCCGCGCCGGTCGGGGAACCATTTGATCAGGGTGGACACGGGCGAGATGTAGCCCAGGCCGAGGCCGATGCCGCCGATCACGCCGGAGCCCAGCCACATCATCCACATCTGGTGCTGGCGCACGCCGATGGCCGAGATCACCAGGCCGCCGCACCAGCACAGGGCCGACACCACGCCGGCCTTGCGCGGACCGGCGTGTTCCAGCCAGCCGCCGAACAGCGAGGCCGAGATACCCAGGAAGACGAAGAACAGGGTGTACATCCAGCCCAGCGAGGCGATCTTCCAATCGCAGTTTGTCGTAAACAACTCCTGCAGCAGGTTCATGTCGGCAGGGCAGGCCAAGGGTTCCTTGATACCCAGCGCGCGCGACAGCGGCAGCCAGAACACCGAAAAGCCGTAGGCCATGCCGATGCACAGGTGAATGGCGAGCGCCGCCGGGGGAACCAGCCAGCGGTTGAACCCGGGACCGGCGATGGTGCGCTCTTTGTCCAGCATGTGAAAGATTGTCATTGTCTCCACCTTGATTCTATTGATTATTCACAACATGCGTTGTACACATGGGTGACTGCCTATGAGGCAGCAATTGAGAGTGCCATGGTGCAACTTGGATAGAAAATAGGCTATTTTTAGCATATGCTGCGCGTGCAGATCCGTCCCCACTGGGAAATCAGTTTCAACGCCGAGCCGGCGCTGGACATGTCATTGCTGCTGGGCTTGCTACTGGCTGTCCAGGACAGTGGCTCGATCGCGCAGGCCGCCAAGACGGTCAAGCTATCATACCGCTACGCCTGGGGCTTGTTGCGCGACGCCGAGCGCCAGTTCGGCGGCGCCCTGCTCGAGACCGGGCGCGGGCGCGGCACCCGGCTCACGCCGCTGGCGGAAAAGCTGGTCTGGGCCGACCGCCGCATCGCCGCCCGCCTCTCTCCCACACTGGACAGCCTGGCCTCGGAGCTGGAAGCGGAACTGGGCAAGATGGCCGCGCCGCGGCTGCCGATGATCCGCATGGACGCCAGCCACGGTTTCGCGGTGGCCGCGCTGATGGTGCAACTGAACAAGATCGCCATGCCGATCGAGTTACGCTACCGTAATAGCACCGACGCCGTGGCCGGGCTCGCGCGCCGCGAATGCGACCTGGCCGGCTTCCACGTGCCGCTGGGGCAGTTCGAGGCGGCCTCGGTGGCCTGGTACGCGCGCTGGCTCGACCCCGATGAGCACTGCCTGATCCATCTGGCGGTGCGCGAGCAGGGCCTGTTCGTCGCGCCCGGCAATCCGCTCCGCATTTCCAGCCTGGCCGACCTGGCCCGTCCCGAAGTGCGTTTCGTCAACCGCCAGGCCGGGTCGGGCACGCGCATGCTGTTCGAGCTGATGCTTTCCGCCGCCGGCCTGGCCCCCACCGCCATCAACGGCTTCAACAACGCCGAATTCACCCACTCGGCGGTGGCCGCCTACATCGCCAGCGACATGGCCGACGTGGGCCTGGGGGTGGGCACGGCGGCGCAGCGCTTCCAGCTCGACTTCATCGCCCTGGTGCGCGAGCGCTATTTCTTCGCCTTGCGCCGCGACGCCCTGGAGGACCCGCTGCTGAGCGACCTGCTGGCCCAGCTGCACCTGCCGTCGTATCACGCCAGCGTCGACGCGTTGACCGGCTACGACGCCGCCGAGACCGGCAAGATACTATCGCTGGAGCAAGCCTTCGGCGGCTAGTTCCGCCATCGCCTTCGGCGGCTATTCCGCTATCCCCTTCGGCGGCTAGTTCCGCCATCCTGTCCGTTGCCTGACAACGCAGCAACAGATGATTCGGCCTGCTTTCTTGGACGACTGGCGGCGGCCTCGCGCGCGTCCGGCAACGCGCCCCGCGTGCTGATAAATAATCAACAACTCGATTTAATCCTGCATCGTTTTGCGCGTACTCTCGATCTGCCTTTCGCCCGCCGCGCCGGGCAAGCGACCCCAATTAAAACAATCGAGGAGACCACATGAGCAATTACAAAACGCTGTTGACCGGCTGCGCGCTGTTTTCCGCGCTGGCCGGCGTGTCGTGCCAGGCCATGGCCGCGTTCGGCGTGACCGCATCGAGCAACGACTACACCGTCGACACCGGCGGCGGCCTGGTGTTCAAGGTCAACCGCGTCAAGACCAGCCGCGCCGGCATCGGCGACATCGCCAGCCTGGTCTACAACGGCGTCGAACTGCAGGGCCAGACCAAGGGCTCGCACATCGCCAGCGGCTTTAGCGGCCTATACACCAACGTGACGGCCGTGGCGGTGGGGGCGGAGAACGTCGACGCCGACCACATCAAGGTGACCGTGAACACGGGCGGCCTGTACCACTATTACATCGTTCAGCGCAACGACAACACCATCTACATGGGCACCTATATCGACGCCGAACCCTCGGTCGGCGAATTTCGCTGGATCACGCGCCTGAACGGCAGCCTGCTGACCGGCGTGCCGCCCCAGTCGAACCTGCGCGACACCGACCACACGGTCGAAAGCTCGGATGTGTTCGGCACCGCCGGCGGCGAGACCCGTTCCAAATACTACGGCAACGACCGTAACTTTGAGCTGGGCCTGCGCGGCGTGACCGGCAACAACGTCGGCGTCTTCATGGCCTACGACAATCGCGAGGGTAGTTCCGGCGGGCCGTTCTACCGCGACATCATGAACCAGAGCGGCGGCGACACCGAGCTGTACAACTACCTCAATTCCGGCCACAACCAGACCGAGCCGTTCCGCATGGGCTTCCACGGTCCCTACGCGCTGGTGTTCACCAACGGCGGCGTGCCGGCCATGCCCGACATGAGCTGGGTCGGCAACATGGGCCTGGTCGGCTACGTGGGCCCGTCCGGCCGCGGCGCCGTCAGCCTGGCCGGCATTGCCGGGCGCGACAGCCACTACCCTTACATGGTCGGCTTCGCCAACGCCGGCGCCCAATACTGGGCCGGGGCCGACGCCGCCGACGGCCACATGAGCAAGGGCGGCATCAAGCCCGGCACCTACACCATGACGGTGTACAAGAACGAGCTGGCGGTCGACCAGCGCCAGGTCACCGTCAGCGCCGGCGCCACCACGGCGCTGGCCAGCGTGGCCATCGTTGCTGACCCGAGCAAGACGGCGCCGCTGTGGCGCATCGGCGACTGGGACGGTTCGCCCAAGGAGTTCCTGAACGCCGACAAGGTCAATGCGATGCACCCGTCCGACGTGCGCGTGAGCTACTGGACCCCGGCCGACTACCTGGTCGGCAGCTCGACCGCGGCGACCGGCTTCCCGGCCTACCAGTGGAAAGACGTGAACGGCAACATGAACGTGCGCTTCAACCTGCGCGCGTCCCAGCTGTCCGCCGCGTCCACCTATCAGTTGCGCATCGGCATCACCGCCGCCTATAACGGCGCCCGTCCACAGGTGCGCATCAACGGCTGGACCTCGGCCATTCCCGCCGCGTCGAGCCAGCCGAAAAGCCGCAGCATCACGGTCGGCACCTATCGCGGCAACAACGCCAGCTTCGTGTACACGGTGCCGGCCTCGGAGCTGGTCGTCGGCCAGAACGTGCTGACCATCTTCCCGGTCAGCGGCACCGCCGGCACCGGCTTCCTGAGCCCCGGCTACTCCTACGACGCGGTGGACTTCATCAAGACGCCTTGACCGGCCGGCAGTAAGACGCGGCGCGTGGCCGGCATGCCCGGCTCCGCCGCCGCGCGCGCGCTTGCCAGCGTGGACACTGGCCCGCACGCGTGCGCCCGCGGCGCCGCGGCCCGGACCGAACCGGACAAGCAGCCGGGCCGCCGGGCGGAACTTACGCGCGGCGGACCGGTCGTATGTGGCATGGCGGGCAACCGTTTTCGCCACCCACCGGCGGGTCCGAGAGAAGCAGGAATGGTCACCACAAGCGAGGCCGGCACCTTTAAGCGTTGGCGTCCGCATGGGCATGGGCGCCACTGCGGGCGCGGCCGCCGGACCGAATGGCAGCTGTTGTACGCCAACCTGAAGGAGATCGTCTACCACCTGGCGCGTGACGCGGACGGCCAGTTCCACTTCGTGTCGGCCAATCGCGCCTTCTTCGACACCACCGGCCTGCGCCGCGACCAGGTCGTGGGCAAGCTGGTGCAGGAGGTCATCCCCGAGGAGTCGTGGTCGCTGGCGCGCGAGCACTTCCGCGAGGCGATCGCGCGGCGCGCCACCGTGCACTGGGAAGAGGTGACGCACTACCCGGCCGGCAAGAAAGTCGGCGACGTCTCGGTCAGCCCGGTGTTCGACGCGGCCGGCGAATGCACCGACCTGGTCGGCACCGTGCACGACATCACCGCGCTCAAGGCGACCGAGGAGGTGCTGCGCCTGGTCAACCGCCAGCTCGAAGGCGCGCTGGACGACCAGGCCCGCCTCGACGCCGACCTGCGTGCCAGCGAGGAGCGGCTCAGCATCGCGCTCGAGAGCGCCGGCAAGGGCGTGTGGGACTGGGACCTCCGGCAAGAGCAGTTGATTGTTTCGCCGCGCGGGCGCGCCATCCTGGGCCTGGTCGGCGACACCCCGCGGACGGCCGCGTTCTGGCGGAGCCTGGTGCATCCGGACGACGTGGCCGGCAGCCGCGCGTTCGTCGACGATTTCCTGAGCTCGGGCGAGGGCGTGCGCGTCCACGAGCAGCGCGTGCGCCACAGCTCCGGGCGCTACCTGTGGATCCGTGCCCGCGGCCGGGTCGTGGCGCGCGACACCGAAGGGCGGCCCCTGCGGGTGGTGGGCACCTTGATCGACGTCACCGAGGAGCGCGCGCTGCGCCAGGAACTGCAGCGGACCCACGAGCTGTTCACCAAGCTGACCCAGCAGGTCCCCGGCGCGCTGTTCGAGATCCTCATGGGCGCCGATGGCAGGCTGTCCTGTTCCTTCATCAGCAGCATGGCCAGCGACATGTTCGAATTCTCGCCCGAGCAGATCGAGCGTGACATCCAGTATTTGCGCAGCCGCATCGTGCGCGCCGACCTGGCCCGCATCGCGCGCCGCCTGCGCCTGGCCGCGCGCGACCTGGCGCCCTGGCACGTCGAGTACCGCGTGCTGCTGCCGAACAAGGGCCTGCGCTGGCACGAACTCAACGCCCGCCCCACCCGCGGCCCCGACGGCGTGATCGCCTGGCACGGCTTCACGGCCGACATTTCCGAGCGCAAGCGCATCGAGCACACGATCCGCCAGTTCAACGAGCGGCTCGAGCAGCGCGCCCATTACGACGCCCTGACCGGCCTGCCCAACCGCGTGCTGTTCCGCGACCGCCTGGAGCAGGAGATGAAGCACGCGCGCGGCGCGCCGCACCGGATCGCCCTGCTGTTCATCGACCTGGACCGCTTCAAGGAGGTCAACGACCTGCTCGGCCACGACGCCGGCGACGCCCTGCTGGTGCAGGCCGCGCGCCGCATCGTCGCCTGCGTGGGCGGCGTGGACACGGTGGCGCGGCTGGGGGGGGACGAATTCACCGTGATCCTCGCCGATACCAGCGAACTCGAGCATATCGAACTTGCGGCCGAGCACATCCTCGACGTGCTGCGCATGCCGTTCCAGCTCGGCATAGAGCAGGCCTACGTATCGGCCAGCATCGGCATCGCCCTCTATCCCGGCGACGCGCGCGCGCCCGAGGACTTGATGCGCAACGCCGACCAGGCCATGTACCGGGCCAAGAGCGGCGGGCGCAACCAGCTGACCTTCTTCGAGCCGGCCATGCAGGTGGCGGCCATGCACCGGCTCAAGCTCACCAGCGACCTGCGCGGCGCGCTGGCCGAGGACCAGTTCGAACTCTTCTTCCAGCCCATCCTCCCGGCCGGCGCCGGCCCGGTGCACAAGGCGGAGGCCCTGCTGCGCTGGCGCCGCGCTGGCGACTTGGTCCTGCCCAGCGAATTCATCGAGATCGCCGAGGAAACCGGCTTGATTCACGAGATCGGCGACTGGGTGTTCCGCCAGGCCGTGCAGTGGTCCCGGCGCTGGAGCGCGATGCTGGGGCGCCAGTTCCAGATCAGCATCAACAAGTCGCCGGTGCAGTTCCAGCCCCATGCCGACTCGCTCGACTGGTCGCGCCACCTGGCCGACTGCAAGCTGCCGCACAACAGCATCGCGGTCGAAATCACCGAGGGCGTCCTGCTCAACGTGTCGGACGCCGTCTTCGACCGCCTGCACGCGCTCCAGCACGGCGGCATGGAGGTGTCGATCGACGACTTCGGCACCGGCTATTCCTCGATGACCTATCTCAAGCGGCTCGACATCGACTATCTCAAGATCGACCGTAGCTTCGTCGCCGAGATGATGCACGACCGCACCAGCGCCACCATCACCGAAACCATCATCGTGATGGCGCACAAGCTGGGCCTGAAAGTCATCGCCGAAGGGGTCGAGTCCGCCGCCCAGCGCGACTGGCTGGCCGAGCGTCACTGCGACTACCTGCAGGGCTTTCTGTTCGGCCAGCCGCTGTGCGCCGCCGCGTTCGAGGTCTCGCTGCTGCGCTCGCACGCGGACGGCACGCCCCGCTAGCGGCGCGCTGCCTGTTCCTTGATTTGCCACGCGCGCTACGCGGGCGTGGCCAAGCCTGGGGGCGCCGCCGACGTGTCCCTCAGGACGTTGCGCAGCACCTTGCCGAGCGCGGACTTGGGCAGCGCGTCGCGGAACTCGATGTATTTCGGGCATTTGTAGGTAGTCAGCTTCTGGCGGCAATACGCCAGCAGCGTGGCGGCGTCGAGCGCGGGGTCTTTCCTGACCACGATCAGCTTGACGGCCTGGCCCGAGCGCGGGTCCGGTACCCCCACGGCGGCGGCCTCGGCCACGCCCGGATGCAGGGCCACCACCTCGTCGAGCTCGGCCGGATAGACCTTGAAGCCGGACACCACGATCATGTCTTTCTTGCGGTCCACCACGCGCAGGCGCCCGGCGCCGTCGAGCGTGCCCAGGTCGCCCGTGCGCAGGCAGCCGTCGGCGGTGAAGGCGGCGGCGGTCTCGGCCGGGCGCTGCCAGTAGCCGCGCATCACCTGCGGGCCGCGCGCGCAGATCTCGCCCACCGTGCCGCAGGGCAGCGCGGCACCGGCCTCGTCGCGCACGCTGATCTTGGTGGACGGGTAGGGCAGGCCGACGTCGCCGCTCCAGCTGTCGCTGTCGAGCCGGTTGCAGGTGAGCACGCCCGCCTCGGTCAGGCCGTAGCCCTCCACCAGCGCCACCCCGGTGGCCGCCTTCCAGCGCGCCGCCACCGACGCTTGCACGGCGGCGCCGCCGGCCACCGCGCAGCGCAGGGGACGCCAGTCGAGCGCGCCGAAGCCGGGGGCGTCCAGCAGCGCCTGGTACAAGGTGTTGACGCCGATGATCACCGTCACCCGGTGGCGCCGCAGGGTCCGCACCAGGCCGGCGATATCGCGCGGGTCGGTCACGAGGATGTTGCGTGCGCCAAAGTTGAAATAGCCGAGCCGGTTCACCATCAGCGATAGCACGTGGTACAGCGGCAGCGGCGTGATCACGGTTTCCACGCGTTCATGCACCTGCTGGCCCGACCACAGGTTGTTCTGGCGGACGTTGGCCACCACGTTCGCATGGGTGAGCACCACGCCCTTGGGCACGCCCGTGGTGCCGCTGGTGTACTGGATGAAGGCGATATCGTCCGGCCCCAGCGGCGCCGGCGCCAGGTCGTGGCCGCGGCGGCAGTCCATGACGCGCGTGAACGGCAGCGCGCCCGCGATCGTCCAGCGCGGCACCAGGTGGCGTACATGGCGTGCCGTGAAGTTGGCGATGACGGACAGGGGCGGCGTCAGCAGGTCGCCCAGGCGGCAGGTGACGACGGCGCGCAGATGGCAGTCCGCCACGACCTGTTCGACCGTGTGGGCGAAATTTTCCAGCACCACGATGTCGCGCGCGCCGGCGTCCAGCAGTTGCCGGCGCAGTTCGCGCGTGGTGAACATGGGATTGACGTTGACCACCGTCAGGCCGGCCAGGAAGGCGCCGAACAGCACCACCGGGTACTGCAGCACGTTGGGCAGCATGATGGCCAACGTGCTCGCCGCGCACCATGCCCAGGTCGTTCTGCAGGAAGCCGGCCACGTCGGCGCTGAGCTGTTCGACATCGCCGTAGTTCAGCGTCGTGCCCAGTTGGGTGAAGGCCGGCAGCGCGCGGTAGCGTGCCACGGCGCTGGCGAACAGGTGCGCGAGCGAAGGATAGGCCGTCACGTCGGCCGTGGCCGGCACCCCCGGTGCGTAGCTGCTGACCCATACCCGCTCGTCCATGCGGCGGCCCGTCCCAGGTAAGCCGGCCGGCTGGCCGATAGAGCTTCGAAACCAAAGGCGGCCGGAAGTTCCCGCGTGCGCCGCCCGCGTGGCGCACGGGGGCGTCTGGTGCTGCGGCGCGGGTCAGATCTGGGCGAGGCCGCCGTCCACGCACAGTTCGATACCGTTGACGTGGCTGGAACCTGGCGATGCGAGAAACAGCACCACGCTGGCGATCTGTTCCGGCTCGGCCATCCGTCCGGTCGGCGTCGCGCCCGCCAGGTAGCCGTCGAGGGCGGCGATGGCCTCGGCATCCATCCCCAGTCCGCCGGCCAGGATCGGGGTGCGCGTGACGCCCGGGCTGATGGTGTTGACCCGGATGGCGCGCGGCTTGAGGTCGACCGCCCAGGTACGCGCGAACGAGCGCACCGCCGCCTTCGAGGCGCTGTACAGGCTCAGGTTCGGCATGCCCTTGATGCCGGCCACGGAGGCGTTGAGCACCACGCTGGCGCCGTCGTTGAGCAGCGTGAGCATGCTCTGGACGCTGAAGAACACGCCGCGCACATTGATGTCGAACAGCGTATCGAATTCGGCTTCGCTGGTGGCGCCGAAGGCGTTGGCGTGCGCCACGCCGGCGTTGGCGAACAGGACGTCGAGACGGTCGCCGCGCTCCTCGATGCTGGCCTTGAGGCGCGCCAGGTCGGCCGCGCTGGCCACGTCCGCCGCCACGCCCACGGCGCGTTCGCCGAGCGCGTGGGCGGCCGAGGCCACCCGGTCGGCGTCGCGCGCCACGATGTACACGCGCGCCGCGCCATGCGCCAGCAGCGCCTGCGCGCTGGCGAAACCGATGCCCGAGGAGCCGCCCGTGACTAGCGCCGTCTTGCCTTCAAATGCGT
Source organism: Oxalobacteraceae bacterium UBA6018 (assembly GCA_002428015.1). Lineage (GTDB taxonomy): Bacteria > Pseudomonadota > Gammaproteobacteria > Burkholderiales > Burkholderiaceae_D > Telluria_A. Next base: position 32,319 of record DIZW01000095.1, on the reverse strand, counting down.
TCATTCCCACCTCCGTTGACCGGTTCGTCACATGAAGCGCCGGGGGCGCCGTTCGCGCGATGGCGCGAACCGAAACCGCCGGCCCAGTATGCGCATGCCGGAGTGGAGAAACAATCGCTACAATGCTTGCTACACTACTGAGGAAATTTCATCAATGAAGCATCAGCTCGACAGCTTGGGCGCCCTGGTCCACGTGGCGCGCCAGCGCAGCTTTCGCAAGGCCGCCAGCGGCCTGGGCGTGTCGGCGTCCGCGCTCAGCCACGCCGTGGGTAAGCTTGAGCAGGCGCTCGGTGTGCGCCTGCTCAACCGCACCACGCGCAGCGTGAGCCCGACGCCGGCCGGCGAGCGCCTGCTGGCCAGCCTGGCACCGGCGCTGGGCCAGATCGAGCGGGCGCTGGACGAGCTCAACGCCGAGCGCAGCGCGGTGCGCGGCAAGGTGCGCCTGAACATCCCGCGCGCGGCCCTCCATCTGGTGCTGGCGCCGCGCCTGGCCGCGTGGGCGCGCGCCTATCCCGAGGTGGAGCTGGAGGTGGTCGGCAGCGACGCCGTGGTCGATATCGTGGCCGAGGGTTTCGATGCGGGCATGCGTTTCGGCGAACTGCTGCAGCAGGATATGGTGGCGCTGCCGGTGGGCCCGCCGGTCCGCTTCGTGGCCTGCGCCGCGCCCGCCTATCTGGACGCGCACGGCGTGCCGCACACGCCCCAGGACCTGCTGGCGCACCGCTGCATCGCGCTGCGCTTTCCCAGCGGGGCGCGCTACCGCTGGGAGTTCGCGCGCGCCGGCCAGCCCATCGACATCGCCGTGGGGGGCGCCCTGGTGCTCGACGATATGGCGGCGATCGTGCACGCGGCCATCGACGGCGCCGGCGTGTGCTACACCTACGAGGGCTACGCCGCCCACCATGTGGCGCAAGGTCGCTTGCGGTATGTGCTGCAGGATTGGAGCGTGCCGGAAGAGCGCTTCTACCTGTACTTTCCGAGCGCGCGCAATATGTCGGCCAGCCTGCGCGCGCTGGTGGCCTTCCTCAGGTAGGGGGAAGCTGCGCCTGCTCGTGGGTTGGTGGGAGCGCTCGAGCAGGGCCGCGGCCAGTCCGGGCTGGATCGCCCGGCCGGCTTGACTTACTTCGCCGTGACGACGGGGCCGGTTTGGGGCATGTCGAGCAGGACTTTTTGCATCTGCAGCAAGGCGTCCTCCATGGCCCGCTTGCCGCTCATTCCGAAGTCGGATTTGAATTCGGAAAATTCCGCATGGCCCTTGCCGACCACGCGCTTGGTGTCGATCAGCTTGCCGTTGGCGTCGCTGATGTCGCAGGTCAGGTCGACGCTGAAATCGGTCGGCGGCCAGGTCAGCACGCTCGACGACGAGGAAGTCGGTACCACCCGCGGCGTGATCAGGTAGCTGAGCTGATTGGTGCGGATGGCGTCCTGGTCGTCAGCCTTCTTGAGGATCGCGACGTTGTTGAACACATTGGTGAGCATCTTGTAGAAGCCGGTTTCCAGGTCCCGGTAGGGTGTGCTGGTGACTTTGTCGCCACCACCGCCGAGCGTTTCGAAGGTCTGGCTGCGCTGCGCATCGTTGAGTACGTAGCCGACATTGGCCTTGATTTTAGGCTTGGCGTCGGCGCGGCGCTCGAGTTTGGCGAGGGCTGGCGCGATCATGACGGGATGGGCGCAGCCGGAAAGGACGGCGGCCACCAGCAAGGCGGTGCTGAGTTTAAGTATGTTCATGGGATTATTTCAGGGCGGTGGTGAAATCGGGATCGGCGTACAGGAGGGCGAGCAGGTTCTGGACCATGACCGGATAGGCGCCGATGGCGCGCGGAATGGCAACCGGTCCCGCGAACGACGACTCCCACTCGTGCTTGGTGGCCTTGACCTTGTCGAAGGTGACGACACCATGGTTTTTGACGACCACGCGCATGGAGATGTTGCCGTGGCCGGTGGAGAATCCGGAGGCGTCGAGGTCGTTCGACAGCAAGGTTCCGCTGATGTCGACGTCGGCATTGGGCGCGTATTTTCCGGCCAGGATCAGCTCCTGTTTGATCGCCTCGGCGACGTAGTTGGCATACGAGCCGGCGTACGGCGAATTCATTGAGCCGCCACGGATCGAGATCGGGTTGGCATTGCCGGGGTCGGACGCGGACGCGAACGCGCTGACCTTGGCCGTGGCCGGGCCGCTGGCTTTGAGCGCGGCGACGTTGGTCAGCGATGGCGGGTAGGCCGGGGCGACGGTGGAGCAGCCGGTCATGAACAGGGCGGCCAGCAGGGTGCAGAAAACAGTGGTGGAGCCGGTGGTGTTGCGTTTCATCGTGTGTGCTTTCGATTGAGAGTGGCGGCTTACTTGGCCGTGGCGACGACAGCGTCGGGCTGGGCGGTTGCCACTGGCGCCGGCGCTGGCGCCGCCGGCTTGTCGCCGAGCTGGCGCAGCATGATGGTGACGGTGTTCGGATAATCGAAGCCGGCGCCGGTGTTGCGGTCGATGATGTAGCCGATGCCGCCGCCGATGAGGATGTTGCCCCACACCGCAGTGTTGGACTTGGAGACGATCATGGCGTTGCCGGCCAGCGCGTCCTTCTTGCAGGTGATCGCCAGGTCACCGGTGCTCTTGTGGACCGTCACGCTGCCCGGGCTGGTCAGGAACCAGCTGCCTTCGTCGTTGGTGAGCGTGCAGCCGATGCCTGCGACTTCTTGATTGTCGTGCACGGTCATGACCGTCATCGGTTGCATTTTCTGCCCTGCGATCGAGGCGCAGCCGGTCAGCGCCAGCGCGGCCGCGGCGAGCATGGAGAGTTTGAACATGTTTCCCTAGATGTGGTGCGCGGGTAGGTGGGCAGCCCCGATGATAGGCAGCGCTCGCATCCCGCTTGTCGTTACGCCGTAAATACTCCGGGCGGCGTATTCTAGGGTGAAAATGCCTTCTGGAAACTATTCAAAAGTAACAGAAACTTAAAATATTGGGCGGCAACTGTGTCCGTGCCTGCCCTCGGCGCTTAAACGGCCAGCGGCGCGATGTTCTGGTTTGCCCGGAACAGGTTGTGCGGATCGTATTGCGTCTTGACCTGGCGCAGGCGCTGGTAGTTGGCGCCGTAGGCTTCGGCAATCCGCTCGCCCTCGTCCTGGGTGAGGAAGTTGATGTACACGCTGCCGGCCGCGTGCGGCGCCGCCGCGCGGAAGAACTCGCGCGCCCAGGCCACGCAGGCGGCGTCCTCGGCCGGGGTCTCCCAGCGCGCGTGCACGTTCATGGCGTATAGCGCGTCGCGGTGCGGGTAGGCCGTGTCGGTTGGGGCGGCCCGGCTGGCCTGGCCGCCCAGCAGACCCAGGAAGATCTCGCACTGGCCGGACGGCAGGCGGGCCGCGTAATGCAGCACCACGTCGATGGCCTCGTCGCTGAGCGCGGTGAAGTTGTGCGACTTCCAGTAATTGCGCGCGCCCGGCGCCAGCAGCGGGTCGAAGGCCTGCTGCCAGGCTGTGTAGGGGACCGCGCCCACGTGTTCGCCGAGCGGCTGGCCGAAGGCGCGCACCTGGCCCACCGCGTCCTGCACGGCAGCAGCCTCCAGGGGCGAGAACAGCGCCAGGGCCAGCACGTCGCTGCCGTGCACGGCCGGGTCCAGGAAGGGCAGCGGCGGCGCCTTGCGCAGCACCGCCCAGATCGACAGGTCGTCGCCCATGGTGGCGACGAAATCGCGGTAGCGCGTCAGCACGTCCTTGGCCTGGGCCGCCGGGAACACGATCAGCCCGGCGGTGACGCTCGGGCCGACCGGATGCAGGCGGAATTCGAAGCCGGTGACGATGCCGAAATTGCCGCCGCCGCCACGGATGGCCCAGAACAGGTCGGGATGCTGGTCGGCGCTCACGTGCAGGCGGTGCCCGTCGGCGACGACGATGTCGGCCGCCAGCAGGTTGTCCACCGTGAGGCCGTATTTGCGGCTGAGCCAGCCGAAGCCGCCACCCAGGGTCAGGCCGGCCACCCCGGTGGTGGAATTGACGCCCAGCGGCGTAGCCAGTCCGAACGCCTGCGCTTCATGGTCGAAGTCGCGCAGCAGCGCACCGCCCTCCACGTAGGCGAGGCGCCGCTCCGGGTCCACCCGCACCGAGCGCATGGCCGACAAATCGGCCACCAGGCCGTCGTCGCACAGGGCGCTGCCGGCGATATTGTGGCCGCCGCCGCGCACGGCCAGCGCCACCCCGTGCTCGCGCGCGAAGCCCACGCAGGCGAGCACGTCGGCGCTGCCGGCGCAGCGCACGATCAGCGCCGGGCGGCGTTCGATCATGGCATTCCACAAGGTGCGCGCAGCCGCGTAGTCAGGGTCGGCCGGCTGCACCAGCGGACCGCGCAGCGTGGCGCTGAAAAGGTCGATCTCGGTTCGGCTTACCGCATTCATGATGGCGCTCCCTTGCTGTGGCTGGTTCCCCCGGCGTGGCGGGCCGCCCGCGGCGGCCTTCCTTCATGGTAGGAGAGCGGCGCGCGCATGCAAGCGGGCTCGATGATGAATCGGCGCTTTCCTACACAGGCCCGGCGGCGCGTTCGAGCAGGTCGAGCGCCTGTGTGCGGGCGGCCGCGCGCAGGCTGTGGCGCAGCCCGGCGTCGTCGGTGGTGCGCGCCAGCACCATGCCGCCCACGCACAGGGCCACGATGGCCTGGGCGCGCCGCTCGCCGTCCGGCGCCGGCGCCAGCGCGCGGCTGTACATCCCCGTCAGGTTACGGATCAGGTCGGTGTAGGCCTTGCGCGGCGGCAGCCCGGCGCGCGCCACGTCGCCCGGCAGCGCGTACAGCGGGCACTGGGCCTCGACGTCGGCCAGCACCTCGTCGGACAGGTAGACGTCGATCAGCATGCGCGCCAGCGCCTGCGCGGACGCGGCTGGCATGGCGTCGAGACGCGCGCGGAACGGGTTGCAGGTGCTAAAACTTGTCACCGCCGCCGCGTACAGCGCGTCCTTGCTGGCGAAGTGATGGTAGAAGCCGCCCCGGGTGAGGCCGGCGCCGGACATGACCTGGTCGATCGAGACCTGCTCGAAGCCGTACTGGTTGAACAGGCGGCGCGCCGCGTCGACGATGCGGGCGCGGGTCGCGGCCTTGTGTGCGCTGTTGTAGGGCATGGCGTCAATTTTCAGAATATGTTCTTGATCATAAATAGGATACGGGTAAAGTGGCGCTTCGTCATCCATCACACGCAACAATCACAACCAACCGTATTGACACAGGAGCGAACATGAATTCAGCAAACGACACCAGCGGCGCCGCGCCGCTGCCGACCCTGACCACCCTGCGCCGGGTGCCGCCGTTCGCCGTGGGCCACGTGCGCGACATGCGCGTGCGCTGGGCGCTGGAGGAGGCCGGCAAGCCCTACCAGGTGCGCCTGATCGACCCGGACGAGCAGCAGTCGGCCCAGTACCGCCAGTTGCAGCCCTTCGGCCAGGTCCCCGCCTACCAGGACGGCGCGTTCGAGCTGTTCGAGTCCGCCGCGATCGTGCTGCACATCGCCGCCAGCGTGCCGGCGCTGCTGCCGTCCGAGCCGGTGCAGCGCGCCCAGGTCACGTCCTGGGTGTTCGCGGCCATCAACAGCATGGAGCCGCACATCGGCGCCTACGTGCAGCTGGGACTGGTCGACCAGGCCCAGGCCTGGGTCGCCGAGCGCCGCCCGCAACTCGAAGAAATGGCACGCAAGCGTTTGGCCGAGCTGAACCAGTGGCTCAAGGAACGCGACTACCTGGCCGGCCAGTTCAGCGCCGCCGATATTCTGATGACCGGGGTGCTGCGCCTGGTGTCGAACGGCGGCCTGCTGGGCGATTATCCGGCCCTGGAAAGCTATTTCGCGCGCTGCACGGCGCGTCCGGCCTACGCCAAGGCGCTGGCCGACCAGCGCGCCGTGTACGCCGCGGCCGCCGCCTAAGGCAACGGGCGGGAGCGCGCAGGGCAGCGTCTCAGACCGGTCCGGCCTGGCCGGGCGCCGGCTCCTGCGTGGCCGCGCCCTGGCGCAGCCGGATGCGGTCCTGCTCGAAGGACGCGGCCAGTTCCTCGCGCGCGGCCTGGGCAATCGAGATCATCGCGGTCTCGTCACGGTAGAACGGGAAGATGGCGTCCAGGGTGGCCAGGTTGTGTTCACGGAAGATCTCCGTGGCGCGCTGAGCGGCATCGGCGTCGATGCCCATCTGGCGCAGCGCGTGCTGGCCGATACGCAGGGCCGCTTCGAACGTCTCGCGTTCGACCAGTTCCACGCCGCGCTCGCGCAGTTCGAACAAATGGGTCATGTTGCGCGCCCGCCCGATAATGGTCAGGTGGGCGAAGTGGGCGCGCGCCAGGTCGGTCAGCTTGAGGCTGGCCTGCATGTCGTCGATCGCGTTGATCAACAGTGCCGCGTCGGCCGCGCCGGCCGCCTGCAGCAGGTCGAGCCGGGTGGCGTCGCCATAGAACACCTTGAAGCCGAAGCGGCGCAGCATGTCGATCAGGTCGGGGTCGTTGTCGAGCACGGTGACGCGGATGCCCGAGGCGACCAGCATGCGCGCGGCGATCTGGCCCACGCGCCCGAAGCCGGCGATGATCACGCACGCGCCGTCGGGTGTGATGGTGTCCGCCGGCGGGGGCGCCGGCGCGTGCAGGCGCTTGCCCAGCCAGTTCGCCGCCGCCAGCGCCAGCGGGGTGAGCGCCATCGACAGCGCCACCGCCAGCACCAGCATCTGGTTCCAGCGCGGCGGCAGCAGGCGCGCGTCGGCGGCCACCGCGAACACCACGAAGGCGAATTCGCTGCCCTGGGCCAGCAGGGCGGCGAACGGCCAGCGCTGCACCGGGGGGATCGGCAGCGCGCGCGCCAGCGCCCCCAGCAAGGCCATCTTCAGCACCACGTAGCCGGCCGTGAGCGCGCCCACGGCCAGCGGGGCCTCGGCCAGCAGGCCCAGGTTGACCGACATGCCGACCGAGGTGAAAAACAGGCCCAGCAGCAAGCCCTTGAACGGTTCCAGGTCGGCCTCGAGCGCCTTGCGGTATTCCGAACTGGCCAGCAGCACCCCGGCCAGGAAGGCGCCCAGGCCCATCGACAGGTCGGCCATGGTCATCAGCTCGGCGATGCCGAGCACCAGCAGCAGCGCGAACGCGGTGAAGATCTCGCGCAGGCCGGTCTTGGCGATCAGGCGCAGGGCCGGGCGGATCGCGTAGCGGCCCAGCACCAGCACCGCGCCGATCACGGCCGCCGCCAGCGCCCAGTTGAAACCGGCGCCGTCCGCGCGCTCCGCGCCCAGCAGGGGGATCGCCACCAGCAGGGGAATGGCCGCCATGTCCTGGAACAGCAGCAGCGCGAAGGCGGCCTGGCCGGCCGGGGTGTGCTCCAGGTGGCGCTCCTGCATGTTCTGCATGGCGATGGCGGTCGAGGACAGGCCCAGCGCCAGGCCGGCGACGATGGCCGCCAGCGGCGCCATGCCCAGCAGGAAGGCGGCCAGCGCCAGCGCGGCGCCGCACACGGCCATCTGCAGGCTGCCGCCGCCGAGCACCAGGGCGCGCATGGCCAGCAGTTTCTTCGGCTGCAGCTCCAGCCCGATCAGGAACAGCATCAGCACCACCCCGATCTCGGCCACCTGGCTGATCAGGTCGAGCTTGCGGATCAGCGCCAGGCCCCAGGGTCCGATCAGGCAGCCGCCGATCAGGTAGCCCAGCACCGAGCCCAGGCGCAGGCGCTGGGCCAGCGGCACCAGCAGCACGGCGGTGAGCAGGAACACGATCGGCGTGAGCAGGAGCTCGGGCATGCGCAATTCCTTGAAAAAGGCCGGGCGCCCCCGGCTCAGTCGGTTTAGTAGATGGCGCCGCCCGGCTGGGTCGAGCTGAGCACCCCGCCCACCGCCGAGACCGCGTACTTGGTGGTGCCGCCATCATAGCTTGCCCAGTTGCGCAGGTCGAAGCTGCCGCCGCCGGCCAGGCGCTCGGTGCTGATGTTGCGGTAGGTGAGGGCGGTTTTCGGCCGGCACACTTGCGGCAGGCCCACGGTGCTGAGGAAGTAGGCCGCGCCGGTCCCGACCCGGGTCGCGCTGCCGTCGGCCACCAGCAGCGCCGTCTCCACGTCCACGCCGATGCCGTGCACGCTGCCGGCCCAGCCGTCGTTGACGATGCGCGCCATGAAGGTGAGCAGGCGGCCCATGCGGTCGCGCGTGTCGAAGTGCTGGTCGGTGATCAGGCCGCCCAGGTCCGGCAGGCGCAGCACATCGCGTCCGAGCGTGACCGCGCGGTCGTACGGGTTGGCCAGGGCCTGGGCCGAGGTGATGGAGCCGTTGAGCGCGGTGAAGGCGTACTTGCCCATCACCGACAGGCCGGCGCTGGTGCCGCCGATTGGCGTGTTCTTGCTGGCCAGCGCTTCGATCGCCGCCTGCACCGGCGTGCCCTGCCAGTACTTGACGTAGTCGCTCTGGTCGCCGCCGGCGATGAACAGGGCTTCCGCGCCCTGGATGCGGGCGATCACGAACGGGTCGTTGGCGGCCGCGCGGCTGGGAATGACGATGGTTTCCACCGAGCTCACTCCGCCCATCGCGAAGACATACGGGTTGTAGGCGTCGGTGCCGCTGGCGCGGATGACGACGAAGTTGCCGCCGCCGGCGCGCCGGATCATCCACTGGAAGGCCGCGTCCACGTCCGGACCGCCGCCCATCAGCACCAGGCTGGGCGCGGCGGGGTGGGCCAACACCACGTCGGTTGGGTCGCCCACCACCGCGTACTGGTAGGGTTTGGCGGCCTGGGCCGCGCCGGGCAGGGCCAGGGCGGCCAGCATGGCCAGCGCGGGGATGATGCTCGCGAGGAAACGGGAACGGGACGCCAGACGCATGGTTGCTCCTGTGGGATGTATAAAAAATAATAAAATAAAGACAATGGAGGATGAGTATAGGCGGCTTCAACGGCCGAGCTGTGGGGTCAACCGGTCAATCGTGTGCAGGCATTGTTTGATCTACGTCAATGTCATTGCTGACTCGGTTCAAGCCCGCGCACAGCCGCTCTATGATGGGGCGGTGTTCATCCACGCTGGAGGGGTCTCATGAGGACATCGCGTCTGCTTGCCTGGATCGTTTCCCTGGCGCTGGGCCTGGCGCTCGGTCTGTTCGCCCCGGCCGCGGCGCTGGCCGATGAAACCTGCAATTCGCCCTACCTCGCCAAGCTGATCAAGGGTCAAGAAGACTACCTGCACGTCTGGACGCTGGGCGTCGCGGGGCTGGGCGACGGCGCCGACAAGCTCGTCACCGTGGACGTCAATCCGCATTCGCCGCGCTACGGCAAGGTGGTCGACGTGCTCTCCGTGCCGGGGCGCGGCGAGGCCCACCACATGGGCTTCACGGACGACCGCAAATACCTTTGGGCCGGGCGCCTGGACGACAGCACCATCTTCGTGTTCGACGTCGGCACCGACCCGGCCCATCCCAAGCTGGTCAGGACCATCGCCGACCTGGTGCAAAAGACCGGCTACGTCGGCCCGCACACCTTCTACCCGATTCCCGGGCGCATGCTGCTGGGCATGCTGTCGAACAAGGACCAGGGCGGCGCCACCGGGCTGGCGGTGTACAACAACCAGGGCCAGTACGTGGCCAGCTATCCCATCCCCACTACCGCCGTGGGCGGCGTCAAAGGCGACGGCTATGGCTACGACATCGCCATCAATCCGCACAAGAACGTCATGCTCACGTCTAGCTTCACCGGCAAGAAGAACTACATGGCCGAGCTGGGCAAGGTGATCGCGGACCCGGCAGCCATGAAGCAGTTCGGCAACACGATGGTCTTGTGGGACTTCAAATCCATGCGTCCGCAGAAAGTGTTCAACACGCCCGGCGCGCCGCTGGAAATCCGCTGGTCGCTCAAGGAGGGGGACAACTGGGCCGTCACCGCCGCCGCGCTCACCTCCCGGCTATGGCTGATCAAGCAGGACGCCAAGGGCCAGTGGCAGGCCAAAGATGTGGCCGCCATCGGCGACCCCAGCAAGACACCGCTGCCGGTCGACATCTCGATCGCGGCGGACGGCAAGAGCCTGTGGGTCAACACCTTCATGGACGGCAAGACGCGCCTGTTCGACCTGCGCAATCCGGAGGCGCCGCGCCAGATCTACGAGAAGGTGACGGGCAAGCAGGTCAACATGGTCAGCCAGAGCTGGGACGGCAAGCGCGTGTACGTCACCAGCAGCCTGCTGTCGAACTGGGACAAGAAAGGGGCCGACAACGAACAGTTCCTCAAGTTGTTCAGTTGGGACGGCAAACAGTTGAAGCAGCAATGGGTGATCGATTTCACCAAGGAAAAGCTGGGCCGCCCGCACCACATGAAGTTCACCGCCGGTGCGGCGGCCAGCGTGGCCAGCCTGAACGGCGCGCCGGCCAGCTTGAACGGCATGCCGGCGCGCTGAGCGGGCGATGCATCGCACGCGTGGCCGGGACGTGCGCGGCGCTTCCGCGTGGCGGGCGGTACAGGAAGGACGAGAGATGCGGCGCAGGCTACCCGCATTGCCCGTGCCGCCCGTGCTCGCGCCATTGCTCGTGCCCACGCCCGCGCCCGCGCCGCTGGCTCTGGGGCTCACGCTGCTGGTGGCGCTGCTGGCGCTGCTGTTGGCGATGCTGACGACCACGCCGGCGGCCCGGGCCGGCACCAACGACGTCGCGCTCGCGCGGCCGCGCCAGCAGTTCGTCGCGCCCGCGCCGGGCAGCTACCGGCTCGAGGTCATCCAGACGGCCGCCAACGGCCAGGTGCTCGACACAGACGGGCGCAGCTATCCCCTGCAGCGCTACACGGCGGGCAAGGTCACCCTGCTTGGTTTCATGTACACGTATTGCGTGGACCCGGTCGGCTGCCCGCTGGCGTTCCAGACCTTCGTCGAACTGCGCCGGCGCCTGCTGGCCCAGCCCGCGCTGGCGCGCAGGGTGCGCTTCGTCAGCCTGTCGTTCGACCCCACCAACGACACCCCCGCGGCGATGCGCGCCTACGCCGGCGCGCTGGCCGATCCGCGCAGCGCGCTGCGCTGGCACTTCCTCACCACGCGCTCGGTGGGCGCGCTGCGGCCCATTATCGACGGCTTCGGCCAGGACGTGGCCGTCACGCTCGACCCGCAGGGCCGGCCCACCCGGCTCTACAACCACCTGCTCAAGATTTTCCTGATCGACGCGCGCGGGCGGGTGCGCGAGATCTACACCACTTCCTACCTGTTGCCCGACGTGGTGTTCAACGATATCCAGACCTTGCTGCGCGAATAGCGCCCGCCGCCCGCGCTTGCGCCGGCCCGGCGTCCCTGCTGCGCTGGCGCAGGCGCAGGGCGGCCGCCTTCGGGCACGATGCATGGGTAAGCGTCCGAGCCAACGAACAAAGGAGTATTCGCCATGCCATCGAGGAACCATGCCGCCGTCGCCGCCCTTGCCGCATTCACCCTGATTGCCTGCAGCGCCTCGCCCGTACCGGCACCGCCCACCGGCGTCACCGTGCGCGTGCCGTCGAGCCGGCCGGACCAGGTCACCGGCGGCGACGCCCGCATCGCCATCACGGCGGCCCCGGGCCTGCAGGACCGGCTCGGCATCTGGCTCAACGGCCGCCAAATCACGCCTGTGCTCGCGCGCGACGGCGAGCACATGGAAGGCGTGATCACCGGCTTGTCCGACGGCCACAACGAGCTCGAAGTGCGCTACCGCGATGCCAACGGCAACGGCGTGTCCGACAAAGTGGCGCTGACCAACTACCCCATCAGCGGCCCCATCTTCACGGGGCCGCAGCAGCAGCCCTTCATTTGCCGTTCCCAGGAGTCCGGACTGGGCCAGCCGCTGGTGGACAACCACGACGGCATCGGCCACCCGGTCTTCGACGCGACCGGCGCGCTGGCCGGCTACAGCAAGACCTGCGCCATTCCCACCCGGGTCAGCTACTTCTACTTCACCGGCAGCGCCTTCAAGCCCTTCGACCCCGCCACCGGCTTTTCCACGCCGCCGCCCGATCTCAAGACCACGCCACTGCACGGCGCGGCGGTGCCCTTCGTCGTGCGGGTGGAGGCGGGCAGCATCAACCGCTTCCTGTACACGATGGCCATGCTGGCGCCGTTTCCCGAGCCGGCCGGCCAGCCCGACACCAGCGCCTGGAACCGCAAGCTGGTGTACTGGCTGCGCGGCGGCATCGGCATCGGCCACCAGCAGGGACTGGCGATGTGGCTCAACGACAACCTCAGCGGCAGCGAGCGCCAATTGATGCCGGCCGTGCTGGGCCAGGGCTTCGCCGTTGTCAGCTCGTCCGGCAATGAGGCCGGCGTGCACTACAACATGCGCCTGGCCGAGGAGACGGCGCTCATGACCAAGGAACGCTTCATCGAGGCCTATGGCGCGCCCCTGTTCACCATCGGCATGGGCGGCTCCGGCGGCGCGGTGCAGCAATACCTGTTCGCCCAGAACAACCCGCGCCTGCTCGACGGCGGCGTGCCGATCCAGTCCTTCCCCGACATGGTCACCCAGACCATCCCGATCTCCGACTGTCCCCTGCTGGGCCAATATTTTCGCGATGAGGTCACGCGCGATCCCTCCTCGCAGTGGGCCAGCTGGCGCCGGCAAGCCCTCATCGAAGGCATGAACGCCAGCGACAGCGCGCTCAATCCCCTGACCGGCGTGCCCGGCTCCACCGAGTGCATCAACGGCTGGCGCACCGCCATGCCGACCGTGCTCAACCCGGTGTTCAAGGATCCGCGCTTCGACAGCGTGGCCAAGGCCTACGGCTACCCGCCAAGCGTGTTCGACCAGGTGAAATGGACGCACTGGAACGACCTGGCCAACATCTACGGCACCGACAGCGCCGGCTTCGCCCCCATTCCCATCGATAACGTGGGCGTGCAGTACGGCTTGCGCGCCTTTGCCCTGGGCGACATCGACGCCGACGAGTTCCTGCGCATCAACGCCTGCGTCGGAAGCTGGAAGGAGCAGCCCGATTTCGTCAACTGGAACGCGGCGCTCGACGCCTTCGATGCGCGCAACATGCAGCGCAGCGCCGACTGCCGCGAGCCGGGCGGCACCCCCGCCGCCCGCCGCGCCGGCGACCTGTCGGCGATGCGTGCCGCCTACACCTCGGGCCACGTGTTCACCGGCGCGCGCCTGGCCATCCCGGTGATCGACCTGCGCCCTTATCTGGAACCGGAACTGAACATGCATAACGCGCGCCAGTCATTCTCGGTGCGGGCGCGCCTGCTGGCCGCCAATCCGCGCGCGGCCAAACGCCAGGTGATCTGGTTCACCGGGTCCGACACCACGCTGCTGCAGCCGGTCGTCGACGCCCTGGGGGTGATGGACAACTACCTCAGCGGCGGCGAAGCGCCCGCCGCCTTCGTCGACACCTGCTTCGACAGCGCCGGCGCCCGCATCGCCAGCGGCCCAGCCGTATGGGACGGCGTCCTCGACGGCCGCGCGCCGGGCGCCTGCACGTCGGTGTATCCGATCCATGCCAGCCCGCGCATGGTCGCCGGCGAGGGCATCGAGGGCGAGCGCTTCAAATGCACGCTCAAGCCGCTCGCCACCGCGCTGGCCGACGGCACCTATGCGCCGGCCGCGCCGTTCACGCCCGCGCAGCGGCAATGGCTGGAGCGCATTTTCCCGGACGGCGTGTGCGACTACAGCCGTCCCGACCAGGGCCGCCCGGACGGCGACCGCTAGCGGCGACATGTCGTCTGCGGCAGCGGGCCGGTTTCGGAGATAATATGGCCCGCCCATGTTCACCAGCCGCGCCAATGGATTTCGACCTCAACGACATCGCTCTCAGCTTCGACCAAGGCGCCTTCGCGCGTGGCCGCGACTATGCGCGGCGCGGCAAGGTGCGCGCGCTCGCGTGCGGCGACGACACCATCGACAGCGAGGTGGGCGGCAGCGGCGGCCAAGTCTACCGCCAGTCGATCCGGGTCGAGCGCCACGGCCGGCGTATCGAATTCGACGGACACTGCAGCTGCCCGGTCGCGTTCGACTGCAAGCACGTGGTCGCGGCGCTCATTTGTGCGCTGGATCGCTGGGCGCAGCCGGCCGCGGCGCCCAGCGCCCACCTGCCGCTGGACCTGGCGATCTGGCTTGATCGCTTCAGCGTCGCCGTGCAGGCCGAGCCGGCCAGGAAACGCGGCGCCTCGCAGCGCCTGCTGTACGTGCTCATGCCCGAACGCGAGGGCGTCAGCCTCACCGTGTGCAAGGCGCGCCTGGGCCCGGGCGGCGGCGTCATCACGGCCACCGTGGTCAACGAGACCTACCGCCTGCTCACCGATCCGCCGCCGTTCATCGATAGCGACGACCTGTACCTGCTGCAGCTGTTTTCTGCCCTCTCGGGCAACCGCGGTTTCAGCGTCGCGCGCACGCTACCGAGCGGCGTCGGCGGCGCCCGGTTGCTCGCGTCGCTGGCCGACGCCGCTTGCCTGGCCTGGGCCGACGAGCGCGCCGGCCTCAAGACCGGTATCGTGCGCAGCATCGTCAACGCGCCGGCGCGCGCGGGCACGCTGGCGTGGCGCTATGCCGACGACACACCCGGTCGGGCGCGCCTGGGCTGGCAGTTCGACGACGGCACCCCGGTCGCCCGCGTGCTGCCCACCGTCCCGCCCATGTACGTGCAGGACGGCTTGCTCGGAGAACTGACGCTGGCGCCGGCGTCGGCCGCGCTGTCGGCGCCGGCTGTGCAGAACCTGCTGGCGATGGTGGCGCGCGCTCCCCTGGTGGCGGCCGGCGACAGCGCCCTGCTGGCCACGCGCCTGGCCGCGCTCGGCCTGGACCGGCTGATGTCGGCGCCGCCGGCCTTGCCGCGGGTGGTGCGCGGTGGCGTCGCGCCGCGCCCCTGGCTGCGCCTGCAAAGCCGGCCGTCCGGCCGTGCCGATGGCGGCGCCCAGTGGCAGGACTACGCCGTCCTCGGCTTCGAGTACGAAGGCATGCACGTGCCGGATGATGGCGCCGCGGAGGCGGTGCGCAAACATGGCCGTAGCACCGAAGTGATCGAGCGCGATCCGCGGCGCGAACGCGCGGCGCGTGAGCAGCTGGCGGCGCTTCGATTGCAGCCGGTGGCCGCCGGCGCGCTGGACGACGCGCGCGGCGCCTGGCGGATGGCGCACGATGAGGACTGGATAGTCTTCATGCGCGACGACGCGCCGTCGCTGGCCGGGCAGGGCTGGATGGTGGAGGCCAGCGACGGTTTTCGCTTCGACCTGAGCGCGATCGACGACTGGTACGCCGAGGTCGAGGAGGGCGGCGCGGCCGCTTCCGCCTGGTTCGAGCTCGAGCTGGGGATCGTCGTCAACGGCGCCCGGATCGCCCTGCTGCCGCTGCTGCTGCAGCTGATCCGGGCCGCCCCGCGCGAGTTCGACCCGGCCGTGATCGAGGCCCGCCCCGACGGCGAGCACCTGCTCGCGCGCCTGCCCGATGGCGCCAACGTCGCGCTGCCGTGGGGTCGCGTCAAGCCCATCCTGCGCACTCTGGGCGAGTTGTACTTCAACGACCGCGTCGGCGAGCGCATGCGCCTGCCGGTGCTCGACGCCGCCCGCCTGGCCGAGCTGGAGGAGAGCGTCCATCTGCGCTGGCTGGGGGGCGAGCGCCTGCGCGCGCTGGGCCTGAAATTGCGCAGCTTCGGCGGCGTGCGGCCGGTGGCGCCGCCGCGCGGCCTGCAGGCCACCCTGCGCCCTTACCAGAGTGCCGGGCTGGCCTGGATGCAGTTCCTGCGCGAGTTCGAGCTGGGCGGCATCCTGGCCGACGACATGGGGCTCGGGAAGACCCTGCAAACCCTGGCCCACATTCTGCTCGAGAAGGAGGCCGGCCGGCTGGACGCGCCCGCGCTGGTGGTGGCGCCCACCAGCCTGATGCCGAACTGGCAGGCCGAGGCGGCGCGCTTCGCGCCTGGCCTGCGCGTGCTGCTGCTGCACGGGGCCGCGCGCGCCGAGCGCTACGCCGAGATCGGCCAGCACGACCTGGTCCTGACCACCTACGCCCTGCTGCCGCGCGACGAGGCGCCGCTGTGCGCCCAGCGCTTTCACCTGCTGATCCTGGACGAGTCGCAATACATCAAGAACAGCCGTTCCAAGGCCGCCCAGACCGCCGCCCTGATCCCGGCCCGGCACCGCCTGTGCCTGACCGGCACTCCCCTGCAGAACCACCTCGGCGAACTGTGGGCGCAGCTGCACTTCCTCATGCCCGGCCTGCTGGGCGACGAGAAGCGCTTCAACGCAGAGTTCCGCAAGCCGATCGAGGTGCTGGGAGACGCGGCCCGCAACGCCTTCCTGGTGCGCCGCATCAAGCCGTTCCTGCTGCGCCGGACCAAGGACGCGGTGGCGACCGACCTGCCGCCCAAGACCGAGATGGTGCGCGAGGTCCAGCTGTGCGGCAGCCAGCGCGACCTGTACGAAACCGTGCGCCTGGCGATGGACAAGAAGGTGCGCGAGGCGATCGCCAGCAAGGGCGTGGCGCGCAGCCAGCTGGTGATCCTGGAAGCCTTGCTCAAGCTGCGCCAGGTGTGCTGCGATCCGCGCCTGGTCAAGCGCGCCGGCGCCAAGGCGGCCGCCACGCCCTCCGCCAAGCTCGCGGCCCTGATGGAGATGATCGAGGCGCTGCGCGACGAAGGCCGCAAGATCCTGGTGTTCTCCCAATTTACCAGCATGCTGGCGCTGATCGAAGCCGAGCTGCGCGAGCGCGCCATCGGCTACGCGCTGCTCACCGGCGACACGCTCGACCGCGCCGCGCCGGTGGCCGCCTTCCAGAGCGGCGCCGTGCCGCTGTTCCTGATCAGTTTGAAGGCGGGCGGCGTGGGCCTGAACCTGACCGCCGCCGACACCGTGATCCATTACGACCCGTGGTGGAACCCGGCGGCCGAGGACCAGGCCACCGACCGCGCCTGGCGCATCGGCCAGGACAAGCCGGTGTTCGTCTACAAGCTCATCGCCCAGGGAACCTTGGAGCAGAAGATCCAGGAGCTGCAGCGCAAGAAGGCCGCCCTGGCCGGGGCCGTGCTCGACGGCGGCAGCGCGCGCGAGATGGCGCTGACCCAGGACGACCTGCAGGCGATCTTCGCGCCGCTGCCGTAACGGCGCGTGCCGCCGTCAGCGGCGCCGCGCCACGCGCTTTTTCTCCTCGTACATGGCCTCGTCGGCATGGCGCAACAGCTGCTCGCTGTCGTCGCCATCCTCGGGATAGTTGGCCACGCCGACGCTGGCGACCATCGTCAGGTCGCGCCCGCGGCCGATCGGCAGCGGCGGCGCCAGGGCCTGGCGGATCTTCTCCACCACCACGCCGGCCTGGCTGGGATCGCGCAGGTCGTCGAGCAGCACCACGAACTCGTCGCCGCCCATGCGCGCCACCGTGTCGGCGTCGCGCACGCAGCGGCGCAGGCGCGCCGCCACCTCGGCCAGCACCGCGTCGCCGGTGGCGTGGCCGAAGGCGTCGTTGATCTCCTTGAATTCGTTGAGATCGATGAAAATCACGCACAGGCGGCCGGGCTGGCGGCGCGCCCGCGCCAGCGCATTGTCCAGGCGGTCGCCCAGCAGGCGCCGGTTGGGCAAGCCTGTCAGCGCGTCGTACTGCGCCATGCGCGTCAATTGCTCGTGCAGCTGCTTGCGCTGGATGGCGGTGGCCACCTGGGTCGAGATAAAGGCGAGCAGGTCGCGGTCGGCGTCGGCGAAGGCCGGGCCGTCCTTCTCGCCCTGCAGGCACAGCACGCCGATGGTCGCGTCGTCGCAGTCGAGCGGCACCCCGAGCCAGTGATGCAGCCCCGGGGCGGCCAGGGCCGGTTCCAGCGCACCCAGCGTGGATGGCGCGACCAGCAGCGGCTGGCGCGAGCGCACCACCTCGGCGCACAGGGCCAGCGCCGCCCCTTCGGCCAGGGTGTCGGCCTGGCCGCCCTCGGTGCGGCGGTAGGCGAAGGCCAGGTCCGCGCCGTTCTCCGGCTTGAGCGCGACCGCGAAGCCGGGCGCGGGCAGCAGACCGGCGACGATCCGGTGCACCTGCCCGATCAGGGCCAGTACATCCCCGGCCGCGTGGGCCGCCTCGGAAATGGCGTAGGTGGCAGCCTGGATCGAGGCGGTGCGCTTGGCGGCGGTGATGTCGCGCGCCACCGCGATACGCACCTGCTCGGCCTCGTACCAGCGCGCCGACCACATGATGTCGACCAGTTGGCCGTCCTTGCGCACATAGCGGTTCTCGAAATGCAGTTGTTCGAATCCGCCCATGACCTTGCCGGCGGCCTCCAGGGTGCGCGCCCTATCCTCCCGGTACACCAGGTCGAGCATCTGGCGGCCCACCAGTTCAGCCGGGGTGTAGCCGAGAATGCGCTCGCAGGCGGCGCTGACGAAGACGAAGCGGCCATGACGGTCGACCACGCACACGGCGTCGAGCAGCAGGTCGACGAAGGCGGCGCTGGCCAGCAGTGTAGCGGTTGGCGTTGAAGCTTCGGTCATGTTTGGATCTCGTTGCGGCAGGCCGTATTGCCTCATCTCGCGCGCGCCGGGTGCGGCGAACGAGCGCGCCCCGTCCACGCCGGCAGGGCAAAATGTTGTGTTGCGGGAGTTCTAACAAAGAACCGGGTGCGGCGGCGCGCGTTGGATCGAATTGGCTATGCTTAAAACAACGCGATATGCAAGCGACAACTTTTGGTTGCTTGCAGTGCGCGGCCATTTGTTATCATGGCGCCATGCCAATCTTGCTTATCCCCGGCTTCATGGCCGACGAGACGCTCTGGGACGACGTGGCTGGCCGATTCGAGCGCTTCGGGCCGGTCCTGCATGCGGACCTGCGTCATGACAACGCGATCGAGGCGATGGCGCGGCGCGCGCTGGCCGCCGCGCCGCCGTCGTTCATCCTGGTCGGCTTTTCCATGGGCGGCTACGTGGCGCGCGAGCTGGCGCGCATGGCGCCGTCGCGGGTGCGGGCGCTGGTGCTCATCGCCACCTCGGCGCGCCCCGACACCCCGGCCTTGCGCCAGGCCAAGGGCGCGATCGCCCATGCCGCGCCCGCGCTGTCGTTCGGGGGCCTCAGCCGTGCCGCCGTGATCTCCTCGCTGCATCCGGCCCAGCGCGACAACGGTGCCCTGGTCGGGCGCGTGCGCGCGATGGGCGCGCGCCTGGGCGGCGAGGTGTTCCGCCGCCAGTCGCAGCTGGAGCGGCCGGGCGACCGCGAACGGCTGGGCGAGATCGCCTGTCCGACCCTGATCGTCGCGGCCGCCCAAGACCAGCTGCGCAGCCGCGAGGAGGCCGAGGAACTGCACGCCGGCATCGCCGGCTCGACGCTGGCAATCATCGAGGGCAGCGGCCACATGATCCCGATCGAAGCGCCGGGCCCCCTGGCCGAGGTGGTGCTGGCCTGGCTAGAGACGCTGGCGCTCGCCTAAAGCCTCTCAGGCGCCGTGCGCGCGGCGTGAATCGTCGGGCGCCTGTGCGCGCTCATGCATGCCGTAGTCGCGCAGCACGGCCGCCACGCGCAGGCGATAGTCGGCGAACACGCCGGCGCGGCCCTGGGCCTGGGCCGCGCGATGCGCTTCCAGCGCGCGCCACTGGCGCACCGCCTCCTCGTCGCGCCAAAACGAGAGCGACAGCAGTTTGCCGGGCGTGGCGAGGCTTTCGAAGCGCTCGATCGACATGAAGCCGTCAATCTCGTCGAGCAGCGGGCGCAGCGCCGCCGCCGCGTCCAGGTAGTCCCCGGTGCGCCCCGGCTGCGCCACGACCTCGAAGATCACGGCGATCACGCCGCCTCCCGGGCCGGGACGCCGAAGGTGCCGGCGACGTTCTCCACGAAGCTGCGCTCCTCGCGCAGGATGAAGCGCTGCTGTTGCGCCATGTCGAAGTTGCGGCGCCCCTCGGCGTCGGCGCGCAGGCGCGCCCGGTAGCGCTCGTAGGCGGCCAGGCTGTCGAAGGCGATCATCCCCCAGGCCACGTTGTTGCTGCCTTCGTGGGGAAGAAAGTACCCGACTAGATGGCCGCCGCAGCGCGGAATGATGCTGCCCCAGTTCTCGGCGTAGGCGCGAAACGCGTCGCGCTGGAAAGGGTCGATTTCGTAGCGGATGACGCAGGTGATGTTCATGGCGGGGCTCCCGGTGGTTGGTCGATGCCACGGACGATACGCCTTGTGTGCGAAAGATGGTTCGGCTAGGATCGAACCATGAAAGACGGCCCCGACATCGTTAAGATCGCCGCCCTGATCGGCGATCACGCGCGCGCCGACGTGCTCACCGCCCTCATGGGAGGCCGCGCGCTGACCGCGACCGAACTGGCGCTGGCGGCCAACGTCACCAAGCAGACCATCAGCGGCCATCTGGCCAAGCTGGTCGACGCCGGCCTGCTGGCGGTGCAGGCCCAGGGCCGCCACCGCTATTTCAGCCTGGCCGACGACGACGTGGCGCACCTGCTCGAATCCTTGATGGGGGTGGCGTTCCGGGCCGGCGCGGTGCGCCTGCTGGGCAGCACGCGCGACCCGGCCATGCGCCGCGCGCGCGTGTGCTACGACCACCTGGCCGGCGAGCTTGGGGTGCTGGTGTTCGACGGCCTGCGCGAGCGCCAGGCGCTGGCGCTGGCTGGCGATGGGCTGGAGCTGACCGCCGCCGGCAAGGCCTGGTTCGCGGCGCTGGGCATCGACGCGGCGGCGCTGCGCGTGTCTCGGCGGGTGTTCTGCCGCACCTGCCTGGATTGGAGCGAACGCCGCCACCACCTCGCCGGTGCGCTGGGTGCGGCCCTGCTGGCGCGCGTGCTCGCGCTGGGCTGGGCATCGCGCGAACCGGGCTCGCGTGTCGTGCGATTCACGACGCAGGGGGAGCAGGCGCTGCGGCGTGCACTCGGCCCGCCGGTGTGATCGACAGGTGGCGCGGCGCCGGCATGGCGCTGAAAAGCGGCCGCCGCTATCAGGCCAGCGGCTTGCGCGCCACCATCCCGATCAGGGCGGAGCGCCCGACGTGGCCCGTGCCCTCGGCCAGCACGCTGTCGTAGGCGCGCAGGTCGACGATCTCGAAGCCGGCGAAGGCTTCGCGCAGCATCGCCTCCGTGTACAGGTGCTCCAGCACGCCCGGGCCGCCGGTCTTATACTCGAGCTGGCGCGGCGTATAGCCCTGCAAGATGAGGTGGCCGCCCGGCTTGAGCGTGGCCTCGATGTTGGCGAACAGGCGTTGCCGCATGTCCGGCGGCGCGAACTGGACGAAGATCGCGGCCACGACGTCGTAGGCCTCGCGCCGCCAGGTCCAGCTGTCGCAACTGCTCACATGCAGGTCCACCGCGACCCCGGCGCCGCGCGCCAGCTCGGCCGCCTTGGCCACCCCGACCGGGGAGACGTCGAAAGCGTCCACGCGCAGGCCTTGCTGCGCCAGCCACACGCTGTTCCTGCCTTCGCCGTCGGCCACGGCCAGCGCCGACGCCGCGCCGGCCAGCACGGCGCGCTGGCTGGCCAGGTAGGCGTTCGGTTCGATGCCGAACACGTAGGCCGGCTTGTCGAAGCGCGCGTCCCAGGTGCGCGCCGCGGCGCTGAAGCCGCCGTCATGCGCCATGGGGAAGGCCCAGGTTCTGGTTGGCCGGCACCGCGATATCGATCAGCTTCGGCTTGGGCAGGTTGAGCGCGCCCATGATGGCGACGAATTCCTCCCGGCTGCGGTTGGCGACGCGCGCGTTGTGCCGCTTCTCCCAGCCGATCGTCGATACCGACTGGCCCTTGTAGTCATGGCCGGGCCACATGCGGTTCGCGTCGGGCAGGGCGAACAGCTTGCCGACGATACTGTCGTACAGGGCGGTCGCGCTGCCGCTCTGGAAATCGGTGCGCCCGCAACCGTCGATGAGCAGGGTGTCGCCGCTGAACACGTTGCCGCGCCAGACGTAGCTGACGCTGCCCGCGGTGTGGCCGGGCGTGTGCAGCACCGCGATCGCGTCGTTCGCACCGAAGCGGATGATGTCGCCATCGTTGAGCTGCACCTCGGCCGGCGCGATGCCGCAGCCGGAAGGCACGGCGGCGCGCGCGCCGGTCAGCTCGCGCAGCCTGCCGGCCGAGGTCACATGGTCGGCGTGCGCGTGGGTCTCGAGCACGTAGGCCAGGGTCAGGTCGAGGCGGCGCAGGTGCAGCAGATCGCGTTCCCAGTGGCGCTCGACCGGATCGATGATGACGGCGGTGCGCTCGTCGTCGGCCACCAGGATGTAGGTGAAGGTCGACGATTCGACGTCGAACAGCTGGATGGGATTGACATTCATGACGGATTCTCCAATGGGACGGGGTGGGCAATTCATAGTGCCGCCTTGACGATCATGCCGACGGCGACGGCGGCCGAGACGATGGCGAAGCCGATCTGCAGGTGCGGGCCGGCCAGGCGCGCCGACACCAGGCGCCCGCCCAGCATGCCGGCCAGCGCGCCGGCCGAAAACGGCAGCGCCACGCTCCACAGCATGCCGCCGGTGGCTGCGCTGGCCACCACGCCGGTGACCGACACCAGGGCGATCACCGCCAGCGAGGTTGCCACCACGGCCTGCATGCCCAGGTCGGTATAGCGCTGCAGGGCAGGCACCATGACGAAGCCGCCGCCGACCCCGAGCAGGCCGGACAGGAGACCGGCGAGCACGCCCGACAGCGCCAGCGAGCGCGCGCAGCGGCTGGTCCAGATGAAGCGGCCCGTGCCCGTGTCGCGCGCGCAGGCCTGGTCGGCGCGCGCTTCGGCGGGAATGGAGATCGGCGCGCGCGTGGCCTGGCGAAAGCTGCGCAGGGCCACCCACAGCAGGATCAATGCGAACAGCACGCTGAGCCAGCGGTTGTCGAGCCGGCGCGCCAGCCACAGGCCCAGCGGCGAGAACACCATCCCGGAGGCGGCGATCAGCATGGCGGCGCGGTAGCGCACGATGCCCTGGCGCAGGCCCAGCACGGCGCCGAGCGCGGCCGCCATGCCGACCGCCAGCAGGCCGATGGGGCCGGCCTGGGCCACGCTCATCTGGATGCCGAACACCAGCAGCGGAACGGCGAGGATGCCGCCGCCGGCGCCGGTCAGCGCCAGGATGATGCCGACGACAAGGCCTAGTCCGAGTACGGTGATCATGGCGTGGTACTCATCAGGCAGGCTTGTGGCGGCGCGCCGCCAGGCGCTCCAGCACTTCGAAGATGACCATGCCGGCGACCATGGCCGCGCCGAAGATGAGGGGCTTGGCGCCGCCGCTGGCCAGCGAGGCCAGCGCCGGGCCGGGGCAGTAGCCTGCCAGGCCCCAGCCGACGCCGAAGGCCAGGCTGCCCAGCACCAGGCGGCGGTCGATCAGGCTGCCGCTGGGCAGGCGCATGGCATGGCCCAGCAGCGACCTGTCGCGCCGCGCGGCGAAGCGGAACGCCACCAGGCCGACCAGGATGGCGCCGCCCATGACGAAGGCGAGCGAGGGGTTCCAGCGGCCGGCCAGGTCGAGAAAGCCGATCACCTTGGACGGATCGGTCATGCCGGAGACGATCAGGCCGAGGCCGAACAGCAGGCCGACAATCAGTGCGATCAGGATGTGCATGCTGTGTTCCTTATGCGAAGAAGGCGCGAACGATGAAGACGGTGACGAAGCCGGCCGCCATGAAGGCGCCGGTGGCCACCAGCGAGCGTGGCGACAGGCGCGACAGCCCGCACACGCCGTGCCCGCTGGTGCAGCCGGACCCGTAGCGCGTGCCGATGCCCACCAGCAGGCCGGCGACGACCAGGGTGGTGGTGCCGGCGTCCACCCGCACGGCCGGCAGCGGCGCGGCCAGGGCGTAGACCAGCGGCGCGCCGACCAGGCCGGCCAGGAAGGCCACGCGCCAGGCGATGTCGCCCTTCGGCCATTGCAGCAGCCCGCCCAGGATGCCGCTGATGCCGGCGATGCGGCCGTTGAACAGAACGAATAGCGCGGCGGACAGTCCTATCAAGGCGCCTCCGGCAAACGAGGCTAGCGGCGTGGCGTGCGCCCAATCGATCATCATGGTGTGGCTCCCTTAGGTGTGACGCAATAAAGTTGGTACAGCACTTGCATGACCGCCATCGCCTGGTCGCTGGCGATGCTGTAGAAGATCTGCTTGCCTTCGCGCCGCGTCGTCACCAGCGCTTCGTCGCGCAGCACGCCCAGCTGCTGCGAGAGGGTGGGCTGTTGGATGCCCAGGGCGCTTTCCAGTTCGCTCACGCAAAGCGGGCCTTGCGTGAGCTGGCACAGCAGCAGCAGACGGTCCGGATTGGCGAGCACTTTGAGCAGGCCGCAGGCCTGGGAGGCTGCGGCGCGCATGACGCCGGCGTCGAATTGATCGGCAGGGTGGTTCATGTGAATCGGTCCTTGAAGTTCATCTTGTACGAAAATATTATATATCAAAACAAACTATGTTTGTGTATAGTGTTGTTGTGGCTGGCCGCCGCGTCATTTCACGTGGCGGCTTCATGCGGTATTCACCTCACGGGAGGAAAAAATGGCAACGAAATATGGGTTCGGCAAGACGCTGTCCTGCGGTTTCGAGGAAGCGATACAGGCGGTCACGGCCGCCTTGCAGACTGAGGGTTTCGGCATCCTGAGCGACATCGACGTGGCCGGCGCGCTGAAGAAAAAGCTCAACGCCGACATGCCGGCCTACCGCATTCTCGGCGCCTGCAATCCGGCGCTGGCGCAGCGCGCCATCCAGGCCGAGCCGTCGATCGGGCTGCTGCTGCCATGCAACGTGCTGGTGCGCCAGGTCGGCGACGGCCAGGTCAGCGTCGAGTTCATGGATACCGACGCGGTGCTGCAGCTGGTCGACAAGCCTGACATCGCCGCGCTCGCCAGTGACGTGCGTACCCGCCTGGAGCGGGTGATGGCCGCCCTGTAGCGGCGGGGATGGCGTCCGTCAACGTTGGACCATTCGTGCTGCCGGTCGAGGCGCTGGCGACCGTGGTGGCGATCATGCTCGCCACCACGGTCGGGAACCGCGCCGCGCGCGCCACCGGCGTGCGGGTGGAGCCGACACTATGGATCGTGATCGGATGCGCGCTGCTGGTGGCGCGCGTGGCCTACATCGTGCGCTATCGCGAGGCCTACCTCGCCAGCCCGGCGAGCAT
Organism: Oxalobacteraceae bacterium UBA6018; assembly: GCA_002428015.1. GTDB lineage: Bacteria > Pseudomonadota > Gammaproteobacteria > Burkholderiales > Burkholderiaceae_D > Telluria_A. The sequence goes on along the minus strand of DIZW01000095.1, from coordinate 7,370 downwards.
GCTGAACGTGCGCGACGGTGGCTGGATGGCCGGGGCCGGCATCGCCACCTGCCTGCTGGCGCTGGCGTGGCTCAGCTGGCGCGCGCCTGCCAAGCGCAGGCCGCTGCTGGCCAGCGCCCTGGCCGCCGCCGCGGTGTGGGCCGGCGCGGCGCTGCTGATCGGCGCGCGGCCCGCGTCCGCGCCGCGCATTCCCGACCTGGCGCTGCCGGACCTGGCGGGACGGCCGGTCAGGCTGGCCGGCTTCGGCGCCAGGCCGGTGGTGCTCAACCTGTGGGCCAGCTGGTGCCCGCCGTGCCGGCGCGAGATGCCGGTCCTTCGCCAGGCCCAGGCGCGCCACCCCGGCGTGGTGTTCGTGTTCGCCGACCAGGGTGAGGCGGGCGCGGTGGTGAGCGCCTTCCTCGCGTCCCAGCACCTGGCCCTGGCCAACGTCGTGCTCGACGAGGGGCAAGACCTGGCGCGCGTGATCGGCTCGCGTGGCCTGCCCACGACCCTGTTCTTCGACGCCGGCGGCAGGCTGGTCGACACGCGGGCCGGCGAACTGTCCGCCGCCAGCCTGGCGCAGCGGCTCGATGAGCTGGACCCGGCGCGCTAGCGCCTGCACCTGGCGTCTCGGAACCTCAGAACCTCAGAACCTCAGAACCTCAGAACCTCAGAACCTAGGAATTACCTACATGAACATGAAACAGGATGGAGATGTAATGTCGGCAGCTTACAAACGATTTACCACACGCGGCGTGATCGCGGGCGCGGCCGCGCTGGCCGGGGCGGCCGCGCTGGCGTTGTCGTTCAGCGCCTGGTCCGCCGAAGCCTATCCGAAAGCCTTGGACCGCGCGATTGCCTCGGGCGTCAAGGTAGTACGCAGCTTTCCGGCGGCGTCACACCTGACCGGCTGGGTGCTGTCGCAGAACGGCCGCTATTCGATTGTCTACACGACGCCGGACCGCAAGACGCTGATGGCCGGCGCCCTGATCGGCGAGGACGGCGAAAGCCTGGGCGCGCGGTATGAGGAAACCTATTTCCCCAAACCCGATCTCGGCGCGCTGTACCAGCAACTGGAGAAAGCGGCCTTCGTCGTGGAGGGATCGGCCCACGCGGCCGGTAACACGCTGTACGTATTCGTCGACCCGAACTGCCCCTACTGCCACTTGACCTGGCTCGCCTTGCAAGCCTACGAGAAAGCCGGGCTGCAGGTGCGCTGGCTGCCGGTGGCCACGCTGGGGCCGACCAGCTTGCCCAAGGCGATCGAGGTGATGGCCGCGGCCGACCAGCCCGCGGCGTTTCGCAAGATGGAGGAAAGCCAGGGCAAGCCATGGACGCCGTCGAGCGCGGTCAGCGCCCAGGCCAAGCCGGCGCTGGCCGCGGCGATCGAACGCAATGGCGAACTCATGCAGCGGCTCGGCATCGACGGAACGCCAGGCGTCATCTGGAAAGACAAGCAGGGGAAGATCCAGGTCAAGGGCGGGATGCCGCGCCTGTCGGAGCTGCCCGCGATGACGGGCTTGCCGGAGCAGGCCAGCAGCGACCCGGCGCTGGCCAAGTACCGCTAGAGGCAATGCAAGCGGGGCGGCGGGTGGACCATCCTCCGTCGGCCTGCATGATCGCACCCAAGCTGGCAGTTTTTGACCGCAATACCGTATGACGAACAAGATGCAATGGATGGCGGCGGCCTTCGCGGCCCTGCCTGTAGGCGGTTTTAAGGTGGGGTGCCGGGTGGCGGTGGCGGCGCGACGGCCTGGGCCCCGTCGAGTTTGGCGAGCTCTGCCGCGAGAACCGGGGCGCTGAGGGCGCCCACATGGCGGCTGACCAGGACCCCCTTGCGGTCGAAGAACAGGGTGGTGGGCAGCCCAACGGCGTCGCTTGCCTGGCTGAGCTTGCTTAACCGGTCCACGTACACGTTTTCCAGCACCAGGCCTTGTTGGTCCAGGAAGGCGCGAATCGTCGCGGCATCCTCGCCCTGGTTGACGAACACCATCCGCGTGCCCGGATGCCGGCGCTGCGCGTCCGCCAGCGTGGGCATCTCGCGGCGGCATGGCGGGCACCAGCTGGCCCACAGATTGAGCACCACCGGCTGGCCGGGCAAGCCGGTCAGTTGCGCCGCCTTGCCGTCGAGCTGGGTGACCGCCACGGCGGGCAAGGTCATCGCGCCACCCGTCACCTGCGCCAGCACCAGCGCCATCGCGCCCCACGCGGCGGCGGCGCTGGCCAATGCGATGGCGAGCGGCTGGCGCAGCATGGCCCGCTGGCGCGTGCACTCGGTGGCGACGGCGAACGCGGCGAAGGCCGCCGCGCTGGCCACGAAGCCGCCGTCGTCCAGCGCCAGCATGGCCAGCGGCGCGCCGGCGTAGAAGTCGCGGTGGCCCAGGATGAACCCCAGCCGGCCCGCCACCACGGCGGCGCCCACCACCTTGAGCAGGACCGGCCCGATCTCGCGCTGGCGGTACCGGCGCCACCACCAGCGGCATGCGGCCAAGGCCAGCAGCGCGGCGCCCGCCTGCATGATCAGTGCGATATCGCCTCCGCGGCGGCGCCAAACGGGTGATGTGCTGCGCTCATAACTATCCTCGCTCCTGGTTCATTGTTGGTATCCTACCGCCATGCGATTAAGTGAGCGTTAAGAGATGAACCAGACCGAACCCCTCCTGCTCGACGCCATCGCGCGCCTGCGTGTCAACCCGACCTCGGTGCATTGCTGGCACCGGGTCGAAGTGCTGCTGCGCGCCTTGCCGGCGGCCGCCTGCGGCGAGGCGCTCGCCAGGCTGCCGTCGTTCGCCCCCGACGGTGGTGTCATCCCCTTCCTCAAGGAGACGCTGCTGGTCAACGTGGACGGGGTCGCGCACCTGCCGGACGCCGCGCGCCGCCTGCTGGAGATAGCCCCGGTGGACCCAGACCGCATCTGCGCCTTTCTCCTGTTCGCCTGGGCGCGCCTGATCGCGGCCAACTGCGCGCACGCCGACTACATCGACGGCTTCGCGTCGGCCTGCTTTCCGGCCCTGTCGCGGCGTGCGGCCGGCTTGATTGCGCCCATGCCGGCGATGCCGCGCCGGGCCATCCAGCGGGTCAGGAAGGTGGCCCTGGTCGCCAGCCAGTTGTCGACCATATCGCACACGCCGACCCGCATGGCGCTCGACCAGCTGGCGGTGCTGCGTGAACTCGGCTACGAAGTCCAGGTATTTTCCGCCCAGGAGCAGTCGCCGCCGGACATGCCGACCTACCTGGGAGCCGATTGCGACGCGCCCCACACTCAGCCCGACACCGCCGGCTGGCTGCGCTATCTGCGTGCCGATGCGCAGTTCTCGTTCGTGCTCGGCGTGGCCGACACGCGCTTTTCCATGCGCGAGCGCTGGTGCGGCATCCTGTCCCAGATTGCCGCATTCGACCCGGACCTGGTGTTCTTTGTCGGCCTGTACGGCCCGATGCTGTTCCCGCTGTATGAAAGTCGCCCGGTGCTGGCGCTGTGCACCCACGCGTTCGCGCCGATCGCGCCGGTCGACGCCTGGCTGTGCGCCGACCCCGTGCTGGCCGGCCGGAGCGCCCCGGCCTGGGGCGACGCCTTGCCGGCAGCGCATGCCTGTTTCCATCCTTACCGCATCCGCCATCCGCGCGCGCCGCGCACGGCCACCCGGGCCGAACTAGGCTTGCCGGCCGACAAACTCATCCTGATCAGCGTCGGCGCGCGCCTGCCGGAGGAGATCACCGGGCAGTGGGCCGCGGCGATGCTGCGCACGCTGGCCGCCTGCCCGCAACTGTGCTGGGTGCTGGTGGGCGGAACGGGCGCCACGCCGGCCGCGCTGGCCGCCGCGAACGACGGCGTCTTAATGGTCCTGCCGCACCGCGACGATGTGCCCGCCCTGCTGGCACTGAGCGATGTCTACCTCAATCCGCCGCGCATCGGCGGCGGCTTCAGCGTTGCCGAAGCCATGGCCGAGGCCTTGCCGGTGGTGGCCCTGCGCGGCGCCGACGGCGGCAACAAGATCGGCGATCAGGCCGTCGCCACGGACGACGCGTACTTCGCCTACCTGGCTGACTTGATCGCCAGCGAAGCGCTACGCAGATCGGCCGGGGCGGCGCTGCGCGAGCTGTTCGAACGCACGCTTTCGCTGGACCATTCTCAGCCCAGCCTTGCCGCGGCGATCGCTACCACGCTCGCGGCGTATCGGCAGCGCGCGGCATCATGAGGCCGGGTCCTCGTCCAGGTGCTTCTTGACCCGCGCTGGCACGCCGACCATCAGCACCGACGCCGGTACGTCGGCCGTCACGACCGCGCCCGCGCCGATGAAGGCGTGCGCGCCGATGACGAGCCGCTCGAGCACGGTGGCGCCTATGCCCACCGTCACGCCCGCGCCGTAGCGCGACAGCCCACCCAGGTTGCTGCCCGGCTGGACACGGCAAAACGGGCCCAGCGCCGTGTCGTGGCCGATGGTCACGCCGCGATTGACGAACACATGCTCGGCCAGCCTGGCGCCGGGTCCGACGACGCTGTTGGCGCCGACGAACACGCCCTCCGACAAGCTGGCCAGCGGAGAGACGTAGGCGCTCGGATGGACCAGGGTGTGAAAGCCCAGGCCGAAGCGTTCGCGCAGGCGCCGCGCCAGCGACGCGCGCGTCGGCGTGGTCGGGCCCAGCAGATAGCATTCGCCCGGTTCGGGCACGAAGGCGTCGAGGGTGAGCGTGACGGGATGCTGGCCATGCGGCGCCAGGCTGGCCACCCGCTGCGCCAGCGGAATGTCGCGCTCGCCGGCCGGTTCGGCCATGTCGAGCACGATTTTCGCGATCGTCAAGCCGTTGGCCATGGCCGCGTCGAACAGGTCGGACAGGATATTGCTGGCGCCGAAGATGACCAGCCTGGGCCCGGTCATGGCGCCCCCAGCCCCAGCGCGGCGCGCGTCTGCGCGTGGCTCGACAGGGGCCGCCGCAGCGCGGCGGCCTGGGCCGCGATGCGCTGGACCAGGGCGGCGTTGGTGGCCGGCACGGCGCGCTCGTCGTCCAGCCACAGGTTGTCCTCCAGCCCGGTGCGCACGCCATCGGCCATGACCACGCCAAGGCCGTTGGCGCGGTTCTGGAAGCGACCCAGCCCGGCCAGCGACCAGATCGACCCGGGCGGCAGGTCGGCCACGATGGCGCCCAGTTGCAGCAGGTTCAGCTGGGACGTGGCGGGATTGCCAAGCAGGATGTTGAAGTAATAGGGCGGCGTGAGCAGGCCCTTGCCGATGAGTATTTTCGCGACGTTTACCATGCCCACGTCGAACACTTCGAGCTCCGGCTTGACGCCGCGCTCCTGCATGATCTCGGCCAGGCGCATGATCGTGCCCGGCGCGTTGATACTGGCCGTGGTACTGAAGTTCATCGAGCCCAGCGTGAGGCTGGCCATGTCCGGTTTGGCGCCGCCGGTCAGGTAGAGCGGCGCGGCGCGTTGCTCGACCTCGGGCGCCAGGCGGCCGCTGGTGGTCGTCACGATCACCAGCGCCGGGCACTGGTCCCGTATGCCGCTGATGATGTCGCGATAGATGGCCGGCTCCTGGCACGGCAGGCCGTCCGCGTCGCGCGCGTGCAGGTGCACCATGGACGCGCCGATGCCGGCGCAGCGCACGACGTCGTCGACGATCTCCTGGACGGACAAGGGAACGTGGCGCGACTGGTTGCGGGTCGGCACCAGCCCGGTGGGCGCGAGGTTGATGATCAGCGGCTGCATAAATGGATACTTAAAATCTGCACATGCCGGCTGCATGCGCTTTTGTGATTGTAATCGCGCCCGGTGCTTCACCGATACGGTACTGTTGGTTACACCGCCTCCGGCGCGGCAGGGAGCGCCGCAACCTTTGCTATGCTAGCGGCTTTCCCAGCGGCCAGTCGCGCGGTTGGTGTGAACAACATTTTCTACGGAGAAGCCCCGATGGTCTCATTGCAGGAGCAGTTGCTCAAGGCCGGCCTGGTCGACAAGAACAAGGTCAAGCTGGCCAACCAGGACAAGAGCAAGCAAAAGAAGGACGAGCGCCGCACCGGCACCCAGAGCGTGAATGAAGCGCGCGAGGCGGCGCTGGAGATGCAGCGCAAGAACGCCGAGCGGGCGCGCGCGCTGAACGCCCAGCGCGACGCCGCGGCCACGCAAAAGGCGATCGTGGCTCAGATCGCGCAAATGGTGCAGAAGAACCGCCAGAGCAAGGGCGCGGGCGACATCGCGTACAACTTCACCCATGGCACGAAGATCGACAGGATTTACGTGTCGGCGGCGGTGCAGGCGCACTTGATGGCCGGCCGCCTCGTGATCGTGTGCCTGGGCGGCGGCACCGAGCTGGTGCCGCGTGTGATCGCGGACAAGATCGCCGAGCGCGACGCCTCGCTGGTGGTGCGGGTGAACAAGGCCAGCACCGAGGTCGATGCCGACGATCCGTACGCGGCCTTCCAGATCCCCGACGACCTGATGTGGTAGGCGCCGCCCCGGCCGCCGCCAGCCTGCGGCGTGCCCTCACATGAAGTTGCGTGTGTGCAGAGCCGACAGCGCTCCGGCCGTGGCTTTTGAAAAGCCCAGCCGTTCCAGGCGCGCCTGGCGGCCCTGGGCCATCTCCAGCATCAGGGTCTGGACCCGCGCGTAGCCCGTGGCGATGGCCGCCGGCGTGAACTCACCGGCCGCCAGCAGGATCAGCGCGTCGAACACTTCCTCGTTGAGCCCGGCGCCGGCGGACAGGGCGTCGTTGCGCGACTGCACCGCGTTGGCGAGCCGGGTGCGAAAGCCCGGGTCGTGCTCAAGGCGCGCCGCCAGGTGCGACATGCCGAAGGCCACATGGCGCGCTTCGTCGCGCGCGGCCAGGCGGGCGATCTGCCGCGTCACAGGGTCGGGCGCGTGGGCGTGCATAAAATGCAGCAGGCTCACAAAAGTGCCTTCCCCCAGTACGCTGAGCAGGAAGGCCGACACCGAGAAATCGGCCTCGTCGAGCAGGGTCTTCAGCGAGGCCTGGCCACCCGCGCTGGACAGGCCAGGCGCGCGCCCCTTCAGGCGCACGCGGCGCGTGAACACCTCGATGTGGCGCGCCTCGTCGGCCACCTGGATCGCCAGCA
>DIZW01000095.1:0-130 GCA_002428015.1 Oxalobacteraceae bacterium UBA6018 | reverse complement strand
TGTAGGTGAACACCTGCACCACCGCGTCTTCCACGATGTCGGGCAGGGTGAAGCTCACGTTCCAGTCGATGGCCGTCTCCGGGTCCCACTGCGCGGCCGCGGCCTGGGCGTACAGGTCGGCGGCGCGCCC
>DIZW01000124.1:499-76875 GCA_002428015.1 Oxalobacteraceae bacterium UBA6018 | reverse complement strand
CGGGGAGGCGAACTATAGCAAAGGTCTGCGCGCCTTGGCAAGGGGCGCACGGTTAAAATGGCGTTTTTTCCCCGCGCCCTCGCCTCCATGACCATCCTGCTCTCAACCTTGAACGCCCGTTACGCCCACGCTTCGCTCGGGCTGCGCTATCTGCTGGCGAACATGGGGGCCCTCCAGGCGCAAACCGAGCTCCACGAATTCGTGATCGGCGCCAAGACCACCGAGATCATCGAGCGCCTGCTGGCGCGGCAGCCGCGCATCATCGGATTCGGCATCTATATATGGAACGTGGAAGAAACGACGCGCGTAGTGGCCATGCTCAAGCGGGTCGCACCGCAAGTGACGATTATTCTTGGCGGCCCCGAGGTGTCGTACGAGCCGGGCGAACAGGCGATCGTGCAGCTGGCCGACTATCTGGTCACCGGCTGGGGCGACGTCACCTTCCCTGCGCTGTGCGGCCAGATCCTTAACGGCCCCAAGCCGCTGATGAAGATCCACACGGGCGTGCAGCCGCCCATGGCGGAGATCAAGCTGCCGTATTCGCTCTACACCGATAACGACATCGCCCACCGCACCATTTATGTGGAGGCCTCGCGCGGCTGCCCGTTTAAATGCGAATTCTGCCTGTCGGCGCTGGACAAGACCGCCTGGCCTTTCGGCCTCGACGCGTTTTTGGCCGAGCTTGAGGGCTTGCATGCGCGCGGTGCGCGGCTGTTCAAGTTCGTCGACCGCACCTTCAATCTCAATATCAAGACCAGCCTGAAGATCATGCAGTTCTTCCTCGATAAGCTGGCCGCTCACCCGGACGATCCCGTCTATGCGCACTTCGAACTGGTGCCCGACCATTTGCCCGACGCGCTCAAGGAGGGCATCAGCAAGTTCCCGCGCGGCGCGCTGCAATTCGAAATCGGCATCCAGAGCTTTAACCCTGAGGTGCAAGCCTTGGTCAGCCGCAGGCAGGATAATGCGAAGGCGGCCGAGAACATACGCTGGTTGAGCGCACACTCGAACGCCCACCTGCATGTCGATCTGATCGCCGGGCTGCCGGGCGAGGACCTGGCCAGCTTTGCGCGCGGCTTCGACCAGTTGGTGGCGCTGGGCCCTCATGAAATCCAGTTCGGTATTCTCAAGCGCTTGCGCGGCACACCGATCATCCGCCATACAGAGCAATACGGCATGGTCTACGACCCCTACCCGCCTTACACCATCCTCGCGACCAGCCTGATCGATTTCGCGACCATGCAGCGCGTGGTGCGCTTCGCCCGCTATTGGGACCTGGTGGCCAATTCCGGCCGCTTCGCCACGACCTTGCCCTATTTATTGGGTGACGCGCCCTTCGATCAGTTCATGGCATTTTCGGACTGGATCTACGGGCAAACCGACGCCACCCACCGCATCGCCCTGGACCGCCTCGCCAAACTGGTCAGCCAATGGCTGCAGACGCGTGGCATGACGCGCGCCGGCGCTGACGCGCTGGTCGCCCAGGACTACGCCGGCAAGCACGATGCGCCGGCCACCAGCGTACCCTCGCGTCAGGCGCGCCACCTCGCCGCCTGAGCGCTTGCGAGTCTCGCTGGTGCGCTGCTCGGTCACGCCCGAAAAACGCTCAAGCTCCGAGGCGCGCACGAACTAAGGTAGCGGCCTTATCGAATCTCTTTTACACTGGCGCAATGCCGATTGAAAATGCGCCAACATTAACCGTCAACAACGCCGATCAAGGCGCTGGGCCGGCTGTCGTCGCCACCGGCATCTGGCAGGTGCATGCGCTGGCGCGCTGCGGCGCCATCAAGAGCCTGACCAAAACGCTCAAGAAGCTCAAGGACGACGAGGCCATCACCTGGGACTTGTCGCAGATCGTCAGCCTCGACCATATCGGCGCGCAGATGTTCTGGAATGCCTGGGGCAAGCGGCGGCCGGCCCACCTCGCGCTCGCGCCGCGCCAGGAGGAGCTGTTCAGCCGCATCGAAGAAGCCGGCAAGCTGCAGCTGCCACGCACCCGTCCGAACAGGTTCAACTGGATCATGGTGCTTGGCCTGGGCATGCTGTCGTTCTTCGAACATATGCATGGCTTCATCCGCCTGATCGGCCAGGTGGTGCAGGACGTGGGCCGCTTCATCCGCCATCCGCTCACCGGACCGTGGCGTGAAGTGTCGGCCAATATCTTTCATTCCGGCTTCCAGGCGCTCGGCATTACCGCCCTGGTGGGATTTTTGATCGGGGTGGTGCTGTCCTACCTGTCGGCGCAGCAGCTGCGCATGTTCGGCGGCGATATGTATATCGTCAACATTCTGGGCATGAGCGTGATCCGCGAACTCGGCCCCTTGCTGGCGGCGATCCTGGTGGCGGGCCGCTCGGGCTCGTCGATCACGGCCCAGCTGGGCGTCATGCGGGTGACCGAGGAACTCGACGCCATGCTGGTGATGGGTATCTCGCACGGCTATCGCCTGATCATGCCCAAGGTGATCGCGCTGGCCATCTCGATGCCGCTGCTGGTGGTGTGGACCGACGCGGCGGCGCTAATCGGCGGCATGGTCTCGGCCAAGGTCGAGCTGAGCCTGTCGACGCGCTACTTCATCCAGAAACTGCCGGACGCGGTGCCGCTGGCCAACTACATCATCGGCCTGCTCAAGGGCACCACCTTCGGCATGCTGATCGCGCTCGTGTCCTGCCATTTCGGCCTGCGCATCAAGCCCAACACGGAAAGCCTGGGGCGCGGCACCACCACCTCCGTGGTCACCGCGATCACGGTGGTGATACTGGCCGACGCCGTGTTCGCCATCATCTTCAGCGGAGTGGGGTACTGATGACCGAACCGATCCCGCCACGCGCGCCGCGGCTGAACATGAAGCCGGACGAGGACGTCGGCCCGCCCGTGGTCCAGATCACCAACCTGTGGACCAAGTTCGGCCGCACCGTGGTCCACCAGGATTTGAGCCTGGAAATCTACGCCGGCGAGATCCTGTCCATCGTGGGCGGTTCCGGTACCGGCAAGACTGTGCTGCTGCGCCAGATGCTGGGCCTGGAGACGCCCACCCGCGGCTGCGTACGGGTGTTCGGCGAGGACATCAGCGAGGCCGACGCCCAGCAGTTGCAACGCATGCGCAACCATTGGGGCATGCTGTTCCAGCAGGGCGCGCTGTATTCCGCGTTGACCGTGTTCGACAACATCGCCCAGCCGATGCGCGAATTGCGCGCCCTGCCGGAGGACGTGATCCACGATGCCGTGCTGCTGAAGATGAACATGGTGGGCCTGGGCGCCGAGCACGCCAACAAGATGCCGTCCGACCTGTCCGGCGGCATGATCAAGCGCGCCTCGCTGGCGCGCGCGCTCGCGCTGGAACCGCAACTGCTGTTCCTGGACGAGCCCACCGCCGGCCTCGACCCGGACTTGTCGGACGCCTTCGTGGCGCTGATCCAGTCGCTGCACCGCGAACTGGGCCTGACGGTGGTGATGGTCACCCACGACCTGGACACCCTGTTCGCGCTGTCGACCCGCATCGCCGTGCTGGCCGAAAAGCACGTGATCGCGCTGGGGCCGACCCGCGACGTGCTCAAGGTGGACCATCCATTCATCAAACAATTTTTCCTTGGCGCGCGAGGCCTGCGGGCGCTCGAAGTGCTTGACGAACAACAGCATGCAGCCGGGAACAAAGCGGAGAACTGAGTATGGAAAATAGATCGCACGCATTAATGACGGGCTTGTTCACCATCGCGCTGGTGGTCGCCGCGGTGCTGGCCGGCATCTGGTTCAACCGCGACCGGGTCCAGCGGGTGCCTTACCAGATCGCCACGACCCAGTCGATTCCTGGCCTGAACCCGCAGGCGGCGGTGCGCTACCGCGGCCTGGAGGTGGGCAAGGTCGACAACATCGATTTCGATCCCAAGATTTCCGGCCAGATCCTGATCGGCCTGGCCATCGACCCCGACGCGCCCATCACCACCACCACCTTCGCCACCCTCGGCTACCAGGGCGTCACGGGAATCGCCTTCATTCAGCTCGACGACGACAAGACCGGCTCGCCGCGGGTGTCGAGCAGCGCCGGGCACACGGCCCGCATTCCCCTGCGTCCGGGCTTCCTGGACCAGCTGGAGAAGCGCGGCACCATCATCCTCGACAAGGCCGAGGCGCTGACCACGCGCATGAACCAGCTGGCCAGCCCGGCCAACCAGAAGATCATCCTGGGCGCCTTCGAGGACGTGAGCAAGACCGCCGTCGCCTACCGCGCCCTGCCCGAGCAACTGCAGCCGGCCCTGGCGCGCCTGCCCGAGCTGGCCGGCAAGGCCGAGCAGAGCATGGCCGCCTTGAACACCCTGTCGGCCAGCGCCACCCGCATGACCGACCACATCGACCAGATCGCCACCGGCCTGCAGGGACCGAACGGCGCCATCACCCGCCTGAACACGACGGTCGACCGGGTCGGCGGCTCGCTCGAGGCCGTCACCAGCGACCTTGAACTGCAGACCCTGCCCCACGTGGTGGCCATGACCGACGAGGCGCGCACCTCGCTGCGCGCGCTCAAGCGCACCGCCACCGTGCTGAGCGACCGTCCGCAAAGCTTGCTGTTCGGCGCGCCCAACACCGCGCCCGGCCCCGGCGAACCGGGTTTCGTAGCACCGACCAAATGAGGATGACCGTGAACCGACCGCTTTCCCGCCGTCTGCTGGCCCTGGCGCTGGGCGCCCTGCTGCTGAGCGCCTGCGCCAGCGACAAGCCCGCCGGCAATACCCTGTATGACTTCGGCAGCGCCGCGCCGACCGCCCCCGCGCCCGCCAGCGCAACCGTCCCGGCCCTGGTGGTGACCGACGCCACCGGCTCGGCCGCCCTCGACAACGAGCGCATGGTGTACCGGCTCGACTACGCCGACCCCTTGCAGGCGCGCAGCTACGCCAACAGCCGCTGGAGCGCCACGCCGCTGCAGATGATCACCCAGCGCTTCAAGGTCCGCATCGCCCAGGCCGGCACCAAGGTGCTCTCGAGCACAGACGCGTCCAACGGTGTGCCTATCCTGCGGGTCGAAGTCGACGACTTCACCCACGGCTTCGACAGCCTGACCCGCAGCCAGGGGCGGCTGGTCCTGCGCGCCTCGCTGTTCCAGGGGCACCAGTTGATCGACCAGAAGACCTTCAGCCGCAACACCGACGCCGTCACGGCCGATGCGGCTGGCGGCGCGCGCGCGCTGGCCGCCTCGACCGACGCGGTGGCGGCCGACATCGTCGCCTGGCTGGGCAGCCTGTCGATTCCGTCGGTCACCCAGCGCTAGGCCGGCGCCCGTCCGCATGAGCGCCAGCATCGACGAGCAGCCAGCCGGCACCCGCGGTTCGCCCGTGTCGCGCGCCGCGCTGCTGGCCTACCTGCTGCTGATCGTGTACGCCAGCTGGTTTCCGTTTTCCGGCTGGCGCAGCAGCGGCATGTCGCCGTTCGCCTTCCTGACGCTCAAAATGCCGCAGTACTGGACCGGGTTCGACGTGATGGTCAACGTGGTCGGCTACATCCCCCTCGGCCTGCTGATCGTGGTCTCGCTCTACCCGCGCCTGCGCGGCGTGGCGGCGATCGTGGTCGGCGCGGTGCTGGCGGCGGCGCTGTCGGGCGTGATGGAGACCGTGCAGAACTTCCTGCCCAGCCGCGTGCCGTCCAGCCTGGACCTGATGACCAATGCCGCGGGCGGGCTGATCGGCGCCTTCATCGGCAACCTGGGCGCCCGTTCCTACTTGAACGAAAGCCGCCTGTACCAGCTGCGCCAGGCCTGGTTCGCGCCCCACGCCAGCCAGGGCCTGGTGCTGCTGTGCTTGTGGCCGCTGGCGCAGATCTACCCGCTCGGCTATATGTTCGGCCACGGGCAGGTGCTGCCGATCTTTTCCGAGTGGCTCTCCACCTGGCTCGACCAGGACATCGACCTGCTGGCCATGCTGCGTCCGGGTGCGGTCCTCACGGTCGAGCAATACTGGCTGTCGGAGACCATCATCACGGCCTGCGGCATGACCGGCGCCCTGCTGACCATGCTGTGCCTGCTGCGCCAGGGCGCCCCGCGCCTGTGGCTGCTGCTGGCGATGCTGGGCGCGGCCCTGCTGTTCAAGACGCTGTCGAGCTCGCTGTTGTTCACCCCCGCCAACGCCTTCGTGTGGGTCACGCCGGGCGCCCAGGGCGGCTTCCTGATCGGCCTGATCATGGTGTCCGGGCTGGCCTTCGCGCCCCTGGTGGCGCAGCGCCGCCTGGCCGTGGTGACCCTCGTGCTCAGTCTGCTGGTGGTGAACAGCATCCCGGTGAACCCCTACTTTGTCTCGACCCTGCAGGGCTGGGTGCAGGGAAAGTTCCTCAACTTCAACGGCGCCGCCCAGTTCCTGTCGCTGCTGTGGCCCTTCTGCGCGCTGTGGTTCCTGCTGCTGCCCTCGCACAAGCTGAACAGCCGTTAGCCTGCCGGAGCCCGGAAAACGCGTATCATGGCGGCCTGACCTATTGCTACGAAGCGAGACTGCCATGAGCGACCCATCCGCCAAACCGTTTTACCAGCACCACGTGTTTTTCTGTATGAATACCCGCGAGGACGGCCGCCCCTGCTGCGGCGAGCGAGGCGCCCAGGCTGCCCAGCAGCACGCCAAGAAGCGCATCAAGCAGATGGACCTGAACGGCCCTGGAAAGATCCGGATCAACCAGGCCGGCTGCCTGGACCGCTGCGAGGAAGGCCCGGTGCTGGTCGTCTATCCCGAAGGCACCTGGTACACCTACGTCGACAGCAGCGACATCGACGACATCATCGACACCCATCTGGTCGGCGGGAAAGTCGTCGACCGCCTCAAAATCTGACCGCCCGCGCCAATGAACTCTGTACTGAACAAGCACTCGGAAAAATTCACCCTGACCGGCCACGCCGGCAACATGGAATGCCTGCTCGACCTGCCGGCCGGCACGCCGCGCGGCATCGCCCTGGTGGCCCACCCGCACCCGCTGTACGGCGGCACCATGGATAACAAGGTCACCCAGACCCTGGCGCGCACCTTCACCGGGCTGGGCTACGTGGCCGCGCGCTTCAATTTCCGCGGCGTGGGCGCCTCCGAAGGCGTGCATGACGACGGCCGCGGCGAAGCGGACGACATGCTGGTCATGCTCGAACACATGCAGGCCCAGTATCCGGGCCTGCCGGTGGCCCTGGCCGGCTTTTCCTTCGGCACCTTCGTGCAGGCGCAAGTGCAACAGCGCCTGCTCGCGGAGGGCCGCCCGGCCGAGCGCCTGGTGCTGGTCGGCACGGCGGCCGGCAAGTGGCCCGTGCCCGCGGTGCCGGCCGACACTATCCTGATCCACGGCGAAACCGACGACACCATCACCCTGCAGCAGGTGCTGGACTGGGCCCGTCCGCAAGACATCCCGGTGATCGTGATACCCGGTGCCGACCACTTCTTCCACCGCAAGCTCGCCCACATCAAGAACCTTGTTACACAACTGTGGCGGCGCGACGCTGAAACCGATCGCTAGCAAGATTTCTTGGCGCTATAATTGGGCGCCCCGCTTTACGCCTCTCATCTTTTTGACGATCCCATATTCCATGAAAAAATTCCTTGCGACGCTGGCTGCCAGCGTCCTCCTCGTATCGGCCGCCGTCGCGCAGACCATGCCGCCGCCCACCATCGCCGCCAAGTCGTGGACCTTGCTCGACGCCACCAGCGGCCAGGTGATCGCCTCGCAAGACGCGGCCGCGCGCATCGAGCCGGCCTCGCTGACCAAGGTCATGACCGCCTACGTGGTGTTCGAAGCGCTGCGCGACAAGAAGGTCGAGCTGAACCAGATGGTCAACGTCTCCGTCAAGGCCTGGAAGGTCGACGCGAGCAGCTCCAAGATGTTCATCGACCCGGCCACGCCGGTGTCGATCAAGGACTTGCTGTACGGCCTGATGGTGCAGTCGGGTAACGACGCCGCCGTGGCGCTGGCCGAGGCGGTCGCCGGCGACGAAAGCGCCTTCGTGGTCCTGATGAACCGCGAAGCCCAGCGCATGGGCATGAAGAACACCCGCTTCGCCAATCCGCACGGCCTGCCCAGCCCCGAGAATTATTCGACCGCCCAGGACCTGGCCATCCTGGCCTCGCGCGTGATCGTCGACTATCCGGAGTTCTACAAGATCGACTCGGTCAGGAGCTTCACCTACAACAAGATCAGCCAGCCCAACCGCAACCGCCTGCTGTGGCTGGACCCGACCGTGGACGGCATGAAGACCGGCCACACCGAAGCGGCCGGCTTCTGCATGATCGCCTCGGCCCACCGGCCCGCCGGCACCTTGGACCGCCGCCTGGTGGCCGTGGTGCTTGGAACCAATTCGGACCAGGCGCGCACCCAGGAAAGCCAGAAACTGCTGAACTGGGGCTTCCAGAACTTCGACACGGTCAAGCTGTACAGCAAGAACCAGGCGATCCAGACCCCGGAAGTGTGGAAGGGTTCGGCCAGCACCGTCAAGATCGGCTTCCCGAACGACGTGCTGGTGACCGTGCCGAAGGGCGTGGCTGGCAAGATGAAGCCTGTGCTCGAGCGCAGGGACCCGCTGGTCGCGCCGCTGGCCAAGAACAGCCGGGTCGGCACCCTGAAGATGATGGTTGACGGCAAAGAGCTGCTGGAACTGCCCGTGGTGGCCCTGGATGAAGTCTCGCAGGCCACGATTTTCGGCCGGGCCTGGGATTCGATGCGTCTGATGGTCAAGTAACTGGTCAAACAACACACGAAGTCGACCGGCCGGTGCATGCGCCGGGCGCATGCATCGTTATAATCGAGGGAAATAGAACTTCCCTCGAGAAAGATCACGATGACATTTGCCCTGCCCGCCGACCTGTCCTGCCCCCGCATCACCAGCTCCCCGTCCGGCCCCACGCTCTCGCGCATCGTCGCCGGCATGTGGCGTATGGCGGACTGGGGCATGAGCGTCGAGCAACGCGTCGCCTTCATCGAGCAGTGCGTCGCGCTCGGCGTCACCAGCTTCGACCACGCCGACATCTACGGCGGCTACAGCGTCGAAACCCTGTTCGGCCAGGCCTTGCGCCTGCAACCTTCGCTGCGCGCCCGCATCGAGCTGGTCAGCAAGTGCGGCATCAAGCTGGTCTCCCAGCAGCGTCCCCAGCACAGCATCCAGCACTACGACACCAGCGCCGCCCACATCACCGCCTCGGTCGAGGAGTCGCTGCGCCAGCTGCACACCGACTACCTCGACCTGCTGCTGATCCACCGGCCCGATCCGCTGATGGATTTCGACCAGATCGCCGACACCTTCAACGCCTTGCGCGCGGCCGGCAAGGTGCGCCATTTCGGCGTGTCCAATTTCTCGCGCCACCAGTTCGAGGCCCTCAACCGGCGCATTTCCCTGGTCACCAACCAGGTCGAATTCTCGCCCCTGCACACGGCGCCCATGTTCGACGACAGCTTCGACGGCCTGCAAGACCTGGGCGTCTCGCCCATGATCTGGTCGCCGCTGGCCGGCGGACGCCTGTTCAGCGGTGTCGACCACCACGCCGACAACCTGCGCCTGGCGATCAAGGGCATCGCCGACGAGCTCGGCAAACCCTTCGCCAGCGTGGTGTTCGCGTGGATCATGCAACTGCCCTGCCGGCCGATTCCGCTCACCGGCACCGGCCGCATCGAAGCGATCGGCGTGGCGGTGGCGGGCACCCAGTTCCAGCTCAGCCGCGCCGACTGGTTCACCATCCTGCGCGCCGCGCGCGGGCACGAGGTCGCCTGAAACCGGAGCATGCCATGTCGGACAGCCAGCTGAAGATTGTCGAAGGCAGCGCCCTGACGGCGGCGCAGAAGAAGGACTTGCTGAACCGGCTGGCGCGTATCGAAGGCCAGTTACGGGGCGTGCAAAAACTGATCGCGATGGCCGATCAGCCGGGAGACTGCGACGCGGTGGCCCAGCAGATGGCGGCGGCGCGCAAGGCGCTCGACCGCTGCTTCGTGCAGCTGCTGTCCGGCAGCCTGCAGACCCAGAGCGGCAACGCGCGCGACCTGGCCGAAGCGCAGGCGAGCGCCATCAAGCTGGCGGCCCTGCTGGACAAGTTCGCCTGAGAGCTTGACCGCGCGCCGGTCCTGGCCTCAATCCTCGTACACCTGGGGCGGGGCGATAGCGCGCCAGCCCAGCTGCCAGGCGATATTGAGCAACAGGGTGGCGCTCACGTAGACCAGGAAAAACAGCACGAAAAAGCGCGTCTGCAGCCAGACCAGCAACGCCAGCATGGCGCCGGCCACCAGCAGCAGCCACACGCTTTTCGGCTGCTTGGAGCTGGGAAAGCGCACGGTCGACACCATCAAGGTGCCCACCGCCACCATCAGCAGCATCACCCCGTAGCCCTGCGCCAGCGTCAGCGGCGGGGTCGGCCAGGCCACCACGACCGAGGCCACGCAGGCCGCGCCCGCCGTGATCGGCATGCCGACGAAATAGCGCGGGTCGGTGCGCCCGACATTGACGTTGAAACGCGCCAGCCGCAGCGCGCCGCAGGCCACGAACACGAAACAGGCCAGGCCGCCCATGCGCACGATGGTCGGATGCCCTCCCCCCAGCTGCACGAAGCCGTAACAATAAAGCAACATCGCCGGCGCGCAGCCGAAATTCATCACGTCGGCGATCGAATCGAGCTGCATGCCGAACGACGACGAGGTGCCGGTCAGGCGGGCGACGAAGCCGTCGAGGGCGTCGAACACGCCGGCCAGCACCAAGAGGATGGCCGACAGGCGGTAGGCCGCCGGCGCGCCCACGTGGGCGTTATCGATGGAGATGACGATGCTGCCGAAACCGCAGGCGATCGACAGCAGCGTCACGAAGCTCGGCAGGGCAAATTTGGCGCGCGCGAGGCGGCGCTGGGGAAGTGTTTTCAAATCGGCTCGCTAGAGTGGCAAGATCGTGGGCTATTCTACCGCGCAAGGCCAGTTGAGCCCGTTTGATGCGGACGAAACAGCGTTCACGTCCGCGCAAATTCGCCTAGAATCGAACCCTACGGGATTTTTATGCAGGAGTAAGTATGAGTGGATTTGAACGCTGGCGCCTAGGTGTGGCCGGCCTGGCGGTGGCGATTGCCCTGGCCGCGTGCGGCGGTGGCGGATCGAGCACCCCCGCCAACGGCGCGTCGACGGCGCTGGCCCAGGAACCAGGCGCGCCTACCCTGACCAACAATATCCAGGCTGACGGCCTGGCCTGGATCAACTACCGGCGCGCCCAGATCGGCATTCCTGTGCTGCTGCGTAACAGCCTGGTCGACAAGGCGGCGCAAAACCATTCGGACTACCAGAACGTGAACAATGTCGTGTCCCACGACGAAACCGCCGGGCTGCCCGATTTTACCGGCGTGCGCACCCAGGACCGCCTGGCCGCGGCCGGCTATGTGTTCGGCAGCGGCGGCTACGCGGGCGAAGTCATCTCCGCGACCTCGAGCAATTCCGGCTTTTTCATGGCCGAGGAACTGATCACCGCGATCTACCACCGCTTCGCCATCTTCGAGCCCAAGTTCACCCAGATCGGCACAGGCGCGGCCACCAACGGCAAGGGCTACACCTATTTCACCACCGACTTCACCACGCCCGACAGCAGCAACGCCGGACTGGGCCGCGGCGCCATGGTGACCTGGCCGGCTAACAACCAGACCCTGGTGCCGACCAATTTCTTCAGCGATAACGAAACCCCGGATCCTGTCGATGGCGTCAACGAGGTCGGCTATCCCATCAGCGTGCACGCCGACATCACCTCTGTGATCGTGGTCAACAGCTTCACCGTCCGCCCGCGCGGCGGCAGCGACATGAACGCCAAGCTGCTGCAGCCCGGCGGCGACATCCACACCGCCAATTCGGTGGCGGCGCTGATCCCGCTGGCGGTGCTGAAAAGCGGCACCACCTACGACGTGACCTTCAACGGCAGCGTCGACACTGTCCCCGTCAACAAAAGCTGGTCGTTCACGACAAAATAATCAAGCGAGCGCCCGCGCGGGCCTGCCGGATTCTGTTATCTTGGTGAAGTGAGTATTACCTAAGAGTAAATACATGCTGACATCCAACCATCCGCGCGACATCCTCGACGTCACCGACGGTATCGACCGCGTCATGGGCGACCGCCAGCTGTACCAGCGCATGCTGCAGCGCTTCCGGCGCGATTACGCCAGCGGCGCCTTGGCGGCCGAGCGCGCGCTGTCCATGGGCGACTACGGCACCGCGCAGCGCTGGACCCACACGCTCAAGGGCGCGTCCGGCATGATCGGGGCGCTGGCCCTGCATGCGAAGGCCAGCGCGGCCGAACAAGCCATCCGCACCGGCGCGCCGACCCAGCGTGAGGCGCTCACGGCCCTGGAGAACGAATTCGTGCGCCTGTTGCCCCTGCTCGACGTGTTGCTGGCGCCGCCCGCCGACGCGACGGTCGCGCCGCGCCCCCTGCTGGAGGACCGCGCGTTGCTGGTGCGTCTGGGGGAGCTATTGCAAAACGGTGATGGCGCCGCGGTGGATCTGGTGGAAGAATGCGCTGCCAGCCTGGCGGCGATCCTGGGCGACGCGGCGCTGCGGCAAGTGGAGGCGGCGGTCAACGATTTCGATTTCGAGAGCGCGCTGACGGCGCTCAAGGCCGCCACGATGATGCCGCCGCCCGCGGCCGAGGCAAGTGCCCGCCACGGCCTGTAAGCGTATCAGCGGGTGAACTCGGCTTCCTCGTCGAAGCCGTCCGCGCATTCCTTGCCGCAAAAGCGCCGCACGCTGTCGAGCGGCTTCTCGCAATACCAGCACGAGCCCTTCGGCGGCAGGCTTTGGCGGGCTCGCGTGGGCGGCGGCGGCGCGTTCAGCGACGGCTCGGCGCTCACTTCCTTTTCCGGCAAACTTTCCTGTATCGTTCCCAAGATTCACCTCCACAGAAGTCAGCACATCTAAGATTGAAAGCAAGATTACTTTAGTGGAATGTTGCGGAATATGAGAAATCACAAGTCCGGCAATCTTCGTTTCGCGCTGCACGAGAATGCACAAGTTTGCTCTCAATGCCGGTGCGCCGCAATGCTGAAAAACTCGCCAGTCGTTGTATTACAGCAACCATCGGCATGGGTAAGAATGGATGATGGCGCCACGGCGGGGCTGGCAAAATCATAGCAGTTCCCGGCGCGCGCAACACGCATCCGGGCGCGGCTTATTTGACGGGCTCGACAGTTATAACGAGGGCGCGCGCGGTCGCGGTAATGTTGGTGGGTACGAACTGGACGCCGGCATAGCGCAGGTCTTCCATCTTGAAACTGTAGATCGGCATGTCGTGCACCACCTTGTCCATCAACAGGTTGGCGACCTTGGACAGTTGCCGCTGGCGCGACTCGTCGATGCCGTCGAAGGCGACCCGGTCCACGCGCGGCTCGGCCATGAGCACGGCCCCGCGCGCGGCGTCGATCACCAGCCGGCCCGACAGCGCCATGCTGCCGTGCCAGCTCTGGTGGCCGAACGGCGGCGCCACCGCCGCGTCCATCGACAGGCCGACGCGGCCGGTGTCCGGCTGCAGCAGCACTTGCGGACGGGTCAGCGCGACGTCGAACAATTCCAGCACACGATTATCGAGCGGAAAGCGGCGCTCCACGCCGGCCTGCAGCTTGGCCAGCGGCAGTTCGATCTGGCGCGGGCCGGCCAGGTTGGCGCAGGAGGCCAACAGGCCGGCGGCGAGCGCGGCCGTGGCGGCGCTCTTGAGGATCTTGATGAGCTTTTGCATCCCAAAAGGGTAGCATAGTTCGGCGCGCGCGCATCTGCGCGGGGCCCCGTTCGCGGGTGATTAGCCGTCGCCGCGCGCGACGTCGGCGGCGCGCGCCAGCAGCAGCGCGCGCTCGCGGCTGTTGTTGGTCAGCGCCGCGGCGCGTTCGAACTCGGCGCGCGCCTCCGCGTTGCGCCCCAGGCGTGCCAGCAGGTCGCCGCGCACGCTGGGCAGCAAGTGATAGTGCTTGAGCGCCGGCTCGTGCGTCAAGGCATCGGCCAGCGCCAGCGCGGCGGCCGGCCCGAACGCCATCGAGACGGCCACGGCGCGATTGAGTTCCACCACCGGCGAGGGCGTCAGCTGCGCCAGCGCGTCGTACAGCGCCGTGATGCGCTGCCAGTCGGTCTGCCCGGGCGTGAGCGCGCGCGCGTGGCAGGCCGCGATGGCCGCCTGCAGCGCGTACGGCCCGTAGCCCTGCCCAAGCTGCCCAGCGCGCGCCAGCGCGGCCAGGCCGCGCCGGATCAGCAACTGGTCCCAGCGGCTGCGGTCCTGGTCCAGCAGCAGCACCGGCTCGCCGTTGGGGCCGACCCGCGCCCGCGCGCGCGAGGACTGGATTTCCATCAATGCCACCAGGCCGTGCACCTCGGCCTCCAGCGGCAGCAGTTCGGCCAGGATGCGCCCCAGGCGCACGGCATCGTCGCACAAGGCCGGACGCAGCCACTGGGTGCCGGCACTGGCCGAATAGCCCTCGTTAAAGATCAGGTAGATCACCTGCAGCACCGAGCCCAGCCGCGCGATCAGCTGGTCCGCGCGCGGCACCTCGAACGGCACCCGCGCCTCGGCCAGGGTGCGCTTGGCGCGCACGATGCGCTGCGCCACGGTGGACTCGGACACCAGGAAGGCGCGGGCGATCTCGTCGGTGGTCAAGCCGCCCAGCAGGCGTAGGGTCAACGCCACCCGCGCCTCTGTCGAGAGCACCGGATGGCAGGACACGAACATCAGCCGCAGCAGGTCGTCGCCGATGTCGTCCTCGAGCGCGGCGTCCAGGTCGGGCGCGGCGTCCTGCAGCTGGGTTTCGATGGCGTAGGTCAGCTCGGGTTCTTTGGCCTGATGCAGCTTGCGCTGGCGCAGCCGGTCCAGCGCGCGGTTCTTGGCCACCGCCATCAGCCAGGCCGCCGGATTGTCTGGCACGCCCTCGCCGGGCCAGCGCTCGAGCGCCTCGACCATGGCGTCCTGCGCCAGCTCCTCGGCCAGGCCGACGTCGCGCAGCATGCGCGCCAGCGCGCCGATGATGCGCGCCGACTCCATCCGCCACACGGCTTCGACGACGCGGGCGCTGGCCTCGGCCATGGGCCTAGCGTCCGGCCAGCTGGGCGCTCAGCGCGGCCTCGAGCTGCTGCTCGCGCATGCGCTGCTCGGCCGCGCGCATGGCCGCCGTGAAGGGCGGCGCGGCCGCCGCGGTGGCGGCCTCGTCCAGTTCGCGGATTTCCACCTGCACCCGCGGCCCGGTCGGGTAGGGATTGCGCAGCGCCCAGGCGATCACGTCCTGCAAGCAAGGCGCGCGCACCATCCAGTAGCCGGCGACGAGCTCCTTGATTTCGGTGAAGGGGCCGTCGATCAGCGACGCCTTCCCCGCCGCCAGGGTGACGCGCGCGCCCAGCGCGCTGGCGCGCAAGCCGTCGGCCGCCAGCAGCACCCCGGCCCGCGCTTCGGCCGCGTTATGCGCGTCCAGCCTGTCGAGCACTTCCTGGGCCACATCGGCCTCGCTCTCGAGCTCCGCGCTGGACCGCAACAAGACGATGTAGCGCTGGCCGGACGCATCGGCGCCGGCGGCCGCCTCTACCTGCGCGCAGCCGCCGTGACAGCCGCTCTGGCGCAGCTCCAGCTCGGCGCGCTCGCACCCGGGCGGCAGCGGCCAGCGGCGCAGCTGCTCGAGCGCCGCCTCCCTCGAATCGGCCTCGATGAAGCCGAAGCCGGCGATGAGCTCGCCGACCTCGGCGAACGGACCATCGACGATGCTGGCCTGGCCGGCGTCCATGTCCACCCGCACGGCGTGCGCGCTCGGCCGCAGTGTTTCCATGCCGGCCAACGGCGCCGCCGTGCCCGCCTCGGTGCCGGCATCGGCCCGGCGCATTACCATGAATCGCATACTTGCCTCGCCTGAATTAGCTCGAACATCAGCTGGAACGGCCGTCGTAGTGCTGGACCGGAATGGCGCCGATATCGACGTCTTCCAGACAATTGATATTGACGGCGGCCATGGCATTTCCCTTGGGGTCGACACCTTCGCCGAAGGCATGAATCCCGCAGGTGCTGCAAAAGTGGTGCTGGATGACGTGCTTGTTGAAGGTGTAGGTGCTCATTGCCGCCGGGTCCGTCAGCAAGCGCAAGTTATTGCGCGGCACAAACCAGAGCAAGGCCCCCTTGCGCTGGCACATAGAACAATTGCATGCCAGCGCGCCCTTCAGCTCGCCATCGACCTCGAACGCCACCTTGCCGCAGTGACAGCTCCCTTTGTATGCCATGGCCGCTCCTCGATGTTGACGATGAATATAGTTAAGCCTACTACGTTAAGCCTGCTGCGTTAAGCCTGCTGCGCCGCAACCTGCGCGCGCAGGCGCTCTTCCTGCTCACGCAGTTCCGGCGTGAACTCGCTGCCGAAATCGTCGGCTTCGAACACCTGCCGGATTTCGATCTCCGAATCGCTTTCCATCGGGTTAGGGCAGCGCTTCATCCACTCGATCGCTTCTTCCTTCGACTTTACCTGGATGAGCCAGAAGCCGGCAATGAGTTCGTGGGTTTCCGCGAACGGCCCGTCGATCACGGTGCGCTGCTTGCCCGAATAGCGAATCCGCGCCCCTTTCGAGCTCGGATGCAAGCCTTCGCCAGCCAGCATCACACCGGCCTTGACCAGTTCCTCGTTGAACTTGCCCATTTCGGCCAGCTTGCTTTCGGTGGGCATTTGCCCAGCCTCGGACTCCGGACTGGCCTTCACTATGATCATGAATTTCATCGTTTCTCCTCCTTATCCCATGCTGGCGGCGGCGCTCTGGCTGCACATCTTTTCGAAGTTGGCCTTGACCTGTTCCGGCGTCAAGTCCTCAATGTGGGTGGCGATCGACCAGCTATGCCCGAACGGGTCGGTCAGCGCGCCGAAGCGGTCGCCCCAGAACATGTCCTGGACTGGCATTTTACTGGTTGCGCCCTCGGCCAGGGCTTTCGCGAAGGCGGCGTCGACGTCTTCGACGTAGATATGCAAGCTCACCGGCGAACCCTTGAGAGTCGTGGGACCAGCGGCGCAGTGCTCGATGTCTTCCTCCGTCAGCATGATGGGCGTGTCGCCGATCAGCATCTGGGCGTGCATGATCTTGCCGTTGGGCCCCACCAGGCGGGTCTGCTCGATGGCGCCGTAAGCGCGTGCGTACCAAGCGAGCGCGTCGGCCGCGCCAGTGCATACCAGCATCGGCGTGACGGTGTGCATGCCAACAGGAATTGGATTGAGGGATCTTGTGCTCATGGCGATTCTCCTTAAAAAGTCGGGGTAAGCGGGACGCTTATGACTACGACGTTTTAGCGGCGAAGAAATCGACAGCGCCGCCAAATAAATTCTACTTATATTTGCGCCGCCGCAGACGCCCTGCCGTTAACGACTGCCAATACATTGCGCGCGAGGGTTTCCATATCTCACTAAATAGTTGATTTAATGGAAGAATTGTCACTTTTGCTTACGATTTTGAACAGGCGCGCCGCGGCTGTGTTGGTAGACTTTCTGCTCATTTCACGCATGGAGTACAACATGACTGGTAAATTTCAAAACCTGATCCTGGCCGGCCTGCTCGCGTTTGGCGTAGCCGCTTGCAGTTCCACCGGAACCACCACCAGTGACAACCTGACGCCGGCCAACGGTGGCGGCATGGCCGCCAAGAGTGCGGTCGAAGCGGGCGACAGCGGCACCACCGCCAGCGGCAACGCGACCGCTGGCGCCGCCGGCACCGCCACCACCACCAACAGCATGGGCAGCTCGTCCTCGTCGGCCACCAACAGCGGCACCGACGCGACCACCAACAGCACCGGAGCCGGCGCCACCCCGACTACCGACGATACCAAACGTTAACGACTTACGGTAAAAAAATGCTGGCGTGACGCGTTCCTTCGCGGGAAACGCGTCACGCCGGCTTTTTTTGCCTACGATTGAAAGTCAGCGCAAGGCGCGCCCTGCCGCCGCACCGAGTTCCTTACAGAACGAGGCGGCGCCGCGTGGGCAATCTGATACAGCCAGCTTGCCGATGCGCGTCAGATCAGCAGTGTCGAGCGTTGCGTCAACGTGGTGCAGCACGAAAGCTTTCAAACTGCGGTCCTGCCGCATCAGCTTGACCAGTACCGGCACGGTGTCCCAGTGATCCACGAACAGCCGGGCGACGGCTTCCGAGTTGCCTTCGGCGATACTTCCATCGTCGCAGCGCCCGTATTGAATCCTGAAAGCCTGGACCTTATGCCAGCTGTCAAGTTTATCAACGGCAGCGTCGGCGGCTTCGGCGTCCTGTAGGGAACATGCTGTCGTCGCGGCGATGGAGTCAGTGGGGATTGCTGTTGATAGACTGAGGAACGCAAAAACGGTCATTAGAAATCTTGACGATGACCTATCCATAGTGATGTCCATGGCCGTGCGTATGCATTTGACGATGTCGGCCGCGCCTGCTCGCGGAGCGCGCAACCGCCGCACTGTTATTCTTTACCTCGACCGTGGTAAGCGGGGAAGTAAGCATAAACGATGAAATCATCTGCATAGCTTCATCTGTCGTCCGGATGCAACCCATCGTCGCGTGGGCCGGGCCTGGAGCATGCCGTGCCGCCGCGCGACCGGAGTGAATGCCGACTCCCGCATGTCCCACGACGTTGAATCGAACTATCCCATACAGTCCGTACGGTCCGTTTGCACTTGCCACATGATGCCGAGGTGCAGTTCGATCCTGCACCATATAGACCGCGTTAGGTAGGTGAGTCAGCGTCGCGTGACTATCGACATTATTAAATGCCGTCCAGCGCCCGACCGTAGCACCATCGTCAGCGATCAGAACGATAACGTGTGCACTCCCATCAAAAATTAGTCTAGACATAGCGATCAGCTTTCTGTAAAGGTGCCGCCGGGCACGGAAAGCTTACATTACGCTATCTCAACATAATCCTTTTGATTTTCCATAAAGCAACTTCTAGTTCATGGATTCCCCAGCGTTTAGTGAGATTGATGGCATGAGAAAGTATGTCAACTCGACTTATTTCGCACTCGAAACCCCATGGCACCGGCGTGACTACGCTAATGCGCGGAGCCCGGGGTTCCAACGCACGGCGATGGTTTCCGGTTTACGATACAGAATGTTGAGAGAGCCATAGATAACCAATATCTACCGCAGTTCCACAGTTAACAGCCTATTGCGTGTACCTAAGCGTGTACCAAAAACCGAAGTTGTCCACTTCATGGCACCGAGTTGTTCGCAAAGCAAAGAAAGTCATACTAGGACCGGAGGTCTTCCATAAATTCCGATGCAGGCTCGACGCCGCAGACAAATAAGCGATCCCTGGCGCGAGTGCAGGCCACGTACAGAAGATTGCGCTCGGTGTTGTAGACCTCTTCAATATCCGCATCGTCAGTGACAGCCTCGACGCGTTCCTGCAGTGGGACGCGAAACATACTCGGAGATGAAGTGCCACGGCGACCCAGGAAGACTTTTCCTACATACCTCATCGCCAAGATTAATTAGGCATTGAGCTGCGGCAACGCTGAGGCATAGCGCCGGACGCACTTTGATTTGTTTCTCGACGTGCTGAATCGTTGCGTCAAGAAGAGCTGTCACCTTTTCGTTGTACGCCAATTCCACAGGCCCGTTCAGGACGAGGTGATGAAGCGAGCCACCGGCGACTAATCCGTTGCAAGGTGCGTAAAAAAGGCGGTTACCAGCGCCAACACCGCCTTTTGGTAGGAACACGTGTTTGATCCCGTCAAACACATCAGGTTGTGCCATCAGCAGCATCGTCAAGCGCTCGTCAAATAGTGCTTTGCGTCCGGAAGAGACGCGCGCATTTCGGAGTGGGGCGCCGTCCAGCAGCTTGACCAGCGTAGCCGCATGCCGAAACAAATGCTGGAGCTGCCCGGCTTCGTCAGTCTGCAAGAAGGCGACCGGGAAACGAACGAGGCTCTCTACAATCGCTTCGCGAGTTGCATCCTCGATCAGGAAGTCCAAGAATTTTTCGTCAATTTGACTCAGTCGGCGCAAACATTGCTCAATCGCGTTCATCAATATTTTCAGAATCACCGACTTGCCGAAGCCGGAGGGAGCCACTACGATTCCACTAACTCCGATGGGCGACTTTTGGCCGTTTGGCCAAACCACGTCGGCGATACCCTGAGTCAAAAATGAGATGATGGCGATCAATACCGTCCCGACGATTTCAGCGGCGGCACCGCCGATGGTAAGGCCGCGCATAAGCTCGCCAGACAGGTCGGTGAAGGCGTGGGATGGATACTGAGGGGTGTATGGCGCGAGGGATTTCATTTCGACTCCTTCGCTTGCTGGGCGACGCGAACGCGCGGGCGCGATGTCAGCCAGGCTTCGACCTCGTGTTCAAACCAGCCAACGGCAGAGGCGCCGAGGCGGATTTGACGCGGAAAGGCTGGATCATGGCTCGGAGACTTCGGATCGAGCATTGCGTAAACTTGAGCAGGGGAAAGCCCGATGCGCTGACACAGCTGGCGCTTGCGCAGGATGACGTAGACGGCTTGGATCAGTTCAGACATTTTTGGAACTCCTAATATGTGATTGGACAACAGAACCAATCGTAAGGAGTGCGAACTGAACCATCTACCGCGCGGACTAGCTGGCGTATAACCTCTACTAGCCCACGGATAGTTTTTTATGCAAGTATTGCCGCTTTAAAGACGGAATCCCTATTTTTTGATCGCGGCCTCCTCACCAGCGTGGTCTGATTTCGAAAACAAGACATCGGCGTCCGGCATCTCGGCCAACCATCCGTAGATTGTCTTTTCCCCGCCTGTTTCGGTGATCTGCTGGCGCCCTTCCTGGCCAGAGAATGCCACGACGCGATCCTTAATCGCCAATGTCGCTTGTCGCCTGGATCTCCAGCCTTTCTCTTGTGGCCGTAACTCACGCGCCAATCTGAATGCCTCTTCTTTGGTGGCGCTCAAGCGTCGTGCAACTCCAGCGTTTGCCGACTTTCTCCCCGTTTCGCTTATCGTTGCCGTAATTGTGGTCGCACGTGCTGCTTCAATCCCACGGCTTGACAGCGTAACGCCACACCAGTATCGCGCCTCCGACATGCTCCACCATGCCAATTCACGTTCGCCTTGCGCAAGTAATCTCGACACGTCCACGCAATAGGCGCAGGCCACTGTCATTGCTGCAAATCGAAGATCAACTGGCGCCCCGGACTGGGCATGCTTGACAAACTCCACACGGAATTGCTCACCGTTAATCGAAGCATCCGCGCTCATTGGACGGAAAAACTCGGCGGCGAATCCATCCTGCCCCTTGTCGGGCACTAGCTGCCAATGAAAATGAGCCAACTCGCCCAAAGTTTGGGCTCTGACTTCATTGATCAGCAAATTAAGATCTACGGTCTTGGACTGATTTGGTGGATTCGTTTCTTGTTCGCTCAACATGCACTCCTAAAAAGCGGCGTAATCGTGGCGCCATCAAGTTGAGCCTGAACAAAGTCTGCCCAGGCTTGAAGGATTACGCGGCGTTGGTCCGCGTACTCGGCACGATTGTAAACGCCTTTGATGCCAAGAATCTTGTGCGCAAGCGCGCGCTCAATCGCGTCCGAGGAATGCCCCATTTCGTGAAGATGTGTAGAGGCGGTTCGACGAAAGTCGTGCAAGACGAAATGCTGCACGTCGATTGACAGCGCGCGGACCGCTTGATTTAGAGTGCTCTTGCTTATAGGGCGATCCTCCATGCCGCGCGTGCTCGGGAAAACGTATGCAGACTTGCCAGCGTATGCCCTCAACTCCTCCAGCATTTCGGTCGCTTGACGGGAAAGATAAACTCGGTGCGGCTTGTCCTTCTTCATACGCTCTGCCGGGATGTCCCAGATCCCGGCCTTCAAGTCAAACTCATCCCACGTCGATTCAGTCAGCTCGGCTTTACGCACCATGGTGACGAAGAGGAGATTAAGCGCCAGCTTTAATGCCCGACGAATGTCGGACGCGTAGATCGCCCTCAAGACCACGCCGATTTCGACAGGAGACAGCACTCGGGTTCGACTCTCTTCGGTAGCGATGAACCGGGCAACGAGGGCCGCAGCAGGATTGCTTTCGGCGAGTTGGCGCGCTATCGCGAAGTCGTACATCCGGCGCAGGACGTTGCGCGTAAGGAGCGCCATTTTTGGCGCTCCACGCGCCTTGATCTTGTCGCACAGAGCCATGATGTCAGTCGGTTTGACATCAGTGAGCGGGAAACTGCCGAGCACAGGAAAAACGTCTTTTGTCATCAGGCGGCGCATGGTGGTGACGTAGCTCTGAGACTTACCAGCAACCTGGTCGTCTAGCCATGCTGCCCCGAATGCCTTCACCGTGTTCAGCA
The DNA here is from genome assembly GCA_002428015.1 of Oxalobacteraceae bacterium UBA6018. Taxonomy (GTDB): domain Bacteria; phylum Pseudomonadota; class Gammaproteobacteria; order Burkholderiales; family Burkholderiaceae_D; genus Telluria_A. Next base: position 54,617 of record DIZW01000124.1, on the reverse strand, counting down.
TCGCCGATTTCGCGGCCTGTACCGCACGCTTCGGCGATTCACCACGCGAAACCAATGCGGACCACTCGTCGCGGCGCTTACGCGCGTCGGCCAACCCGAATTCAGGGTAACTGCCGATAGTTAGCGCAGGGTGCCGCACACCAAATAGCTGGTATCGATATCGCCAAACCTTAGAACCGCTCGGCATCACCTCCAGCATGAGTCCGCCGGTATCGCTCACACGGTAGCGCTCGGGTTTCGGCTTCAGCGCCTTGACCTTGGTATCTGTAAGTGGGGTTGCTTGGCGAGGCATGGGAGAATTCCTTTTCGGTACACGCAAACCCAACCGTTGGGACACGTGTGCCAAATAGTGTACCTAAAACGCCTGGATGTCTACAGGAAACTCTGGAGTCCACTGGACACTACCGCACCACACTTCATAGGAGGAAACTCAAACTTTGGATGCGATTGGAACAGTCTAGATAGCCAACTATTTTCCGATACAAAACCGGCTAAAAATCACCCCCAGCAAATCATCCGGCGTGAACTCTCCGGTGATGCTCGACAGCTGAGCCTGGGCCAGCCGCAATTCCTCGGCGAACAAGTCCAGCGACTGGTCGTTCTGCGCGGCATGGGCTGCCGCCACGTCCAGATGCTTGCGCGCCGAGCGCAGCGCGATCAGGTGCCGCTCGCGTGCGAGGAACAGCGATTCGCCGGTCTGTTGCCAGCCGGCGATGCGCAGCAGTTCGGCGCGCAGCAGGTCGATGCCCAGGTGTTCGTGCGCCGACAGGTAGAGGTTGGTCGCCTCGGCGGTCGGATCGACCGAGGGCTTGTGTCCGGACAGGTCGATCTTGTTCCAGATGCGCAGCACCGGCACGCCTTGCGGAAAGGCCGCGACGATGCCCTCGTCGGCCCGGGTCGGCCCGTGCGCGGCGTCGAGCATATGCAGGATCACGTCGGCCTTGCCGACCTCGCCCCAGGTGCGCTCGATGCCGATGCGCTCGACCACGTCCACGCCCTCGTCGATGGCGCGGATGCCGGCCGTGTCGACGATGTTCAGCGGAATACCCTCGATCTGGATGGTCTCGCTGACCTTGTCGCGCGTGGTGCCGGCGATCGGCGTCACGATCGCCACGTCGGCGCCGGCCAAGGCGTTGAGCAGGGACGACTTGCCCACGTTCGGCTGGCCCACCAGCACCACGTTCAAACCCTCGCGCAGCAGGGCGCCCTGGGCCGCCTTGCGGAACACCTGGTCGAGCGAGTCGATGATCACGCTTAACTGTCCGCGCGCGTTGGACTTTTCCAGGAAGTCGATTTCTTCCTCGGGGAAGTCGAGGGTCGCTTCCACCAGCATGCGCAGGTTAATGGTCTGCTCGACCAGGGTGTTGACGGTCTGGGAGAACGCGCCCGAGAGCGACTGCGAGGCCGACTTGGCGGCCGCCTCGGTGGAGGCGTCGATCAGGTCGGCCACGGCCTCGGCCTGGGCCAGGTCGAGCTTGTCGTTGAGATAGGCGCGGCGGGTAAATTCGCCCGGCTCGGCCAGGCGCAGGCCGATCGCGGCGCCCGCTTCGAGCACGCGCGCGAGCAGCATGCGCAGCACCACCGGGCCGCCGTGGCCCTGCAGCTCGAGCACCTCTTCGCCGGTGTAGGAGTGCGGCCCCTTGAACCAGATCGCGATGCCCTCGTCGATCACCTCGCCGTCGGCCCCGGTGAAGGGCACGTAGGTGGCGTGGCGCGCGGCCAGTGTCAGGCCGGGGAACAGCGCCGCTTTCAGTTCGGCCAGCGATTTGCCGGAGGCGCGCACCACGCCGATGCCGCCGCGGCCGGGTGCGGTGGCGATCGCCGCGATTGGGGAGGAGTCGAGTGTCATAAGCTGATTGTAAGGGCAGAAAAAAACCCGTGCGAACACGGGTTTGGCGAGGGGCGCGTATTGCCGCTATTTTTTGGGAGCGGCCTGGAATTTCTTGGTGATGACCCACTGCTGGGCGATCGACAACATATTATTGACCACCCAGTACAGCACCAGGCCGGACGGGAAGAACACGAACATCACCGAAAACGCCAGCGGCATGAACAGCATCATCTTGGCCTGCACCGGATCGGCCGGCGCCGGATTGAGCTTGGTGGTGATGAACATGGAAATCGCGTACAGCACCGGCAGGATGAAGTACGGGTCCGGCGCGGTCAGGTCGTGGATCCAGCCCACCCATGGCGCGCCGCGCATTTCGGCCGAGGCCTGCAGCACCCAGTACAAGGCGATAAACACCGGCATCTGCACCACCATCGGCAGGCAGCCGCCCAGCGGATTGATCTTCTCGGTCTTGTACAGCTCCATCGTGGCCTGGTTCATCTTGGCCGGATCGTTCTTGTAGCGCTCGCGGATCGCCTGCATTTTCGGCGTCACCAGCTTGACCCGCGCCATGCTCTTGTAGCCGGCGGCGGACAGCGGGAAGAACAGCAGCTTGATCAGGATGGTGAAGGCGATAATGGTCCAGCCCCAGTTACCGATGATCTGGTGCAGGTGGTCCATGACCCAGAAGATCGGCTGGGCGATGATGGTCAGCTTGCCGTAATCCTTGACCAGTTCCAGGCCAGGCGCGATTTTCGCCAGCTTGTTCTCATCCTGCGGGCCGGAATACAGCTTGGTGTCGTTGGTCACCGTCGCGCCGGGCGCCAGGGTGCCCAGCGGCATCACGGTGCCGATGGCGTACAGGTTGGTGTCGACCTTCTTGGTGAAGATTTCGCGCGGCTTGCCCTGCGGCGGCACGAAGGCCGACACAAAATAGTGCTGCGAGATGGCGACCCAGCCGCCATCGGCCTTGGTCGGGTGCTCCTCGTGGCCGTGCTTTTCGATCTTCTCGAACTGCAGCTTCTGGTACTTCTCGGCCGGCGTGTACAGGGTCGGGCCGGTGTAGCTCTTGTTGAAGTACGAATCGCCTTCCGGCTTGTTGCCGTCATGCTCAAGCTGCAGGTACAGCGACGGCGTGACCGGTGCGGGACCCACGTTGGTGACGTCATGGCGGATGTCGATCAGGTAATCGTCGCGCTTGAACGTGTAGGTCTTGGTCAGCTTGACGCCACCCTGCTCGGCCTCGAGCACCAGTTGGACCTGGTTGGCGCCGTCGATCGAGCGCGGGCCCGGCTTGGCGGTGAACACGGTGGTGTGGTTGGGCAGCACGACGCCGGGGGCGTTGCCGAGCAGGCCGCTCTGGGCCACGAAGGTCGTGGTCGGGGTGACGTCGAACAGGACCTGGTCGCGGGTGTTGTCACGCGCGTGCTTATACTTGAGCAGTTCCAGGTGCTTGATGACGCCGCCGACGGTGTCGATATCGACCTTCATCACATCGGTCGTGATGGTGACGACTTCGCTCTTGGCTGGCGCCTGCGCCGGGATCGCGCCCGGCAAGGCGGCGGCGCCGGCAGGGGCGCTCGCGTTCGGCAGATCGGAAACGGGGCCCTTGGCAGCGGGCGCGGTGACCGGTGGCGGGGTCGCGGAAAACATCGACTGTTTACCGTTCGATACCATCCATTCGTTCCAGAGTAGCACCAGCGAGACGGAAAACACGATCCACAGGATAGTACGTTTATTGATTTCCATTGAGGTATTGATCAGGAGTGGTTGCAGCCGCAGGCGGCTGTAGAGGAATTCGTCGGTTGCGCGGGCGGCACCAGGTCGACGCCGCCTTCATTGAATGGGTGGCAGCGGCAAAGCCGGCGCGCGGCGAGCAGGCTGCCGCGGGCGGCGCCATGCACGTGTATCGCTTCAATCGCGTAATTGGAGCAGGTCGGAAAAAAGCGGCAGCGCTGTCCCAGCATCGGCGACAGCAAGATCTGGTAGCCGCGTACGATCCATACCAGCAGGCGGTTCATGATGCGCTTTCCGTCGCCGCTGGTGGCGCCGCCTTGGCGGTGCGCGGCAATTGCGACGACAACAGGCGCGTCAATTCGCCGCGCAAGGTCGCTTTCAAGGCGGCGGTGGTGGCCGGGCCGTCCTTGCCAATGACCGGGCGCGCAAGGCGCACGATGCAATCGAGCGCGGGCAGCTGCATCACGCGAAACAGCTCGCGCGTGACGCGCTTGATGGTGTTGCGCGTGACCGCGCGCGGCGCGAAGCGCTTCGCCACCACGACCCCCAGCCGCGCATGCGGCAAGGTATTGGCGCGGGTGTAGAGCACAAAATGCGCCGACTTTTGGGCGGGGCGCAAACGAAAAACGGATGAAAATTCATCCGTTTTAACGATACGCCGAACGCGCGCGAAGTCGTGTGAACCTTCGCCAGTCATGACCAACCGCGTTCCGGCAGTGTGCCAGGCCTGTACAACTTATACAGCCAGGCGCTTGCGACCCTTGGCGCGGCGTGCATTGAGCACATCGCGGCCGCCACGGGTAGCCATACGTGCACGGAAGCCGTGCGTACGCTTGCGACGAACGACGGAAGGTTGGTAAGTACGTTTCATGGTGGTCTCGCTTAAAGCAAAAAAATGTGCAGAATCGGGTCTGACGTCCCGTCAGTTATCGGCGCTAATGACATTTCGCAGAGGTTTAAGCCAGCGTCACGCCACAGCAATACTCGTTTTACCCGCTGCCCAACAAAGAGCCACTTGGCCGATTTGCGCGGAATACGGGCGGGGAACCCTGGATTAGAACGCATTTCGAGGTCTCTTGTCAAGGCTGAGGTTTGGCGACGATGGTCGGGAAGGCGGGAAAATAGCGCTCGTGCCTGTGGATAACTTTAGCCGCCAGGAGTAGAATAGCGTGTTCCGCGTGGCGCATCCCGCCCGCGACGCAGGGCGAACAGCAGTATCCGGGCGCCCCACCATACCTTATTCAGACAGCAGACAGACGATTCATGGAAAATTTCTGGCAGACCTGTTCCGCGCAGTTGGAACTGGAGCTGACGCCGCAACAATTTAGCGCGTGGATCAAACCGCTGGTCGCCCTCGATTACGAGGACGGCAAGCTGCGCATCGCAGCGCCTAACCGCTTCAAGCTCGACTGGGTCAAGACGCAGTTTGCCAACCGCATCACGGCACTGGCCTGCCAGTACTGGGAAGCGCCGATCGAGGTGCAGTTCGTGCTCGACCCGAAGAACGCCTTGCCCAAGAAAGCCGTGGCGCCCCACCCCGCGCCGTCCGACGACGCGATACCGGGCAACATCAGCCACGGAAATGGAAGCGGCAATGGCAACGCCGACAGCGCGGCGCCCTCGCCCGACATGTTCAACATCGGCAACTCACCGCGGCGCGAGCAAAGCCGGGTCAACACCGACCTGACCTTCGACAGCTTCGTCACCGGTAAGGCCAACCAGCTCGCGCGCGCCGCCGCGATCCAGGTCGCCAACAACCCTGGCGTGTCGTACAACCCGCTGTTCTTCTACGGCGGCGTGGGCCTGGGCAAGACCCACCTGATCCACGCGATCGGCAACCAGGTCATGGCCGACCAGCCCGGCGCGCGGATACGCTACATCCACGCCGAGCAATACGTGCGCGACGTCGTGACCGCGTACCAGCGCAAAGGCTTCGACGACTTCAAGCATTACTATCATTCGCTGGACATGCTGCTGATCGACGATATTCAGTTCTTCGGCGGAAAGAGCCGCACGCAGGAAGAGTTCTTCTACGCGTTCGAGGCGCTGATCGCCGCGAAAAAGCAGATCATCATCACCAGCGACACCTATCCGAAAGAAATCACGGGCATGGACGACCGCCTGATTTCGCGCTTCGACTCCGGCCTGACGGTGGCCATCGAACCGCCGGAGCTGGAGATGCGGGTGGCGATCCTGCTCAAGAAGGCCCAGTCCGAGGGCGTGACCTTCTCCGACGACGTGGCCTTCTTCGTCGCCAAGCACCTGCGCTCGAACGTGCGCGAGCTCGAAGGCGCGCTGCGCAAGATCCTGGCGTACTCGCGCTTCCACGGCAAGGACATCACCATCGACGTGGTCAAGGAAGCGCTCAAGGATCTGCTGTCGGTGCAGAACCGCCAGATCTCGGTGGAGAACATCCAGAAGACCGTGGCCGATTTCTTCAGCATCAAGGTAGCCGACATGTACTCGAAGCGGCGCCCGGCCAACATTGCCCGGCCGCGCCAGATCGCGATGTACCTGGCCAAGGAGTTGACGCAAAAAAGCTTGCCGGAGATCGGCGAACTGTTCGGCGGACGCGACCACACGACGGTCTTGCACGCGGTGCGCAAGATCGCCCTGGACCGTACCAAGAACGCCGAATGCAACCACGAATTGCACGTGCTGGAACAGACCTTGAAAGGCTAACGGCAGGCGCGGTCCCGGACTTTTTTTGCCCGGGGCAATTTCTGGCAAAATAACGCATTAGCAGCTGCTCTTGTAGTAAATTTGACAACTCTACCGAGGATTACTATGCAATTGGTCAAAACCACCCGAGATACCCTTCTCCGGCCACTGCAGATCGTGAGCGGTATTGTCGAGCGTCGGCACACTATGCCGATTCTGGCCAATATCCTCATCCGCAAGGACGGCGAAAACGTCTCGTTCCTGTCGACCGACACCGAAGTCCAGATCACCACGCACGCGAGCATCGGCTCGGGCGCCGAAGTGGCCGGCACCACGGTGGCCGCGCGCAAGCTGCTCGACATCCTGCGCGCCCTGCCCGAGTCGGGCGACGTGACGATGACCTTGCTGAACAAGCGCCTGACGGTGCAGACCGGCAAATCGCGCTTCGCGCTGCAAACCCTGGCCGCCGAAGAGTTTCCGACCGTGTCCGTGGCCGACAGCTTCAACGCCACCGTGACCCTGCCGCAAAAGACCCTCAAGCACCTGTTCAACATGGTGCACTTCTCGATGGCCCAGCAGGACATCCGCTACTACCTGAACGGCCTGCTGCTGGTGCTCGACGGGCGCAACGTGATCGCCGTGGCCACCGACGGCCACCGTCTGGCCTTCTGCCAGGTCGAGACCGAGCAGGAGTTCACGCGCCAGGAAGTGATCATTCCGCGCAAGACCATCATCGAACTGCAGCGCCTGCTCGAAGAGAGCGACGAGACCGTGCAGCTCGACATCGCCGCCTCCCAGGTCAAGCTCAGCTTCGCCGATATCGAACTGGTGTCCAAGCTGGTCGAGGGCAAGTTCCCCGACTACACGCGCGTGATCCCGAAGGGCTACAAGAACGACTTCACGATCGGCCGCGACGAGCTGCTGCGTTCGCTGCAGCGCGCCGCGATCATGACCAGCGACAAGTTCAAGGGCGTGCGCTGCATCATCACCCCGGGCAGCATGAAGATCAGCTCGACCAACGCCGACCAGGAAGAAGCGGTCGAGGAACTGGAGATCGATTACGGCGGCGACAGCGTCGACATCGGCTTTAACGTCACCTACCTGCTCGACGTGCTGAACAACCTGAAATGCGACCAGGTCAACATCGCCCTGGGCGACTCCAACTCGTCGGCCTTGATCTCGATTCCCGACAACGCCGACTTCAAATACGTCGTCATGCCGATGCGGATCTAAGCCCCAGCCTTACCCAGCCCGGTCGCACCGATGTCGTTTCCGCTCAGCGCGAAACGACATCCGGCGCAGCGGCAACCGATGGCAGGCACGAACAGCGACAAAGTTCAACGCCTGCCGAAAGTTCCACCCGCAGCGCATCGACCAACGGGCCAGTACCCGATACATCGTTTTTTGAGAAAGCAGTCCATGTCCGAGAACACACCAGCAGTCCCCGCCAAGATCGAAGAATACGGCGCCGCCTCGATTCAGATCCTCGAAGGTCTGGAGGCCGTACGCAAGCGTCCCGGCATGTACATCGGCGACACCTCGGACGGCACCGGCCTGCACCACCTGGTGTTCGAAGTGCTGGACAACTCGATCGACGAATCGCTGGCCGGGCACTGCACCGAAATCCACGTCACCATCCACTCCGATAATTCGATTTCGATTACCGACAACGGGCGCGGCGTGCCGACCGGCCTGAAGATGGACGACAAGCACGACCCCAAGCGCTCGGCGGCAGAAATCGTCATGACCGAGCTGCACGCCGGCGGCAAGTTCGACCAGAACTCGTACAAGGTCTCGGGCGGCCTGCACGGCGTTGGCGTGTCGTGCGTGAACGCGCTGTCGAAACTGCTCAAGCTGACCATCCGCCGCGACGGCAAAGTGCACTACATGGAATTCGTCCGCGGCGTGCCGCAGGACCGCGACATCGAAACGCGCGACGGCTTCGCCGTCTCCCCGATCAAGGTCATCGGCGAGACCGACAAGCGCGGCACCGACGTCCACTTCTGGGCCGACGAGGAGATTTTCAACCACGTCGAATTCCACTACGAGATTCTGGCCAAGCGGATCCGCGAGCTGTCCTTTCTGAACAACGGCGTCAACATCAAGCTGACCGACCAGCGCACCGGCAAGGAAGAAATCTTCGCGTTCGAAGGCGGTACCCGCGGCTTCGTCGAATACATCAACAAGGCCAAGACGGTGCTGCACCCGACCGTGTTCCAGGCCACCGGCGAGCGCATGTCCGACCAGAACACCAACATCAGCGTGGACGTGTCGATGCAATGGAACGACGCCTACAATGAACAGGTTCTGTGCTTCACCAATAACATCCCCCAGCGCGACGGCGGCACCCACCTGACCGGCCTGCGCGCGGCGATGACCCGCGTGATCAACAAATACATCGACGAGCACGACTTCGCCAAGAAGGCCAAGGTTGAAATCAGCGGCGACGACATGCGCGAAGGCCTCACCTGCGTGCTGTCGGTAAAAGTGCCGGAGCCGAAATTCAGCTCCCAGACCAAGGACAAGCTGGTATCGAGCGAAGTGCGCGGACCGGTCGAGGAAATCGTCGCCAAGACGCTGACCGACTACCTGATGGAAAAGCCGAACGACGCCAAGATCATCTGCGGCAAGATCGTGGAGGCGGCGCGTGCGCGCGAAGCGGCCCGCAAGGCGCGCGACCTGACCCGCCGCAAAGGCGTGATGGACGGCCTGGGCCTGTCCGCGAAACTGGCCGATTGCCAGGAAAAAGACCCGGCCCTGTCCGAACTGTACATCGTCGAGGGTGACTCGGCAGGCGGTTCGGCCAAGCAAGGGCGCGACCGCAAATTCCAGGCGATTCTCCCGCTGCGCGGCAAAGTGCTCAACGTCGAGAAGGCGCGCTTTGAAAAGATGCTCTCGTCCGAACAGATCACCACCTTGATCGCCACGCTCGGCACCTCGATCGGGCCGGACGAATTCAACGTCGACAAACTGCGCTATCACCGCATCATCATCATGACCGATGCGGACGTCGACGGCGCCCACATCCGCACCCTGCTGCTGACGCTGTTCTACCGCCAGATGCCGCAACTGGTCGAACGCGGCCATATCTACATCGCACAACCGCCGCTGTACAAGGTCAAATCCGGCCGCGACGAGCGTTATCTGAAGGATGACATCGAAGAAGCCAGCTACATGATGACGGTGGCCCTGAACAGCGCGGCGCTGACCCCGCGCGAAGGCGCCGATCCGATCAGCGGCGAAGCGCTGGCTGAACTGGTACGCCAATTCAACCTGGCCAACGCCATCATGATGCGCCTGACCCGCGTGATCGACCGCGCCGCACTGACCGCGATCATGAATGGCGTGATACTCAATCTGGAAACGCTCGATAGCGCGCAGGCGTCCGCGCAGGCGATGGTCGACATGATCGGCGATCGCGCCGTGACGGTGCATGTGCGTTCGGATGAACTGAGCGAAAAACACGCGCTGCGCATCGAGCGTATGCATCACGGTAACGTGCAAGTTACCTCGATCGACGCCGACTTCGTCCAGGGCGCCGATTACGCGACCCTGGCCAACGCGGCCGCCACCTTCAAGGGCCTGATCGGCGAGGGTGCATTCGTTCGCCGCGGCGAAGGCGATCGGGTGAAGGAATCGGCCGTGGTCGACTTCCATCACGCCATGCAGTGGCTGCGCGATGAAGCCGAACGCACGGTCTCCAAGCAGCGCTACAAAGGGCTGGGCGAGATGAATCCCGCGCAGCTGTGGGAAACCACGATGGACCCGACCGTGCGCCGCCTGCTCAAGGTGCAGATCGACGACGCGATCGCCGCGGACCAGATTTTCACGACCTTGATGGGCGACGAGGTCGAGCCGCGCCGGAACTTCATCGAGTCGAATGCTCTGCACGCGGGCAATATTGACGTTTAAGATGGCTTGTAGGGCGTCACAATAAATGAAATTATCGTCACTCCCGTGAAAAATATTCGTCAAAACTAGTGACAACGAACAGGGGCCAGTTGGCCCCTGTTTTTTTTGCCATATGATCTTGCGGCGAACACCCGCGCACTTCCCTGCCACAAATGGAAGTGTCTCCTCGAACGTTCTGATGTGACTTGCGCCCGGCTTGTCCGGGCGTGTGTTGGCTGCGTATCCCGCCACGCCGAGTGGCGTCGACCGATGCGCAGGGAGGCCATGATGACCCGGCCCTTGGTCAATGCAAGACCGGCATCGCATATGCGTTTCGCTGCGATGATGTCGAGATCAGACAAACGCCGGGCTAATTGGGGGATTTAAGTATCTGCATGATGGCGGGATCATGCGCATACTTCTTTTTGAGCTTGAGCAAAAAACGATTAGTTCTTTGGCATTCTCCAGCAAGTTCACAGTCGTTACGCCATTGGATCAGATACCTAACGTCTGCAGGGAGCATGCTTTTTTGTTCATCCGCTCCCCGTTCGCGGCAATCGCTGGACCATTGATCCACCTTCATCCAGCGGATCTGTTCCCCTTGCGTTTGAAGGCGAAGACAAGCGTCACCCCTGGTATATTGGAAAATGCAGAGCGACAGCCCCTCGCTGCACGAATCGACTTCGGTATATCCAGTTTCCACTAGCTGCCTTTCCAACCCCATATACTCACCAGAGGACACATGGGCTAGCGGATCAGCGCGCCATCCAGCAGCGTAAATCTGCTTCCTAGCTTTGATAAAAGGCTCACCAGCTTTCAACGCCACTGGCGCGGCTTGGCCCAGTGAGGACGCGGCAAGGAGCGAGACGATGGTCACGACAACCGTCGTTTCCATAGTTGTTCTCACAAATAGCTTCGAATGGATTCGGCCAGCGCCGCCGCTGCCAGCAGATGCGTGTGTCCCTCAATTCGCGGCCCCGTGCTTACGATCCGCCCCTCCGACTTATACGCTGGACAGAAAATTACGTCATCTTCGAGAGCTATCGGGACGCCGTTAATGCTTCCATGGCTGCTGGCCGAGATGACCTTGCCGCCCGCTGTTGTCGATGCTCCCAGCGTGATCGTGTGACGTTTCATTTGGAGTCCTTTGAAAACGCATTGGCGGCACTGAAGAAGCTAGCCCATAGGAAATTATTGATCGAGTGGTTGATCTTGTATTGCGATAGCTCAATACAAGCTTTGATCTGCGCTGGGCGGCGCGGTAAAATCCTGCTCTGGAATGTAGATGACGTGACGAGTGACGTAAACGGGCCGAACGTGCGGCTAAGCGGCGACCAAGCTGAACGGACGGCCAACCTCCCACTTGTTCGGTGACGGGCCAGAGTGCGCGGACGAGGAAATTTTTCAATTTATACGGCGCAGAGGAAAGAACTTTTCAGCATTTGTGGCAGTGTGCCAAGGAGCAGTGCCATTCGATGATGGAAAAGTCCTTACGAATCAATTGCGTCGGTCTCAATTTTTCTGGCTACCGACAATGACGGGCGATACTGTCGGATGTCAGATACCTGAAATACGTATGTGATATCCCGGCGCCCGCCTTTATGCATGTGTAAATTCCGGCGCCGGCCCAAAGAACAGCGGTTGTGAGCAACTTTACTTCCCGCCTGCGCAAAAGGCTTTCAGTTTGAGAACTGCCATCCCCATTCAGCGCGGCCCGTCGCGATTGCATACAGCGCTGTTTCTCTCATTGCTGTTCCACGCGCTGCTGTTGAGCGTCGCCCTGGGCGGTCAGAAGTTTGGATTCCCCGGCCTGAACCTTCCCTGGAAAGAAAGGCGTGCAGGGGCTGACGACTTGCGCATTGTTCTCGCGCCGGCTCGGCCGTCCGCACTCGAAAACTCGCCCGCAGTCACACCTACACCCGGGCCCGAAACCGCCCTGGCACCAGCACCAGCAGAAGCGACGACTCCAGACATTGCCGGAGCGGTGCCTATGACAGTGGACAAGCCCGACGTTGTCCCCGACGCGACGTCATCGCCGATATCACCTCCCGTTGCCACTCGCAGTGGACCGGCCGCCGTCGTGGTCCCCGCACCCGCGCCGACACCCATATCTGTTCCTACGCCGCCCGCGCCGCCGCTCGCGACGGTACGAAAGCAGCCCGACGTGAATCTACCGATCGCGCCTAACGCGCCACCAGTGCGAGCGCCCGACGCCCCTGCGGCGCGAACTGTAGCTGTCCAGGGCAGCGAAATACCTGTGCCCAACGAAGCGGACCAGACGAAGATCGACCAGGATACGAAGGCGCGCGCGCTTGAAGAGGCCGCGCGGGAGCGCCAAGAACAAAGCGCGGCACGGCTCCGACAAGCAGAAATGGCAGCCGCCGCGCAGCGGGAAGCGGCGTGGCAGGAGCAGTTACGACATGGTGCGGAACGAGCCGAGCTGACGGCAAGGACTGAAGCGGCACGTATTGCAATCGAACGACAGGAGCATGCTCGGCAAGACGATCTGCGTCGAGAAGCACTGCAACAGGAGCGGGCACGGCAGGACGAAAAAGCGCAGCAGGACGCCGCTAAACAGGAGCAGGAACGCGCAGAGGCAGCGCGCCAAGAAGCTGCACGACAAGCACAGGCGAGACAAGCGCAACTTGACGCGACACGGCAAGCGCAGCTAGACGCAGCACGATCAGAAGCGCTAAAACAAGAGGCCGTACGACAAGCCGCAGCAAACCAGGAGGCAGCGCGACAAGAGGCAGTAAGGCAAGAGGCTGCGCGGCAGGCCGCGGCAAAGCAGGAGACAGCATTGCAGGCGGCGGCAGCGCAAGAAGCTACGCGACAAGCCGCAGCAAAGCAGGAAGCAGCACGACAAGTGGTGGCGGCACAGGAGGCGGCTCGGCAAGCGGCAGCTACGCAAGAAGCTGCGCGACAAGCCGCAGCAAAGCAGGAGGCAGCACGACAAGCGGTAGCAGCGCAGGAGGCAGCTCGGCAAGCGGCAGCAGCGCTAGAAGCTGCGCGACAAGCGGCGGCAAAGCAGGAAGCAGCACGACAAGCGGCGGCAGCGCAGGAGGCGGCTCGCCAGGCGGCAGCCACGCAAGAGGCTGCCCGACAGGCAGCAGCAAAGCAGGAGGCAGCTAGGCAAGCGGCGGCAGCGCAAGACGCTGCGCGACAAGCCGCAGCAAAGCAGGAAGCAGCACGACAGGCGGCGGCAGCGCAAGAGGCGGCACGGCAGGAGGCGGCGCGGCAAGAGGCAGCGCGACAATCCGCTGCGAAGCAAGAGGCAGCCCAGAAAGAACAGGCCCGTCAAGATCAGGCGCAGCGCGAACGGGCGGAGCAGGAGGCGCAACGCGCGGAGCGGCTGCGCGCAATCGGCAAGCAACTCGACCAGGAAGCGGCCCAGCGCGACGCCGCCTCGAATCGCCCTTCACGCTCCCTGCTGCCCACCGTCAGCAGCCTTCGGCGCGGCTGGCTGTTCGGGCGCGCCGACCCCAATGCCGATCTGGTTCTGTACGCGGAAGCCATGAGCCGCAAGATCGAAATGAACATGACGTTCGACATGGTCCGCGAGGCAGTGAAGCAACCGCACACCCCGCCGATCGTGACGGTGGCAATCCGCGCCGACGGCTCAGTGGAAAAGGTGACCTTCGTAGTCTCCAGCGGCGTGCCCGCGATCGACGAAGCGATCCGCAAAGTCGTGGCCAGCCAGGCGCCCTATCCCGCGTTTCCGCCCTTCCTGGCGCGCCAGTACGACGTTATCGAGATCCGCCGCACCTGGATATTCGACATCGCGATCCGCCTGCAGTGATGGCAAGGATGGCCCCCGCCGGCTACGTCAGCGCTCGAACCGCGTTTCAACTGCAGCATCAAGCGCTGACCGGCGCTGCTGGCGCGACGCGATGTCCGTTCGAAGGACATCGCATTGGCCCCCCAGGAGGCAAACCTGGGATGGTGTCATCAACGCTTACTTCGCAGCCGTCTTCGCGCCGCTTTTCATTTCGGTCGCGTTGTGCAGATGCTGCTCCACGGTCGGCAGCATTTTCGCCAGCAGCGCCTTGACGTCAGCGTCCTTGGCCTTCGCTTCGTCCTTCTTCAGTGCGGCCTCCACCTTGGTGTGGTCCTGCACGCCGGCCTGCGCCATGTAAGCCTTGTCGAACTTGTCGCCGCTGAGCTTGCCCAGTTTCGCCGCCATTGCCTTGTGCTTGGCGTCCGGCTCGGTCGGTAAGGTCACGCCCTTGCTTTGCGCCAGAGTGGTGACGTCGGCCAGCGCCTTGGTGTGGTCGTCGATCATCTGCTGCGCGAACGCCTTGACGTCGGCGTTCTGGGTCTTGGACACGGCCAGCTTGCCCGCCTCGACCTCGGCGATGTTGGCCTGCGCCATGCCGATCACGATTTTCTCGTCGGCCTTGGCCAGCGCGGGCGCGGCGGGGGTGTTCATCGTCGCGGCCGGCGCTTTCGCCTGGGCCGCCAGCGGGGCGGCGCTAAAACAGGCGGCGATCGCCGCGCCGAGCAGCAGTTTCGATACGGTGGTCTTCATCTTGTGGTCTCCAGTGGATATGGCAAACAATGTCATTGGGTCAACGTCGCCCGGAGTTGCAGTCTAGCGATCAAGCTCGTTCTTGAGCGCCCGGTAGCCGCGCCGACATTGTCGTTGCCGGCGGGCCAACGCGGCGACCGTTTTTCCCATGGGATCGGGTCGTGAAGACATCCGCCCACCTTCGATAGTTTCCACGTGAAGTTTGATCAAAACCGAATCAGTCACGCCCGCCATCGGACAAACTGATCTCAACGTGATCTCAACGGCGGAGTAGCAAATTGGAAAATGCACCAGCCTGCAAAGCTGGGTTAGTTGGTTCGATTCCAACATCCGCCTCCATGTTCCTACCATCAGTAGAGGGGCCATGCCGACGTATCAATTTATACCGTATGCACCGTTTCTGCAGGCATGCGCACTGGTGGCCGCTGCCGCAGCCATCTTGCCGCCAGCGTCCGGCGCAACCGTCGCCACGGCCCCGCAGGCGCCGCCCAACTCGACCTACCACTACTACGTCGCCACGACTGGCTCTGACGGCAATCCCGGCACCGCCGCCCAGCCTTTCCTGACCATCCTGCGCGCCTCGCACGTCGCCCTGCCAGGCACCACCATCCATGTCGCGCCTGGTACCTACACGGGCGGCTTCAAGACCACCATGAACGGCACCGCCGGCCAGCGCATCTACTACGTCTCCACCAACAAATGGGGCGCGCGCATCGTGCCGCCGGCCTATTCCGAGACCAGCATCGCGTGGGACAACCGCGGCAACTTCGTCGATATCGTCGGCTTCGATGTTGACGGCGGCGTCACCCAGCGCGGCGTCAAATGGTCGCAAGGCATTTACATCGCCGGCTCCTACAACGTCGTGCGCGACAACCACGTGCATCACATCGCGCGCGACATCGGCTGCACCAGCGCGGGTGGCTCCGGGATCGGCGTGGACAGCTACTACCATGGGGTCAACAACGACGTGATCGGCAACACGGTCAACGACATCGGGCCGCGCGGCTGCCGCTTCGTGCAGGGCATCTACATCAGCACAAGCGGCGTCGCCCAGAACAACGTGGTGTACGGCATCGGCGGCGCGGCCATCCAGATGTGGCACGACGCCAACAAGGTCGTGGTGAGCAACAACACCGTGTCCGCGTCCACGACCGGCATCGTAGTCGGCGGCGGCGACTATTACCATACCAAGGGCCCCAACGATTTCACGAGCGTGCACAACAACATCGTTTTCGATAACCGCTACGGCATCTCGGAACAGGGCGATACGGGCGCGCACAACACTTACCGCAACAACCTGGTATACCAGAACAGCGTGGCCGACTGGCACCTCTTGAACGGCGTCGAACACACCGGCACGGTGGCGCAGGCGCCGCGGTTCGTCCGCTACGGCAAGCGCGGCAACCCGGATTTTCGCCTGCTCAAAACCTCGCCCGCGATCGGCGCCGGCACACCCGAATTCGCCAATCCCACTGATATCGCCGGTAAACCCCGGTCCGCCGCGACCGGCATCGACATCGGCGCCTATCAGCATTAACCGCGCCGTCCGAGCGCGATCTCAAGCCAGTGTGGGCGACTACACTGGCTTTTTTTGCAATGTATTATTACTACACAGTTAAAACAATATCGTATCCATTGGTGGCTTCCTGTGGCATGAATAGGCAATTTCACCACATCGTGGTTTACATTTGGTGTAGTTGTGCTACATTTATCGATAGGAGACATAACAAAAGAGGGTACCGCCCCCTCCCCCTCGGCGCATGGTCGCGCTGGCAAGCGGCAGCATCAAGTTTCATGACACACCACGGCGCCATTCCCTGCTGGAGAGAGAAGGGATGGCAATGCCGTTGCATTCCAACACCAACAACCATAAGGAAGCACAATGAAAACTCCGCAAAAAACCAAACTCATCCGCAGCATCCTCGCCGCGACCGCTTTGCTCGGTGGCGCCTTCGCCACCGACGCCCAGGCGGCCAACTTCAACGCCCCCGACACCTCGGTGCAGATGTTCCGCTGGAGGTGGAACGACATCGCCAAGGAATGCACGAACTGGCTCGGGCCTCAGGGCTACGGCGCCGTGCAGATTTCGCCGCCGCACGCCTCGGCCAACCTCGGCCCTTGGTGGGACGTGTACCAGCCAGTCAACTTCACTCAGCTCAACAGCAACATGGGCACCGAGGCTGAACTGCAAACCATGATCAACACCTGCCACGCGGCCAAGGTACGCGTGTATGCTGACGTGGTCGTCAACCACATGGCGGCGGGCTCGGGCACTGCCACCAACGGCTCGACCTGGAATTCGACCAGCCTGACCTACCCCAACTTCAGCAGCAACGATTTCCACTCGGCCTGCGACATCCAGAGCAGCGACTACGGCTCACCGGGCAACCGCCACAACGTGATGTTCTGCCGCCTGAGCGGCCTGCCCGACCTGATGACCGACGGCAGCTACGTCCAGGGCCAGATCCAGAACTACCTGAACAAGCTGGTGGGGATGGGCTTCGACGGCGTGCGCTTCGACGCGGCCAAGCACATGCAGCCTTCCGACCTGGCTAGCATCCTCGGCGGCACCAACCGCACCACGACCTCGGGCGAAACCCTGTGGGTCACCCAGGAAGTTATCCCCGACAGCAACGTCGTGCGTTCGGACTATTTCCCGAACGGTACGCTGAACGAATTCCAGTTCCCGTTCGCGATCAAGGCGATGTTCCGCAACGAGAACGGCAACAGCATCTCGCAAGTGACGTCGATCATGGGCACGCCGGGCAACTGGGGCGGCAGCTGGGGCTTCATCCCCACCGACAAGGCAACGGTGTTCGTGAACAACTGGGACACTGAGCGTAACGGCAGCTCCCTGGACGCCAGCAATTACACCGGCGCCATCAACGACACCCAGGGCACCAAGCGCTACGATCTGGCCAACATCTTCATGCTGGCCTGGCCGTATGGTCACGCCCAGCTCCACTCCGGCTTCCGGTTCAGCACCAACGACCAGGCGCCGCCGTCGGCCAGCCCGTTCGACGCCAACGGCGCGCCGCTGATCAACCAGTCGTGGGACTTCATCCACCGCTGGTCCGATATTTCCAACATGGTCGCCTTCCGCGCCGCCACCTCGGGCACCGGTGTCGACTACTTCACCAGCGGCACGGGCAACCAGATCGCCTTCGCGCGCGGCGCCAAGGGTTTTGCGGCGATCAACAATGACGGCGCGGCCTGGAACGCTTCCTTCCAGACCATGCTGCCAGCTGGCACCTATTGCAACGTTGTGCACGGCACCCTCAACGCGACCGCCACCGGTTGCACGGGCGACAGCGTGGTGGTGGGCAGCAACGGCGTCGTGTCGGTCAGCATTCCCGGCAACGGCGGCTCGACCGTTCCCGCCATCGCACTGCACGTGAACCAGAAAGTCACCGGCACCACCACCTGCACCGTGGGTGTGAAGTTCCGCATCGCCAATGCCAACACCGTGTACGGCCAGAACCTTTACGTGGTGGGCAATCGTAGCGAACTGGGCAACTGGACCCCGACCACCGGCGACGCGCTGACGATCGAAACCAGTGGCGCCAACTCGGCATGGTCGAGCACCATCCAGCTGCCGGCATCGACCGCGATCCAGTACAAGTTCTTGAAGCACGGTGCGGTCGCCGACGTTTGGGAAAGCAACCAGACCACCGCCAGCGGTAACCGCGAAGCGACCACCCCAGCTTGCGGCTCCCCAACCTTGCTGCTCGACGGCGGCAACTTCAAGTTCTGACGCCATCAACCGCCCCCGGCCGCGGCGATGTCCGCGCGCCGGGGCGCCGGAAGCAGTCCCAACGCCGCACCAGCGCCAGCTGTGCGGCGTTTTTCATGTGTTGTACCCCCACGTCGCGGCCTGACCAATATTTGACACTTTCGCGCGCGCCAACGTGCCTTTCCTGAAGATCAAAGAGCATCCATTGGCGTAACGAATTTAGCTTTTGCACAATGTAGGCTTGCTACATATTAAAACCGATATGGTAAGCGTGATACTCATAATATCTATGAGATAACGTAGGTTTTCCGTAACTAGCGGTTTACTTGTTGTGTAGTTGTGCTACATTTACTCCCGAGGAGACAGCATAAAACGGGCCCAGCCCACCCCTCGCCGCGACGATTCAAGATCGCGCAAGCAATTCGCAGTTCTCGTTTCATGTAACACCACGGCGCCATTCCTGCTGGAGAGACAAGGGGTGGCAATGCCGTCGCATTCCAACACCTACAACCATAAGGAAGCACCATGAAAACACCACAGAAAACTAAGCTCATCCGTAGCATCCTGGCCGCGACCGCCCTGCTCGGCGGCGCCTTCGCCACCGACGTCCAGGCCGCCAATTTCAACGCCGCCGACACCTCGGTGCAGATGTTCCGCTGGAAGTGGAACGATATCGCCAAGGAATGCACGAACTGGCTTGGACCCCAGGGTTACGGCGCCGTGCAGATTTCGCCGCCGCACGCCTCGGCCAACCTCGGCCCTTGGTGGGACGTGTACCAGCCAGTCAACTTCACCCAGCTCAACAGCCACATGGGTACCGAGGCTGAACTGCAAACCATGATCAACACCTGCCACGCGGCCAAGGTGCGCGTCTACGTGGACGTGGTCGTCAACCACATGGCGGCAGGCTCAGGCACGGCCACCAACGGCTCGACCTGGAATTCCACCACGCTGACCTACCCCAACTTCAGCAGCAACGATTTCCACTCGGCCTGCGACATCCAGAGCGGCGACTACGGCTCGCCCGGCAACCGCCATAACGTGATGTTCTGCCGCCTGAGCGGCCTGCCCGACCTGATGACCGACGGCAGCTACGTCCAGGGCCAGGTCAAGAACTACCTGAACAAGCTGGTGGCGATGGGCGTCGACGGTGTGCGCTTCGACGCGGCCAAGCACATGCAGCCTTCCGACCTGTCGTCTATCCTGGGCGGCACCAACCGCACCACGACCTCGGGCGAAACCTTGTGGGTCACCCAGGAAGTCATCCCAGACAGCAACGTCGTTCGTTCGGACTATTTCCCAACCGGCACGTTGAACGAATTCCAGTTCCCGTTCGCGATCAAGGCGATGTTCCGCAACGAGAACGGCAACAGCATCTCGCAAGTCCGCTCGGTCATGGGCACGCCTGGCAACTGGGGCGGCACCTGGGGCTTCATCCCCACCGACAAGGCAACGGTGTTCGTGAACAACTGGGACACTGAGCGTAACGGCAGCTCCCTGGACGCCAGCAATTTCACCGGCGCCATCAACGACACCCAGGGCACCAAACGTTACGACCTGGCCAACATCTTCATGCTGGCCTGGCCGTACGGTCACGCCCAGCTCCACTCGGGCTTCCGGTTCAGCACCAACGACCAGGCGCCGCCGTCGGCCAGCCCGTTCGACGCCAACGGCGCGCCGCTGATCAACCAGTCGTGGGACTTCATCCACCGCTGGTCCGATATTTCCAACATGGTCGCCTTCCGCGCCGCCACCTCGGGCACCGGTGTCGACTACTTCACCAGCGGCACGGCCAACCAGATCGCCTTCGCACGCGGCGCCAAGGGTTTCGCGGCGATCAACAATGACGGCGCGGCCTGGAACGCTTCCTTCCAGACCATGCTGCCAGCTGGCACCTATTGCAACGTCGTGCACGGCACCCTCAACGCGACCGCCACCGGTTGCACGGGCGACAGCGTGGTAGTGGGCAGCAACGGCGTCGTGTCGGTCAGCATTCCCGGCAACGGCGGCTCGACCGTTCCGGCGGTGGCACTGCACGTGAACCAGAAAGTCACCGGCACCACCACCTGCACCGTGGGCGTCAAGTTCCGCATCGCCAACGCCAACACCGTGGTTGGCCAGAGTGTCTACGTGGTGGGCAACCGAAGCGAACTGGGCAACTGGACCCCGACCACCAACGACGTGCTGACGATCGAAACCAGCGGCGCCAACTCGGCATGGTCGCGCACCATCCAGCTGCCGGCATCGACCGCGATCCAGTACAAGTTCATGAAGCACGGCGCGGTTGCCGACGTATGGGAAAGCAACCAGACCACGAGCAGCGGCAACCGCGAGGCGACCACCCCAGCCTGCGGCGCGGCCACCTTGCTGCTCGACGGCGGCAACTTCAAGTTCTGACGCCTTCGACCGCGTAGCCGGCAGCTTGATCGGCCGGCCCGCCCCAACGCCGCACCAGCACCAGCTGTGCGGCGTTTTTTATTGCTTTTTCATTTATCGTGCGTCGCGTCCACGCCGGAGTCCAGGCCGCCGGCCGTATGCGCCAGCCCAAGTCCGCCCCCGCCAGCCCGCATAAAATCGAACTCGTCCACAGCACATCCGCAGGCGTCATCCCGCCATGGCTACGCATAGCAAGCGCTTCTCCCCGGTGGTGGCCGCCGCGCTGGCCGTGGCCAGCAGCACCGCGATGGCCCAGGCCAGCGACGAGCTCGACGCCGGCAACGTCGGGCGCGACTGGTATGCCGATAGCGGGCACGATGCGCCGGCCTGCGCGCCGCCACGGCTGCGATGCGTCGCCTTCGCGCGCACCGACGACTTTCCCCAGCCCGAAGCCGCCCCCTCACTCGCCCTCGCGCCTGCGCCGCCCGCGCTCAAGCAGCGCAGCCTGCTGCACGCGCTCCAACTCGGCATACGCTTCGATTTTCCCGACTCGCGCGACGCCGGCCACGGTCCCTGGTTCCTGCAGTTCAAGGTCAGCCGCCGCGCCCCGGCCTTCCAGTCGCCGACCTTCACGCCGCCGCGTCATACCGTCGGCACACTGACCATCGGCACCGAGTTCTGATTTATACTCGTGCAGATTTTGCAGCTTCTCCACCACCGACACCGGGAGCCCCATGCGCCGCACATTGATTCTCCTGACTCCCCTGCTGCTGGCCGGCTGCATCAAGGACTCCACCAGCTACTACATCAATGGCAGCGAGCACGCGCTCACGCTGCGCGCGGAACAGGACTACTTCTGGGACGACAGCGTCACCCTCGCCGTCACCGCCGCCCGCCTGCCCGATTGCCAGCGCCAGTTCGTGCTGGCCAAGGTGCCCGCCGGCGAAGTGGCGCTTGACCTCTTCAACGCCGGCGAGAACGTCTACAACCTGCGCGCCGGCAGCCAGTCGTGGCAGATCGATACCCAGAACTGCACCGAGAACGGCACGCCGGACGCGAAGGCGCTTGGCGAGCCTGTGGGCAGCTTCTCGCTCAACGACGACGACAAGCTGGTATTCCAGGCCGCCACGCCGGCCGCCGCCGCAACGACCGCGACCGCGGCGGCCGAGCCGCCCGCCCAGTAGCGCCCCCGTCCGCCTTTTCTTTTCCAGGTCCGCCGTCTGGACCGCCTGCGCGCACTATCCCCAGGTCCGCCGCCTGATTCGCAGGAATCGCCCGCTCAACCGTGTTCGCTGTCGAGATGCGCCATCTGCTGTGCGTTGTAGCGGGTGCCGGCCACCGCGTCCGCCGGCATCGCCGCGTTCAGCCGCGCCAATACTTCCGGCGTGAGCGCGAGCTGCGCCGCGCCCAGCGACTCGGCCAGCCGCTCGCGCCGGCGCGCGCCCACCAGCGCCACGATATCGTCGCCTTGCGCCAGCACCCAGGCGATGGCCACCTGCGCCACGCTGGCGCCGATCTCGCCGGCGATGGCGCGCAGGCGCTCCACCAGGGCCAGGTTGGTGTCCAGGTTCTCGCCCTGGAAGCGCGGGCTGGCCAGGCTGCGGAAATCACGCTCGCCGGCGCGCGTGCGCGACCAGTGCCCGCTGATCAAGCCGCGCGAGAGCACACCGTAGGCCGTGATGCCCACACCCAGTTCGCGCGCCGTCGCCAGCAGGCCGTTCTCGATCCCGCGCGAGATCAGCGAGTACTCGATCTGCACATCGCTGATCGGGTGCACCGCGTGCGCGCGCCGCAAGGTGGCCGCGCTGATTTCCGACAGCCCGATGTGGGCCACCTGGCCGGCCTTGACCAGGTCTGCGATGGCGCCCACCGTGTCTTCGATCGGCACCGCCGGGTCCAGCCGCGCCGGGCGATAGATGCCGATCTGCTCCACCCCGAGCCGCGCCAGCGAATACGCGGCGAAGTTCTTCACCGCGTCCGGCCGGCAGTCCATGCCATGCCAGCCGCCCTGGGCGTCGCGCAGCGCGCCGAACTTGACGCTGATGAGCGCATGGTGGCGGCCCGCGCCGGCCAGCGCGTCGCGGATCAGCAGCTCGTTGCGGCCCATGCCGTAGAAGTCGCCGGTGTCGAGCAGGGTGACGCCGGCCTCCAGCGCCGCGTGGATGGTGGCGATGCTCTCGCCGCGGTCCGCCGGGCCGTACAGGTCCGACATGCCCATGCAGCCCAGTCCCAGTTGCGCCACGCGCGGCCCGGTGCCGCCCAGTTGAATCGTCTTCATGCTTGTCTCCAGTGTGATTGATACGCGAAGCCATTATGCTATTATCCAAACAAGCAATAAATACGGATCAATCCATTACTTTATTCGAAAATAAATAACAATCATGGATCAGATCAAGGCCATGCAGATCTTCCGCGCCGTGGCCGAGGCGCGCAGCTTCGCCCAGGCGGCCGAGCAGCTGGACCTGCCGCGCCCTACCGTGACCAACGCCGTGCAGAGCGTCGAGCAGCAGCTCGGCGTGCGCCTGCTCCAGCGCACCACGCGCAAGGTCAGCCTGACCGTCGAAGGGAGCATCTACCTGGAGCGCTGCACCCGCCTGCTGGGCGACCTGGACGACCTCAACACGCTGTTCGCCGCCAGCGGCCAGCAGCCTTCCGGCGTGGTGCGCGTCGACCTGCCGGAGCGCATGGCCCATCTGCAGCTGATTCCGCGCCTGTCCGAATTCCTGCGCGCCTACCCGGACATCGACGTGCGCATCGGCTCCAACGACCGCATCGCCGACCTGGTGGGCGAAGGTATCGACTGTGCCGTGCGCGTGGGCGCGCTGCGCGACTCGAGCCTGGTGGCGCGCACGATCGGCCGGCTCGCGCAGGCCAACGTCGCCTCCAGTTCCTACCTCGAACAGTACGGCACCCCGCTCACCCTGGCCGACCTGGCGCGGCACTACCAGGTCGGGTTCGTGTCCAGCCACAGCGGGCGCGAACTGGAATGGGAATACGAGGAGCAAGGCGCGGCGCGCACGCTGGCCGTGCGCAGCCGGGTCGCGGTGTCGAGCACCGAGGCCTACGTGGCCAGCTGCCGCGCCGGCCTGGGCATCATCCAGGCGCCACGCCTCGGCCTCGAACCCTTGCTGGCCAGCGGCGAACTGGTCGAGGTGCTGCCGCGCTGGCGCGCGCCCGCCCTGCCGGTGGCGGTCGTGTATTCGCATAACCGCCACCTGTCGGCGCGGGTCCGCGTGTTCGTCGACTGGATCGCCGGCGTGCTGGCATTGCGCTAGTGTTCGACGGGCCTGTTTTGCTGGCTCGTTGACGTCTAGATTGGGCGAAATCGGTGCGAGGCAAGGAGCATGGAAAGGCCGCTGCCATGTGCGCTTCATTTTCGCATCGCAGCATATTGCGGCGCAGCATCGCGTCGATTCGCGCCATGCGTCGTCAACGAATCGTCTGGTCGACGAATCGGCAACTCAGGGTAGGCGCCACGCTCAGCGCTGTTCCAGCAGGCGGTGCAGGCGCTCCACGTCCTCGAGGCGGCCGACTGCGCGCAGCGCCGTTTCCAGCAGCGACTGCTGCACGCCGCGCGTGGCCGTCCATTGGGTGTAGTACTCGTGCACCGTGCGCCACGGCGGAAAGCCCGGCGGCAGGCTGCGCCAGGCGCCGCCCGCGTTCAGGAAATACAGCACCGCGCAGAACACGTCGTACAGGTCGTGCTTGCGTGGACGGGTGCGCCGGCGCGCGCTTTCTAGCATCACGCGGATGTTCTCAAAGTCTTCGCGCGAGATGTCGCTCGCCAATACCGGCCGTTCCATCGTCGTTCATCCACCGTCGCCGCCATCGGCGACCCAAATAGCTGTTTGATGCGCGGATCTGGAACAGGTTCCCGGCTGGGCCGGCTAACGCGGCGGGTGAAGCAAAGCAGTAGTCAGGTTAGAGCGGCGTGCCGCCCAGGAGCGGCGTGCCGCGCGCGACCCTGCGCAGCGCGGCAGCCTGCTCGCCGCCGCCGCGCCACAACGACAGCTTGCTGTCGATGCGCTGCAGCTGCGCGCGGTTGCGCTGGCAATGCGCGTCGTGCATGACGCCCAGCTCGGCTAGCAGTTCGCCAGCGACACGGTCGATGCGCGGCGCCTCGGCCGGCGCGAAATCGACCAGTCCCTGCAGATAGGCGGCGCCCCACTGCAGGCGGGTGGCGGCGCCGCGCGCCTGGCCCCAGGCCTGCTCGTACCAGCGCAGCGCCGCCACTGGATCGCCGCGCTTCTTGGCGATCGCCGCCAGCCTGTGCATGAAGTAGAACGGCGCATGAGAGCCGGCCAGCGCGGCGCGCAGCAACTGCTCGGCCTCGTCGAGTAGGCCGGCGTCGGCCAAGGCGGCCGCGCCGGTGGCGACCAGTTGATGACGCAGCAGAGAATAATTGGTGTCGACGCCGGCTGGGCTGTTTGCGCCTGTGCTATTTGCGGCTGTGCTGTTTACGGCTGCGCTGCTTGCGGCTAAGCTGGCTGCGGCTAAGCTGGCTGCGGCGCCGTCCAGCGCCGCGGCCACGCGCTCACGCGCCAGCGCATCCATGTGCGGCAGGGTCGCGCCCAGGCGCCACAGGCACACCCGCGCGCCCAGCGCCGCCAGCTGATCGGCCACGCCCACGTCCGGGTCCAGTTCCAGCCGCGCCAGCGCCGCGGCCCAGGCGTTGGCCAGCCCGGTGCGCGCCGCAGACTGGGGCGCGCTCAGGTAACGCACCAGGTCGACCGCGTAGGCGATCGCGATATCCATCTGCGCCGCCACCGCCTGCGGATCGGCCAGGATGCGCTCGAGCCACGCCACCGCCGCGCGCTTGTTGATGCCGCCCTTGCCCGACATCGCCACCGCGTGCCACTCCAGCCGCAGCGCCGCCTCTGGCAGCGTGCAGCCGCTTTTCATGCTGGCCAGCGCGGCGGCAAAATCGAGGCCCTTGAGGACCTGGCGCTCGTCCGCGTCCCAGGCGTAGAAACTGAGCAGCCGCCATTCGTCGTCGGCCAGTGCGCGCTCACGCGACAGCGCCGCCGACAGCGACTGCGCCACGTTCACCGGCGCGGCCAGCGCCACGGCCAGCAGCGCCACAAAGCGCTCCGGCGCCAGCTGGACCGGCAGGCGTGTGATCTCGCTGCCGTCGGCCCGGTACACGATCACGGTGGGATAGTTGCGCACGCCGAAGCGCTCGGCGCTGTGCTGGGCGCCGGCGGCATCGCCGTCGATGCGCAACGCCACCATGCGGTCGGCCAGCGCGGCGAAGTCGGCACGCTGGAACACGGTCGCGCACAGGCGGCTGCACGGCGGGGACCAGTCCACGCCCCAGTACAGCAGCAACGGGCGGCCGCGCGCGCGGGCACGCGCGAACGCGCTGTCCGGATCGCTTAGCCAGTCGATGCCTGCGCCATTGCCCACCTGCTGCATACGCAACCTTGATATTTTTCTATAATTGCTGCAAGTATACAGAACTATTGCCAGAAGGCGCGCTCGACAGGGCCCGCCGGGGGCTTGTTTTGCGCGAACCGAACTCGGCGCTGGACGCCATCGGCTAGCGTATCTTGATGACACTCGACGTTTCGCGGGAGGTAACCATGTTTGGCAGCACAGTCCTTGAAGTGGTGGTCGGCCTGACCTTTTGCTATGCCAGCGTGGCGCTGATCGTCAGCACGCTGCAGGAGGCGCTGACCTCGGCGCTGTCGATGCGCGCCCGCCTGCTGCTCGACGGCGTACGCCGCATGCTGGCCGACGACGCCTTCGCCGGCCTGGCGCGCGCGGTGTACGCGCATGCGCTGGTCAATCCGCACGACCGCGCGTCGGACGACCCGCGCGCAGTCGACACCAAGCCGGCCTACATCGAACCGCGCCATTTCGCCATCGCCCTGCTCGACGCGATCCAGAGCATCCCCGGCGACTACGCCCAGCTCGGGCGAGACATCGACAAGCTCGCCGACGGCGCCGTCAAGCGCGCGCTGCAAGGCTTCTACCAGCGCGCCGACGGCGACGCGGCCGCCTTCGAGGCGGACCTGGCGCGCTGGTTCGACAGCGCCATGAAGCGCGTCTCTGGCCAGTACAAGCGCCGTTCGATGGCCATCAGCCTGCTGCTGTCGCTGCTGCTGGCGATGCTGTTTAACATCGACAGCATCCACCTGTTCCGCACCCTGTGGCAGCATCCGGCGCTGGCCGCGCATATCAGCGCCGTGCCCACCACGGTCGACGCCCATGCCATCGGCGAACTCATGGCGCTGCCGATCGGCTGGGAGAGCTTCCCGCCCGCCCTGGACGAGCGCCTCGCGCTGAGCGTGGCGGGCTGGCTGCTTACCGCGGCGACCGCGCTGTTCGGCGCGCCGTTCTGGTTCGACCTGATGAAGCGCACCATGCAGGTACGCGGCACCGGGCCGAAGCCCTAGCTGCCCGGCGGACGGTGCGCGTCCACCAGCAGCGAGGACACCGAGATGTGCGGCACCCGCTCCGGCCACTCGTCGCCGGGACCGAACCAGCGCGCCTCGGCGATCTCGCTGGGGTCGACCCGAATCTCGCCATCGAGGTAATCGGCGCTGAAGGCGATCATCAGGGAGTGCGGAAAAGGCCACGACTGGCTGCCGAAGTAGCGCAGGTTGTGCACCCGCAGGCCGACCTCCTCGAACACTTCGCGGTGCACCGCCTCCTCGATCGTCTCGCCGGCCTCCAGGAAGCCCGCCAGCGGCGTGAAGCGCTTGCTGGCCGCGGCCGCGTGCAGCGCCAGCAGCACCTGGTCGCCCTTGCGGATCAGGACCATCATCGCCGGCGAGATGCGCGGATAGGCCACCATGCCGCAGGCCGGGCAGCCGAAGCAGCGCTGGCCGGCCACCAGCGCCATCGGCGCGGCGCATGCGCCGCAGTAGCGGTGGGTGCGCGCCCACTCGGCGATCTGGGCCGCGCGTGCCGCCACCCCGACCAGGTCCGCGTCCATCACCCCGAGCAGCGCGCGCAGGCTGGTGAAGGCGTAGCCGGGCGGCGCCGCCTCGCTGTCGGCCCACGCGGTCTGGCAGTAGCGGCCGGCGAGCAGGCCGACCGGGTGCAGGCGCGCGGCGTCGATCGCCTGCAGGCCGCCCTCCCCTTGCGGCAGGGCGCCATCGGCGCGTACCAGCAGGCGCGCGCCATGGAAGATAAAGTTGATCGGGTTTGGGTGCGCCTGGGCTGTCAGCAGCGGCACGAAGGAGGCGGGAGTCTGTAGCATGTCTCGATAATACCGTTTTTGCCGCCGGCGCGGCCGCATGGCGCCGATCTGGCGCCGATCTGGCCCCATTATCACACTCTTTTCGACGCTTTAATCACGCCGCACTCAGGTATAGTCGGACCAGGAGACCGCTATGCCAACATCACTGTTCGTCAATCTGACCACCGCCCAAATCGCCGCCCTGTCTACCGCCCAGGCGGCGAAAATTACCAGCGCCGACATCGCCTCCCTCGACACCAGCCAGCTGGCGGCGCTCGGGACGGCGCAGGTGCGGGCCTTGACGACCGGCGCGGTGCGCGCGCTCTCGACCAGCCAGTTCACCGATGGCCTGACCAGCGCCCAGCTCCAGGTCATGACGGTGGCGCAGATCGCGGCCCTGTCGACCGAACAAATCGCCGCCGGCCTGACCACCAGCCAGGCCGCCGCCTTGACCAGTACCCAGGCGCTGGTGCTCACCACCGCGCAGCTGGGCGCCCTCGGCACGGACACGCTGGCGGCCCTGCGCACGGCCAGCATCGCGGCGCTGAGCACGCGCCAGCTGGCGTCCCTGTCCACCGAGGCCGTCAGCGCAGGCTTGAGCACCAGCCAGCTGGCCGCGCTGACCGTCAAGCAGCTCCCAGGCCTGTCGACCAGCCAGATCACAGCCCTGACCACCAGCCAGACCGGTGCCCTCACCAGCCGCCAGATCGCGGCGCTGGCCACCTCGCAGCTGCGCGCGCTCGGCACCACCGGCATCGCCGCCCTGGCCAGCACGCAGGTGGCCGGCCTGAGCGCGGTCCAGGTGGCCAGCCTGACGACCGACCAGGTGGGGGCGCTGGGCAGCACCGACCTGGCGGCCTTCACGCTGACCCAGCTCGGCGCGCTCACCACCACCCAGATCGGCGCGGGGCTGAGCACCGCCCAGGTGGCCGCGCTGACCACCACCCAGGCCGCGGCGCTGAGCACCGGCCAGCTGGCGTCCCTGTCCACCGCGGCCGTCAGCGCGGGCTTGAGCACCAGCCAGCTGGCCGCGCTGACCGTCAAGCAGCTCCCCGGGCTGTCGACCAGCCAGATCACGGTCCTGACCACCAGCCAGACCGGCGCGTTCACCAGCCACCAGATCGCGGCGCTGGCCACGTCGCAGCTGCGCGCGCTCGCCACCGCCAGCATCGCGACCCTAAGCAGCACCCAGCTGGCCGGCCTGAGCGCGATCCAGGTGGCCAGCCTGACGACCGACCAGGTGGGCGCGCTGGCCAGCGCCGACGTGGCGGCCCTCACCCTGACCCAGCTCGGCGCGCTCACCAGCGCCCAGATCGGCGCCGGGCTGAGCACCGCCCAGGTGGCCGCGCTGACCACCGCCCAGGCCGCGGCGCTGAGCACGCGCCAGATCGCCGCCTTCACCACCGCCCAGGTGGCCGCGCTGGAAAGCGCCGACCTGGCCGCGCTCAAGGCAGCCAACCTGGGGGCGCTGTCGAGCGACGACATCGCGGTCCTGTCGAGCGTCCAGGTGGGCGCGCTGACCGCGGCCCAGGTGGCGGCCCTCACCAGCGCCCAGGTCGCGCTGTTTTCCACCGCCCAGGTTGCGGCCCTCACCACACGCCAGCTGGCCGCGCTCAGCACGCGCCAGGTCGCCGCGCTCGGCAGCGACCAGATCGCCATCATCGCCAGCGCGGACGTGGTGGCCCTGTCGAGCGCCGCCATCGGCGCGCTGTCGCTGACCCAGCTGGGCGCCGTCAGCACCGCCCAGATCGCCGCCCTCACCAGCGCCCAGGCCGCGGCCATGAGCACGCGCCAGATCGCCGCCCTCACCGACATGCAGTTGGCGGCGATCGGGACCCGCGACTTCGCCGCCTTGCGCACCGCCCAGCTGCGCGCGCTCGCCGCCGGCACCCTGGCCACCCTGGCCACCGGACAGATCGCGGCGCTGACCAACCAGCAGCTGGCGTCCCTGAGCACGGCGCAGAGCAGCGCCTTGACCAGCGCCCAGCTGGCCGCGCTGGGCACCACCCAGCTCACCGCCCTGACCACGCTGCAGATTGGCGCGTTGGCCGGCGACCGCATCGCCTCCCTTGGCACGGCCGTCATCGCCGCCTTCAAGCTGACCCAGCTCGCGGCCTTCTCCACCACCCAGCTCCAGACTTTCCTGACGACCCAGATCGCCGCGCTCACCACCAGCCAGGCCGGCGCGTTGAGCACGCGCCAGTTCGCCGCCCTGGATGCTGCGCAGACCGCGGCGCTGGCCAGCGCCGACATCGCCGCGCTCAAGGTCACCCAGCTGTCCGCCATCGGCACTACCCAGCTGGGCTACTTCACCAGCGCGCAAATCGCCGCCCTGACCGTCACCCAGCTCGCCGCGTTCACCACCGCGCAGGCGGCCGCGCTCACCAGCACCCAGCTCGGCGCGCTGGCGCCGGCCACCTTCGCCACGCTCAAGGCCAGCCAGATCGCGGCATTGGGCAGCGACGACGTGGCCTCGCTCTCGAGCGCCCAGATCGCCGCGCTGACCCTGACCCAAACGCGCGCGCTCACCACGCTCCAGGTGGGCGCCCTGGGCACGGCGCAGGTCGCCGGCTTGACCAGCACCGACCTGGCCGCGTTCAGCGCGGCCCAGTTTGGCGCGCTCGGCACCGACAACGTCACCGCCCTGAGCAGCGCCCAGCTGGCCGCGCTGGTTCCGGCCCAGCTCTCCGGCATGACCGCCGCCCAGGGCGGCGCGCTGCTGGCCGCGCAGGTCGGCGCCTTGAGCGCCCTGCAGGCGGCCGGCCTCGCCACCGCCGCGCTGGCCAGCTTCGGCAGCACGCAACTGGCGGCGCTGACCAGCACCGACCTGGCCGCGCTGACCACCACCCAGACCGGCGCCATCACCACCACCCAGATCGCGGCGCTGTCCACCGGCCAGATCGCGGTGCTGACCAGCGCCCAGGTCGCGGCGCTCACCACCAGCCAGATCGCGCTCGGCCTGACCACCAGCCAGGTGGCCGCGTTCAGCACCGCGCAAGTGGCGGCCCTGCGCGGCGCGTCGGCCGGCGCCCTCACCACCGGCCAGCTGGCCGTGCTGGTCGGCGCGCAGATCGGTGCCCTCGCCATCGCCGCGCTGGGCACCGACCAGTTGCACGATGGCTTGTCGACCATCCAGCTGGCCTCCCTCACGACCGCCCAGGCGGCCGCGCTGAGCACCGCGCAGGTGGCGGCGCTCGGCACCGGCCAGGTCGCCGCACTCGTCACGAGCGACGTCGCCGCCTTGAACACGCGCCAGATCGCCAGCTTCGACACCAGCCAGTTCGCCGCGCTCACCTCGGCCCAGCTGGCCGTGCTGGGCACCGCGGCCATCGCCGCGCTCACCACCGATCAACTGCTGTACGGCCTAGGCACCACCCAACTGGTACAGTTGAGCACCACGCAGACGGCCGCGCTGACCTCGGTCCAGGCCGCGCTGCTGAGCACCGACCAGGTCACGGCCCTCACCACCGCGCAGGTGGCCGCGCTCAAGCCCGCCACGCTGGCGGCCATCGGCGTCAATCTGGCGCTGTCGAGCGCCCAAATGGCGGCGCTGACCAGCGCGCAGGCCGCTGGCCTGAGCACGGCGCAGATCGCCGCCTTGAACTCCTTCCAGCTGACCGCGCTCGGCACCGCGCAAAGCCGCGCGCTCACCTCGGCCCAGCTGGGCGCCCTCGGCACCGACCAGTTGGCGGTCCTGGGCAGCGCGCAACTGGACGCCCTGGCCGGCGCCGCGCTGGCCGGCTTGAGTTCAACCCAGCTGCTTTCGCTGGCGACCGGCCAGCTCGCGGTCCTGCTGACGACCCAGGTGGCGGCGCTGTCGACCGCCCAGGTCAGTGCGGGTTTGTCCACCACGCAGGTGGCCGCCCTCACCAGCGCCCAGGCGGCGGCGCTAACCAGCGCGCAAGCGGCCGCGCTCACGCTCGACCAGCTCGCCGCGCTGGAAACCCAGGACCTGGCCGCACTCGGCACGCGCCAGCTGGCCGCGCTGACCAGCACCCAGCTGGCGGTGCTCAGCACCAGCCAGTTCGCCGCGCTCACGACCGCCCAGGTGGCGGCATTGAGCCTGGCGCAGCTGGGCGGCATCGGCACCGACCAGATCACCGCGCTCACCAGCGCCCAGGTGGGAGCGCTCACCGCCACCCAGCTGGCGGGCATGCCGGCGGCGCTGTTCGGCGCGCTCACGACGGGTGAAATAACGGCCTTGACCGCGGCCCAGGTCAAGGTGCTCACCAGCGCCGAGATCACCATGCTCACGCTCGACCAGGTCGGCGCGCTCACCAATACCCAGGTGGCCGCGCTCAGCGCGCTGCAACTGCCCCTGCTCGACCCGGACCAGATGGGCGCCATGTCCACCGCCCAGGTGCAGGCGTTCACGCTGGCGCAGATCGGCTACCTCGGCACCACCCAGATCGCCGGCCTGACGCTGCCGCAGGTGAGCAGTTTGACCACCGCCCAGCTGAACGCCCTCAAGCTCACCCAGCTGGCCGTGCTTAACGCCGACCAGATCGGCTCCCTGACCACGTGCCAGAGCAGCGGCCTGCTGCCCGCCCAGGTGGCGGCGCTCAGCCTCGGCCAGGTCGCCGCGCTGACCAACGCCCAGGTGGCGCAGTTCGGCCTGGCGCAGCTCGCCGCGTTCAAGGCCAGCCAGGTCGCCACGTTCTCGGTCGACCAGCTGGGCGCGCTCACGACGGCCGAATTCGCCGCCCTGAGCGCCATGCAGGTCAGCGCCTTGACCAGCGTGCAGGTGCCGCTGGTGCTGAGCACCCAGATCGCGGCGCTCACGCCGACCCAGGCGGCGGCCCTCAAGGTCAGCCAGCTCGGCGCGCTCACGACCAGCCAGATCGGCGCGTTCGCCACATCCGACCTGGCCGCGCTCAGCCTGGCGCAGATTGCCGCGTTCAGTGACGCCCAGGTGGCGGCGATGACCGTGGCCCAGACCATGGCCCTGAACCCGGCCTCGGCGCGTTACGCCACCCCGCTCGTGCTGGACCTGAACGGCGATGGCGTGCGCACGCTGGCGCGCGCGGACGGCGTCGTGTTCGACCTGTACGCCAACGGCCAGCCGGTGCGTACCGGTTGGGTCTCGCCGGCCGATGGCCTGCTCGCGCTGGACCGCAACGGCAACGGCGTCATCGACGACGGCTCCGAGCTGTTCGGCAGCGCCACGGTGCTGCCCGGCGGCGCACGCGCCGCCAACGGCTACGCGGCCCTGGCGGCCCAGGACAGCAACGGGGACGGCATCATCAGCGCGGCCGACGCCAACTACGCCGGCCTGCAGGTGTGGGTCGACCGCAACGGCGACGGCATCAGCGAGGCGGGCGAACTGCACTCGCTGGCCTCGCTCGGCGTCGCCAGCGTGTCGCTGGCGGCGCAAACCGGCACGGCCAAGGACCAGGGCAACCTGGCGGCCCTGATCTCGAGCTGGCAGGACACCCAGGGCGCCAGCCACGCGGTGGCCGACGTCTGGTTCGCGACCACGGGCCTGACGGCGCAAGTGAGCCGCTTGGCCGAGGCGATCGGGCAGTACGTCCCGGCCCCGCCGGCGCAATCGTCGGAGGCGGTGCGTCCGCTCGGATTGGCCGACGGCGTCCAATGGCAGTGGAAAGATGGGGTGCTGGCGCTGCGCTAGGCGGTGCGGCGGGCGCCGCACTGCGCGCCGGCGCCACCCGGGAATGTGAAAACGCCGCTGGTCGCGATCGCGATTCCAGCGGCGTTTCTGTATGGGGACTGTGGGTGCGGCCGGCGCAGACGCGCGCCGCGCGCCGTCAAGGCTCCTTGATCGACTCGTCCATCGCCTTGGTCAATGGCCACAGCAGGTAGGACATCACGGTACGCTTGCCGACCACGATCTCGGCGCTCAAGGTCATGCCCGGCAGCAGGCGCTCGCGCGGCCCCAGCTTCTTCAGGCGCTCCGGGCCGAGGGTCAGACGGCTCAGGTAGTAGGCCTCGCCGCCGCCGCTGGCCGGCACGTTCTCGCGCTTGAAGGCGTCCTCGGTGATCAGCCGCACCGTCGACTTCAGGCTGCCGTGCTTCTGGAACGGGAAAGCGTCGAACTTGATCTCGGCCTTGTCGCCCACCTTCACGTAGCCCACGTCGACCGCGTCGATCTGCACCTCGGCCTCCATGGTCCCGCCGGTGGGCACCAGGGTGAAGAAGGTCTCGGCCTCGCGCGCCACCGAACCCGGCGACAGCTTGGCGACCTCCAGCACCACCGCGTCGGCCGGCGCCACCAGGGTCACCAGCTGGCGCCGCTTGTCGGCCTTGGCCAGCTGCTCGTTGACCGAATCGCGGTCGCGCGTGGTCGTCAGGAGCTCCTCCATCTGCTTCTGGCGCCAGCTCTTCTGGAACGCCGACAGCTCCGCCTCGGCCGCGCCCAGCTCGCGCTGCACCTCGGTTTGGCGGCTGACCGTCATCTCCAGCGTGTGCTGCACGTCCAGGCGCTTGTCGCGCGCTTCGAGCAGGTGCAGGCGCGCGCCGAAATTCTGCGCCACCAGCGTCTCGTACATCTGCTCGACCTCCTGCAGCGACTTCAGGCGCAGGGCCAGCCCTTCCTGGTCGCGCTTATTGGTTTCCAGGGTGGCCTTGGAATGCTCGACCGCCTCGCGCAGCTTGCTCACCTGGGCCTTGTAGTTGGCCTGGCGTTCACTCGACAGCTCCGCCTGCAGCTTGGCGTCGCCGCCCTGCGATTCCTTGCCGGCCGCGCCAGTCGCGCCGGTCAGCTCGGCCTCCAGGCCGCGCGACTCGGTGTCAAGGCTGCGCAGGCGCGAACGCAGCTGGTCCTCGTCGGCGCGGGCGAAGGTCGGGTCGAGCGTGGCCAACACCTCGCCCTTCTTGACCACCTGGCCGACGCGCACGTTCACCGTCTGCACCACCGCGGTCTCCATCGGCTGCACCACGATGTTCTGCTGCGGATTGATCAGGCGTCCGCGCGCGATCACCACCGTGTCGATCCGGGACACGCTGGCCCAGACGATGAATACCACCAGCGCCGCCATCAGCGTGTGCAGGGTGATGCGCAGGTAGGGCGGCAGCGGGCTGCGTTCGATCTCGTCCGCGTCGGGCAGGAACTCGATCACGGTGCCGGTGGAGCCGGCGTCGCCGCTCACAGGTGGCTTGTTTGTTGGTTCCATAGAGTCTGGTAGGTCTCGCATCGGGACAGCAGTTCCTCATGACGGCCGCTGTCGACCAGGCGCCCCTGCTGCATCACCAGGATGGCATCGGCGTTGACCAGGGTCGACAGGCGGTGGGAGATCATCACGACAGTGCGGCCAACCGCAATGCGCGACAGGTTTCGGATAAAGATCGCCTCGCTCTCGGGGTCGAGCGCGCTGGCCGCCTCGTCGAGGATGAGCACGCGCGGGCGCGCCAGCAGCGAGCGCGCGATCGACAGGCGCTGCTTCTGGCCGCCCGACAGGTTGGAGGCGTTCTCCTCGAGCAGGGTGTCGTAGCCCTGCGGCAGGCGCTCGATGAACTCGGAGGCGCCGGCGGCGTCCGCCGCGGCCACGATATCCTCGAAGGTGGCGTCGGGCCGGGTGGCGGCGATGTTCTCGCGCACGCTGCCGCGGAACAGGAAGTTCTCCTGCATGACGATGCCGACCTGGCGCCGCAAGTGGGCCAGGTCGATCTCGCGCGCGTCGGTGCCGTCGAAGCGCACCAGGCCTTCCTGCACCGAGTACATCCCTTGTATCAGCTTGGTCAGGGTGGTCTTGCCGGAGCCGCTGCGCCCGACGATGCCGACCACCGCGCCGGCCGGAATGGTGAAGGTGGTGCGGTCCAGCGCCGTGTTGCTGGCGCCCGGATAGCGGAAAGTGACGTCCTCGAAGCGGATCTCGCCGGCCAGCTGCGGACGCAGGCCGCCGGCGCCCATGCGCCCTTCCGGCGCGCGGTTCATGACCTCGCCCAGCATGCGCACCGACAGCGCGGTCTCCTGGTATTCGTTGACCAGGCCGACGATCGAGATGAGCGGCGCGACCACCCGCCCGGCCAGCATCTGGAAGGCGATCAGCGCGCCCACGGTCAGGGTCTGGTCGAACACGCCCTGGGCGCCGACCACGATGATCACCACCGGCAGCAGCTTGCCGAGGAAATCGGTGACCGCGTTGCCGGTGATCGAGATGCGCCCGACCCGGAAGTGCATGGTGATCGCCTCGGCCGAGCGCTGGTCCCAGTCCTTGCGCTGGGTCGGCTCGATCGCCAGCCCCTTCACGGTGCGCATGCCATGGATGGTCTCGACCAGCATGGCCTGGCGCTTGCCCTCGGCCGAGTACAGCTCGTTCAGGCGGCGCTGGAAGGTCGGCACCATGCCGCCCACCACGGCCGCGATGGCCAGGGTGAACATCAGGGTGATCATCGCCAGCTTGACCGAATAGGTGAACAGGATCGGCAGGAAGATCAGCAGCGCGGTCGAGTCCAGGACGGTGAAGAACATGCGCCCGGTCAGGAAGCTGCGGATGCGCTCGAGCTGCTGCATGTGGCGCGTGACCACGCCGGCGGTGGTGGTCTCGAAATAGTCGATCGGCAGCGACATCAGGTGGGCGAAGCAGCGCCGCGTCAGGCGCATGTCGATCTTGTTGGTGGCCGACAGCGTGAGCATCTGGCGCAGGTAGCCGAACAGCGAATCGAACATCATCGCGATCACCACGCCCACGCCCAGCACCCACAGGGTCGAGGCGCTCTGGTGCACCAGCACCTTGTCGATCACCAGCTGGAAGAAGATCGGCGAGGCCAGCGCCAGCAAGTTCATGGCCATCGCGGCCAGGGCGATGTCGCGGAAGGCGGCCTTCTGCTTGAGGATCTCGGGAATGAACCAGCGCAGCGAGAACGGCTGATTCAGGTCGGTCAGCGAATGCTCGCGCTTCATGAACACGACCTCGCCGTTCCAGCGCGAGCAGAACTGCTCGCGGTCGACCAGGATCACGCCCGACTTGTCCTGGGTCGGATCGAGGATGGCGACGCGGTCGGCGCCCTCGTTGCGCACCCCGACCACGATCACGCCGTTACCGTTGGCCAGGCGCGCCATCAGCGGGAACACGCCGCCCTGGGCCAGCAGGGAGGCCCAATTCAGCTTGTCGGTCTTGACACGCAGGCCTATGTCCGACGCCATGCGCTGCAGCAGGCTGGCGGTGGGCTCCTCGGTGCCCAGCGCGTACTGTTCGATCAAGCGTTCGGGATTGACCTGCAGTCCATGGTG
Organism: Oxalobacteraceae bacterium UBA6018; assembly: GCA_002428015.1. Lineage (GTDB taxonomy): Bacteria > Pseudomonadota > Gammaproteobacteria > Burkholderiales > Burkholderiaceae_D > Telluria_A. The sequence goes on along the minus strand of DIZW01000124.1, from coordinate 17,487 downwards.
CTGCGCGATCGCGGTCAGACACTGGACGACGGAATGGGTAAATGGGGTACTCATCGTTGGTTGCGGCAGCCTTTAAGAGTAACGATCCTTCACGCCTCCCTGTTGGCGGCACTTGGTTCGACGATGATTCTAACCCAGCGGGTGCGCGTTAAAGCGATAAACATGCGGGCACAAGCCCCCTTAATTCATGGATTCGTTGTCGGCGCGCGGCGCTAATCTGTAGGCTCGAATTCATACGGGCCCGGCAGCTTGACAGGCGCGCGGGCCGCGACGGATACTTTGTGCTGCCCGCGCCTGACTACACCATGGTGATAACAATGACAAACCGAGCGCATGGCGCCGCCGTTCCCGGCCACCCCGATCTCGCAAGGAGAAGCGCATGAAAGCAGTGATACTGGCCGGCGGCCTGGGAACCCGCATCAGCGAGGAGTCGCACCTGCGGCCCAAGCCGATGATCGAGATCGGCGGCAAGCCGATCCTGTGGCACATCATGAAGACCTACTCGCACTACGGCATCAACGAGTTCGTGATCTGCCTGGGCTACCGCGGCTACGTCATCAAGGAATACTTCGCCAACTACTTCCTGCACATGTCGGACGTGACCTTCGACATGGCGCACAACTCGATGGAGGTGCACCACCGCCACGCCGAGCCATGGAAGGTCACCCTGGTCGACACCGGCCCGGACACCCTCACCGGCGGACGCCTCAAGCGCGTGCGCGAATACGTCGGCGACGACACCTTCTGCTTCACCTACGGCGACGGCGTCAGCGACCTCGATATCGGCAAGCAGATCGCCTTCCACCGCGAACATGGCAAACTGGCCACGGTCACCGCGATCCAGCCGCCCGGGCGCTACGGCGCCCTCAATATCGACGGCGGCGCCGTCAACAGCTTCCAGGAGAAGCCGGCCGGCGACGGGGCCTGGATCAACGGCGGCTTCTTCGTGCTCGAACCGGGCGTGATCGACTACATCGAAGGCGACCAGACCGGCTGGGAATCGACCCCGCTGCAGGCGCTGGCCGAGAAGGGCGAGCTGATGGCGTTCCAGCACGCCGGCTTCTGGCAGGCCATGGACACCCTGCGCGACAAGACCCAGCTCGAAGAATTGTGGCGCACCACCCCGCCCTGGAAGATCTGGCAATGACCCTGTTCGGCGATGCCTACCGCGGCCGCCGCGTGCTCGTCACGGGCCACACCGGCTTCAAGGGCAGCTGGCTGAGCCTGTGGCTCGAACAGCTCGGCGCCAAGCTGACCGGCATCGCGCTGGCGCCGTACACCGCGCCGAACCACTGGGACGCGCTCGCGCTGGACCTCAACAGCCGCGTTATCGACATCCGCGACGCGGCCGCCCTGGCCGCGGCCGTGGCCGAGGCGCAGCCCGAGATCGTGTTCCACCTGGCGGCCCAGCCGCTGGTGCGGCGCTCCTACGCCGATCCGCTCGAGACCTGGTCGACCAACGTGATGGGCACGGCCAACCTGCTCGAAGCCTGCCGCAAGACGCCGGGCGTGCAGGCCGTGGTGGCGGTCACCACCGACAAATGCTACGACAACCGCGAGTGGCCCTGGGGCTACCGCGAGCTCGACGCGCTCGGCGGGCACGATCCCTACAGCGCCTCCAAGGCCGGCGCCGAACTGGTCGCGGCCAGCTACCGCAAGGCCTTCTTCGACGCCGGGCGCGGCCCGTTGCTGGCCACCGCGCGCGCCGGCAACGTGATCGGCGGCGGCGACTGGTCGGACGACCGCCTGATTCCGGACCTGGTGCGCGCCGTCGCGCGCGGCCAGGCGCTCGAGATCCGCTCGCCGCGCGCCACCCGGCCCTGGCAGCACGTGCTCGAGTCGCTCAGCGGCTACCTGCTGCTGGGCCAGCGCCTGCTGACCGGCGACGCCAGCTTCGCCGCGCCGTTCAACTTCGGCCCCGAACCGGACGGCAACCGCAGCGTCGAGGAGGTGCTCACGCGCCTGCGCGCGCACTGGCCCGAGCTGGCCTGGAACGTGTCGAGCGCGCCCCAGCCGCACGAGGCCAACCTGCTGTACCTGGACAGCGCCAAGGCGCGCGCCCAGCTGCAATGGCAGCCGGTATGGGCGCTCGAGCGCGCGCTGGAAGCCACCGCCGCCTGGTACCGCGCGTTCTACGCCGGCGGCAAGGCGGTCTCGCACGCCCAGCTGGCCGAGTACGTCGGCGACGCGCGCGCGGCCGGCGTGCCCTGGGCCCAGGCATGAAACTGCGGCTCACCGCGCTGGCCGGCCTGATGGTGGCCGACACCACGCCCATCGCCGACCACCGCGGCGCTTTTGCGCGCCTGTTCTGCGCGCGCGAGCTGGAGGCTGCCATCGGCACGCGCCAGGTGGCCCAGATCAACCAGTCCTTCACCACCACGCGCGGCGCCGTGCGCGGCCTGCACTTCCAGCGCGCGCCACACGCCGAAATGAAGCTGGTGCGCTGCCTCAAGGGGCGGGTGTGGGACGTGGCGCTGGACCTGCGCGCCGGCTCGCCCACCTTCCTCCAGTGGCACGCCGAGGAACTGAGCGCCGACAACGCGCGCATGATGATCATCCCGGAAGGCTTCGCGCACGGCTTCCAGGTGCTCGACCCGAGCAGCGAACTGCTGTACCTGCACACCGAGTTTTACAGCGCCGCCTCCGAGGGCGGCCTGCGCTGCACCGATCCACGCCTGGCCATCGACTGGCCGCTGCCCATCGCCGACCTGTCACAGCGCGACGCCGGCCATCCCCTGCTCACCCCCGATTTTTCAGGAATCGTCCTATGAACTGCCGCCATTGCAGCAATCCGCTTGAACACGTGTTCCTCGATCTCGGCTTCGCGCCGCCGTCGAACGCCTACCTGAGCTGCGCCGACCTGGCGCGGCCGGAGCGCTACTACCCGCTCAAGCTGTTCGTGTGCGAGCACTGCTGGCTGGTGCAGACCGACGACTACACCGAGGCCGATGAACTGTTCAGCAGCGAGTACGCCTACTTCTCGTCCACCTCGACCGGCTGGCTGGCCCACGCCGAGCGCTACGCGCGGGCGATGACCGAGCGGCTCGGCCTGAGCGGCGCGAGCCACGTGATCGAGCTGGCCTCCAACGACGGCTACCTGCTCAAGAACTTCGTCGCCGCCGGCATCCCCTGCCTGGGCATCGAGCCGACCGCCAGCACGGCCGCCGCCGCCGAGGCGCTCGGCATTCCGGTCCTGCGCGAGTTCTTCGGCGAGGCGCTGGGCCGCCAGCTGGCCGCGCAGGGACGCCAGGCCGACCTGATCGCCGGGAACAACGTGTACGCCCACGTCCCCGACATCAACGACTTCACGCGCGGGATCACGGCCGCGCTGAAACCGGGCGGCACCGTCACGCTCGAGTTCCCCCACCTGATGCGCCTGCTCGAATTCACCCAGTTCGACACGGTCTACCACGAACACTTCTCCTACCTCTCGCTGACCAGCGTGAGCCGGATTTTCGCGGCCGCGGGCCTGCGCGTGTGCGACGTCGAGGAGCTCACTACCCACGGTGGCAGCCTGCGCGTGTTCGGCTGCCACGCGGACGACCCGCGCGCGGCCACGCCGGCGGTGGCGCGCATGCTGGGCACGGAAGAGGAGCGCGGCATGCGCAGCCTGGCCGCCTACCAGGGCTTCCAGGCGCGCGCCGACGCCCTCAAGGACGACCTGCTGGCCTTCCTGATCGAGCAGAAGCGCGCCGGCAAGAGCGTGGCGGCCTACGGCGCGGCGGCCAAGGGCAACACCCTGCTCAACTACGCCGGCGTCAAGCCGGACCTGCTGCCCTTCGTGTGCGACGCGGCCGCCGCCAAGCAGGGCAAGTTCATGCCGGGCAGTCATATCCCCATCCTGGCGCCCCAGGCGCTGGCCGAGCGGCGCCCCGATTTCGTGCTGATCCTGCCCTGGAATATCGCCGCCGAGGTGCGCCAGCAGAACGCCGCCCTGGCGGCGCTTGGCACGCGCTTCGTGACCGCCGTGCCGCGCCTGGAAATCGCATGAACGCGCGCATCCACTACACCAAGCCCTCGATCACCGAGCGCGAGGTGGCCTACGCCACCGACGCCGCCGCCAACGGCTGGGGCGAGAAGTGCTACGACTACCTGACCCGCTTCGAGGGCGCCTTCCGCGCGCACCTGGGCGTGGGCTACGCCATCGCCACCTCCAGCTGCACCGGCGCGCTGCACATGGGGATGGCGGCGCTGGGCATCGGCGCCGGCGACGAGGTCATCATGGCCGACACCAACTGGATCGCCTCGGCCTCGCCCATCGTGCACCTGGGCGCCACCCCGGTGTTCGTCGACGTGCTGGCCGACTCCTGGTGCCTGGACCCGGCCAAGGTGGAGCAGGCGATCACGCCGCGCACCCGCGCCATCCTGGCGGTCCACCTGTACGGCAACCTGTGCGACATGGACCGCCTGCTGGACATCGGCGCGCGCCACGGCATTCCCGTCATCGAGGACGCCGCCGAGGCGGTCGGCTCGGTGTGGAAGGGCGGCCGCCGCGCCGGCGCCATGGGCGCGTTCGGCGCCTTCTCCTTCCACGGCACCAAGACCATCACCACCGGCGAAGGCGGCATGTTCGTCACCAGCGACCCGGCTCTCTACGAGCGCGTGCTCACCCTGAGCAACCACGGGCGGGCGCGCGGCCAGACCAAGCAGTTCTGGCCCGACATGGTCGGCTTCAAGTACAAGATGTCCAACATCCAGGCCGCCCTGGGGCTGGGCCAGATCGAACGCATCGAGGAGCTCAGCGCGCGCAAGCGGGCGATCCTGGCCTATTACAAGCGCGCCCTGGTCCACCTGCCCTCGGTCAGCATGAACCCTGAGCCGGAAGGCACGGTCAACGGCGCCTGGATGCCGACCGCGGTGTTTTCGCGCGCCAGCGGCATCACGCGCGAGCGCCTGCAGCAAGCCTTCGCCGCAAAAAATATCGACGCGCGCGTGTTCTTCCATCCGCTGTCGTCGCTGCCGATGTTCACGCCTAAGCCGGACAACGCCAACGCCTGGGACATCCCCGGGCGCGCCATCAACCTGCCTTCGTACCACGACCTGACCGACGCCGAGCAGGACACCGTGATCGGCGTGATCACGGCCCTGATGGAACAGCGGGAGCCGCGCCATGCATGAGCGCGTGCTGGCGTGGAAGGCCAACCAGGACCCGGCCGCGCGCCTGGTGCTAGCGGTGGCCGACGCCGCCGGCAAGCGCGTCGGCACGCTCGAGCTGATGGACCGGGCCATGGCGGCCGAGCCGGAGGTCGTGCGCGACATCACCGAGTGGCGCGCCCAGAACATGGCCTGCTTCCTGACCCAGTTCCAGGCCACCAGCGAGCGCACCGCCGCCTGGCTGGAGCGGGTGGTGCTGGGCAGCCCGGAACGCCTGCTGTTCATGCTGCGCCCGGACGGCGGCGAGATCTGCGGCCACGTGGGCATCTGCCGCCTGGACGCCACCAGCGGTGAAGTCGACAACGTCATGCGCGCTCGCCGCGGCGGCGAACCGCGCCTGATGTTCCACGCCGAACTGGCCCTGCTGTCGTGGATGTTCGGCACCCTGGGCCTGGGCGAATCGGGCCTGCACGTGTTCTCCAATAACGCGCCCTCGGTCAAGCTGCACGAGGCGGTCGGCTACCGCGTCACGCGCGACATCCCGATCAGCCGGCGCAGCACGCCGGAACTGACCGAGTACCTGCTGGACTCGGACGCCGGCGAGCCGGTCGACTTCAGCTACTTCGAGATGGGACTGCCGCGCGCGCGCTTCCTGGACCTGCACCCGTGGGTGCGCACGGTGTATCCATGGACGAGGTGAGCTACGCCGCCACGCTGGCGCGCCTGGTCGAGCACCAGGTCGGCAGCCTGTTCCCGGACTTCGAGCGGCCCTACGCCCTCGACCCGCAGCACGTGCGCGCGGCGCTGGCGCGCACCAACTTCTGCGTGTCCCACGTGCGCGGCTTTCGCGGCGCCCAGTTCGACCACCTGGTCTCGGGCCAGTACGCGACCTTCCTGTACTACCTGGCCAACACCATGTGGCAGGCCGGCGCGCACGGCCCCGACGTCACGCGGCTGTTCTTGCTCAACAAGGCGCTCAACGGCATCGACCTGTTCTACGAAATCGCCATGCCGCCGGTGTTCCTGATCGGGCACACGGTCGGCATGGTGTTCGCCAAGGCCGACTATGGCGACCACTGCATCTTCCACCAGGGCTGCACGGTGGGGCGCAACGGCGACGACCGCCCCACGCTAGAACGCGGCGTCATCCTGTACCCCAACGCGTCCGTGGTCGGCGGCTGCCACGTGCGCGAGAACACCGTGCTCTCGCTGGGCGTCCAGCTACTCAACACCGACACGCCCGGCGACTGCATCGTCTTCCCCGGCGAGCACGGCAAGGTCGTGTTCAAGCCCATCACCGAATACTATGCCGAGCGCTACCTGACGCGCGCATAACCAAGAAAGGCCAGCATGAAACGCCCACTCCTCTCGATCGTGATCCCGACCCGCGAACGCGCCAGCGTGCTGCAGTACACGCTCGAGACGCTGCTCGCGTTGAGGAACCCCGACATCGAGATCCTCATCTGCGACAACGTCTCCACCGACGGCACGCGCGAGCTGGTGCAGCGCTACAGCGATCCGCGCCTGAAGTATTCGTGCTCCGACACGCGCCTGACGATGCCGCAGAACTTTGAGCGCGGCCTCAAGCTGGCCAGCGGCGAATTCGTCATGACCATCGGCGACGACGACCTGATCATCGAGGAGAACCTGGACCTGGCGCTGGCCGGCGCCGCCGCCACCGAATGCGACCTGGTGTTCTGGAACCGCGCCGTGTTCTACTGGGGCAGCTACCCGGACGCCTCCCAGGCCGGCGCGTTCGCGATCCCCAACGGGCGCGGCCTGTTCAACGTCGACAGCGCCACCCTGCGTACCCTGGCCTACCGCGGCCACCTGTCCTACCAGTACCTGCCCAGCGTGTACAACAGCCTGTGCCGGCGCTCGGCGCTGGAGCGCTACTACGCCTTCCTGCACGGCCAGTTCTTCCCGCCCTACGTGGTGTCGGTGGACGTGTTCTCGTCGCTGACCCTGTGCTCGCTGGGCCTGTCGACCTTCTACCTGGAGTCGCCCGCCTCGCTGTCGGGCATCTCCAAGCATTCGAACGGCATGTCGCTGTACACCGGCGGCGCCGAGGCGGTCACCTTCGCCAAGGAGCTGGGCTACGCCGCCAGCGCCCACATCATGCCGGAATCGTTCCGCGGCAAGGTGGAGCCGGTCACCAGCCAGGGCGTGGCCCAGCTGAGCATCCTGGCCGACTTCTATTACCTGGTCGAGCGCGTGCTGGCCTACACCGAGAGCGCGCCGCCGCGCCTGGAGGAGCTGACCGAGCTGACGCTGCGCCAGCTGGCGGCCGAAGGCCACATCGTGGTGGCGCCCGAGGCGGCCGAGTTCCAGAAGATGCTGGCGCTGGACCCGGCCAGGCGCCCGCTGGTGCGCGAGGACATGCTGACCTGGTTCTTCCGCCTGTGGTCGGTCCCGGCGCCGCAGTACTACGCCGGCCGCTTCGACGGCAACAGCGCCACCGTGCGCGACCTGCACCTGCACCTGACCACGAGCGGCTTTAACAAGGCCCCGGCCTGACATGGGGAACGCATGAGCATCGCCGCCTCGATCCTGTTCGACACCGCCTACGTCGAGGCGGCGCTGGTGACCGCGTTCGAGCTGCTGGAGGGCTACCCGAGCCTGCACCGGGTCTACTTCATCTGCCTGAGCAACGGCAGCGAGGACGACCAGGAGGCGGTGCTGGTGGTCCAGCACTTCTGCGCGCGCTTCAACGAGGAGCGGCCCGATTTTTTCCGCGCCATCAAGATCAACAACACCATCGGCACCTTCGTCTCGCGCCACTTCAGCAGCGCCATCATCTACAAGGGCCTGATCGGCTCGCTGCTGGCCCACGAACCCTTCATTCTCAACATCGACGCCGGAATCCTGCCGGGCCGCCACTTCGACGCCTTCCTGCGCGACATCGACAGCCGCCTGTGCCGGCCCGACGCGCCATGGGTGATCGCGGCCCACTGCCAGGACCCCGAGGGGCGCCTGCCCGGGCCGCTGGGCACGCTGCCCCACCATCCGCGCTATCCGGCCGGCGGGCTGCTGCTGTTTAACACGGCGGCCTACCGCGCGGCCGAGTGGGAGCGCCGCTACACCGCCCTGTTCGAGGCGCTGCGCCCGGCGCTGGCCTACGCCGAGCAGGAGCTCATGTGCCTGATGGCGCGCGGCGAGGAACTGGCCGAACTGCCCGGCGGCGAGGCCCGCGTCACCCCCTTCCTGCTGCCCGAGCCGATGCGCCAGGGCGCCGCGCCCATGGCCGAAGCGCAAGCCTTCGACTGCCTGTTCTTCAAGTTCATCGGCACCCTGAAGCCGTGGAAGTACTGGGTGCTGGATCCGAACAAGGCGCTGTGGACGCGCCGCCGCGCGCGCCTGCAGGCGCGCTTCCCGATGGCCACGATCGCCTTGATCCAGAAGCACCGCTACCTGGTCACGCACGAGAATTACCGCGACGAATTCCTGGAAGCCTTCGACACCTGGACCGAGCGCGCTCCCGACTAGATCATGAACTTTCCCATAGGCAGCCTTGGTATAATCGGCGACGTTGCCGCAGGCGCGACGCCGCGCGATTTGCCAAAGAGGGACCGCTTCCCGCCCCTGCTCGGCGCTATGAACGGGCCGCCCAGGGCGCACACTGTGCCGCATATTCGCCCGACCCAGCAAGGATGATCACGTGAGTAATTCCGGCAACAACGTGCAGCACCCCGCCAGCCCATGACGATCGCGGCCAGCATCCTGTTCGACCCCGCCTACCTCGAGGCGGCGCTGCTGACCGCCCACGAATTGCGCGGCATGGACGACGTGCTGCACCGGGTGTATCTGGTATTGCTGGAAGCGTCAGGCCCCGGGAGCGCCAAGGCCAACGCGGACGCGGCGGCCATCGTGCACAAGTTCTGCATCCACTTCAACGGCGAGACCGAATGGTTTTGCGCGATCAAGGTGCAAAACACCATCGCGCCGTTTTCGGCCGACCATTTCAGCAACGCCATCGTGTACAAGGCGCTGCTGCCGTCGATGCTGGCCGATGAACCCTACCTGCTCAATATCGACGCCGGCCTGTTGCCGGGCGACGAATTCCACGCCTTTGTGCGCGAGCTCGACGCGCGCTATTGCCAGGCGGACGGCGCGCTGGAAGAAGGCTGGGTGGTGGGCGCCCACTGCGTCGAGAACGTGGATTTGATACCGCACGCGCTGGCCCTGCTGCCCGCCCACACGCTTTATCCCGCTGGAAACGTGCTGCTGTTTCACACGGCGCGCTACCAGCGCAGCCTGTGGAGCGAGCGCTTCCTGGCCCACTACGAGATCCTGCGCACCCGCCTCGAGTACGCCGAGCAGGAGCTGATCTGCCTGACGGCCCAGCCCCACGAACTGCTGGCCCTGCCCGGCGCCGCGCGCCGCACCACCCCCTTTCTCGGCCTGGACGTGCTGCTGGGCGAGGCCGCGCCGCTGCCCGAGAGCGCCACCCGCGACTGCCTGTTCTTCAAGTTCGTCGGCAGCTTCAAGCCGTGGAAGTATTGGGTGCTCGACCCCAACAAGGCGTTGTACACGCGCCGCCGCGCCGCGCTCGAACAGCACTTCGACCTGGGCAAATTCAGCCTGGTGCACGATTACCGCAACCAGGGCGGGAGCGATGAATTTCGCCTCGCCTTCCTTGAAGCTTATGACCGCTCGCTACGCGCCGCGGCCCCACCCCATGAAGGATCACCATGCTAGGAAGTTCCGCCAACGCCTTCGACCCCTGCATCCGCCAGCTGGTGGCGATGATCAACCCGCAGCGCGTGCTCGAACTGGGCTGCGGGCGCGGCAAGTTCGGCGAGATGCTGCAGCAGCGCAACGTGCCGGTGTCGCTCAAGGCGGTGCAGAAGATTTTCTCCGACGAAGACCTGCCGCAGCTGCGCGCGCGCGGCTATGAGGACGTGGTCGACGCCGACATCATGGCGTACTTCCGCGAGGGCTTCGACGAGAACTACGACGTCATCGTCGCGCTCGACGTGATCGAGCACTTCCTGCTGTCGGACGTGATGTCGATCATTAACTTCGCCCTGTACCGCGCCGACTACATGCTGCTGGTGTGGCCCTCGGCCCACCCGCAGGCGGCCGACACCAGCGCCTTCGACCGCCACCGCGCCTCGTTCGAGCTGCGCGACCTGAGCGACCGGTTCGACGTGGTGTTCTACGCCCAGACCGGGTTCGCCCAGATGAACTGCGTGCACCGCTACCACGTCGCGCTGCTGCGCGGCCATATGAACGTCAAAGTGCTGCCGCCTTTCGCGGCGTGAGCCAACCGGAGAATCGCATGAATTTGGTAAGTGGAACCTATTACAGCCTGCCGCGGCGCAACCTGGCGCCCACCCAGATGGCCGAGCTGATCGAGGCCACCCAGGCCGAAGGCTTCTTCCACCTGGCCGCGGCCAAGGACAGCCGGGTCAAGGCGCTGCGCCAGCATTTTTCCACCACGCCGGTGCGCAAGATCTGGTTCAGCAACAACCTGGGCGGCTTCGCCTTCTCCCTGCCCGGCGTCGAGACCGGCGTGCTGGACAAGGACTTCTTCTCCGAGCCCGACCTGCACGCCAACGCCGCCAAGCGCGCCCTGCTGGCCGACTGCATCGTCATCAGCAACAACAACGACCTGGCCGCCCAGGTCGAGCCGAACCCGTTCTCGCTGTTCTACGGCGCCTGCGACACCACCGTGTTCATCGCCTGGGACTGGGACAACCACCACTGGCTCGACCTGTCGACCTTCCTGGCGGCCCACTCGGACCTGTACGCGCCGGCCCACCACGAGAACCTGTACCTGCTCAGCCGCTACAACTGGCTCACCTGCGGCCCCGTGTACTGCGCCACGGTGCAGTGGCCGCGCAGCTACCTGGCCGACAAGCTGGGCGCCATGCTGGCCACGGCCCGCTCCAACGACCCGCTCGGCAAGCACATCCCCTACGGCCAGTTCGCCTTCCGCATGCGGGTGGTGTCGACCCTGTCGCAGAGCATCGCCTCGATCGGTTTTTCGGACCGTAACTTCCACAACCGCAGCCGCGACGACCGCGCCCAGGAATGGTATTCGCACAAGCTGCACTGGATCGTCCCGGTGCTCAACGACGTGCCGATCCGCATCTTCGACGCCCTGGCCACGGGCGGCATCCCGGTGGTGCCGGAGTCGATGCGCCTGCTGCCCTGCGTGGCCACCATCCCGCGCGAGCACATCCTGTTCTACGGTCCCATGGACATCGTCGAGCCGGGCGCGCTGATCGCGCGCGGCAACGCCCTGTTCGACGCCGGCGGCGCCGAACAGATCGCCGCGCGCCACCGCTACGCGCTCGAGCAGCACCACGGCGACACCCGCGTGCGCCAGATGCTGGCCGCCGTGCGCGAGGTGTTCGGCATTGCGCTGCCGGGGGCATGATGGACAAGCGCGTGGTGGTGCTGGTGCCGGTGTATCAGACCGCGCTCAACGCCCTGGAAACCTATTCGCTGGACCTGTCGATGGCCGCCCTCAAGGGTCGCGAGGTGGTATTCATCGGCCCCGAGGGGCTGGACCTGGCCTTCTACCGCGCGCGCTACGGCGACGTGGCCTACCGCGCCTATCCGAAGCAGTGCTTCGCCTCGATCCCCGGCTACAGCCGCCTGCTGCTGAGCACCGATTTCTACGAGGGCTGGCGCGACTACGACTTCATGCTGATCTGCCAGACCGACGCCATCGTCCTGCGCGACGAACTCGACTTCTGGTGCGCCCAGCCCTTCGACTACGTGGGCGCGCCCTGGCCGGACGGCTATGAATTGTTCGTCAACGCCGGCGTGTACGAGGGCGCCAACGGCAAGCGGGTGCGGGTGTCGGTCGGCAACGGCGGACTGTGCCTGCGGCGCATCGACAAGACCCTGGCCCTGCTGCGCGAGTTTCCGGTGATCCTGGACGTGTTTGTCCAGACCGGCTCGAGCGAGGACTTGTTCTTCGCCGTGATGGGCTCGCTGTCGAACGACTTCGTGGTACCCAATGAAATCACGGCCTCGCGCTTCTCGATGGAAGTGCGGCCCTCCCTGTACTACGCCGTCAACGGCGGGCGTTTACCGATGGGCACGCACGCGTGGTGGAAGAGCGAGCCGGACTTCTGGCGCGCCCACCTGCCGGGCGACCTACCGCTGGGTTGACACGGCAGCACAATCAGCACACTCTTTATCAGCAGAACACTTACAAGAAAGCAGGGAACGCCATGGATAAAATTCTCGTGACCGGCGGCGCCGGATTTCTGGGCAGCCACTTGTGCGACCGCCTGGTCGCCAGCGGCGCCGACGTCATCTGCGTCGACAACTTCTTCACCGGCAGCAAGGTCAACATCGCCCACCTGATCGGCACCCCGACCTTCGAGCTGATGCGCCACGACGTGACGTTCCCGCTGTACGTGGAAGTGGACCAGATCTACAACCTGGCCTGCCCGGCCAGCCCGGTGCACTACCAGCACGACCCGGTGCAGACCACCAAGACCAGCGTGCACGGCGCCATCAACATGCTGGGCCTGGCCAAGCGGGTCAAGGCCAAGATCCTGCAGGCGTCCACCAGCGAAGTCTACGGCGACCCGGAGATCCATCCCCAGACCGAGGACTACTGGGGGCGGGTGAACCCGATCGGCATCCGCTCCTGCTACGACGAGGGCAAGCGCTGCGCCGAGACCCTGTTCTTCGACTACTGGCGCCAGCACAAGCTGGCCATCAAGGTGATCCGCATCTTCAACACCTACGGTCCGCGCATGCACCCCAACGACGGCCGCGTGGTCAGCAACTTCATCGTGCAGGCGCTGCAGGGCCAGGACATCACCCTGTACGGCGACGGCCAGCAGACGCGCAGCTTCTGCTACGTGGACGACCTGATCGACGGCATGCTGGCCATGATGGGCACCGGCCCGGCCGTCACCGGCCCGATCAACATGGGCAATCCCGGCGAGGTGACGATGCGCGAGCTGGCCGAGAAGATCCTCACCCTGACCGGCTCGCGCTCGAAGCTGGTGTTCCAGCCGCTGCCGCAGGACGATCCGCGCCGCCGCCAGCCGGACATCAGCGAGGCGAAGGAACACCTGGGCTGGACCCCGAAGGTGGGGCTGGAGGACGGCCTGAAGGAGACCGTCGCCTACTTCAAGAAGACCCTCAAGACGCTGTAAGGCCGCCTGCCGGCATGGGCGCGCCCCCGATCCGCGGGCGCGCCATCTTCGCGCGCCGCGTTCGCCGGCGCGCTTGCCTCTCCACCGCGCTTAGCTGAGCGCGTCCCTCACTCCACCAAGTTCGCTGCGGCGCCACATGGCGCTGTACACCGCTTCCAGGTTCTGGGCGAAGCGGTCGGTGTCGAACAGCGCGTGGGTGCGCTTGTTGGCGGCCAGTTTTTCGCGCAGGGCCTTGAGCTGGTCCGGATCGCCGGCCAGCTTGACCACCAGCGCCTCGTAGTCCTCCAGGGTGTGGGTGATCAATTCGGTCAGCCCGATCGCGTGCAGCAGGCTGCCGGCCACCCGCGCCGGGAAGGCGTCGCCCATGTAGGTCACCACCGGCAGCCCGGCCATGAGCGCGTCGGCGGCTGTGGTGTGGGCGTTGTACGGATGGGTGTCGAGGAAGATGTCGGCCTGGCGGTAGCGCGCCAGGTGGTCCTCCACGTGCTTGACGCGCTCGGCGAAGATCAGCCGGTCCGGGTCGATGCCGCGCGCCTGCGCCTCCTTGCGCAGGTTCTGCTTCGATATCTCCACCCGCGACATCAGCCACAGCACGCTGCCCGGCACCTTGGCCAGGAGGCGCATCCAGACGTCGAACAGCGGCGGCGAAATCTTGTAGTCGTGGCTGAATGAGCAGAACACGATGCCCTGGTCGGGCAGGCCGCATTCGGCCCGCGTGGGGGTGCGCTCGGAGATCTGCACCCCGGCGTCGGTGGGCAGGTAGGTGTCGGGCAGGTACACCACCTCCTCGGTGAAGTACTGCTGGTGGTCCGGCGGGATGATGTACTGGTCGGCCAGGATGTAATCCATGTAGGGCACCCCGAGCGTGCCGGGATAGCCGAGGTAGCCCACCTGGGCCGGCGCCGGGCGGAACGAGAACACGTCGGTGCGCGAGTCGGAGGTGTAGCCGGCCAGGTCGATGGCCACGTCGATCTCGTGCTCGCGCATCAGCTGGGCGATCTGCAGCGAGCCCATGCCGCGCACGTCGATGAAATGGTCGAAGGCCTTGATCATGCGCGCGCGCAGGCGGCTGCCGTCGTCCACGCCGAGCGAGATGGCGTAGGTCTCGAAGCGGTTCTTGTCGTGGCGCTCGAACACGCCGGCCATCAGGTGGCCCACCGGGTGCTCGCGCAGGTCAGGCGAGACGTAGGCGATGCGGATCTTCTGGTGGCGGTAGCGCTCGCCGTTCCACAGCTTGATGGGGGCCGGCGGGAACATGTGCATGCCGAAGGTGACGGCCGCGGCCAGGTGGTCGCTGGCCTGGTCGGTGACGGCCATCAGGGCCAGGGTCTTGCAGCTGCGCTTGCCGGCACGGATGCCTTCGACGATCTGGGGCGTCAGGATGGCGCTGTTGGACCAGTCGCAGATGTGCAGCTGCTCGTAGTACAGCAGGCCCAGGCCGTAGTCGAAGTCGGGCGCGAGCTGAAGCAGGCGCTCGAAGCGCGCGATGGCCTGCTCGCCCTGCTTGAATTCGGTCAGCATGATGGCGCAGTTGGCCAGCGCGCCCACGTGGTCGGGGTTGATCAGCAGGACCCGGTTGAAGCGGTCCAGGGCCTCCAGGTGGCGCAGCATGTCGCGCAGCAGCGCGCCGCTGTTGATCAGTACCTCGGTGTAGTCCGGCTGCAGGCGCAAGGCCTCGTCGTAGGCGGCCAGCGCGGCCTCCTTGCGGCCGGCGGCCTGCAGGATCGCGCCGTGCACGAAATGCATGGGCGGATAGACGGGCGCGACGGCCACGCCGCGTTCGATCAGCACCAAGGCGCCGGCGGCGTCGCCGCGCTGATGGGCGATCAGGGCCAGCGAGTACAGCGCGGCGGCGTTGTTCGGGTCGTACGCGAGCACATCGGTGAACACGCGCGTGGCGTCGTCCGCGTTGCCCTGGTTCTGGAAGGTGATCGCCTCGATGAGCTTGTCGTTGATTGATTGCATGGTCTACCTGGGAAAGACGGGCGATGTTGCCGGCGGTGAAATCGTATCATCGCGTGCCCAAAAAGCGAAGCGCCTTCCACCGCATCCGCGGGCAGCCTGTGGCGAGCTGCCCGCGGGTGCGGCGGAAGGCGCTGTTCGCCTTACCGCTGCTGCGTGTTGCTTACTTCGTTGGCATGGCCAGGAAGCCGCTGCCGCCTTGATGCAGGCTCTTCAGCTTGAGCGCCTCGCTGTCCGGCGCGCTCTGGTCGGACGAGGCCAGGGCCTTGCCGTTGGCGTCGTACTGCTTGAGCACGTCGACCAGACGACCGACACCGGCCACGGCCTGGGCCGCCGCCGCCGGCTGGGCCAGTGGCGAGTTGCCCGGCTGCAGGGCACCGGCATGCTGCGCCAGGGCCTCTTGGGCGGTCTCGAAGCTGGCCATCGCCTGCACCAGCCCACCCACGTTGTCGCGCAGGTCAGGCGTCTTGGCGTTCTTGTCGGCCAGGAACCAGACGTCGGCGCTGGCGTGCTGGGTGCCGTCGCTGGTCTGGAAGCTGCCGCCCAGGCCAAGCCAGTTGCCGTTGTCCTTCGTGCTGCCGGCGGTGGTCGTCAAGCCGACGCTGGTGATCTTGAGCTGATCCAGCGTCTTGAGCTCGTCGGCCTGGCTGACGCCGTCGCTGTTGCTGTCGACCCACACACGCAGCTTGCTGAACTCGGCGTCGGCGCTGGTGATGGCGCCGTCGCCGTTGCTGTCAAGCTGGGCCAGGGCGGCGTAGCCGTTGGCGGCCTTGCTGCCGTCGGCCAGCTTGGTGGCAGTACCGAACAGTTCGCCGCCGTCGTTGATGACGCCGTCGTTGTTGCGGTCCAGCGCCAGCAGGCCGTCGGTGGAAGCGACCCAGCCGGTCTGCACCTTGTTGCCGCTGCCGTACACGTCGAAGTTCACGCCGCTGTCGATGCCCAGCGTCTTGACGCCGTCGCCATTCAGGTCGAGCACGATCGGGCTGGCCAGGTTCAGATACGAGATCTGGGTGGTGGTCAGCGAGTGGATCTGATCGGTCGTCATGCCCTTGACCTCGGTCGTGGTCAGGCTCGCCACCTGGGCCGTGGTCAGCGCCTGGATCTGCGTGGTCGTCAGGCCCGTGCTGAACTGGGTCGTGGTGAGCGAGTTCAGCGCCCGGGTCGTCAGTCCGGCCACCTGGCTGGTGGTCAGGTTGGCGATCTGGTCGGTCGACAAGCCTTGCGAGATCTGCACCGTGGTCAGCGCGGCCAGTTCGACCGTGGTGAGCGAGGCGGCCTGGTCGGTCGTCAAGCCGGCGAAGATCTGCTGGGTCGTCAGCGCGGCCACCATGCGGGTGGTCAGGCTGCTGACCTGGGTGGTCGACAGGATGGCGATCTGGTCGGTCGTCAGCGCGGTCACGGCGCGGGTGGTCAGGCCCGCCAGCTGCAGCGTGGTCAGGCTGGCCACCTGGTCGGTGGTCAAGCCCTGCGCGATCTGCTGCGTGGTCATGCCCGCCAGTTCAGTGGTGGTCAGCGCCTGCACCTGGGTGGTGGTCAGGCCGGTGCCGATCTGGCTGGTGGTCAGCGCCGCGATCATGCGGGTTGTCAATCCGGCCACCTGGTTGGTGGTCAGGTTGGACAGCTGGTCGGTGGTCAAGCCCTGCGACACTTGCGTGGTCGTCAGGCCGGCCAGTTCGGCCGTGGTCAGCACCGCCACCTGGTCGGTCGTCAGGCCGGTGGCGATCTGGCTGGTGGTCAGGGCGGCCACCATGCGGGTCGTCAAACCGGCCACCTGGGCGGTGCTCAGGTTGGCGATCTGGT
>DIZW01000124.1:0-466 GCA_002428015.1 Oxalobacteraceae bacterium UBA6018 | reverse complement strand
CGGTGGTCAAGCCTTGCGCCACCTGGCTGGTCGTCAGGCCGGCCAGCTCAACCGTGGTCAGCACGGCCACCTGGTCGGTGGTCAAGCCGGCCGCGATCTGGGTCGTGGTCAGCGCGGCCAGCACGCGGGTGGTCAGGCCGGCGACTTGGTCGGTGGTCAGGTTGGCGACCTGGTCGGTCGACAAGGCCGCCGCGGCACGGGTGGTCAGCGTGGACAGCTGGGTCGTGGTCAGGCTCGCCACCTGGTCGGTCGTCAGGCCGGTGGACACCTGCACGGTGGTCAGGTTGGCCAGCTCGGCCGAGGACAGGCTGGCCACCTGGGTGGTGGTCAGGTTGGCCAGCTGGTCGGTGGTCAAGGCGGTCAGGACGCGCGAGGTCAGGCCGTTCAGCTGGGTGGTGGTCAGGTTGGCGACCTGGTCGGTCGTCAAGCCCTGCGACACCTGGATGGTGGTCAGGCCGGCCAGCTC
>DIZW01000093.1 GCA_002428015.1 Oxalobacteraceae bacterium UBA6018 | reverse complement strand
TTAAAGAACTTGTTCGGACCTGCTTGCTGTGCCTTACGAAGCGTTGTGTTCGTAAGCAGCAGAGAGGCGAGATTATGAAGCACTACATCTAAATCGTCAACCTCTTTTTTTGTTGCCGCTTCGTTTTCTGAAGCTCCCCGTTTCAGCGGGAGGCGAACTATAGCAAAGCCCCAGCGCTAAGGCAAGCCCCTCTTCATCGATCCGAGCCGATGGCCTCTAGGGAAATTGTTCAGCCCGGTTGTCGCTCATGGGATCCGCCCGGGCCGAAGGAAGATCCCATCGTTGCCAGGCGTCCAGGCGGGCGGTTGCGCACGCTCAGCGGCGCAGCGGAAAGGCGCCCTGGTGAGCACAGGTGCGCGCAACCAGCTTAGCTCGGCGTCGCGAAGTCGACGATCACCACCAGCCCGGTGCCGTCGGCACGACTGTCCAGACGGATCACACCGCCGTTACGCGTTGCCGCCCGTTCGGCGATCGCCAAGCCAAGTCCACTACCAGCATCGTCGCCGCCCGGAATGCGATAGAAGCGCTCGAACACGCGCTCGCGCAACTCCGGCGCAATGCCCGGCCCCTGGTCGCTGACGACGAGACGAATTCCCTCCGAGTATGGCGCGAGCCCCACCATGACCCGTGACCCGTCGGGAGAATATTTGATGGCGTTGCCGATCAGATTATCCAACAGCGCCGCCATGCTCTCGCGATGAATCTCCATCGGATAGCTGCCTGCGGCGCACAGCTCGATTTCCATATTCCGCTGCAACGCCAGGGGCGCCGCGGCCGCCACGCGATCGCGCAACAGCGAGTCGAACGC
The DNA here is from genome assembly GCA_002428015.1 of Oxalobacteraceae bacterium UBA6018. Lineage (GTDB taxonomy): Bacteria > Pseudomonadota > Gammaproteobacteria > Burkholderiales > Burkholderiaceae_D > Telluria_A. The sequence continues at coordinate 9,118 of DIZW01000093.1, read as the reverse complement.
GATCATCGGCATGGACCGATCGCCGCTGTCGGTGCCAGTGCGCTCGAGCGCGAGCAGCTGGTGAACCATGTGGGTCGCTCGCGTGACGCCATCGCGCAGGCCGATCGCCGGCTCCAACAGGCGCTCGGGCGCCTCACCGCTGCCGCAGCGGCTTTGCAGAAGGTGCGCGTTGATCTGGATGACCGCGAGCGGCGTCTTCAGCTCATGCGCGGCGTCGGTGAGAAATTCGTGCTCATGTTCGATGCGCTGGTTAAGGCGCTCCATCAATCGGTTGATCGCTCCGATGAGCGGCGATAGCTCGCGGTACTTCGATTCTGGCAGCGCGGTCAGGTCGGTGGTGGCGCGCTGCTCGATGGCGTCGGCGGCCGCGCGCAGCGGGCTGAGACCGAAGCGGATAATCAGCCAGGCCGGAAACAGCAGAAACGGCAAACTGATCAGCGTCGGCGTGAGCAAAAACCGTGCCCCACTCCAGGTGAACATCCACGCATCGTCAATCTCATGACTACGCTCCACCAGCAGTCCGGCCGCGGCATTATTCTCGATGCAGCTCACCCAGCCATATACCCCAGCGGGCCGCGGAGCCGCATGCCCCGGCAGCACATCGGGCAGGCCGGGGGACGAGTTGTACAGCAGTTGTCCCTGGCGCCAGATGCGCACCCGCACCCGTGAGTGGTAGTCCAATTCCTTGAACATTTCCTGACGCAGCTGCTCGAACGCGCGGGCGACCGCGACGATGCGCGTGGGCTGGTCGGCAACCTCCGCGACGGTCAGGGCGATCTCGCGGGTACGGGCGCGGTTTTCGCTGGCGGTGCGGCTCTCCTGGTTGACCATGGCATCGTAAGCGACATTGATCAGGCCGAGAAAGGCCACCGCCACCAGGACCAGCCCGAGCCCGCCCATCAGGCGGCCCAGCAGCGAGGACTGCTTACGTACTTTCACAGAGCACCATGTAGCCGACGCCACGCACCGTGCGGATCAGGCCATCGCCGATCTTCCTGCGCAGGTTTGAAATGTGCACGTCGAGCGTCTGCGCTTCCGACTGGGGCAGCAGCGCCTCGAGCTGAGCGCGCGTGTGGACCCGGTCGGACTGGCGCATCAGCGCGCACAGCAAGGCAAATTCGGTCTTCGACAAGGTCACCGGCACGCCGCAGCGCGTCACCAAGAGGCGCCCTTCGTCGAGCGTGCAGTCACCCTGCTTCCACACGGGCGGCGCCTCGCTGCCGGCGGCCGGGGACGAACGCCGCACCACGGCGCGCAGGCGCGCCAGCAGCTCGGGGATTTCGAATGGTTTGATGAGATAGTCGTCGGCGCCAAGGCTGAAGCTGCGCAGGCGGTCCTCGAGGCTGTCGCGGGCGGTGATGACAACCACCGGTAGGTCGCTGTTCTCGGTGCGCAGCTGGCGCAGCAACACGGTTCCGTCGCCGTCCGGCAGGCCGAGATCGAGCAGGACGGCATCGAAGGTATCGACCTGGATACGTTCCCAAACCTGTGCCGCCAGACGTACCCAGACCACCACATGGCCTTCGTCCTGCAAGACCGACAGGAGGGCGCGCCCAACCGCCATGTCATCTTCGACGAGAAAAATCTTCATCGTCCGAGTGTAGCAGCCAGAACCGTAAATAACCTATAGGAATCCTAAAGATGGGCAATCTATACGCGCGTTGAAGGCAAGCTAAAGAGTTCCTTCACGTCGGGCGGATTGTCGGTGCGGGTGTTGCACGGTTGGCCTGTCGGCGCTTGCGCCCCGCCGGTATCGTCGCCCTCTCATTGAATCAGCCGAGGAATACCGATGCAAGTCTCATCCGATCGCCAGATGACGGTGCTGCGCAAGCGCCTGCTGGCCGCCACTATCGCGAGCATCGTCGCTAGCGGCGCCAGCGCCGCCTGCACCAGCGAACCGCCAGTGGCCGCGCCGCTGTTCGTGCGCGGCCCCATGAACGACTTCACCGCCGCCGACGCATACCAATTGAGCTGGCACTGCGATGCCTACTACCTGAACGTCGACCTCAACGGCGCGTACGAATTCAAGATCAGCGACGCGGCCTGGTCGGAGAAGAACACCTTCGGCGGCTTCCCGGCGCATTTCGCTGGCGCGCAGACGATCAAGCTCACCTTCGATGGCGGCAAGGCGCAAGTGGCGGTGGGCCCGCGCAGCTACACGGACCCCAACCTGGCGGTGCCGGAGAACGCGATCGCACGCAGCCTCGCGCACGACTCGCGCGCAACGACCGACAAGATGCCGTTCGGCGCCATCAAGGCCGGCACTGCTGTACGCCTGACCCTGAACGCACTGCCAGGCGTGAGCGCGGCCACGCTGGTGATCGAACGCCGCAAACTCGAAGGCAACCAGGAGTTGCTCGACTATGCGCCGGTGGCGCGGCTGCCGATGCGGCGCGAGCGCATCAACGGGCGCGATCGCTGGAGTGCGCAGTACCGCTTCGCCGCGATCGGCGTCTTCGGCTATCACTTCGAAGCCGACATCGACGGCGCGCATTACATCTACCAGAACAATGCCCAGCAGGTGTACTGGACGCGCGAACGCGGCGCCAACGGCCTGGGCATGGCGCAGGCGGTGGTGCCTGGGCAAACCATCCGGCGCTTTCACCAGACCGTGTTCGCGCCCGAGTTCAAGGTGCCGGCCTGGGCGCAGGACGCGGTCTACTACTACATCTTCCCGGAGCGCTTTCGCAACGGCGACAAGGCCAACGACCCCGTTCCCGGCCAGACGCGCTACCACGACGCGAGCGTCGAGTTCCACCGCAACTGGCTGGAGCGGCCGTATCGCGCCCGCAGCGGCGACGGATCCGATGCGCTGGACAACAACGACTTTTTCGGCGGCGACCTGCAGGGCGTCATCGACAAGCTCGATTACATCCGCGACCTGGGCGCCAACACGATCTACATGACGCCGCTGTTCAAGGCGGCCAGCAACCACAAATACGATACGGCGGACTATCGCACCATCGACCCTCACTTCGGCAGCAACGCCGACTACACCCGCCTGACCGAAGAAGCGAAAAAGCGCGGCATCCGCGTGATCGCCGACGCCTCCTTCAACCACACCGGCAGCGATTCGCTGTACTTCGACCGCTACGCCAACTACGACGCCCACGGCGCCTTCCGCGGCGGCCAAATCGACCCCGCCTCACCCTACGCCGACTGGTACCTGTTCGATCCGCGCCAGGACGACCCGAACCGCCGCTTCAAGGGCTGGGGCGGCACGATCGACCTGCCGGAATTGAACAAGGCCTCGCCCTCGTATCGCCAGTTCGTGTTCGGCGCGCCCGATTCGGTCACCCGCCTGTGGCTGCGGCGCGGTGCGTCCGGCTGGCGCATGGACGTGGCGCCGTGGGTGCCGGACGACTTCTGGCGCGCCTGGCGCAAGGTGGTCAAGGCCGAACGCCCCGATGCGCTGACGATCGCCGAAACCTGGTTCGACGCCTCCAAGTTCCTGCTCGGCGACACCTTCGACTCGACCATGAACTACATCTTCCGCAACGCGGTGCTCGACTACGCCGCCGGCGCCAAGGCCAGCGCGGTGTATCCGAACATCGAACTGATGCGCGAAGCCTATCCGCCGCAGGCCTTCTACGCGCTGATGAATCTTCTGTCGAGCCACGACCAGGCCCGCTCGCTGTACGTCCTGGGCGACCGTGGCGAGCACGGCGCCGATCCAGCCGCCGCCGCGCTGGCGCAGCGGCGCTTCCGCCTGGCGCTGTTCTTCCAGATGATGTTCCCCGGCTCGCCAGCCGTGTACTACGGCGACGAGGTCGGCCTCAATGGCGGCGATGACCCGTTGAACCGCGCCACCTATCCATGGGCCGACCTGGGCGGGGCGCCCAACCAGGCGCTGCTGGCCGACGTCAAGGCGCTGATCGCGATGCGCGCCCGCCATCCGGTCCTGCGCCACGGCAGCATCGACGCGCCCTTGCTGTTGAACGAACACCTCATCGTGCTGGCACGGCGCGACGGCGCCACCTGGGCCATTTGCGCCACCAATAACGCCGACACCGACGCCACCGTGACCGTCACGCTGCCGCCCGGCGCGCCCGACGGCAGCTACAGCAATGCGCTCGACGGCAGCGCCGCCGTGGCGCAGGGCCGGCGCTTGAGCCTACGAATTCCCGCGCTCTACGGCGCGGTACTGATTAACGGCGCGCGCTAGCCGCATCCGCGCACGCCGTTCGCACTACATGCCGGGGAACCATCCGCGCATGATTTTATATAACGAAGAAAACAGGAGAGAGATTCATGATCTACCCAAGCAATAGCCGCCGGACCATCCGTATGCGTCCAGTGGCAGCGGCCTGCTCGATGCTGGTGTCGGCGCTTGCCGGCAGCGCGTACGCCCAGGATTCGGTCCCGGTCGCGCCGTCCGCCGACGTCCCCGCCATCAACACGGTCGTGGTGTCCGGTATCCGCCGCGGCATCGAAGCGGCTATCTCGGTCAAGAAGAACAATGACTCGATCGTCGAGGCGATTTCGGCCGAGGATATCGGCAAACTGCCCGACTCCAGCATCGCCGAGTCGCTCGCGCGTCTGCCAGGCGTCACCGCCCAGCGTACCGCCGGCCGCGCGCAGGCGATCAGCATCCGCGGTATGTCGCCAGACTTCTCCACGGCGCTGCTCAATGGCCGCGAGCAGGTATCGACCGGCGACAGCCGCGGCGTGGAGTTCGACCAGTACCCGGCCGAGCTGCTCAGCGGCGTGACCATCTACAAAACCCCTGACGGCGCGCTGGTAGGACAAGGCTTGTCCGGCACCGCCGACATGCAGACCGTGCGTCCGCTGGACTTCGCCAAGCGCACCATCGCGCTCAACGCGCGCAAGGTCAAGAGCGGCATGGGACTCGATGTGCAGGGTTCGGGCACCCGCTCCAGCGCCTCCTATATCGACCAGTTCGCGCACCGCACCATCGGCCTCGCGATCGGCGTGGCACGCCTGAAGGACAACGGCCCTGCCACCACCCGCTTTAGCTCGTGGGGCTCGGGCACCACCATGTACAACGGCGCCAAGGTCAACGTGCCGTACAACGGCGTCGAAGGCTGGACCTCGCAGCAGGTCGACGCGCGCGACGGCGCCATGGCGGTCCTGCAGTTCCGTCCTAGCCGTGCGTTCAACAGCACGCTGGACATGTTCTACTCGAAATACAAGCACAATGGCCAGAACCACGGCTTTCAGGCGCCCCTGAACGATTCCTGGGTCTCGCCGACCAGCAAGTACGACAAGCCCGGCGTGCTCACCAACGCGGTGCTGTCCGGTAGCGACGTGGTCAGCGGCACGTTCAACAACGTGCACGCGATCCAGCAGAACCAGGGCGACACGGCGATCGAGACCACCAAGTCGATCGGCTGGAAGAACGTGGCCCAGCTCACGAGCGACTGGAGCGGCACCATGGACCTGAGCTACAACAAGGCCAGCCGCGTCGAGAACAAGGCCGAAGCCTACAGCGGCGTACCGGCCAACGCCGGCGCAGCCGCCTACGACAGCGTCACCTTCGCGGCCGGCAGCACCCAGTTCAGCACTGGCTTTAACTACGCAGACCCGAACGTCACCCGCGTGACGGACGTCCAGGGCTGGGGCGGTAGCGCCATCCAGGCCGGCTACATCAAGGACTCCACCGTCGCCGACGAGATCAAGGCGCTGCGCCTGTCCGCACGACGCGACTTGCCTGATGGCCTGTTCTTCTCCAACGTCGACGTAGGCCTGAACCTGTCGAACCGCTCCAAGACGCGCGAATTCGTCGAATACCTGGCCACCATCAAGGGCGGCGCAGGCGACCCTTACGCATCCGCAGCCGTTCCCGGCGCAACCGTCGGCATGGCCGGCAACAGCGGCGTCAACATGCTGTTCTTCGATCCGGTCGCCGCTACGCCAACCTTGTTCGACCTGACCGAAAAGCACCACCCGGCCATCTACAACAAGGACTGGACGGTGCGTGAGAAGGTCACGACGGCGTACACCAAGCTCAACATCGACAACACCCTGGCGGGCTTCCCCGTGCGCGGCAACGTCGGCCTGCAGTTCGTGCACACCGATCAAAGCTCGACCGCGTACTCGGTTGACAGCAACGGCGGCAACAGCGATGCTAACCGTCCTGTCACCAGCGTTACCGCCGGCAAAGTCTACGACGATGTCCTGCCAAGCGCCAACCTCGGCTTCGACCTGGGCAGCCAGCAGACCTTGCGCTTCGCGGTAGCGAAAGTGATGGCCCGTCCGACCCTGAACGACATGCGCGCCAGCAACGGCTTCGGCGTCGACAACACCAAGAACATTTACTCCGGTGGTGGCGGCAATCCTAAGCTCGACCCCTACCGCGCCAAGGCGGTTGACCTCTCGTATGAGAAATATTTCGAGACCAAGGGCTACGTGGCCGCGGCGATGTTCTACAAGAAGCTCGACACCTATATCGTCAACATGACCAACGCCAATTTCGACTTCAGCCCTTACCGTGGCCAGACCACGGTCTCGCTGCCGTCGAACATCGGCGAATTCTCCCAGCCGACCAACGGCAACGGCGGCCGCCTGCGTGGCGTCGAGCTGTCCGCTTCGGTGCCGCTCAGCCTGGCCACGAGCTGGCTGGACGGCTTCGGCATGTACGCGAACTATTCGTTCACCGATAGCTCGCTCAACCTGCCGGACACGGCCCAGGGCGGCTCGGGCACCATGCCACTGCCAGGACTGTCGCGCGTAACGGCCAGCATCGCCATGTACTACGAGGCGCACGGCTTCTCGGCGCGTATCGCCGAGCGCTACCGTTCCAAGTTCGTTGGCGACATCCAGACCAACGAAGGCGACCGCCAGGCAACCTACATCAAGGGCGAAAAAATCGTCGACCTGCAGCTGGGCTACGATTTCAGCGGCTGGCTCAAGGGCGCGTCGCTGCTGGTGCAGGTCAACAACCTGACCGACGCCGAATTTGTCCGTTATCGCAAGGTCGAAACCAACATTATCGAGCAGACCAAATACGGCCGCACCGTACTGGTTGGCCTGAACTACAAGATGTAAGCACGGCTTTTCTGTAGGCGCCCCCAAGGCGCTTTTAACCGCTCCCCGGTTTCCCCTTATCCCGGCGAGCGGTTTTTTTACGTCCGTGGCCCGGCCACCGCGCCTACAACCCCTCGAAGTTCGGCTTGCGCTTTTCCAGGAAGGCACTCATGCCCTCCTTCTGGGCCGGCGTGCCGAATCCGGCCTGGAAATAGCGGCGCTCGTAGCGTACGCCCTCGGTCAGCCCGGTTTCGTAGGCGCGGTTGACGCAGTCCTTGATCTGCATGGCCACCGACAGCGGCTTGGCCGCGATGATCTGGGCCACGCCGATCGCTTCCTCCATCAATTTATCGGCCGCGAACACGCGCGACACCAGGCCGGTGCGCTCGGCTTCGGCCGCGTCGATCATGCGCGCGGTGAGCAGCATGTCCATCGCCTTCGACTTGGAGATCGCGCGCGGCAGGCGCTGGGTGCCGCCCGCGCCCGGCGTCACGCCGACCGTGATTTCCGGCTGGCCGAACTTGGCGCTGTCGGCGGCGATGAGAAAGTCGCACATCATCGCCAGCTCGCAGCCGCCGCCCAGCGCGTAACCCGCCACCACGCCGATCACCGGCTTGCGGACATCGAGGATGTGCTCCCAGTTGCGCCCGATGTAGTTGCCGTTGTAAGTGTCGGCGTAATCGTAGTTGGCCATCGCCGCGATATCGGCGCCGGCCGCGAACACCTTGTCGCTGCCGGTCAGGATGATGCAGCCGATATTACTGTCGGCGTCGAAGCGGCGCAGCGCGTCGCCCAGCTCGTTCATCATGTTGTCGTTAAGCGCATTCATCGCCTTCGGGCGATTCAGGCGGATCACGGCGACCTTGCCGTGGGTTTCGATCAGCAAATCTGCATAGTCCATGCGCTACCCCTTGTTGAGTTGAGACTGAAGAAAACGTTGCACAGCGGGTGAGCGGCCCACCTTTCGCCCGCGACGCTGGCCTGGCTTCGCGCGGCCGCGCTTACCGGACGAACATCGCATCGCGCGCTACGGTTTGTCGACGCCCGCTGAATTGGCCGGCACGGCCGCTTTCGGCAGCAATACCCACAACGCGCCGCGCTGCTTCATGCGCCCAGCGTTATCGGCCGCCTGGGCCCCGAAACCGAAAAAGAAATCGGCGCGCACTTCCCCGCGGATGGCGCCGCCGGTGTCCTGCGCCATGACCAGGCGCTGCAACGGCAGCTCGCTGCCAGCCTGGGTGGTGGCCAGATACACCGGCGCGCCCATGGGAATGAAGCTGCGGTCGACCGCGATCGAGCGCTCCGGCGTCAAGGGCACTCCCAGCGCGCCCTTCGGCCCGACCTTGGGATCGGGCAGGCGCTCCTCCTTGAAGAACACATAGCTTGGATTGACGTTGAACAGCTCCTGGCGGCGCTCCGGGTGCGCCACGATCCACGCCTTGATCGACTGCGCGCTCGCCTGGCCGGGCGCGATCTCGCCCTGGTCGACCAGCCAGCGCCCGATCGGCTTGTAGGGGTAGCCGTTCTGGTCGGCGTAGGCGACGCGCACGGTGGCGCCGCCGTCGAGCTCGACGCGCCCGGACCCCTGCACCTCGAGGAAGAAGGCCTCGACCGGGTCATCGACCCACAGCAGTTCCTTGCCGGGCAGGTTGGCGCGTTCGATCTCCGCGCGGCTGGCGTAGGGCACGACCTTGTTGCCGGAAAGCCGGCCGCGCAGGCGCCTGCCCTTGAGGTCGGGATACACGCTGGCCAGCTCGATGGTGAGCAAGTCGTCGGGCACCCGGTACAGCGGGGTCTGGAAGGCGCCGCCGCGCTGGCGCGCGCCGTGCAGCAGCGGCTCGTAATAGCCGGTGATGAGGCCGGTATCGGACCCGCCCGCCGCGCGCACCTGGTTGGGCACGAACCACGCTTCGAAGAAGGCGCGCACGGCCGGAAGAGCGGCACTGTCGACCTGGGCCGCCGCCGCGCAGGCGCCCCCCGCGCCGGCGCGGTAGGCCAGCACCTTGCACGAACTCATGAACGCCGGCCAGGCCGCGCGCTGGTCGTCCTGCTCCCACCCGGGCAGCGCGCCGAAGCTCGCCGGCGTCGGCGCGACGGGCGGCGGCATGACGATCGGCGGGCGCGCCGGCGG
>DIZW01000063.1:40710-40869 GCA_002428015.1 Oxalobacteraceae bacterium UBA6018 | reverse complement strand
ACGTCAGCCGCATTTCGCCCGAGGCGCCGGTGCCGGTGGTGCGCATCGAACGCCGCGAGGAGCGCCTGGGCGGCGCCGCCAACGTGGCGCGCAACGGCGCCGCCCTGGGCGCGCACTGCGCCCTGCTGGGCGTGGTGGGCGCCGACGAAGCGGGCAGCC
>DIZW01000063.1:38382-40532 GCA_002428015.1 Oxalobacteraceae bacterium UBA6018 | reverse complement strand
ATCATCAAGCTGCGCGTGATCGGCCGCCAGCAGCAGCTGCTGCGCATCGACTTCGAGGACGCGCCCACCGACGTGGTCCTGCGCGACAAGCTCACCCACTTCAACGCGCTGCTGCCGGACTACGACGTGATCGTCCTGTCGGACTACAACAAGGGTAGCCTGGTCAATGTGGCGCAGATGATCGCGGCCGGCCGCGCGGCCGGCAAGATCGTCATGGTGGACCCCAAGGGCGACGACTTCTCGCACTACGCCGGCGCCACCGTGCTCACCCCGAACAAGTCCGAGCTGCGCCGCATCGTAGGCAGCTGGTCGAGCGAGGAGCAGCTCACCGCCAAGGCCCAGGCCCTGCGCGAGCAGCTGCGCCTGGACGCCTTGCTGCTGACCCGCTCGGAGGAGGGCATGACCCTGTACACCGCGGACGAGATCGTGCATATGCAGGCCGCCGCGCGCGAGGTGTACGACGTCTCCGGCGCCGGCGACACCGTGATCGCCACCATGGCCGCCATGCTCGGCGCCGGCATGCCGATGGCCGAGGCTGTCGCCATCGCCAACCGCGCCGGCGGCATCGTGGTCGGCAAGCTCGGTACCGCGACGGTCACGCGCGAGGAGTTGTTCGGGGCTTGAGCGCAGGCGCACGCCTGGCCAGCTTACCCGTTGAGCATACTCAATCGTGTGGGTCAACTGGCCGTGCGCTGGCGCGTTGAGGAGGTCTCGGGGCCGCGTCCGCAGTCCCGCCAATCCAACAACGGAGAATACCGACATGATCAAGAAATTGCTGTTTGCGGTGGCAACGATGGTTGCAGCGATGAGCTTCGCGTTCGCCCAGGTCGACGTCAACAAGGCCGACGCCGCGGCGCTCGACTCGGTCAAGGGCATCGGCCCCAAGACCTCCCAGGCCATCCTGGCCGAACGCACCAAGGGCGGCGCGTTCAAGGACTGGGCCGACTTTAAAACCCGGGTCAAGGGCGTGGGCGAGAAGAACGCCGTCAAGCTGTCGGCCGCCGGGCTGCAGGTGTCGGGCAAATCGCTGGACGGCGCGCCGATGAACGCCGCCGCCACCGCCAAGTCGGCCGCCAAGACGTCCGCCAAGCCGGCCGCCGCCAAGGGCGCCCAGGCAGCCAAGATGTAAGGCAAACAGCGCGCCGGCCGCGGCCCGCCGCCGGCGCTCATTCGCGTTGGGCTGTCAGCCCATGCGCTCGGCCAGCTGGGAGATCCCGCGCGCCATCGACACGAACTCGCTCGGCATCATGATGATCGTCGTGGTGTTCTGCTCGGCGCCGACCTCGGTGATCATCTGCATGCGGCGCAGCTCCAGCCCAGCCGGGTTCTCCATGATCAGGCCGGCGGCGGCGCGCAGCTTCTCGGCCGCTTCCAGTTCCGCCTCCGCCTTGATGATGCGGGCGCGCTTTTCGCGCAGGGCTTCGGCCTCCTGCGCCATCGCGCGCTGCATCGATTCCGGAATCTCCACGTTGCGCATCTCGACCCGGGTCACCTTCACGCCCCACGGCTCGGTGGCCTTGTCGATCGCGACGCGCATCGCCGCGGCCAGTTCCTCCTGCTCCTTGAGCACTTCGTCCAGGCTGTGGCGGCCCATCAGGTTGCGCAGGGTGGTCAGGGCGACCTGGATCACGGCGCCGTCCACGTCGAGCACGTCGATCACGGCGCGCACCGGGTCCACGGTGCTGTACCAGACCACGGCGGTGATCTTGACCGGCACGTTGTCGCGCGTGATGGTCTCCTGCTGCTGCACCGAGGCCGTGATGGTGCGCAGGTCCACCATGCGCTGCCACTCCAGGAACGGGATCAGCCAGTACAGGCCGGGGCCGCGCACGCCGCGCAGCTTCCCGAGCCGGAACACCACGCCGCGCTCGAACTGATTGGCCACGCGCAGGCCCGACAAGGCCAGCACCAGCAAGACCAGCGCGAAAATACCGAAGATGATACCCATGATGCTTTTCCTTTTTCGTGGTTGAAAATCAGATTACGTTGACCGGCCGGCGGCGTGCGCCGCCGCCTTACACCTTCATCGGCAAAATCACCATCTGCAGGCCGTCGAAATGCAGGCGCCGTTGCAGCGCCAGCGCGGCCTGGTTGTGCAGCAGGCGGGTGAGCCAGTTCTCGCTTTCGAACACCAGTTTGCTGGTGAAGAA
>DIZW01000063.1:0-38273 GCA_002428015.1 Oxalobacteraceae bacterium UBA6018 | reverse complement strand
CGAAGCCGACCACCCCGGCCGCGGCCATGTCGTGGCTGTGGCAGAAGCGCGTGAAGTACTCCACCGACGCCTGGGCGCGCTCGCGCATGGCGTCCAGCTCCTGGGCGCCGCCATAGGCGTGCGAATCGACCGTGCGCGCGTTGATGAAGATGAAGTTCTTGAAGTGGCCGGGGAACATGCGCTGCACCCACAGCAGCGCATGCAGGCCGCCGCCGCGCGAGCTTCCCACCACGAACACCGCCGTGTGGGCGTCCGGTGCCGGCGCCGGCGTATCGGTCGCGGCGCCGAAGGGCTGGGCCGCGAACACCTCGTCAACCATGCCGATGCGCTGGCGCGTCATGCGGTAGTGGGCGCGCACGCCCAGGCACACCACGATCACGGCGGTGGTGATCGACACCGTCACCCAGCCGCCCTCGAAGAACTTCTCCGTCACCGTCACGGCCAGGATGCTGCTCGTGACCAGCAGGCCGGTGGCCGACAGCAGCAGGCGCGCGCCGGCGCCGCGTTCGGCGCGGTGCTGTATCCAGTAGCGGCACAGGCCGGCCAGCGACAGGCTGAAAGTGAGGAACACGTTAATGCTGTACAAAATCACCAGCAGATCGACTTTACCGCCGGTCCACAGCAGCGCGGCGGTGGCGGCCACCCCCATGAGCAGCACGCCGTTCTGGGTCACCAGACGGGTCGACAGGTAGCGGAACTGGTGCGGCACCCACGAGTCGGCGGCCATGTTAGCCAGCACCGCCGGCCCGCCCAGGAAGCCCGTGTTGGCGGCCACCAGCAGCAGGCCGGCCTCGAAGGCGAGGGTGGCGGTCAGGGCGCCGCCCAGGCTCGCGCCGGACAGGCCCAGGTGGCCGAGAATGGCGTTGAACACCACCGCGTTCAGGGTCTGGCCAGCCACTGGACGAGCGTTCCACAGCAGGTACAGCAGGATGATGCCGCCGGCGGTGAAGGCCAGGCTGATCGCCATGTACAGCATGGTCAGTTTGCCGGTGCGTACGCGCGGCTCGGCCAGCGCATTGACGTTGTTCGACACCGCCTCGATGCCGGTGTAGGTGCCGCCGCCGAGCGAATAGGCCTTGAGTAGCAGGGCGATGGTGAACAGCCACGAGGTCCCGTGCGCCATCCTGGTGGTCTCGGCCAGGGTGTCGGGCACCAGCGCGCCGATCGCGCCGGCGTGGGCCAGCACGCCGTACACGATCAGCACGAAGTGGGTGACCACGAAGCCGAGGAAGATCGGCAGCAGCAGCTTGATCGACTCCTTGGCGCCGCGCAGGTTCATCCACAGCAGCGCCACCACCACGGCCAGCTCGGTGCCGAGCTTGAACGCCTGGGCGCCGGGTGGCAGGACGCTGAACAGCGCGTCCACGCCGCCGGCCACCGAGATGGCGATGGTGAGCACGTAGTCGACGATCAGGGCCGCGCCCGAGGTCAGGCCGGCGTAGGGCCCGAGCAGCACGCTGGCCACGCGGTAGCCGCCGCCGCCGCTGGGGAACAGTTCGATGACCTGGTTGTAGGCGAGCGAAATGATGAACACCGTCAGGGCCGTGGCCAGCGCCAGGTAGACCCCGAAGTGGGCGTGCGGGCCGAGCGCCTTGAACGCTTCCTCCGGTCCGTAGGCCGACGAGGACAGGCCGTCCGCGCCCAGGCCGACCCAGGCCAGGAAGGCCACCAGGGCCAGCGAATGGCGGGTTTCGGCGCGCATCGGGTCGAGCGGCTTGCCCAGCAGCGCGTCGCGTAGTGCGGTAGTTTGCATGATGTTTTTCGAGTTGGTTGCGACAGTGTTCAGGCTATCGAAGCGCGTCTAAAAATGTCGTAAAGACTGCGTCGGCGCGCGTAAAGAAAGCGTAAAAATGCGCCACCGCGCGGCATCGGCGGCGGGGCGCTGTGGCACAATCGCAGGCATCGCCACCCGCCCCGCAAGCCGCCATGCCCGACGCCGTCCAACCGTTAGAAAGTCCAGCCGATGGCCCCTGCCTGGCTTGCGTCGGCTGCGGCGACGACGCGGCCCAGGTGGTGCGCCGCGCCGCCGAGCTGGCACGCCAGGCCAAGGTCGCCTGGCACGCGGTGTACGTCGAAACGCCGCGCCTGCAGCGCCTGCCCGCGGCGCGGCGCCAGCGCATCCTGGAGACCTTGCGCCTGGCCGAGACGCTCGGCGCCGTCACCGCCGTGCTGGCCGACGGCGACATCGCGCACGCCATCGCCGAGCACGCGCGCGGCCTGGGCGTGACCCGCATCGTGCTCGGGCGCGGCCGCCCGGCGCGGCCATGGCGCCCGGCCTTGTTCGACCGGCTCGGCGCCAGCGATCCGCGCTGCGAGCTGGTCGAAACGGGCGGCGGCGCGCGCGGCGTCAGGCGCCACCTGGGAGCGCCGGCGATCGCGCGGCCGCGCCGCTACCTGCTCGGCGCCGCCGCCAGCGCGCTCACCGCCCTGGTGACGATGCCGCTGCTGCCTTACTTCGACCTCGCCAACATCGCCATGCTGTTCCTGCTCACCGTGGTACTGGTGGCGGTGCGGGTGGGGCGCGAGGCTGCTGTGGTGAGCACCCTGATCGGCGGGGCCGCCCTGATGGTCGCGGCGCGCCGCTTTTCGTACGGCGCGGGCGACCTGCAGTACGCGGTCACCTTCATCGTGATGCTGACGGTGGGGCTGATCACCAGCGGCCTGACGGCTGGCCTGCGCTACCAGGCCAAGGTGGCGCGCCACCGCGAAGCGCGTTCGCGCGCGCTGTACGAGTTCGCGCGCGCCCTGTCCGGCGCGCTGGTGACCGGCCAGGTGTTCGACATCACGCGCGACTTCATCGAACGCACTTTCGCCGCCCACGCCACCTTGCTGCTGCCGGACGGCGCCGGCCGTCTGGCGTATCCGGCCGGGGCCGGGCGGCCCGGGGTGCCGGTGATGAGCGTGATCGACATGGGCCTGGCCCAGTGGTCCTTCGACCACGCCAGCGCGGCCGGCAGCGGCACCGCCACCATGCCCTCGAACACCTTCTTCTACTTGCCGCTGGTGGCGCCCATGCGCACCCGCGGCGTGCTGGTGATCTGGCCGGCGCACGGCCGCGCAATCCTGGTTCCCGAGCAGCGCACCCAGCTCGACACCTTCGGCGCGCTGGCCGCCATCGCGCTCGAACGCGTGCATTACGTCGAGGTCGCGCGCGAGGCCGAATTGCGCATGGCGTCCGAGCGCCTGCGCAATTCGCTGCTGGCGGCGCTCTCGCACGACGTGCGCACCCCGCTCACGGCGCTGGTCGGCCTGTCCGAGGCGCTGGCGCTGTCGCGGCCGCCCCTGGCCAGCGCCCAGCTCGAGCTGGCCGAGGCCCTGCACGACGAGGCCACCCGCATGAGCACCCTGGTGTCGAACCTGCTCGAAATGGCGCGCATGCAAAGCGGGGCGGTGACGCTCAACCTGCAGTGGTACGCGCTGGAGGAAGCGGTCGGCAGCGCGCTGCACGCCTGCCGCCGCCAGCTGGGCGAGCGCAGCATCGCCACCGAGCTCGCGCCGGACCTGCCGCTGGTGCGCTACGACGCCGTGCTGATCGAACGGGTGCTGTGCAACCTGCTCGAGAATGCCGCCAAGTACACCCCGCCGCAGGCGCGCATCGCGATCCGCGCCAGCACCGAGGACGGCGAACTGGCCGTCGCGGTCGAGGACGACGGACCCGGCCTGGCGCCCGGCTCCGAGGAGGCCATCTTCGACAAGTTCACCCGCGGCGAGCGCGAATCCTCGATTCCCGGCGTCGGCCTGGGCCTGGCGATCTGCCGCGCCATCATGGACGCCCACGGCGGCAGCATCCGCGCCGGCGCCTCGGCCCACGGTGGCGCCGCCTTCGTGTTCCGCCTCGCGCTGGGCACCCCGCCCGCGCCCCCTGTCCTTGAAAGCAGCACATCATGAGCGAACCGATTCCAGTGGCCCTGCTGGTCGAAGACGAACCGCAGATCCGCCGCTTCGTGCGCATGGCGCTCGAGGCCCAGGGCTGGCACGTGGCCGAGGCGGCCTCGATGCAGCGTGGCCTGATCGACGCCGGCACCCGCAAGCCGGACCTGATCATCCTCGACCTGGGCCTGCCCGACGGCGACGGCAAGCAGTTCATCGCCGACGTGCGCGGCTGGTCGGCGGTGCCGATCATCGTGCTGTCGGCGCGCACCGGCGAGGACGACAAGATCGCCGCGCTCGACGCCGGCGCCGACGATTACCTGACCAAGCCGTTCGGCGTGGGCGAGCTGCTGGCGCGGGTGCGCGCCGCGCTGCGCCGCCGGCGCGCGCCCCAGGCCGGCGGCGACGGCCTGACCCGCTTCGGCGACGTGTGCGTGGACATCGGCCGGCGCCAGGTGGAGAAGGGCGGCCAGCCGGTGCACCTGACCCCAACCGAGTACCGGCTGCTGGCCGCGTTGGTGGCCAACGCCGGGCGCGTGGTCACCAATCCCCAGCTGCTGCGCGAGGTGTGGGGGCCGTCCAACGCCGAGAACGGCCACTACCTGCGCATCTACATGGGCCACCTGCGCCAGAAGCTCGAAGCCGATCCGGCCCAGCCGCGCTACCTGCTGACCGAGACCGCGGTCGGCTACCGCCTGCTGGCGTGACCTGCGTAATGGGCACGATGGGCACGGTGGACATGATGGGCGTGAAGGGTACGATGAGCACGATGGGCACGAGGCGCGCGGTGACGCGCAAGCGCTTACCGGCTTGAGCAAGGCCGAGCGCGCATCGAGTGCCGCGCGCTCATCCCCCAGCGCGCGGTGGACCGGAATACTACGTTGCCGAACCGCCGCGGCGGGGCCCGATCACATCGTCTCCCATCGCTCCACGGCGGGCGGCGCGGCCGTGCGGCGCACCGCCAGCTGCCGGCCGTGCGCCGCGCCGGCGTGACGCAAGTCCAGCACGCGGGCCGACGGCGCGGTGTTGAGCTTGAAGATGCTGACCGAACGCGCCAGGCTGGCTGCCTGGTCCTGCAGCGACTGCGAGGCGGCGGCGGCCTCTTCCACCAGCGAGGCATTCTGCTGGGTCGCGGTGTCCATCTGCATGATGGCCTGGTTGATCTGGCCGATGCCGGCCGTTTGCTCGCCGCCGGCGGCCGCGATCGCCGCCATGATGTCGGTCACGCTCTTGATGCTGTCGACGATGAGTCTCATAGTTGAGCCTGCCTGATCCACCAGCGCGTTGCCTTCCTCTACCTTGACCACCGAATCGCCGATCAAGCCCTTGATCTCCTTGGCTGCCGCCGCTGAGCGCTGGGCCAGGTTCCTGACCTCGCTGGCGACGACGGCAAAGCCACGGCCCTGTTCGCCGGCGCGCGCCGCCTCGACCGCGGCGTTAAGCGCGAGGATGTTGGTTTGGAAGGCGATGCCGTCGATGACCCCGATAATGTCGACGATCTTGCGCGACGCCTCGTTGATGGCCCCCATGGTGCCGACCACCTGCGAGACGACGACGCCGCCGCGGGTTGCCACGTCCGTCGCCGTGACGGCCAGCTGGTTGGCCTGGTGCGCGTTGTCCGCGTTTTGGTTGACCGTCGCCGTCAACTCCTCCATCGACGAGGCCGTCTCCTCCAGGGTGCTGGCCTGCTCCTCCGTGCGCGATGACAGATCCAGGTTGCCGTGGGCGATCTGGCCCGACGCCGTGGCGATCGTGTCGGCGCCGGCGCGGACCTCGGCCACGATGCGCGCCAGGCTGTCGCTCATTTCCTTGAGCGCCTGCAGCAGGAGGCCGGTCTCGTCCGTCGATGGGACTTCGATGGTCGAGCTCAGGTCGCCCGTGGCCACCGTGCGCGCGATGTCCACCGCCCGCCGCAGCGGCGCGGTGATGGAGCGCGTGATCGCGACGGCCACGCCCAGGCCGGTCGCCAGCGCCAGGCACATCAGGCCCAGCATCCACTTGATCGTCGACTGATAGGTCTGGTCGGCGCGCTGGCCGCTGCCGACCAGGCTGGCGTCCTCGTGCCGGATCAGGGTCCGCAGCGAGGCGAAGTAGGCGCGCTGGCTATCGCGCGTCTGGTTCAACAACCAGGCGGTGGCTTCCTCGTTCTTTCCGGCCGAGGCCAGTTCAAGAAAGGTCTTTTGCGCGTTGCCGTAGGCTTGCTTGGCATTGAGCACAGTCTCGAGCAGGGCCTTCTCGTCGGCGGATTGGACCAATGTCTGCAATTTCTTGAAATTGGCCGCATTTTCCTTCTTGTTGTCGAGCAGTACCTCGAGCTGCTCCTTCACCGCTTCCGTTTCCTTCAACAGCAACATGTTGCGCATGGCGCGAGCGTTGCGATTGACGATGTCGAGGACCTCATAGGCAAGCGCGGCCTTGGGATAGTTGTCGTTGACGATAGTGGTGGTGCCTGAATTGAGCAAGCGCAGGCTGGCAAGGCCGAACCAGACACAGCCCACCATGAGAACGAACAGCACAGCGAACGCTCCCCCCAGTCGCGTGCCAATTTTCCAGTTTCTGATATTCATACCTTCTCCATTCAAAGGACGCGTTGGCGGTCGACGGATGCGGCCACGGGCGCGCGCCGCGTTGGATGCCATTCGTCCCGGATCTCATTGTATTGTGGCATGGCAAGGTTTTCAGAAATAATTTTATTTTGGCACTGTTGCGTATTAGTCAGACTTTCGCCGTCCGGGGGGCATGCGGCTGCCACCAGGTGTTTCGGCGCCCTCAAGCCGTTTCCTGCATGAGCGCATACACGCCGCTGCGGGGTGGATTAGAATGCTACTTTGTCGAACTGCAAAGAGTTAACATGGCCTACAAGACAATCGAAGATATTATCGGCAACACGCCGCTGGTGCGCCTCACGCGCGTGCCCGGCGCCGATGCCGAGGCGCGCAACAACGTCATTCTTGGCAAGCTGGAAGGTAACAATCCAGCCGGGTCGGTCAAGGACAGGGCCGCCATGTGGATGTTGCGCGGTGCCGAGCAGCGCGGCCAGATAAAGCCCGGCGACACTCTGATCGAGGCCACCAGCGGCAACACCGGCATCGCGCTGGCGATGGCCGCCTGCCTGCGCGGCTACAAGATGGTGCTGCTCATGCCGGACAATCTGTCGGTGGAGCGGCGCCAGAGCATGGCCGCCTACGGCGCCCAGATCATCCTCACGCCCAAGACCGGCGGCATGGAGTATGCGCGCGACCTGGCCGAGCAGATGCAACGCGACGGCAAGGGCATCATCCTCGACCAGTTCGGCAACCAGGACAATCCGCGCGCCCACTACGAAACAACCGGTCCCGAGATCTGGCGCGACACCGGCGGCCAAGTCACCCATTTCGTCAGCGCCATGGGCACCACCGGCACCATCATGGGCGTGTCGCACTATCTCAAGGAAAAGAATCCGGCGATCCAGATTGTCGGCGCGCAGCCGGAGGAAGGCTCGCAGATTCCCGGCATCCGCAAGTGGCCGGAAGCCTACATGCCCCGGATTTTCGACAAGTCGCGCATCGACCAGGTCGAGAGCGTGTCGCAGGCCGCGGCCGAGCAGATGGCGCGCCGCATGGCGGCCGAGGAGGGCATCTTCTGCGGCATTTCCGCCGCCGGCGCCTGCGAGATCGCCCTGCGCGTGTCGCAAACGGTGGAGAACGCCACCATCGTGTTCGTCGTCTGCGACCGCGGCGACCGTTACCTGTCGACCGGGGTGTTCCCGGCCTGAGACCCTAAGCCCGGCGCCGCGCGCCCTGCGTGCCCTGCGTGAACCGGGCGCGCATGGCACAAGCGCCGTGGACCTTCATCGCGAAGGGCACGGCGCTTGTTTGACTTTCCGATATTGCACGCCCGCGCAGCCGGGACGCCCCCATCGCGGCGGGCGGCCAGGTGCTGCGCGGCCCAGGCTTATGCCTGTGGTTCGCCTTCTTTCGGCTTGAACTGCTTGTCGCTGATGCGGAACTTGTTGCGGCGATCGCCCATGAGGTAGCGCAGATCGCGGATCGACAGGTCGCTCACTTCGTGCATGCGGATCAGCAGCGAGGCGCCGACCGGCAGGCGGTGGTGGCGGATCTTGGAGATCACGGGCGGGGCCACTTCAAGGGCGCGCGACAGGGCGGCGTCGTTCTTGAGGCGCAAGTTTTCGATCAGCGTGTCCAGCAATCTGTTGGGGTTATATTGCAGCAGATCATCGGAGTCCGAATCGCTGTTCATATCAATGCCGACTTGGTTTGTCATGATGTCAAAAATTCCTATTGTGAGTGGTGCTGCCATGGCGTGTGCGCTCATTGGCTGGCGCCCGCGTGTCCATGCAACTTATTCCCGGGTAACGACTTTTAAAAAAATATACACAATTGTACAACCCTTTTCTAATCCAGTACTCAAAAGCAATAAGATTACAAAAGGATTACCGCTTTGTGTTGTCCGAACGCAACATGGCCGCAGTGCAATTCTCTCATAAAACCACCAGGAAAATAATTGTTTTATGAGAAAAATTAATTGTAAGGCAATTCAAATGGCCATGCCGCACAATTCCGCTAAGTACTGACAAATTAGCAACAGTTTGAGGGGTATGGTGAGCGTAGGTACTTTCCCATGCGCACCCGGGGAGTAGGCCGGCATACTCCCCGGGAGTATGCCGCGCAGCACGGCGCCGATGACGCCGATTTGCAATAAATATGGTTACACTTCTTTACAAAGTTTCCCCGGCGATAAGGGTCATGCGGCAGGCGCCTCGGCCCGCGCCACCTTCACCGCGTGGCCCAGCTCGATCACCGCCATGGCATAGAAATAACTGCGGTTGTATTGCGTGATTGCGAAGAAATTATCGTTTGCCAGCCAGTAATCGGTGGGATCGGCGCCGTTCTGCAGGTCGACCAGGCCGAACAGCAGGTCCGGCGCCGGCGCCGCGTCGGTGACCACGCCCGCGTCGTTCAACGCGCGCGCCGTGAAGCGGGCCGACAGCCCCTGGTTCAGAAAGCGTTCCCAGGCCCGGCTGGGCGACACATGGGCCGGGTAGACCAGGGGGCCGGTCTCCTGGCGCTGCCAGCCGTGCTGCACCAGGAAGTTGGCCACGCTGCCGATCGCGTCGGCGGCCGAGTTGCGCAGGTCGATCACGCCGTCGTGGTCGTAGTCGACGCCGTAGGCCAGCACGCTGCCGGGCATGAACTGCGGCATGCCGACCGCGCCCGCGAACGAGCCCAGCATGGTCAGCGGGTCGACGTGGTTCTGGCGCGCCAGCACCAGCGTGTTCTCCAGTTCGTCGCGGAAGAAGGCCATGCGCTCGGCCCGGTTGGGTGTGTCCGGATAGGCGAAGGCCAGGGTGGTGAGCACGTCCAGCACGCGGAAGCGCCCGGTGTTGCGGCCGTAGACCGTCTCCACGCCGATGATGCCGGCGACGATCTCGGCCGGCACGCCGTACTCGGCTTCGGCGCGCGCCAGGGTGGCCGCGTTCTCGTTCCAGAACTTGACGCCGGCGCCCACCCGCACCGGCTCGATGGTCAGCTCGCGGTAGGCTTGCCAGTTCTTCGGCTTGCCCGGCGGCGCAGGCTTGACCAGCTGGACCGCCGAATCGACATAGTGGACCTGGGCGAACAGCGCCTCCAGCTCGGTGCGCACGAAGCCGTGGCGCAGCGCGACCTCGTCGGCGAACGCGGTGACCGCGCTCCATTGCGTGAAGTCGACCTGCTGGCCCTCGTAGTCGACCTTCGGCTCGACATGGTGATAGGCGTGGCGCGCGGCGGCCTTGGTGGCCTTGGCGTGGGCGCGCGCCTTGACCCCATGGCGTGCGGCGGCGGGACCCGGGTGGGGCGCGGTTTTCTTGGCGTGGGCGGTGCGGGCTTTGGACGCGGCCGGCTTGGCGGCGGCGCAGCTGCCGGCGCCGGCGCACAGCGCCAGCGCGAGCAATACAGGATGCAGTAATTTCATTAAGACTCGGATAACAACCGTTTCAGGGTGGCGGCCAGGCGTGGGTCGGGCGCCCGGGCGGCATATTTGTAGGCGCTGTAGAGCGCCAGGAAGCGCGCGGCCGCGGCCTTCTTTTCGGGCGCGAGGAGCGCGCCGTCCAAGCGCGCGGCATAGGCGCTGGGCCCCTCGTCGCGGGCGCGCTCAACACCGCTTCGGCTCATCCGCAGGCACAGTGCCGAGTATAGCGCATCGATGGGGTCGGTTTCGCGCCGCCGCCGCCGCGCGCGCGCTAGAAACAACACTAGCGCCAGCAGCGCCAGCGCCCCCGCGTTGCGCCAGTGCAGAAGGGCGGCGCCGGCCGCGTCCAGCAGGCCGCGCTGGCGCTGCGGCGTATAGTCCAGCACCCACTGGTTCCAGCCGTTGTTGATGGCGCCGATGCGGTTGCGCAGCTGCGCGGCCCAGCCGGCGCCGGTGCCGCCGAAATCGATCAGCTGGCCCAGTTGGCGCAGGCCGAACGGCTCGCGCCGCGGCAGCGCCCGCGCGCCCTGCAGCACGCGCGCCGGCGACACCGCGGCGGTGGGGTCGATGCGCAGCCAGCCGCGCCCGCCCAGCCATACCTCGGCCCAGGCATGGGCGTCCGACTGGCGCACCGTCATGACGCCGTCCACCGGATTCACTTCGCCGCCCTGGTAGCCGGTCACCACCCGCGCCGGCACCCCGGCCGCGCGCATCAGGAACACGAAGGCGCCCGCGTAATGCTCGCAGAAGCCGGCGCGGCTACCGTACAGGAATTCATCGACCGCGTCGCGCCCCAGCAGCGGCGGCTCGAGCGTGTAGACATAGCCGCCGTGGGCGAATTGCCCCAGCACGGCGCGCACCCGGTCCACCGGCGCGTGCGCCCGCAGCAGCGCCAGGCCGGCCTGGCGCGCCAGCGGATTGAACCCGCGCGGCAAGGTCAGCCAGCGCGCCGCGTCCTCCAGCACCGGGCCGGCGTCGAGGCTGAAGTCGGGGTAGGACGCGACCTCGTAGCGCACCGTCTGCTCGATCGGATTGGCCGCGGTCAGTTCCAGTTCGGACGACACCGTGCTCGGATTGCCGGCCACGTTCGGCAGCTGCTCCGGCATCTCGAGCGCGAACAGCCAGCGGTTGCTCGACCCTTCCAGCGTCACCTGGTGGCGGATGCGCGCGCCGCGCACCGTGATCGCCACGTGCGGGTTGGCCTTGGCGACCGGGTGCACCTGGGTCCAGGTGCGCCCGTCGAAGTCGCCCAGCACCACGCCGCGCCAGTACAGCTTGGCCGGCGGCGGCGCCGGGTCGATGAACTTGACCCGGAACGCGACCTGGTCCGACTGCGCCAGGCTGGACAGGTTACCCGGCGACATGCTGTCCGACAGGCCGCTGCGTCCGCCGTTGGCGTCGCCTGGCATGCCCCACAAGGGCCCCTGGATACGCGGGAATCCGAACAGCAGCAGCAGCGCCAGCGGCGCGGCCATGGCGAGGATGCGCACGCTCATGCCCAGCCGCCTGGCCAGCGACGGGACCGCGCCGGTGAACTGGAACGTCAGCTGGGCGCATAGCAGCGCCACGATCGAGGCCACCATCAACAGCGCCGTGCCGATGCTCTGCGAGTAGAAGAAGTTGGTCAGCACCAGGAAGAAGCACAGGAAGACCACCACGAACAGGTCGCGCCGCGCGTGCATTTCGAGCATCTTGAAGGCCACCAGCAGCACCAGCATGGCCACCCCGGCGTCG
Source organism: Oxalobacteraceae bacterium UBA6018 (assembly GCA_002428015.1). Taxonomy (GTDB): domain Bacteria; phylum Pseudomonadota; class Gammaproteobacteria; order Burkholderiales; family Burkholderiaceae_D; genus Telluria_A. Next base: position 26,720 of record DIZW01000063.1, on the reverse strand, counting down.
CGCCCGAGCAGGGTGTGGAAGCTGGCCAGCACGCCGCCCATGGCCGCCACCGACACCGGCAGCAGCAGCCAGGCCGGCGGCATGCGGGTGCCGCGCAGGGTGATCGCGGCGCGCCACAGCAGGGTGGCGCCGCACACCAGCGAGGTCCAGGCCGGCAGGTGCGCCATGTGCGGCGCCAGCACCAGCAGGGCCGCGCCCAGCAGCAGCAGGGTGTCGGATTTGTCGCGCGGGAGCGCCTGCAGCGCGCGCGCCCAGCGCGGGCGTGGCGGCGCGGACGCCGGCGCCGGCGTGACGGGGACCGTCATGGCGCCTCCGCGGCGATGCCGTGCAAGGCCAGCGCGCGCAGGCAGGCCGCCTGGTGCGCCGCGCCGCAGGCCGGTGCGAACGCCAGCGCGCCGATGCGAAAGCCGTAGGGCAGGGCGCGCTGCTCGGCCTCGAGCACCCAGCGCGTCATGCGCGACAGGCGCAGCTCCAGGTCCATGATGGCCGGCAGGGCGGCGAAGTCGAGCACCAGCTGGTGCGGTGCGCCGCCCTCGAAATGCTTGGTCACCAGCTGCCCGCCCAGGGCCGGGTCGAGGCGGGCGATCTGGCGCCAGGCCAGGCGCCGCATGGCGTCGCCCGGCTGGTAGCTGCGGATGCCGGCGAAGTCCTCCTGGCCGGCGTGGCCGCCGCCGTCGTCGCTGGCCCCGACCTGGGCCGGCAGCGGCGGCGCCGCCGTCTCCGGGAAGGGGTAGACCAGCGCGCGCAGGTCCGGCTGCCAGTAGCTCCACGCGTTGAACAGGCCGAGCGGAAAGCGGGTGTGCAGGCGCACCCGCGGCGCCGCCAGGTAGCCCCGCTCCACGCTGGGCGCCGACAGTGTCACCGTGGCGCTGGCCGCGGCCGCCACGTCGGCCACGTGACGCGCCTGGCCGGCATCGATGAAGTCGATCCAGATGGCGTAGCGGTCGCCGCGGGTGCGGTTGACCAGCTGCAGTTCGAAGGCGGCGTCCTCGCCGGCGAACACCGGCTGGGCGCGCACCGGACGCAGGTGCAGGCGCACCAGGTTGCGGTAGGTAAGGTACATGTCGGCCACCGCGCAGGTGCCCAGGGTGAAGGTCAATGCGAAGCCCAGGCCGAGGTTGTAGTTGATCGAGCCGATCAGCAAGATGAGCAGCAGCGCCGCGAAGGCCAGGCCGGCGCGGGTGGGCAGGATGAACACCCGGCGCTGGGTCAGCTGCACCTCGCCCGGATCGGCCACGTGGGTGCGGAACAGCCAGGTGTCGGCGCGGCGCCGGATGCGGCCGATGAGCGCGGCGGGCATCGCTGGCTTACACCGCGACCGATTTCTGCAGCTGCAGCACCAGGTCGCGGCTGGCCAGCGCGCTGCCGTGCGCCGACTTGAGCGGGCGCAGGCGGTGCGCGCACACCGGCACCAGCACCGCCTGCACGTCCTCGGGGATGACGTGGTCGCGCCCCTCCAGCGCGGCCCAGGCGCGCGCCGCCTGCAGCAGCGCGATGGCCGCGCGCGGCGACAGGCCCTCGGCGAACAGCGCGTCCTGGCGCGAGGCCTGGGCCAGCGCCTGCACGTAGTCGATCAGGGCCGGCGCGGCGTGGATCTGGCGCAGGGCCTGCTGGGCCTGGGCCAGTTCCAGCGGCTGCATGGCCGCCGGCAGCGCGCGCAGCATGCTGCGCCTGTCCTCGCCCATCAGCAGCGCGCGCTCGGCGGCCGCGTCCGGGTAGCCCAGCGACAGGCACATCAGGAAGCGGTCGAGCTGGGATTCGGGCAGCGCGAAGGTGCCGACCTGGTTCAGCGGGTTCTGGGTGGCGATCACGAAGAAGGGTTCGGGCAGCGCGCGCGTGACGCCATCGGCCGTGACCTGGCGCTCCTCCATCGCTTCGAGCAGGCCGGACTGGGTCTTGGGCGTGGCGCGGTTGATCTCGTCGGCCAGCAGCACCTGGGTGAAGATCGGACCGGGGTGGAACACGAAGGCGTTCTTCTCGCGCTCGTACACCGAGATCCCGGCCACGTCGGCCGGCAGCAGGTCGCTGGTGAACTGCACCCGGTTGAACTGCAGCCCCAGCGAGATGGCCAGCGCGTGCGCCAGGGTGGTCTTGCCCACGCCGGGCACGTCGTCGATCAGCAGGTGGCCGCCGGCCAGCAGGCAGGTGAGGGCCTGTCGCACCTGCAGATCCTTGCCGACCACGATCTGGCTGACCTGGCGCGCGACGTCATGCATTTTTTTAAACATGGTGATCTTTTTTTCTATGCGAACCGGCGGACCCTGACGGCGCGCGTTGCGACATGGTAGATTAGCGGTTAACCGTTCCGACGATTCTATGCGAAACCTTCACGGCCCGTGCAACATTGATGATCTCGTGATGACGGCGCCAGCGACAGTACAACCGACAGTACAACCATGAGCACAGCGATTTTCAACCACCCGGACTGCATCCGGCACGACATGGGCGAGTGGCACCCCGAGGCGCCGGCGCGCCTGCAGGCGATCGAGGACCAGCTGATCCTGGCGCGCCTGGACGGCCTGATCGAGCGGCGCCAGGCCGGCGCGGCGGACGTGTCCGACATCGCGCGCAACCACAGCGCCGCGGCCATCGCTCGGGTGCGCGACAACATTCCGCGCGAGGTCGGCGAACTGTTCCCGCTCGACAGCGACACCCTGCTGTGCACCTACAGCTACAAGGCGGCGCTGGGCGCGGCCGGGGCCGCCCTGGCCGCCACCGACGCCGTGCTGGCCGGCGAGATCGACAACGCCTTCTGCGCCATCCGCCCGCCCGGCCACCACGCCTGCCCCGGCGAGTCGATGGGCTTTTGCCTGTTCAACAACGTGGCCATCGCGGCCCGCCACGCGCTCGACGTGGGCGGCCTGGAGCGCGTGGCCATCATCGACTTCGACGTCCATCACGGCAACGGCACCGCCGAGTCCTTCCACGGCGACCCGCGCGTGCTCATGGCCAGCTTCTTCCAGCATCCGCTCTACCCCTACACCGAGCCCGAGCCGGTCACGCCCACCTGCGTCAACATTCCGGTGGCGGCGCGCAGCAAGGGCGACGTGGTGCGCCAGCTGGTGCGCGACTTCTGGCTGCCGGCGCTGCACGCGTTCGAGCCGCAGATGATCTTCATCTCGGCCGGCTTCGACGCCCACCGCGAGGACGACATGGGCGGCCTGGCGCTGGTCGAGGCCGACTACGCCTGGATCACCCGCCAGGTGATGGACGTGGCCCGGCTGTACGCGGGCGGGCGCATCGTCAGCTGCCTCGAGGGCGGCTACAACCTGTCCGCGCTGGGGCGCAGCGTGGTCGCGCACGTGAAAGCGCTGGCCGAGATCGATTGACGGCCGGGCCGGCTTGCCGCCTCAAAACGAACCCGACTAACGCAAACTTTCGGCACGCGCCAGGGGCGAATTGCGTGTGGCTTTTTAGTTAACTCGGCTACTATGTGAGTTGGCAAATTCGGTCACGCAAAGGAGGTTCATCATGACAAATGCTTCGCATGTTGCCATCCGTGGCAGCGAACGGGCGCCACTGGCGGGCGCGCGCTCGCTCGGTCCGGTTCCCGCCGACCAGCAAATCGATGTGACGGTGCGGTTGCGGGTCGACCCCAACAGCTCCCCCTACAATGTGCAGCGCCTGGCCGGCGACCAGCCGCCAGGCGGGCGCCAATATCTGGCGCGCGAGCAATTCGCCCGGGCCTACGGCGCCAGCGCCGCCGACGCGGCCAAGCTCGCCCAGTTCGCCGCCGCCCATGGCCTGGTGGTGGTGCGCCAGGACCTGGCCCAGCGCAGCGTCGTGCTCAGCGGCACCGTGGGCGCCATGGGCCAGGCCTTCGGCACGGCGCTCGAGGAATTCGAATTCCCCGGCGGCACCTACCGCGGCCGGGTCGGCCCGGTCAAGGTGCCGGCTGAGCTGGCCGATATCGTGCAAGGCGTGTTCGGACTCGACGACCGGCCCCAGGCCACGCCCAAGTTCCAGGTGCGCCGTCCCGAGCTGCTGGCCGCCGGCACCCCCGAGACCGCGTTCACCCCGCCCGAGCTGGCCAAGCAATACAACTTTCCGCCCGGCCTGGACGGGCATGGACAATGCATCGGCATCATCGAGCTCGGCGGCGGGCTGCGTCCGGCCGACGTCAAGGCCTACTTCACGGCGCTGGGCTTGCACGTGCCCAAGGTCAAGGTGATCTCGGTCGACCACGCCAAGAACCGCCCCAGCACCGCCGACAGCGCCGACGGCGAGGTCATGCTCGACATCGAGGTGGCCGGCGCGATCGCCCCGCAGGCCACCATCGCCGTGTACTTCGCCCCCAATACCGACCGCGGCTTTCTCGACGCCATCACCACGGCCGTGCACGACAAGGTCAACAAACCCTCGGTGATCTCGATCAGCTGGGGCGCGGCCGAGAAGCACTGGACCGCGCAGGCCATGGACGCGATGGAGCAGGCCTTCGCCGACGCCGCCGCGATGGGCGTGACGGTGTGCTGCGCGGCCGGCGACAACGGCTCCACCGACGGCGAGGCCGACAACAGCCAGAACGTCGACTTCCCCTCCTCGGCGCCGCACGCGCTCGGCTGCGGCGGCACCAAGCTGGCGCCCGGCAGCGACGGCCAGTACCATGAAACCGTGTGGAACGCCGGCCCCGACAGCGCCACCGGCGGCGGCTTCAGCACCCACTTCGCCGTGCCGCCCTACCAGAGCACGCTGGCCCAGGGCTGGAGCGGGCGCGGCGTGCCCGACGTGGCCGGCGACGCCGACCCGGCCAGCGGCTACCGCATCCGCGTGGACGGGCAGAACCTGATCATCGGCGGCACCAGCGCGGTGGCGCCGCTATGGGCCGGCCTGGTCGCCTTGCTCAACCAGAAGCTCGGGCACCCGGTCGGCTTCATCAACCCGATGCTGTACGGCTCGCTGCAAAACAGCGGCGTCACGCGCGACATCGTCGACGGCAACAACGGCGCCCAGGCCGCCGGGCCGGGCTGGGACGCCTGCACCGGCTGGGGCGTGCCCGACGGCGCCAAGTTGCTCGCCGCGCTGACCGCGCCGGCCTGAGCGCCGCGCCGTCCCTCGCAGTCGCGTCGCCGTAGGGGCGCGATTGCTTCCCGCTTGCGCCGCGATGGCTTCGGCGCGCGCACCGCGCTTGCTTCCGATTGCGTCGCGCCGCGGCCGCAATGGCGCCGCCGCGCCCCTCCCGCATCGCGAGGGTGGCGGCCCGGCGGCGCGCTAGCGTCGGGCTATCTCAACGATATTCCCAAGCACGCAAGCCCCGTCCAGGCAAGCCACAACGCCGCCTCTGTCGACCTGCGTCGATACTGCTGACTTTTCAATCGGGCGTGATTGACCGCCCCCGCCACGCCGCGTAGATTCGATCTCAAACGTTCGCGCGATCGTTCCCTTGTCTTCCACGTTCTAGTGCCCTGAGTTGCAGATTCGCTGAGCAAATATGGCGAGGAGCGGCGCGACGCTGCGTCGCACATGCGAGCGAGGCCATGCCCTGGCTGCGTCTCTTGCCTCGCGCCGTTTTCACCTTGTTTTATCGCCCATTTTTTCGCCGTATTTGTCAACGCACCAGCAACCCAGGACTCTAGCCATTCGAGCAAGTCTCAGGAGGAATCATGATCACCAGGATGCGCATGTTCGTCACACTCTGCGTGCTGGCGCTGGCGGCCGTCAGCGGCGTCGCCAACGCCACCAACTACACCTTGTGGGTCAATGGCCGCCACGGCACCGGCGTCGTCGGCGATTACACCAGCTTCAACTATTGGGGGCCGTCCAATGTGCCCGCCGGCGTCAACAAGAAGGCCGTCAACTGGGACGGCTACAACAGCATCGCCACGCAGAACTGGCACGTGCGCGCCGCCCTCGACTGCTTCTGCACCGGCGGCAACTGGTGCTACCTCGTCACCTACAGCGCCAGCGACCTGATGCTCGGCTACACGCTGGCCAACTACGGCGGCTCCAAGCGCATGGTCAAGCGCGCCGTGCCCAATTCCTCCGGCGTGTGCAGCAATTCAACCGGGCGCGCCCAAACGGGCTGGAACATCAAATGGGTCCGCGTCGGGGCCGGCGCGGCCGGCGGTACCGAGCTGGCCGACGCCGGTTCCTGGACCACTTCCGAGCCGCTGGTGGCCGATATGAAGACCGCCACCGCGCGCGCCATGTACGACCACAACAACACGCGCAACCTCTGGTTCTACATGTACGCCGGCGCCAAGGGCGCGTACTACTCCTTCCTGCTGCCCGGCCAGGACGACTCGGTGGTGCCCTACCACAGCAGCGGCGGGGTGTCCGGCAGCTCCGGCGCGGCCTTCTGCAACCCGAGCGACTGGTGGTGCAACGACCTCACCCTCGGCACTGCCGTCAACGAAGGAGGGCGCCCCAAGTGGAGCTACCATTCGGTGGCCTTCCGCGACGACGACGAGGACTACGATCACTACACGAACGCGAATTGGCAGGGCATCGTCAGCGTCGTGCGCAGCGCGGTCGTCGACAGTGCGTACTGAATGGTGGCTGGCCGCCGGCGCGGCCGCGCTCGGCGTGCTGGTCTGGCATGGCGCGCGCCAGGCACCCATGGCCGCGGCGCCCGCGCCTGCCAACAGCGCGCGGCCCGGCATGCGGATCTTCGGCGAGGTGTCCGCCGCGCCGTCCGGGCCGGGTGACCGGGCGGCGCGCCGGCGCCTGCTGGCCGCGCGCCTGGCCGACGCCGAGCGCACCTATTGCAACTACGAGGCCGGCACGCGCTATCCGGACAGCTCGCGCCCGCTGGCGGAGCACCCGGACCAGGTCTATCCCAACGCGCCCGTCACGGAAACGCACGCCATGCGCATCGACAAGGCGGGCGACGGCACGGCCACCGATGCGGCGGTGCAGATCCAGACCTCGCAGTCGCGCGTGTTCATGGGCGCCGGCGAAACGGTCGCGTTCTCGCTGCGCGCCGTCGACGGCGAGGGCAGGGTGCTGCCGCTGGTGGTCACGCGCGCGCTGGCGCAAGGGCTCACCTACGGCGGCGCGCGCGCCGCGCCGCAGGTGGCCCTGGCCTTCGCCGACGACGGCCAGGGCGCCGACGCGCAGGCCGGCGACGGCGCCTTCGCCGCCGTGCTGGCGCCGGCCCAGGGCGGGCTGGCCGGCTTCGACGGCACCATCCGCACCGACGTGCGCTACAGCGCCGGCGGGCACAATGGCTTCGTGCTGTTCGACGTGATCTATTCGCCCGTGCCGCCGGCGCTCTGGACCGGCCCGCCGCGCGAGGTGCTGGAAGACGGCTCGCTCAGCTACTACCTGCCGGCCGAGATCCGCACGCCCGGCCGCTACGTCGTCAGCGCGCGCGTGGACGACGCCCACGGCCAGCCGTTCGCGCTGGCCACCTTCAACGAGGAACTCGGCGCCGGCCCGCAGGAGATCAAGCTCAGCGTGTTCGGCCGCCTGTTGCGCGACCAGCAGCCGGCCCTGCCGCTGACCCTGCGCGACGTCGACGCCTACCTGCTCAGGGAGGACACCGATCCCGACCGCGCTCTGATGCCCCGCCTGGAGGGCAAGGTCCTGACCGGGAAGACCTATCCGCTCACGGCCTTTTCCGGCGCGGAATGGGCGGGCGAGCAGCGCAGCCGCTACCTGGCCGAGTTCGCCCGCGACGCGCTGGCAGCGCGCGCCGCCCTGGCCGCCTTCGACCCGGCCCAGGACCTTCCACCGGGCCCCTGCGCTATTACGCCCCCGTAACCGGTAAAATAGCGGTCTATACGCGCATTTGAAAGCACAGCATGTCGATACAATGGTACCCGGGCCACATGAACGCCGCCCGCAAGAAGGCGGCCGAACAGATGGAGAACACCGATCTGGTGATCGAAGTGCTCGACGCGCGCCTGCCCGAGGCCAGCTGCAATCCGGTGGTGGAGGAGCTGCGCCTGTTCCGCCAGCGGCCCTGCCTGAAGATCCTCAACAAGGTGGACCTGGCCGACCCGGCCGCCACCGCCGCCTGGAGCGCCTACTACAACGCCCAGGAAGGCGTGACGGCCTATCCCATGACGACCAAGAAGCCGGCCGACGTGGCCCGCATCCCCGACCTGTGCCAGAGCTTGGCGCCGCACCGCGGCGTGCCGACCAAGCCGCTGCGCATCATGATCATGGGCATTCCCAACGTCGGCAAATCGACCTTGATGAACGCGCTGCTGAAAAAGAAGGTGGCCAAGGTGGGCGACGAGCCGGCCGTCACCAAGATGCAGCAGAAGCTCTACCTCGGCAAGAACACCATCCTGGTCGATACCCCCGGCATGCTGTGGCCGAAGATCGCCCTGGCCAGCGACGGCCTCATGCTTGCCGCCAGCCACGCGATCGGCTCGAACGCCCTGATCGAGGAGGAGGTCGCCGAGTTCCTGGCCCAGGAACTGCTGCTGCGCTATCCGCAACTGCTCAGCGCGCGCTACGGCTTCAAGACCGAAGGCATGGACGGCATCGCGGTGGTCGAAGCGGTGGCGGCGCGGCGCGGCTACCGCCAGAAGGGCGGCGACCTCGATTACGAAAAAGCCTCGCACACTTTCCTGCAGGATTACCGCACCGGCGCGCTGGGCCGGATCAGCCTCGAAACGCCGGAAACGCGCGCGGTAAGGCTGGCCGAGCACGAGGCCGAGATGGCGGCCAAGGAAGCCCGCCAGGCCGCCAAGGAAGCCGAGAAGGCCGCCAACGCGGCCCGCGGCAAGCGCGGAACCTGAGGCAATCGCGCCTGTCGCGTGTTGCGCGAACGCTGTCCAATCCGTGTCGCATACCGCATGAAGAGGACCACTCCGTGTCGCGTACTGCGCGATCGCCGTCCAGTCCACGTCGCCTGCCACCCGAAACGATAGCGCGTCCACGTCGCCTGTGGGCGTTCCGTCCCAAGCACCGATGATTCGTACTTAGCTGCGTTCGGTTCCGTTTCGCCCATCGCTCCATACACCAGCCTGAGCCGGTCTAAGTCTCGCCAGGACGCCTATACGGGCGCGTCGGCCAGCGCCGCGCCAAAACGGAAACTCGACACCGCCAGGCTGCCGAAGAAGGCGTCCTCGTGGTACACGCAGGTGGCCGGCTCCTGCTCGGCCGCGCCCAGCGCCACCATCAGCGGCAGCAGGTGCTCCTCGCGCGGGTGCGCCATGCGCGCGTACGGCGCCTCGTCCCAATGCCGCAGCGCCGTGCTGCGCTGCGCCGGCGGCAAGGCCATGGTCAGCTGCAGCCATTCGTCGAAGGCGTGCGAGGCCTGCTTGCCGCCCGGTCCGAACTGGCGCAGGTTATGGAAACTAAGCCCGCTGCCGATGATCAGCACGCCCTCGTCGCGCAGCGGCGCCAGCGCGCGACCGATGTCGATGTGGGTCATCGGGTCCAGGCTTTGCTGCAGCGACAGCTGCACCACCGGCACGTCGGCGTCCGGGAACACGGGGTACAGCATCGAAAAAGTGCCGTGATCGAAGCCGCGCTGCTCGTCCAGCGCGCACACGTGCCCGGCCGCGCCCAGCAGGTCGGCCACGCGCCGCGCCAGCGCCGGGTCGCCCGGCGCCGGGTACTTGACCTGGTAGGTATGGGCCGGAAAGCCGCCGTAGTCGTAGATCATGGGCGGATGCGCGCCCGCCGACACGGTCGGGCGCACTTCCTCCCAGTGGCCGGAAACGACCAGCACCGCGCGCGGCTTGCCGCCGATCTGGCGCGGCATGTCCACCAGCGACGCTTCCAGCTGGTCGTAGGTGCTGCCGTACTGTTCCTTCATGAACGGCCACGGCCCGCCGCCGTGCGACACGAAATAAGTGGGTAATCGATGAGACATGGCGACACTCCTTGTTGTATTCGGTTGGCCCCCGTTATTCGGTTGACCCGCGCAGCGGCGCGTGCTGCGGCGCCAGGGTGCGCGCCAGGTCCATCAAGGCGAACAGCCGGGCCGCCCGCATCCACGCCACCACGGCCACAATGGCCTGGGTCAGTAGGAAGGCGCCCAGCAGCGCCGGCGTCGTGCCGCCGGGCAGGTTGAGCCGCGCCACACCCAGCAGCGCGGCCAGCGCCAGTCCGGCCACCGACAGCGTCAGGAAGCCGCCCAGCGTCGCCGCCGGCCTGCGCACCAGCATAACGCAACCGTCCCACCACCCGCGCACGGCCGACGTGCGGCGCCGGTCCAGTGCCAGCACGGCGCGCCCGGCTTCCAGGCTGACGTGGGCCAGCACCAGGAGCAGCGCCGTCAAGCCACCGGCGAGCAGATGCAGCAGGTCCACGCGCGACTCCACGATGGCCGTCTCGGCCTGGCGGTCGGCCAGGGCGTCGGCGCCGGCGCCCAGCGCCAGCGCCGCGCCCAGCGGCACCACCGCCCACAGCAGCATGCGCAGCAGGCGCGGATACTCGTGCAGCGCGCCGGCCGTCAGCGCGCGAAAGCCGAGCACGCCCTCGGCGCGCCCGGCGCTGATCGCCATCCCCGACAGCAGCGGCGACAGCAGCAAGGTCAGCAGCAGCGCCGCGATGCCGGCGTTGCTCAACACCGCATGCGCTTTCGTTGCCGCGCTCATCAGGTCGGTGATGGCCAGCAGGTCCAGCGCGCGCGCCAGCGCGGGGCCGTGCACCGAGTGGTCCAGGTTGGCCGATAGAAGCTGCCAGGCCGGCAGCATCAGCAAGGCGCTCGGCACCAGCAGCCAGGCGGCCCACAGCAGCAGCAGGCGCCATTGCAGGGCGGTGCGCGCGGCGCCGCGCAATCGGAGCAGGGAAGGCTTCATATGGTGGCGATCAGTGAGAACAGCAGGTTGACGATGGCGCCCAAGTCGCCGGTCCAGCGCCGCGCCGCGCGCGCGTCGGGGTCGATCGTGCTGCTGTCGTCGAGCTTGTCGGCGTCCAGGTAGTGCTGGCGCGCCGGATCGAGTTCGGCCGACACCGCATGGGACGGCGTGAGCCAGGTGAAGGTCTGCCAGTGTTCGTGCATGCCGGGCCCGGGATTGAAGGCTACCTGCTCACTGCTGCCGTCGGCGAACTTGACCAGCAAGACCTGGGGCACCGCCGCGCCGCGCCGTCGCACGGTGACGGCGGTACGGTAAGGGAAGGGGCCGGTCTTTGTGTCGGCGCGCGGGTGGGCCTTCTTCCAGGCCGCGCGGGTGGCGTCGATGCTGTCCTCGAGCTGGTCCTGGGTGGTCTCGATCCACTTGCCACCGACCTGCGCGGTGCCGGGCTGGGGCAGCTCCTCCGCGCTGCTGAAGCGGTCGACGCGGTCGTCCACGGCGGCGGTGGCGTAGATCTGCTGCGCGAACACGCTCTCGACCGCGGCGCGCTGCCCGCTCGCCTCGGCCAGTGCCTCGCGCAGGTCGGCCACGCTTGGATGGCGGAACTTCCAGCGCTGGTAGTAGGCGCGCATGGCGCGCTCCATGGCCGGCTTGCCGATGCGTTGTTCCAGGTCGCGCAGCACGATCGCGCTGCGCGCGTACACTGGCCCGATGCCTTGCAGGCGGTCGTAGGCGTTCTGGCCGGGCGGGTCGGCCGGCTCCGTGCGCGGCATCCCGGCGCGCACCAGGTCGAAGCTGGCGAAGGCCGGCGCCAGGCCGAGCCGCGCCAGCCAGGCCGGCGCCACGTGCACGCGCTGGTCGCGCTCGCCCACCATGCGGTGGTCCCAGAACTCGTTCAAGCCTTCGTCGAGCAGCGGCTCCTCGAACTCGTTGGAGGCAAGGATGCCGTAGAAATACCCGTGCCCGAATTCGTGGATGGTCGTGAAATCGACCTCGAACTGGCCCATCGTGTCCGGCGCCAGGTGCGCCACGCCCATCGCCGTGATGAAGGTCGGGTACTCCATTCCGGCCGCCTCCATCGCGTTGTAGGGCGGGATCACCACTGTCAGCGTGGCGTACGGGTAGGGCCCCAGCGTGCGCGAAAAATAGTCGAGCGAGTCGCGCGCCGCCTTCATCGACGCGGCCGCGCTGGCGGCCATCTCGGGCGGGTACAGCACCCGGATGGCGACCGCCTGGCCGCCCGCTCCCGTCCAGTTGCCCACGAGCGGCGCTGCGCTGCGCTTGTCCGCGGTCCAGGCGAAATCGTGCACGTCACCCTGCACGTAATGGTGGGTGACCATGCCCTCGTGCGCCACCGGCGCGCCCTGCAGGGCCCCAGTGGCGCCCACCGTGTACCCGGCCGGGACGGTGAGCTTGACGTCGTAGTTGCCGAAGTCGGCGTAGAACTCCGAATCGGCGTGGAACTCGTGCGCGTTCCAGCGCACCGCCGTCGCGCCCCGTTCGCCGGGTAGTTCCAGCACGCCGATCTTGGGGAACCACTGGCCGACCAGGTGGAAGCTGCCGAAGTAGCCGGTGCGCGCCGACACCCGCGGCAGCTGGGTCAGGAAATCGATGTCGAGCGTGGTCGAGGCGCCGCCTTCGACCGGCACCGGCAGGTCCAGGCGCACCACCGTGTGGTCGGTCTCGGGGCCCAGGTCGGGATGCACGAAGGCCCAGCCGACCTTGGCGCCGTTCTGGGCCACGGAGCGCAGTTCGATATGGCCCCACTGGCCGTCGCCGGTCGCCACGCCGCTGCGAAACGCCATCCCGGAATGGCGCTGCTCGGTGAAGAAGGTGCTGGCGCGGCTCTCGAAGGCGTTCATGTACAGGTGCAGGAACACGCTGCGCGCCTGCACCCGCGAGCGGTTGCGCCAGGTGAGTTTCTGCCTGCCGCTGACGGTGTGCTTGAGCGGGTCGAGCGTGGCGTCGATCGCGTAATTGACCACCCGGTCCGACAGCGTGGCCTCGGCGCCGGTGCGCGCGCCGCCCCAGGCTCCCGGCGCGCTCGGCACCGTCACCGCGGCGGCGGCCGGGTCGGCCAGCGGGATGCCGCTGTCGATGTCGGGATCGGGGATGGGGTAGACCCGCACGTCGGAGGCGACCACAGGCCCGGGCTGGGCCAGCAGGTGCGCGGCGAGCGCGAGCAGGGCGCACAGCGCCAGCGCCTGGAGGCAGATGAAGGTGAGGCGGCGCGCTTGCATGCATGGCTCCAGATGGATGATAGCCCTTACTATAACGACAACAGGGCGCCGGCGCCATCGATCTTCAGCGCGGCCACGCCTTGTCGGTTTATAATGTGCGCGCTTTTGGTGCTCGCCAGCGCAGTCGCGCCGGCAGTTAAACGGGAAACACGAAGGTGTGCTGCCCCCGCAACGGTAAACAAGCGTCGCCCATTTGTTGGCGGCAGGCTGTCCCAGATACCACTGTGCGTGCGCATAGGAAGGTGGGCCGGTCGGACTTGCGAGCCCGGATACCGGCCAAGACAGGTGGAAGCGCGAACAATCGCGCCTTCCGTTGAATCGGACTTGCGGGGACGCAGGGCCGATACATTTACTCGATAACGACACCATGATCACTTCCGCAGCACCGCGCTGCGCGCCGGTTTTCGAACCGCTCGCGCTGGCATCCGCCTTGTCTCTCTGCTTTTTCGCCCCCATCGTGCACGCCGACGACAGCCTGCCTTCCGTGACCATCACCGGCGCCCGCTTCGCCAGCGACCCGGCCCTGCGTCCGATCGGCGCCACCGTCATCACCGCCGAGGATATCCGCAATGCCGGCGCCGCCGACGTCAACCAGGCCATCCGCAAGATCGGCGGCGTGTACGGCCGCCAGTCGCTGGACGGCTCGCCGGACTTCGGCCTGGACCTGCGCGGCTTCGGCGCCAACAGCGCCCAGAACCTGGTGGTCATGCTGGACGGCGTGCGTCTGTCCGAGAACGACCTGGGCGGCGCGATCCTGTCGACCATTCCGATCGAGCTGGTCGAACGCATCGAGATCATCCGCGGCGGCGCCAGCGTCCTGTTCGGCGACGGGGCCACCGGCGGCGTGATCCAGATCGTCACCAAGCGCCCGGTGGACAACACCGCCCGCGGCAGCGTCAGCGCCGAAGTGGGCCAGTTCAAGGCGCGCGACCTGCGCGCCTCGGCCGCCAAGTCGTGGGACGGCTTCGCCATTGACGCCGCGCTCGGCAAGAAAACGACCGACAACTACCGCGACCATAACGCCTATGACCTGCGCACGGTGAACGCTGGCGCCCAGTGGGCCTACGCAGGCGGGCGGGTCGGGGTTCGCGTCGAGCGTGCCGATTCCGACGCCGACTTCCCCGGTTCGCTGACCCTGGCCCAGTTCAACGACAATCCGCGCCAGACCCTGACCCCGCGCGACAACGGCACGCTCGCTTCGCGCCGCGTCAGCGCCTTCATCGAGCAGCGCTTCGGCGCAATCGACGCGGCCGCCGAACTGTCGCGCCGCACCAAGGTGATCGAGTCCAACTACTACTATCCGGGCCTGAGCCACGCCTCCTACGACAGCCGCCAGACCCAGTTTTCGCCGCGCCTGCGCCATCTGGGCCGCTTCGATGGCCTGCTCAATGAGCTCGTGGCCGGCATTGACCTGACCCGCTGGGATCGCGATACCACCGCGGCGTACTCGCTGGCCGACGCGCGCCAGAAATCCAAGGCCGTGTATGCGCGCGACGAAGTCAAGTGGGACGCCTTCTACCACGCCCGCCTGGCGCTGGGCGCGCGCCGCGAACTGTTCGACAAGGACTACGCCGATGCTGTCGCCGCCACCGCGCCGGAACACACCAGCCAGGCGCAGAACGCCTGGGAACTGCAGGGCAGCCTGGACGTGATGGCCGCCACCAACCTGTACGCCAAGCTGGGACGTAGCTACCGCGTCGCCAACGCCGACGAGAACAGCTACCGCTCCTCGACCGACGTGCTGAAGATCCAGACCTCGCGCGACCTGGAGATCGGCGTGCGCGCCGGCGACAGCCAGGCGCGGGTGGACGTGCGCGCCTTCCGCCACGCGCTCACCAACGAGATCTTCTATGACCCGACCCTGAACGGCGGCTGGGGCGCCAACACCAACCTCGACCCGACCGAGCGCAAAGGCGTGGAGGCCGACGCCGACGCGGCCATCGCCAGCGGCTGGCGCGCCATCGCCCACTACCAGCACGTGAACGCGCGCTTCACCGCCGGCCCCAACGCCGGCCGCGAGATGGTGCTGGTGCCGAAGAACACCCTCAGCACCCGCCTGGCTTGGGTGCCGGGCGACGGCCAGAGCGCCGACCTGGGCGTGCAGTGGGTCGCCAGCCAGCGCTACGGCAACGACTTCGCCAACAGCTGCGCCGCGCGCGTGCCGGCCTACCACACGGTGGACGCGCGCTACGCCCGCAAGCTGGGCGCGTGGGAGTTCGCCCTGTCCGGCCTGAACCTGGCCGACAAACGCTACTTCAGCAACGCCTACGGCTGCCAGGCCGGCATCTATCCTAGCGACGCGCGCCAGCTCAAGCTGTCGGCCCGCTACGACTTCTAGCATGCGCCGCGCCTGCACCCTGCTGGCGCTGCTGCTGGCGCTGGGCTGCGCCAGCGCGCTGGCCGCCATCGAGGTGGTCGACGGCGGCGGCCAGCGCGTGGTGCTGGCGCGCCCGGCCCAGCGCGTGGTGTCGCTCGCGCCGCACGCCACCGAGCTGCTGTTCGCGGCCGGCGCCGGCGCGCGCGTGGTGGGGGTGATCAAGTACAGCGATTTCCCCGCCGCCGCGCGCGCGCTGCCGCAGGTGGGCGACAGCAACCAGATCGACATCGAACGCGTGATCGCCCTCAAGCCGGACCTGCTGGTGGTCTGGCAAAGCGGGAACACCGCGCGCCAGCTCGAGCAGCTGCGCCAGCTCGGCATTCCGATGTACTACAGCGAGCCGGTACAGCTCGCGCAGATCGGCGCCGACATCGGCAAGCTGGGGCAACTGCTCGGCACCGAAGCGACCGCGCGCGCCGCCCGCGCCGCGTTTGACGGCAAGGTCGCCGCGCTGACCGCACGCTACGCGCGGCGCGCCCCGGTGCGGGTGTTCTACCAGGTCTGGGACCAGCCCCTGTTCACGCTCGGCGGCAAGCAGATCGTCAACGACGTGATCACCCTGTGCGGCGGCGTCAACGTGTTCGCGGGCGAACGGGTCAAGGCGCCCCAGGTTGGCGTCGAAGCGGTGCTGGCGCTAAATCCCGAGGCGGTCGTCGGCGGCGAGCAGCACGATTCCGACAGGCTCGGCGTCAACTTGTGGAAGCCCTATCACGGCATGCTGGCTGTACAACGTGGCAATCTGTTCACCCTCGACGGCGAGCTGCTGGCGCGTCCCGGCCCGCGCGTGGCCGACGGCGCGGCCGAGCTGTGCGAAAAACTCGAGCTGACGCGTCAACGGCGGCGTTAAGCTTGCGTTAAAGATGGTGGGATAAGCTTGCTTCTAGCTGTAAGCAATTGCACAATACGCCCCCGTAGCCCGGCCGGTGGCGAAAAAGTGGTAATCTCGCGGTCGATAGCTCAATTCATTCTTAAAGGAAATTTATGCGTTCTTTGCGTTTTGCTCTCGCCGCCCTCGGCCTGGTCGCCAGCACCGCTTTCGCTTCGCCCACCGCTCCGCAAAACGGCGCCGAATACATGACGCTGCCTTCGCCGCAGCCGTCCCAGACGGTCGGCAAGAAAGTCGAAGTCATCGAATTCTTCATGTATCACTGCCCGCACTGCAACGCGCTCGAGCCGACCCTGGAAGCCTGGGTCAAGAAGCAGGGCGACAACATCAACTTCAAGCGCATCCATTTCCCGTACTCCGGCCCGGCGGACCCTGAATCGCACCTGTTCCTGACGCTCGAGGCGATGGGCAAGTCCGAGGAGTTCACGCCCAAGGTTTTCCGCGCCTTCCACGTCGACCACGAGCGCCTCACCAGCGACGACGCGATCGTCGACTGGGCCGTCAAGAACGGCATCCCCAAGGATAAATTCCTCAATTACTGGAATTCCTTCGGCATCCTGACTAAACTGAAACGGCTGCCGGCGATCGCCGCCGCCTACAAGGTCGACGGCGTGCCGACCCTGGTCATCGACGGCCGCTATGTCACCTCGCCATCGATTCTCGGCGCGGTCAACAAGAACGCCACGGAGCCAAGCCTGATGCAAACGACCACCCAGGTGCTCGACGCGCTGGTGGCCAAGGTGCAGAAGGAAAAAACTCCGGCGGCCCCAGCGAAGACGAAAAAATGAGCGATGTAGAGAAAAAAATCCTCAAGATCTACGACGGGTCACGGCCCGTCGTGGAGGACCTGTTCGAGACCAGCAACGTCAACCAGCTGGCCTGGACCCTGGTCGTGATCCTGGCCGGCTTGCTGTTCTGGTTCACCGTCGCGCTCTCGAACGCCGAGAACCAGCGCCACGCGCTGCGCACCAACGCCTGCGCCGACCGGATATTCAAAGGCGAGGTGGACAAGAGCTGCCTGGTCCACGTGCATTCGCGCGAGCATTGGTATCAGCATGTCTGGTACGCGCTGACCCACGTGCGTCCGTCCGAGTCCGACCTGTAGAACCGGCTTGCCGGGCGTCTTACTAGCCCGGCAATACCAGCGTCAAGCAGGCCCCGCCCAGCGCGGCCTGCGCTACCCGTATGCTTCCGCCATGCCCGGCCAGCGCCTTGTGCGCGATCGACAATCCCAAGCCGAACCCGCCGCTGGCGCGGTCGCGGCTGCGGTCGAGCCGGTAGAAGGGCTCGAAGACGCGCGCCCGCTCCGCTTCCGGAATACCGGGGCCGTCATCCTCCACGCTGATCTCGATCCACCCGCCGACCCTGCGCGCCTGCACGGCAATGCGCCGCTCGGTGTATTTGGCGGCGTTGCGCAGCAGGTTGTCGAAGGCGCGCAGCAGCAGGCGGCGGTCGGCGTCGACCATGCCCAGGTCGGCCGCGATGCGCGCCTCCACCGGCCGCCCCAGGCCGGCGATGCACGCCTCCAGGGCCGGCCCGAGCGCGAACGGCGCCTTCGCCAGCGCCTGCGGCTGGTCCAGCCTGATCATGCCCAGCAGTTCGCCGACCAGCGCGTCGAGCTCGGCGCAATCGCCTTCCATGGCCGCGATGCGCTCTTCCAGCGCCGCATCGGCCGCCTTGGCGCGCAGCAGCTCCAGTCCAAACGCCAGTCGCGCGATCGGCGTGCGCAGCTCGTGCGACACCGAATGGAGCAGGCTTTCCTGGGCGCTGAGCAAGGCCGCGATGCGCGCGGCCATGTCGTTCATGCGCTCGGCCAGCGGGTAGATGCTGGCGCTCGGCTTGAGGCTGGCGCGGGCGCTCAACTGGCCCTGGCCCACCTGCTCGGCCACGCCGGACAGGTGCTGCAAGGCGCGCCAGTGCGCGCGCGACCACCAGGCGATCGGAATGAGCAGGGCCAGCGCCACGATCACGTAGCGCACCGCCTCCATGCGCAGCGCCAGGCCCACGTCGATCGGCAAATCCTGCGCGTGGATGACCTCGGCGTCGCTGCCGATATAGCTGTTGCCGGTCAGGTCCACGCGCCGGTAGAAAGCCTTGTGGGGCGCGTCCAGCACCACCTCGCCGCGCTCCAGGGCCGCGCGCAGCCTGGCCGGCACGGCCGCGCGCGCCGCCCCCAGCGGCATAAGCTCCAGGTTCACCTTGGACACTTCGCGCACCTTGTTCAGGCGCGCCAGCCATTCGTCGGCCGGGGCCTGGTCGACATACTGTTCAAGCAAAAAGATTTGGGCCGCGGCCTGGCGCCGCGCGATGTCCTCCAGCGGATCGCCGAACAGGGCACTGATGGCCAGGTAGATGGCGCCGGTCGCCACCGTGATCGACAGCATCACGAGCAGGAAGAAGCGGAAGAAAAGGCGATTCATGTTGCAATATTGTATAGAAGCATGCCGGAAAATGGCGCATTACAATTTCCCGACAATTGCTCGACATCTCGCGGGTGAAGGGCGACACTCAGGCCGATAGGATGAGGCATGGAGTTTTTTCCGTTCGCCCACTGATGGTGTGTTTGTCGTGGGCTTTTTTTTTCCAAGAAAAAAGAGGATGACATGTCGCTAGTAAAATCCTGGATGTTTGCCCTGCCGCTCGCCGGCGCCCTGCTGCTTGCCGGTTGCGGCGGCGGTACGGGCGGCGGCGCCGCGACCACCGACCGCCAAGCGGCCCAAAGCATCGCCGCCGGCGAACCGAGCCCCAGCGCGCCGCCCGACA
Organism: Oxalobacteraceae bacterium UBA6018; assembly: GCA_002428015.1. GTDB lineage: Bacteria > Pseudomonadota > Gammaproteobacteria > Burkholderiales > Burkholderiaceae_D > Telluria_A. The sequence continues at coordinate 7,754 of DIZW01000063.1, read as the reverse complement.
GCGCGCCCTTCATCGCCATGGCCCAGCAGGCCAGCTGCGCCGACCTGCACAACCGGCTGTACGTGATCGACCAGCAGTATGTGTTCTGGGACCGTTCCGGGCGCTGCGGCGACAACAGCTACGCTTACGGCCTGTACGGCAAAAATCCCGATACGCTGCTGTGCTCGCAGGCGGACAGCATCGCCGGCCCGCGCACCAGCTGCACCGACGACAAGGCGCGCGCGCTGTTCGACGTCATCGTCAAGAACCTGGAGCCGAGCGACCTGGGCCTGGGCAGCGGCCACAAGGTCGAGCCGATTCCGTTCAAGTCGCCGGTGGTGCCGTACACCGACATCGACCGCCGCGCGCTGTCGGGCATCACCACGCCCCAGAACATGGTCATCAAGGACGATAAGACCTGGGCCACGGTATGGGCCCAGCACGCCGGCACCGAGGCGCTGCCGAAGGTCGACTTCAGCCAGGACATGGTGCTGGGCGTGTTCGGCAGCGGCACCGACGGCTGCGCCTATACCCGCATCACGGGCGTCGCCTACAAGGACGGCACGCTGATCGTCACCCGGGTCGATGGCTCCAGCGCCGACGCCAACACCGCCTGCACAATGATGATCACCCGTCCGGCCCACCTGATCATGGTGGCGCGCACCGAGGCCCCGGTGGAGTTCACGCAGGCGGCCAAGGCGCTCCCGTAACGCGGCGGTGGGCGTGTCGGGCGGCAAGCCGTAAAATGGCGCACCGTCCACACTGCCCAAGCCCAGCCCTATGAAACGACTTCTCGCCTCCCTCCTGAGCGCTGCCTGCGGATTCGCCGCTGCCCAGAGCCCGGCCGTCAATCCGATGCCGGACGGCAGCCGCGACATGTTTGTCGGGCTGGGGGTGAGTTCGCAACCGCGCTACGACGGCGCCGACGGCCGCCGCACGCGCGCCTTGCCGCTGCTGCAGGTCGAGTTCAGCAATGGCGTCTTCATCTCCGGCATGAGCGCGGGCTGGCACCTGTCGCGCCAGCCCACGCTGGAATACGGCCCGCTGCTGGCGCTGCAGCCGCGCCGCGACGAGACAGGCGGCGCGGCCGTGCTGGGCGGCACCGGCGGCATCCCCGTGACCGCCGTGGCGCCGCCGCCCACGCGCCTGGCGCTGGCCACCAACCGGCTGGCCGGCATGGAAGCGATCGGCGCCCACCTGCAGGGCGGGGCCTTCCTCAACGTCTACCTGAACCCGGAGGTGCGCGTGACCAACAGCCTGCTGTACGGCGCGGGTGGCGACGGCCTGGTGTGGGAACTGGCCGCCCAGCGCGTGGCCGCCGGCTTCGGCGCCCATCACCGGGTGGCGTTCTCGGCGGGAATCGAGCTCGTCAACCGCGCCTACAACACCAGCTTTTTCGGCGTCACCGCCGCCCAGCACCTGCGCAGCGGCAACGCGCAATACGCGCCCGCCGGCGGCGTCAAGGACGTGTTCGCGAGCGCGCGCTGGAACTGGTCGCTGTCACAGGACTGGATGCTGACCACGGCCGTGCGCGTGGCGAGCCTGCGGGGCGACGCGCGGCGCAGCCCGCTGGTCGAGCGGCCCGCGCAGTTGTCGATTTCCACCGGCCTCGCGCGCCGCTTCTGACCATGACGCCGTCGCGCCTCGTTTCCGCCTTGTCCGCGCTGCTGCTGGCGGCCGGCACCGCCACGGCCCAGGCGCAAGCGACGGCCGAGGGCGGCGCCTGGGTCAGCTATCGCGACGCCTACCGCGCCATGGTGGTGTTCGACAAGTACGGCAAGGCCAAGAACCTGATCCAGGACCACCTGCAAGTCATGCCCAGGGACGCCAGCGTGTCGCTGGACGGCGTGCGGCTGGACCTGGCGGGCAGCGGCACCGGCCTGAACCTGCCGCTGGACGGGGCCGGCCGCGCGGTGTTCCCCTTGCTCAAGGCGGCCTATGACGGCAACGCCATCCTCACGCTCAACCGTCCCGCCGGCCAGTACCTGTTCCGGCGCCGCGTCTCGATCGCCGTGCGCGCCGATGGCGTGTACGACGGCGCCGAACTGCGCGCCGCCTGCGAACAGGTGCTCAGCTTCGAACGCTACGTCGACCGCTCGCGTGCCGGCCAGTGCGTGGGCGTGCGCTTCGCCTTCACCCGCGCTGGCGGCGAGCCGGGTGTGCGCTTGCGCAAGGGCGACGGGGCGCTGGCGGCGTTGCCGGCGACCGATGGTGCGCCTTTCCCGGATGACCCCGACGCCCGCTTCAAGATCGTCGACTACCGCTTCGGCGCGCCCGGCCAGGTGCTCACGCGCGGCGCGCCGGTGGCCATCGCGGCCCTGATCGAGTAGGGCGCGGCAGGGCGTGGCGCGGCCGTGGCAGGCCGCAACGCAGCAGGCGCTGTAGTGCGTGGAACAGGGCTGGCGGCGGGGCAGGAGGCGGGACAGGGCGCGCGATCAAGCCCAGGCGGACGGCGAAAACAGGTAGCCTTCACCCCACACAGTCTTGATTTTCTCCGACTCGGTATCGTCGAAGCGGCGCCGCAGCTTGGAGATGCAATTGTCGATGCTGCGGTCCAGCCCGTCAAACTCGATGCCGCGCATTTTCTTGAGGATGGCATCGCGCGACTGCACCTGTCCGGCGGCCTCGGCCAGCACCAGCAGCAGCTTGTATTCGGTGTTGCTGAGTACGCAGGGCTGGCCGCGCCAGCTGACGCTGCGGTCGCTCGTGGCGATGCGCAGCGCGCCGAACACGAGCGCGCCGGCGTCGGCACCATCCGGCTTGCCACTGGCGCGCCGCAGCAACGCCCGCAGGCGCGCCAGCAGCACGCGTGGCTGCACCGGCTTGTTGACGAAGTCGTCCGCGCCTTGCTCGAGGCCGGACACTTCGTCGTAGGAATCCTCGCGCGCGGTCAGGATCAAAATCGGCACCGCGCTCACGGCGCGGATCTGGCGGCACACCACCATCCCGTCCATCCCCGGCAGCATCAGGTCGAGCACCACCACGTCAGGCATCAGCGTCCTGAAGGCGTCCAGCGCCGCGTCGCCGCGCGTGACCAGGTCGACCGTGAACTCGTAGGCGCCCAGATATTCCGTCACCAGCTGCGCCAGGCGCGCGTCGTCTTCCACCAGCATCACTCGAAACATGACTTCCTCCTCCCGCGTTATTGTATAAGAGCAATCGGCCGAAAGGCGGAGTTGGGAAGGATGGCGACAAATCGATACAGATTGATGACACTTGGGCGACGCGCCAAATTGCCGGTAACGATCCAACGGCGACATTTAAGGCGCCGACCTTTCCCAGAAACAGGGGTCTGTCCCCTGTTGTCGTGTGATCGTGTTATTGCGGGCGAAAACGACGGTCTCGCCGTCGGGCGCGAATGCCGGGGCGGTATCGCTGGCCGGCCCCGGAAATGATGCCAGGTGCGAATATCCAGGGAATGCCGACCGGCGGATCGGCTGCGTCGGCAACGGCGCTGGCCGCGTAGATTAGAACGACGATGAAAAGACTATCCAAAGTGACTCTTTCTGCTTCCATACCCGGCTCCTTGTTCAGTGTCGATAGGTTCGATGCTGACATGATTTGCCACAGAAGTTCACTGGGGCTATTGCCCTAGGCCTTGACGCTCGCATCCCAATCAATGCGGTGTCCGTGAAATGCGCCGAACATTTTGTCCGGCGTGAGGAAGGTCTTGAGCGCGAGCGGTAGCAAGAGCTGCATCAGCGCCTTGGCCACCGGTCGCTGCTTTTTATTACGGTTGGTCTTTGCGGCGCTCGCAGCTACCGTTTCAACCCGATGGCGCCGCAGACGTTCATAGGCGGCGAATGCGCTGCCCAGGTCGGGAATGTCACGCAGGCATCGGGCAAGTTCGACCGCGCTCTCAGCGGCAAGCGATACGCCTTGTCCGGAACTGGAGGATGGGGCGTGGACGGCATCGCCGACCAAGACCATTCTGCCTTTGCTCCAATGCTCTACCTTGCTTAGCATCTCGGCGGCCCCGACGATGATCAGTTGCTCGGGAACGGTGCGCGCCAATAATGCGCATCCAGGCTGGTCGTCCGCGTAGGCTGCGCGCAATTGCACCAGCCAATGGGCCGAGGGAATTGCGCGCGCTTGCGCCGCGGTCAACGCTGTTTCGTGCGGCAAATTGCCGAACCAAATGGTTTCACCTTCGGGCGTATCCCAATGGCCGAGGAAGGCCTCCTTGCCGAATGCGAAATGCATCGAGTCGGACCGTCCCGCCACGCCGGCGGCCGGCACACGGCCCCCAAAACCGAGCAGCCCGGTGTATTCCGGCGTCGCCGCGTCAGGATCGATCAGGGCCCGCACGGTAGAGCGAATCCCGTCAGCGCCAATCAGCACGTCCCCGCTGGCGCTACTACCGTCAGCGAAATAGGCGGTGATGCCGGCCGGCGTTTCGGACACACTGACGAGGCGTCGCCCATACACGATGTCGATCGCATTTTTTGTCGCAAGGTCGGCCAGCGCGCCATTGAGATCGGATCGCCACACGACCTGACTGGGCTCACTCCCATCGAGACCATTGAATTCACATAATTGTTTGCCCTGGCTGTTATCGATCACCATGCGCGAGATCGGTTGGCCAATTGCTGCGACTTCCTTGTGGACCCCAATGAGGCGCAGTGCATCCAGACCGTTCGGTGCCAACGTCAGGGCGCCACCAATGCCGTCTGCCGATGTTGGATACGCTTCATATATTGTTGACGCTATCCCTGCCTTGCGCAGTGCCAGTGCCGTAATCGGTCCGGCAATGCCGCTCCCGATGATCAAGACTTTCTTAATTTTCGACATGAGAACTTTCTCCTAAGATACTTTCTGTTGGCCAAAGACGAAGATTGCGCCGCCCGAGCATTAGTCATACTATGATTATTATACATTTTATGAATAAAAAGGCAAACTGCTGGTCCACGATTTTTGAAGAACGGAATACATGTGATTAACCGCTCCCTGCGGCGATCGCCGCTTGCCATGGTCATACTGGCATTTCTGACGGAATCGCCGATGCACGCCTACCGCATCCACGAACTGATCAAGTTGCGCGGAAAAGATAGTGTCGTCAACGTCAGCCAGCGCAACAGCGTCTATCAAACCATTGAGCGACTGCTACGCACCGGAGTGATCCACATACTCGAGACGTCGCGTCAGGAAGGGCGCCCGGAACGGGTGGTCTATGCGATTACCGAATCGGGGCGCGAGACCTTGCGCGCATGGGTCGCCGGCATGCTTGCCGAACCAGTCAACGAATTCCCTGAATTCCCTGCAGCACTGGCCACCATCGCGGCCTTATCGCAGGACGAAGCCAAACAGCAATTGGAACGACGCGTGGTTGCGCTCGAGCAGGAGGTCGCCGCATCGGTCGCGGCTGCGCAGGAAGCGCTTTCGCTTGGGGTGCCGCGACTGTTTCTGATCGAAGACGAGTACAAGCGCGCGGTCATGACTGCAGAAATTGCTTGGATACGCAGTCTTGTTGACGATTTTGAGAGCGCCACGATCGCCTGGAGCGAGGAATCGCTACGCCAGATGGCATAGTCCTTTGCGTAGAAAATGACACGGCCAACGACTGAGGGGTGCGCCGATGAGTTCTGAAGACAGTGCGTTGATTTGCAGTGAAATCGGACCGGCTTCACGACAACAGGAGACAGACCCTAATGGCGTTGACTTAAGGGTGCTCCAGTAGGTAGATGTGTAAACGCGCTTGCGGAAGACAACAGCGGAAGACAACAGGGGACAGACCCCTGTTTATGGGAAAGGTCGGCGCCTTAAATGCCGCCGTTGGATCGTTACCGGCAATTTGGCGCATTGTCCTGATGACATAGCGGCTGAAGATGTCGAGGATGACATACAGGTGGAAACAGGTTGCCCTGACGGGGCCCATCAGCTTGGTGATGTCCCAGCTCCACACCTGGTTGGGCATCACGGCAAGCAGTTCCGGTTTCGTGTACTCGGGATGGCGCAGTTGATTGCGGCGTTCGCGCACGGCGTCGCAGTGTTGCAGCAGGCGGTACATGGTGCGCACGGACGCTACGTAACGCCCTTCGTCGAGCAGCTGGGCGTGGATGACCGCCGGCGCACAGATCGCAAAGCGCGGGCTGTTGAGCACGTCAAGGACGACACGGTGCTCCAGTTCGGAAAGGGCTAACGGCGGACGTCTTGCCGGTGCTGCGGAAATTGAGGGCGGTAGCACGCAAATGCGCTGCGCAGTGCGATCGCGATACAAGGCGCTGCGTGGAAGACGCAAGGCGCGGCAGGCAGCTGCTACGCCTACATGATCAGCCAAGCTGTTGGCGGCGCTTATCACTTCGGCTCGCTCGGCGTGTCGTCGGTGCGCAGACCCAGCAGAATGGAAAGTTTTTTTGGACGGCGATGATCAAGTCGGCCTTGACCAGTTTGGCTCGCAGACGCTCGACCTGCTTTTCCAGCTCCAACACCCGGCGGCCCTGCACGGCAGAAGCATCGACTTTAGGGCCGCGCTTGCGCGCCAGTGCACTGGTCTCGCCAGCGGCTTGACGCTGCTTACGCCAGGTCGCCAGATGCGAGGAATAAATGCCTTCCTGACGCAGCAAGGCGCCGATTTCACCTGGCGCCACGCAGCGTCGGCAGCGGCCAGAATCGATACAGATTGATGATACTTGGGCGACGCGCCAAATCGCCGATTGCAATCTTCGATAATTTGCGGATAGTTTAACTATTGGCGGGTCCGCTAAGATTGGAGGGGAAAATGAACGCCGAAACCATCGACCACGCGACCCTGGCCAAGCTGGCAGAGGCCGGATTGGTGCGCAGCGCGCGCGCCGTCGGTCAGGACGGCGGCTGGGGTATTACCGTGAAATACGGCGTGACTGAACGCGCGCTGGCGACGCAGCGCAGCGGCCAAGTGCGCATTTTTCGCAAGCTCGAAACGCTGGTCGAATACTTGAAGAGCATTGGCATTGCGCGCTTCGACGTGGACGCCGTGCACTACGATCCCCGCGCTGGCATTGCCATCAAGCGCCCGGATCGCGCCGTCGCCATGAAGGATGCGCACGCGGCCGCCGCTTATACCAAGTGGCTCCAGGCAGAAGTGCAAGAGGCGATCGACGACACCAGCCCGACCATCGCGCATGGTGAGGCAATGCGTCAGGTGCGCGCCGCGCTTAAACGTGTGTAAGGCGATCGTGTGCACGTGGCGAATCGGCCGCAAGCGCGGGACCTACGAACTGGTCGCCCATGAAAGCTACGTCGTGATCTACCGGGTACTGGCTAAGGATGTCGAGATCCTGCGGATCAAGCATACAGCGCAGCAGTGGTCCACCGCGTGATTCCATCCTCGGTAGCACAATCGAGTACCTGATCATCTGAGGAGGCCCGATCCCGGCAGAAGCGCGATCGGCCATAAAAAAAGCCGCGCCAGAGATGCCGGCGCGGCTTTCTTCAACGCGGCCGGAACGGCCCGGGATTTACGCGAAGTTTTGCGCGACGAAATCCCAGTTGACCAGGCCCCAGAACGTTTCCACGTACTTGGCGCGCAGGTTGCGGTAGTCGATGTAGTAGGCATGCTCCCACACGTCGCAGGTCAGCAGCGGCTTGTCGCCGGTGGTCAGCGGGCAGCCGGCGTTGGAGGTGTTGACGATCTCGACGGCGCCGTCGGCTTTCTTCACCAGCCAGGTCCAGCCGGAACCGAAGTTGCCCACGCACGACTTGGTGAACTCTTCCTTGAATTTGTCGAACGAACCCCACTGGGCGTTGATCGCGTCAGCGACCAGGCCGGCTGGCGCGCCGCCGCCGTTCGGCTTCAT
>DIZW01000060.1 GCA_002428015.1 Oxalobacteraceae bacterium UBA6018 | reverse complement strand
AGCCTGGCCAAGCCGGACGCCGCGCCGACCGCGCCGGTGCCGCCGGCGTCGCCCGCGCCGGCGCGCGCGCCCGAGGTCATGCCGCCGTCCGCGCGCGTGGCACCGCCGCCACCCACGCCGGCGCGCGCCGCGCCACCACCCGAACCGCCAGCGCCGGCGCCATCCTCGCCGCCGGTGCCGCCACGCCCGGCCGCGCCAAGCCGGCGCGAGCCGATCAAGATGCGCTACTGGATCATTGGGCTGATCGCCTTGTGGGCCGTCTGGTTGTACACCAAGCCGAACATGCGCAAGCTTGACGCGCGGGTGGACAACGCGATCGCGCTGGCCGCCGACTGCAAGCTCGGCGAAGCCCAGGGCGAGCTGATCGCGCTGCGTTCGGGCCGGGCCACCGCCGCCCAGGTCGCGCATCTGCAGGCGGCAATTGAGCAGGCCACGCCGCGCTGCGAGAAGAAGCGGGCGCGCGCCTCGGCCTGGACCGAGGCCCAGGCGGCGGCCGAGGGCGCGCTCGACGACGGCGACGCGCCCAGGGCGCTGACGCGGCTGAACCAGTTCACCCGGCGCTATGGCGAGGATGCCGCCACGCGCGCCCTCAAGGCGCGCATCGGAACGGCGCGGGAGGCGCCTGCGCGCATGGCGCCGTCGGGCGCGCTGGCGCGCCAGGCCCAGTCCGCGCGCCAGCTGATCGACGAGGCGGACCGCGACATCAAGGCCGGCAACTACCGCGCCGCCTCGAACAGGATGGAAGCTTGCGTCGCCATGATCGACGGCGGCAGCCGCGAATGCGCCGCCTTCAAGGTCTATGCCGACCGGCTGCAGCAGAGCATGCAGCGCTGCCTGGACGACGGCAGGGAATGGGTGGGCGAGCGCTGCCAATGATGCGTCAATCCCACAGATTTTCCGTGAAATCAAGAATCTGCTGGGGCGGCGCGTTAAAGGTCTGTGCCGATATCGACGCCGGCGCCCGTGCGGCCACGCGCGCGTGGCCAGCGGCGACAGACAATGGCGCCGTGGCCGCAGCTTCCAGGCTGCCAGCCCGGCCGCGTCGAAATAGCCGGGTGCAAGCCGTGGCGGGTGTATGCTAGCGGCAACGATAAAGCCTGACGTCAACGGAGAACGCAATGAAACCAATCTCGATAGCAAGCGTAGTGATCATGGCCGTCATCCTGGCGGGAACGAGCGGCTGCAAGCGGCGCGAAGACCCGATGGGGCCGGCGCAGAAAGCTGGCGCGGCCATCGACAACGCCGGCGACAAGGTCGCCCAGCAATTGCATGAGCAGCTGAACAAGGCCGATCAGGCCGCCAAGGAAATGGCCGAGGCGGCCAAGGCCACCGGCGACAAGATCAACGACGCTACCGGCGATGCCAGCCGCGGGCTGGACCACGCCACCGAGGAAGTGGGCAAGAAGGTCGAACGCGCCGGCGAGAAGATCCAGGACGCGGCGCACGACAAATAACGGGCGGGGCGCCCGCGCCCCCCGCATGCGGGGTTAGACCGCGCTGAGCGCCGACACCGGCGCCTTCTGGCAGCTGCGCTCGCCCAGCACGATCGACAGGTCGACGAAGCCCGCGCGCCAGGCCAGTTCAAGGTCCTGCTCGATCTCCTCCATCGACATCTGCTCGCCGCTGGCGAATCCGTTGACGCCGTAAGCGCGGTTGCGCCCGTGCGCCTTGGCCAGGTAGAGCGCCATGTCGACCAGGTTCACCGCGCGCTCCCACGACAGTTCCTGCCTGCCCAGCACCAGCGGGAAGGGCGCGAAGCCGATCGACACGTTCACCGACAGCGCGCTGCCCTGGTAGTCGATCGTGTGCGCGGCGATACCGTCGAGCAGGCGGCGCGCCACCTCATCGACCCCGCCGCGCCGGATCGCCGGCAGGAAGGCCAGGAATTCCTCGCCGCCCCAGCGTACGATCATGTCGGTCTCGCGCAGGATCTCGCGCAGGCTGTCGGCGATCGCCTTGAGCAGCGCGTCGCCGGCCGCGTGGCCGTAGCTGTCGTTGATGTGCTTGAAGTGGTCGACGTCGAGCAGGAATAGCGCGCCGACCAGCTCCTCGCCGGCGCCGTCGGCGCGCCGCGCCTCCTGCTCGCGCTCGCCCAGGTGTGCGCGCATGAATTCCTGGAAGTGGCGCCGGTTGTACAGCGCCGTCAACGGATCGCGCACGCTCTGCTGCTTGAGCTCCTGGTTCTTGACCTTCAGCTGCGCGTTCGCGTTGTGCACCTTGCGGTACAGGATGCCGACGATGGCCGCGGCCAGCGCGAACACCAGCGCCAGCAGCCACCACACGCGCTGCTCGAGGCGGCGGCTGTAGATCTCGGCCGACTTGATGTCGTTCTCGCGCTGCAGCAGCAGGATCTGGCGCTGCCTGTCCTCGGCCTCGTATTTTTCCTGCAGCTCGAGCGTTTCCTTCTGGCGGCGCTTTTCGAACAGCTCGTTCGACAGCGCGCGCTCGCGGTGATAGGCCTGCACCGCGCCGGCCATGTCGCCGGCGCGCTCGAGCGCGGCGCCGTACTCCATCAGCACTTCCTGCAGCTCCGGCTTGTCGCCGGCCTTGTCGTACCACGCCAGGCCGCTCTCGACGTAGCGCTTGCCCTCGGCCAGGCGGCCCATGCCGAGGTAGGCCTGGCCGATGTTGAGCGACGCGGTGGCGATATTGCCCTCGCGCTTGACCTTGCGCGAGGCTTCCACCGCCTCGGTCGCATAGGCCAGCGCGCGCGCGTAGTCGCGCCGCTTCAGGTAGCTGTCCGACAGGTTCACCAGCGAGGTGGCGATCATCGCGTCGGCGCCGATCTGGCGCTCGTAGGCCAGGCCGGCGAGCAGCGCCTTCAGGCCGCGTTCCTGCTGGCCGGTCTCGATCGCCAGCGCGTACTCGGTGTCCTTGAGGGTGGCCATGCGCCCCGGCGAATGGGTCTGTTCGGCCAGCGGCAGCGCCTCGGCCAGCACCGCGAAGCCTTTGTCGTATTCCTTGATCTGGGTGTACAGGTAGGCCAGCGCGTTGAGCGCCATGACCATCTGGACCGGCTGCCCGTGCTGGCGCGCCAGCGCCACCGCGCCCTGCAGCTTGCCCAGCGCGGCCGGGAAATTGCCGTCCTCCGCGAACGACTGGCCCGAGGCGATGGCCGCCATGATGCGCAGCGCGGCGTCGCCGCCGCCGGCGCCGTTGGCCACGCGCTCGGCCTGCCATGCCAGCTGGTGCGCCTGCTTCAGGTCGTCCATCGCGAACACCACGTAGGCCTTGTCCAGCAGGCCCTTGGCCAGGGCCACGTCGTCGTGCTCGCGCCGGCCCAGCGCGATCAGCTCATCGGCCGTGGCCAGCGCCTGGGCGGTCTGGCCGCTGCCGCGGCGCGCGCTGCCGAGCAGGAAAAGGTATTCGGCGCGTTCGGCCACGGGCGCCACGCGCTGCTGGGCGTCCAGGCGCAGCAGGGCGGCCAGGGCCTGGGTCGGCACGAAGCGCACCGTTTCGGCGATCGCGGCCAGCTGCTGGGGCAGCGGGGCCACAGCGGCGCGCGCCGGCGCCCACAGCAGCCAAAGCGCCGCCAGCAGGGCGCGCCCGGCGCGGTGCCGCGTCGTGTCCATTGGTAACGGCAACATCGTGTCCCTTCGAAAGCGTCATCGCTGGTGCGCGACTTCAGGCGCGCGCTGTTTTTTTTTAATTATTCTTTCCGGAAAATATCCGGCCGCCAGATTTTAACGATAAAGGGAGGCGCACAGCGTAAAAATCAGTGGATTGACGCTGCTTCTTTTTTGTAACTGTTGGTAGCTGACCACGCCCTCGCGCCTGTGTCGCGGTCAGGCGGCCAGCTGCTGCAGCAGGTACAGGCGCTGGTACAGGCCGCCCTCGATCCGCATCAGCGCCTCGTGGCTGCCGCTCTCGGCGATGCGGCCGTGGTTGAGCACCACGATGCGGTCGGCGTCGCGGATGGTCGAGAGCCGGTGCGCGATGGCGATGATGGTCACCCGTCCGCGCAGCTCGTCCAGGGCCTCCTGCACGATCTGCTCGGTCTGGCTATCGATGTGCGAGGTGGCCTCGTCGAGCAGCAGGATGGACGGCTGGCCGGCCAGCGCGCGCGCGATCGCGATCAGCTGCTTCTGCCCGGTGGACAGGCGCGATCCGCCTTCGCCCATCATGGTGTCGTAGCCGTCTTCGAGCGCGCAGATGAAATCGTGGGCGTGGGCCGCGCGCGCGGCCTGCTCGATCGCCTGGTCGCTCAGGCCGCGCCCCATGTCGATGTTCTCGCGCGCCGACGCGGCCAGCAGGAAGGGGTCCTGCGGCACCAGCCCGACCGCGGCGCGGAACTGCTCGTTGTCGATCTGTTCCAGCGGCTGGCCGCCGATCTCAATGCTGCCCGGCGTGGCCGGGTAGTAGCGCAGCAGCAGCGACAGCAGGGTCGACTTGCCGCTGCCGGTGTGCCCCACGATGCCGATGAAGGCGCCGCGCGCCACTTCCAGGTCCAGCGCGTGCAGCACGTCCTGGCCGGGCGCGTAGCCGAAGCTCAGGCCGGCGATGCGCACCGCCGGCGCGTCCGCCGCGCCGGCCCCGCGCGCGTGGACGCGCCCGGCCAGGTGCTCGGGCGCGCCGCCTTCGTCGAGCAGCGCCGCCACCCGCGCCGTCGCCACCACCGCCTGCTGCAGGCCGCTGAACTGCATGGTGATCTGGATCATCGGCTCGACCACCCGCGCGATGTAGCTGATGAAGGCGTACAGCACGCCCACCTCGACCGCGTTCATCTGGCGCTGGCCGAAGCTGAAGATCACCACCGCCAGCAGGATCACGTTGAGCAGGTCGAGGGCCGGGCGCAGCAGCATGGCGTTGGCGCGCAGCTCGGCCAGGCGCGCCTTGTAGTGCTCGCCGTTGGTGGCGGCGAAGCGCGCGGCGAAGCGGCGCTCGGCGTTGTTGGCCTGCAGGACGCTCATGCCGCCGATCGACTCGGCCATCTGGCCGTTGATGTCGCTGCGCAGGGCGCGCGCGCGCGTGACCGCCGGCGCCGACAGGCGCTGGTACAGCCACACGATCAGCACCACCGCCGGCACCAGCGCCAGCACGATCAGCATCAGGTGCCAGTCCAGCCAGGCCATCGCCGCCATGGTCCCGAGCAGCACGATGCTGCTGTCGAGGATCACGAACAGCACCTGGATGTAGAGCGTCTTGACGGCCTCGGTGTCGTTGGTCACGCGGCTGATCAGCTGCCCGGTGATGGCGCGGTCGAAGAACGCCATCGGCAGGCGCAGCACGTGGCCGAACACATCCTCGCGCAGGCGCCGCACCGAGCGCATGGCCAGCCCGGACAGGCGCACCAACTGGCGGTAGCGCACCCACGAGGCGATCCAGCCCGACACCAGCATCCCGCCCAGCAGCGCGGCCATGCGCGGCCAGTCGAGCACGCGCGGCAGCAGGTGGTCGTCGATCAGGGCCTTGCCCAGGATCGGGCCGATCACCTCCAGGCCGGCGGCCAGGATCAGCCACAGGGTGGCCCACAGCAGGTGGCGGCGGTCGGGATGGGCGGCGGCGCGCAGCAGGGTGGCGGCGCGGCGCGCCTGGGCGCGCATGCCGCGCGCGCTCTGGTCAGACTGCATCGAGGCTGGCCTCCAGTTGTTGATAGCGCCACTGGCTGGCGTACCAGCCGTCGCGCGCGAGCAGCTCGTCGTGGCTGCCCGATTCGGTGACGCGCCCCTCGCGCAGCACGATGATCAGGTCCGCCCGCACCACCGACGACAAGCGGTGGCTGGCGATGATGGCGCTGCGCTCGGGGCGCGCGCGGCGCAGTTCTTCGAGATGCTCGAGGATCGCGGTCTCGGTGCCGGTGTCGACCGCCGACAGGGCGTCGTCGAGCAGCAGCAGGGTGCTGTCGGCCAGCAGCGAGCGCGCGATCGCCACGCGCTGGCGCTGGCCGCCCGAGAGCGTGATGCCGCGCTCGCCCACCAAGGTGTCGTACCCGGCCGGAAAGCGCAGGATGTCCTCGTGGATGGCCGCCATCGCCGCCGCCTGCTCGATCTCGGCGCGGCTGGCCTGCGGGCGCGCCAGCGCGATGTTGTCGGCGATGGTGGCCGAGAACAGGAAGGACTCCTGCGGCACCCAGCTGAGCGCCGCGCGCAGCGCCGCCAGGGTGTAGTCCGACAGCGCGTGCTCGCCCCAGCTCACGCGCCCGTGCTGGGGCGCGATCTGGCGCAGCAGCACGCGCAGCAGGGTCGACTTGCCGCAGCCGGTCGGGCCCACCAGGCCCAGGGTCTGGCCGGGCGCCAGGGTGAACCCGATGCCGGCCAGCGCGGGCGTGTGCTGGCCGGGGTAGGTGTACTGGACGCCGTCGAGCCGCAGCGGGCCCGGCGCCAGCCGCGCCAGGACCCCATGGTCGTCCACGCTCAGCGGGGCGTCCAGCAGCGGCTGCAGGCGCGCCAGCGCGGCGCGTCCGCGTTCGATCAGCGACAGCACCCAGCCGGCCGCGAACATGGGCCAGATCAGCTGGCCGAGGTACATGGTGAAGCTGGTCAGCGCACCGATGCTCAGCTGGTGGTTCCACACCAGGTAGCCGCCCAGGCCGAGCGTGAGCGCGCCGGCCGCGCCCAGGGTCAGGCCGACCGCCGGCTCGTAGGCCGCCTCCCATTGCTGGGCGCGCAGGCTGGCGTCGGCCGCGCCGGCCGCCAGCGCGCCGAACTGCGCGGCGCTGCGCTGCTCCAGGCCGAGCGCGCGCAGGGTGCGCACCCCGGCCAGCGCCTCCTGCACATGGTCGTTGAGGGCGGCGAAGCGCTTGAGGGCGTCGCCGGCGGCGACGTGGATCTGGCGCGAGATGCGCCAGAACGCCAGCGCCATCAGCGGAAACGGCAGCAGCGCGACGGCGGCCAGGCGCCAGTCCACGCCCAGCGTCATCACGCCCAGCACCATCACCAGGGTCAGGGTGCCGTCGAAGCCGGCCAGCATCGCCTCGCCGGCCGCCATCTCGATGGCGTCGATATCGTTGGTGGCCAGCGCCATCAGGTCGCCGGTGCGCTGCCGCTGGAAGAACGCCGGGCCCTGGCCGGCCAGGCGCTCGTAGAAGCGGGTGCGCAGCTCGACCCCGAGCTGGTAGGCGGCCGCGTACAGGCGCATGCGCCAGCTCACCCGCAACAGGTAGATCGCCACGCCCATGCCGAGCAGCTGCAGCAGCCCGAGCACCAGGGCGTGATGGTCGAGCCGGTGCGCGCTCATGGCGTCGATCAGCGCGCCGGTCTTGCGCGGGATGAGCACCGTGAAGGTCGCCACCCCGACCAGCATGAAGGCGGAGGAGACATAGGCGCCCCAATGGCGACGCACGAAGCCGCCCACCAGCGTGAATAAATTCATCCAACAAATCCTTGTGTGGCGGCACTGCCGGCATTTCCTTGGTCGAAACGCGGGCAATAAAACAACAGGTAAACGAAGAAACGGGCCGAAGCCCGTCAATTTACCCTGTTTGCGGCGCCGTTGCAGAGGGCGCTTGTGCCGGCCGGCGCCGGACAAAGAAAAAGCGCCACCGTCGTTTCCCGCGTGGAAAGCGGGGACGGTGGCGCCAGGGCGCTTGCCGGCTTGGCCCGGCGGCGCTCGATGCCGCGCGGGCTTGCTGCGCAGGCTGACTGCGCGGGCTTACTTCTTCTTGCGCGACTTCGGCGTCAGCATGTCCATCTGCTTGTCTTGCGGCTTGCCTTGCAGGATAGGCGTGCCGGACAGTTGCTTAGGCGCGGGCGCCGCCTCGACCGGCTCGATGCCGGAAATCTTCAGCTCGGGCGTGTCGACGACGACAGCTGCCGCCGCCAGGGTCGGCGCGGCCGCTTCGGTGACGGCTTCCACGGCTTGCTCGACCGCCTTGGCCAGCGGCTTGGCCTTGACCGCAGGTCCTGGCGCGGCCACTTCGTCCACCGCGTCCAGCACGGCCTGGGCAGGGGCCGCCGGCGCGCTGGCCTCGACCTTCACGACCGGCGCGGCTTCAGGCGCGCTCGCCAACGCGGGAGCAGGCGCGGCAGGAGCAGCCGCCGGAGCCGGCGCGACAACCGGCGCCGATGCGGCCACCGGCGCGGGGGCCGGAGTGGGTGCGGCCACTGGAGCCGGCGCCTTCACTTTCACCTCGACCTGCGCTGGCGCCAGCTTGAGCAGCGGGGCGGCGCTCGGCGCGGACTTGATCAACTCGGCCTGGGTGCCGCTGGCGATGGAAAACAGCGCGCGGCCGTAGGCCAGTACGCTCTCGAAACTGGTTTGCGACTGGGCCGTGAGCGCCAGCAGGTCGCGCGGATCCTTCACGCTCATCACCTGGCGCAGCGCCGCGGCCGACTTCTCAAACGAAGCGCGCCCGGTGGACAGGTTCAATGCGATCACCTTTTCGGTGCTCTCGACAACTTTGCTGGTGAGCTGGCGGACGTAATCGAGCTGGGTCTCGACCTGGGCCTTGCGTGCTGCGGAAAACTGTTCGGGGAGGGTAGTCATCGGATTTCCTTGGGAATGTTTATGACGCGCTGCAATATTGCATAGTCTATCCATGATTGCCAGTGTTGAAAAGCATAATTTGATTGATATCCAAAGCAATTTATTGCATCGCAGCATCGTCAACCCGGATCGGGTAAGTCCCAGCGCGCCGCTGTGGGCGGCGGCCGCGCTAGCGCCAACCGCCGCCGGGTGGCCAAACTGGCTACAATTGACCCGTCCCAATGAACCCAGGAGTGCGCATGGACCTCGTCATCCGCAACGCCAGCCTGCCCGACGGTCGGCGCGATATCGACATCGCCATCGCCGGCGGGCGCATCGCCGCGCTGGGGCCCCGCCTGCCGGTGCGGGGCGCGCGCGAACTCGACGCCGCGGGCGACCTGGTCACCCCGCCTTTCGTGGACGCCCACTTCCACATGGACGCCACGCTCAGCTACGGCCTGCCGCGGGTCAACCGCAGCGGCACCCTGCTCGAGGGGATCGCGCTGTGGGGCGAGCTGAAACCGGCGCTGACCCAGGACGCGCTGATCGAGCGCGCCATGCAGTACTGCGACTGGGCGGTGGCGCGCGGTCTGCTGGCGATCCGCTCGCACGTGGACATCTGCGACGATCGCCTGCTGGCGGTGGAGGCGCTGCTCGAGGTGAGGCGCCGCGTGGCGCCCTACCTGGACCTGCAGCTGGTGGCCTTCCCCCAGGACGGCGTGCTGCGCAGCCCGGGCGCGTTCGACAATCTCAAGCGCGCCATCGGCATGGGCGTGGACGTGGTCGGCGGCATTCCGCACTTCGAGCGCACCATGGCCGACGGCGCCGCCTCGGTGCGCCTGCTGTGCGAGTACGCGGCCGAACAGGGCCTGCGCGTGGACATGCATTGCGACGAGTCGGACGACCCGCTGTCGCGCCACATCGAGACCCTGGCCTGCGAGACCCAGCGCCTCGGCCTGCAGGGCAGGGTGTCAGGCTCGCACCTGACCTCGATGCACTCGATGGACAACTACTACGTCAGCAAGCTGCTGCCGCTGATCCGCGAGGCCGGCGTGGCGGCCATCGCCAACCCTCTCATCAACATCACCCTGCAAGGCCGCCACGACAGCTATCCAAAACGGCGCGGCATGACCCGCGTGCCCGAGCTGATGGCCGCCGGGGTCGAAGTGGCGTTCGGCCACGACTGCGCCATGGACCCCTGGTACAGCCTCGGCTCGGCCGACATGCTCGAGGTGGCCCACATGGGGCTGCACGTGGCGCAGATGACCGGGCAGGAGGCGATGCTGCAATGCTTCATGGCCGTGACCGAGAACCCGGCCCGTATCCTGGGGCTGGAGGGCTACGGCCTGGCGCCCGGCTGCCATGCCGACCTGGTGCTGCTGGACGCGGCCACCCCGGTCGAGGCGATCCGCCTGCGCGCGGCGCGCCGGGTGGTGATCCGGCGCGGAGTGGTACTCAGCGAGACGGCGCCCACGCAGGCGCGCCTGCACCTGCCCGAACGCGCCGCGCACACGCGCTTTCGCCTGGAACGCTAGCGCGCTGTCCATGCGGGTCCTCGCCACCGCACGCCTGTTCCTGCGCGCCGCAGAGGCGGGCGACGCGCCGTTCTACCTCCAGCTGCTCAACGATCCGACCTTCATCGCCAACCTGGGCGACCGCGCCATCCGCACCCTGGCGCAGGCGCGCGCCGCGCTGGCCGACGGGCCCATCGCCATGCAGGCTGCGCTGGGCCATTCGCTCTACCTGGTGGAGCGCCACGACGGCGTGGCCATCGGCATGTGCGGCCTGATCAAGCGCGAGACCTTGGCCGGCGTCGATCTCGGCTATGGCTTCCTGGAGGCCTGGCGCGGCCAGGGCTACGCGCGCGAAGCGGCCGGCGCGGTGTTGGAATATGCCCACAGGCAGCTGGGTTTGCGCCGGGTCCTGGCGATCGCCTCGCCGCAAAACGTGAAATCGATTTCTTTATTGCAAAATATTGGCTTCAGCTTTGTTAGAATCGTCCACTTGTCGCCGGACGACGGCGGCACCTGTCTGTATGCGCACGAGCAGGGCGCTGGCGGCGCGGGCAACGCAACAATGGAAAGCTGAACATGATGTTTTCAAACCTTAGAATCGCGACGCGCCTGGCCCTGCTGGGCGCGTTTTTCGTACTGGCGTTGCTGGTGGTCGCCCTGGGCGGCTGGCGGGCGCTCAATGACGCCGGCGCGCGCGGCACGCTGGCCATGGCGCGCGCGGCGCGCCTGACGCAGGCGGTCGACGGCGCGCGCTCGGCCCAGGTGCAGTTCAAGATCCAGGTGCAGGAATGGAAGGACATCCTGCTGCGTGGCGGCGACCCGGCCCAGTTCGACAAATACTCGGCCGCCTTCAAGAACAGCGCCGCCGCCACCACGGCCAAGCTGCGCCAGGTCGACGCCATCCTGGCCGAACTGGGCATCCCCAGCCCGCTGGTGGCGCAGGCGCTCCAGACCCACGAGGAGCTGGGCGCCAAGTACCTGGCCGCGCTGGCCACCTACGACCGCGCCAATCCGGACAGCTACAAGCTGGTCGACGCCCAGGTCAAGGGCATGGACCGCGCTCCCACCAAGAAGATCGACGACATCGTGCAGCTTATCGCCGCCCGCGCCGACGCCCTCGGCCAGCAGGTCAGGCAGGAGCAGGAACTGGCCATGCACGCGGCGCTGGTGCGCCTGGGCGCGCTGGTGGTGCTGACCTTGGCCGTCGGCGGCGCCCTCATGCTCTGGCTCGCGCGCAGCATCAGCGCGCCGCTGGCGCAGGCGGTGCGCATCGCGCGCACCGTGGCCAGCGGCGACCTGTCGAGCCAGATCGAGGCCGACGGCGCCGACGAGATCGGCGAGCTGCTGCGCACCCTCAAGCACATGCACGACAACCTGGCCGGCATCGTCGCCAAGGTGCGCGCCGGGACCGACGCCATCGCCGGCGCGTCGGCGGCGATCGCGGCCGGCAACCACGACCTGTCGGCGCGCACCGAGGCCCAGGCCGGCTCGCTGGAGCAGACCGCCTCCGCGATCGAGGCCTTGACCACGACCCTGCGCGAGAACGGCGGCAACGCCAGCGAGGCGCGCGCGCTGGCCGGCACCGCCTCGAACGTGGCCGAGCGCGGCGGCGCGGCGGTGGCCCAGGTGGTGAGCACCATGGGCTCGATCAACGCGGCCTCGCGCAAGATCGTCGACATC
>DIZW01000031.1:158399-176504 GCA_002428015.1 Oxalobacteraceae bacterium UBA6018 | reverse complement strand
ACTTTTCAGCTCAGCGTCAAAAAACCGTAAGCGTCGCCTCAGCTCGAGTGCAGCACCGAGACGGCGGGCCAAGGCGTTGAAGTCCTGGTCCATTTCAATAACTCACCGGCGTATGCCGATGCGACAGGGCTCCCAGCGTGTTTGAGTCGCTTTACGACAGCGCCGTCGCTGCTTCCTGCGTCACTGCCCCGAGAGCGTTAAAGTACGGCGTTGGCCCAAAGCTGATGCGCGCCACGCCAGCAGCTGAGAGCGAACGCGTATCAGCCAGTCCAGGCATCACCATTACATTCAAAGGCAGCTCGATAGCGCTACATAGCTCCGTGATGACGTGCAGGTCGACCAGCCCAGGAACAAAAAATCCAGATGCTCCCGCTTCCGCGTAGGCCCTGGACATGGCGCGTTCTACCGCCTCGCCAAGCCAACTATTCGGCGCGATTCCGGTGCCGAAGAACAAATCTGTACGAGCATTGATGAACAGCGGAATATCAAGTGCATCAGCCATGCTACGGATCGCCGCGATACGCGCGCACTGCGCCTCGATGGTATGCAAGCCATCGCCTGAAACGATACGGTCTTCGAAGTTGATTCCAACGACGCCATGCTTTACGATACGCTTGATATTCTTGGCACAGGTTTCTGGGTCATCGCTGTATCCGCCCTCGACATCGGCTGTCACCGGAAGTCCCACCGATTTGACGATTCGGGACAGGATCGTCTCCACGAGCGACAAGGGGATCGATTCGCCGTCTTCATAACCTTGAGCCGCCGCAACTGCCCAACTGCTGGTGCCGATCGCGTGCGATCCCGCGTCCGCGACCGCCTTGGCTGAGCCCGCATCCCATGCGTTGTAGAGAATTAATGGGCTTCCTTTTACATGAAGGGAAGCGAAGCCGTGGGCATGTTTTTGCTGTTGCATTATTCAAGCTCCTAGTTAAAAAAATTGTCCCGTTGAGAGCGAAACGAATTCCACTGTCAAGTGAGCAGGTGCCAGCGATAGCAGAAATTCGTGCGCATTGAACGCTTGTCCTAGCGAAAGCGCGCCCCGACGGTCGAACGAAGGTTGCAATAGGCGGGCCGCAGCTTCTGCTGCTAAAGGGGCAGACACTGCATAGATATCCTGTCCGCTTGCTTTAGCGCGGCGACGCCCGTCGGCGTTTGCAGCCACGACTTCCATTGCGAACAGCTGCGCAGATCTGCCGTTGGGATCGATTGCTGTCGGAGGCGGCGTGGATGCGTCACGTAGTTCAGCGAGTGGGGCAGTGTTGAGGTAGCTGTGAAGCGCTTGTATCGGCAGATGACGAGAAATCGTGACGATTTCGCTGAAACTCAACTCCACCATCGGTTGCTCGCCAAAAGGCGCGTCAAAGAACCAGCTGATTTCCCTGGCAGGCAAATGCATCGGCACGATTTTCCCTTTCTCAACCACTACGCGTGGCACATTGTTGCTCTCACCAGTGAGGCGGGTGCCCTGCGTGGGCCACCAGTGGGACAGTGCTATCGCAGTGGTCATCTCGTCCACGCGTTCACCGCCGACCAGTGCCGTTGCGAGAAGATCAGCTAGCCCTCCGTAGAACCCAGCTGCCGGGATGATGGTGATACCTGCTGCGCGCGCGCGCTCGTCGTAGGTATCGAATAGCGCCTGTGCGCTCGCCTGCTCGGCCGTGACGTCAATATAGCAACTTCCGATGCGCAAGGCAGCCTCCACGATCGGCACAGCGGTGTCGAGAAAAGGACCCGCGCAATTGATGATGACAGCACAATCTGAGAACGCGAGATCGAGCGACGCAGGATCATTTATGCGCGCAGTGCGGAACGGCAAGTCGCCGTAAAACCGTGACGGATCGCGGCCAGCGGCGATGACCGGCATATTGCGGCGACGAAGCTCATCGATAACAAATTTTCCAGTATGTCCACTTGCCCCGTACACGGCGATATACCCTTGCTTGATAGCCATAACTTCCTCCGTTAATTGAGATACAGACCGGTCTGTAGTTGCGACAATACAGAACTGTCTGTAGTATTGTCAACATAATTTCACACGACACCCGCCATGAATTCAAAATTAACCTCCGAAAACCGCCCAGATGCACGCTCGGCCAGAGCAGAGGGCGTCCGTGAGCGTATCCTTTCGACGGCTTCTGCTCTCTTCTACAATCATGGTGTTCGTGCTGTCGGGGTCGATCTCGTGGTCGAAAAAGCCGGCATTGCAAAGACCAGTCTTTATCGTTACTTCCCCACGAAGGACGCCCTCGTTGTTGCTTTTCTCGAACGGGAGGACATCGACTTTTGGTCGACTTGGGATGCGGTAGCTATGGCACACAAAAACGATCCCCACGGCGAGCTTGATGCGCATATGGATTGGATCGGAGAGCGACTTTTGCGGTCAGGCTACCGCGGATGCCCCCAGATTAACGTTTCTGCGGAGTTTGCAGACGCGGATCATGTGGCTCGGGGAGTCGCTCGCTCTCACATGCATGCATTGCGCGAACGGCTCACTGCTCTTGCGAAACAGCTTAGTGCCGCGCGGCCAGAGGAACTCGGTGCTCAGCTGGCTCTACTCGTCAATGGGGCCTTCGTGAGCTCCGAACTGCTGCTGGCAGGCAGCGCCAAGAATATCCTGCTCAGCTCCGCGCGTGCCTTGGTTGCGGCTGCGATTCCAGCAGCTGCGCAGAAAAAACGTTAAGTGTTCAGCCTTTGCGATTCACTGGAAAGCGCGGTGGAGTCATTCGATCGAGTAGCGATTGCGGGTGCCATGACCAGCCATCATCCTTTTACGCACCATTTCCGCATACTGCGTCGGGTCCGGTGCCTTTGTGCGACGATGGCGTCTCTGATTGCACGGCCTGCTTTCGGGGGGCTGGCGAACTTCCACTGCACGCTTTAGCCAGAGCTAACCTCAAATGGAATCTATCGAATGGCTGACAGCGACCACTTCTGCGAGCCTTTCTCCAACTTACTGAGATGAGAGCATTCGTGTGTTTGTGAGAGACATCAAATAATTCTGCTGTTCAGCGAAATCTTCCGAACACGTGGGGAACCCAAATTTGGTGCGAAAACGGAGGTGGTACGTTAAGTATCTGATTTTATTGGTTATGAAACGGCCTGCAAAGCCGTTTAGACGGGTTCGATTCCCGTCCTCGCCTCCATAACATCAATGACTTAGCTAATTTCGAGCTGGTTCAAACACGATTCGCACCTCCCGGTTCGGGAGGTTCCCCCCTCTAAACGGCCTGCTAGCCGTTTGACTTTGCGGCGTCGGCGTCCTGTTCGGACCGATGGCATCCATCAAAACCACACCCTTCGGTACTTTTCAGCTCAGCGTCAAAAACAAGCTGTTGCCCAAGACATTCTGGGCCACGTTTGACACCGATGACGAGGCGCAGCGCTACGGCCAGCAGCTTGAAGGGCTGCTGGCGCAGGGTATCGTCCCGGCCAGTCTGCCCGCGCCGCGCGCGGGACCATCCACATCCTGACGATCAAACGCTGCATTGCCGAGTATGCGCGGACCCGGCAGGTACCGGTGTCGGAATTGAAGTTGCTGGACACGGTCGAGGGCCAGTTGCTGGGCGTGACGACCGCCAACCGGAATTTCGACTGGGCCGAGGGCTGGATCCGCGGCATGAAACGGCAACTCAATCTGTCGCCATCGACGACCGGCAGGTGCCGTTGTCGACGACCGCGCTCGCGCTGCTCACCGAGTACATGCGGGCCAATGCCGGCGAGATCGCGAAGCGGGAAGGGCGTCGGTTCCCATTCTGGGTTTGCGAAGAGTCGTTTCTCTTATGGTTTACGTTCCAGGATTACCGCCGCGCCACCCACCGCCGCCAGCTCCAACGCCAAGCCGTCGCGCGCCGTGACGTCCACTTCGCGGCGCTTGACGTTGTTCGGCGTGGCGCCATCTTCCCAGATCGTGGCCCGGTAACGCCCAGCCGGCAGGAAGTCCAGCGACACCTGCTTTGTCGTCGCGGCGTTGTCCGCCGACATCGCGCCAACGTACCACGTCTTGCCGAGGCGGCGCGCGAGAACGATGTCGCGTCCCGGTTCGCCGGACAGGAAACGGGTCTCGTCCCAGGCCGTCGGTACGCGGCGGATGAAGTCGAAGCCTTCGGCGTCGCGGTAGGCGTCCGGATCATCGGACACCATTTGCAGGGGGCTTTCGTACACGACGTACTTCGCCAGCTCCTGGCCGCGGCTGTTCTGGACGAACGGCAGGACGTCGCGCACCTGAAACGTCGCCGGCGTGCCGTTGCGGAACCCGCCCGGCGTGTAGTCCATCGGACCGGCCAGCATGCGCGTGTAGGGCAGCATCAGGTTGTGTTCGGGCGTGATCTTCTTTTGCATCTTGTCCCACTCGGCGCCCATCACACCTTCCTGCGTGATGAAGTTCGGATAGGTGCGCTGCAGACCGGCCGGGACGTAGGCGCCGTGCAGGTCGAGTAGCAAGTGACGCTTGGCCGTGGCGGCGGCGACGCGATGGTAGAAGTCGACCACTTCCTGGTCGTCACGGTTCATGAAGTCGATCTTGATACCCTTGATGCCCCAGTGCGCGTAGGTATCGAGCACCTCGTCCATGCGCGTCCGCACGTGCTCCCAGTGGGCCCACAGGATCAGGCCGACGCCCTTCTCTGCCGCGTAGCGTGCCAGACCGGGCATGTCGATGCCCTCGGCGGCGCGGGTGATGTCCGTCGTCGGCCGCGCGTCGCAGCAGTCGCCGCTGCCCAGCGCCCAGCCGGCGTCGATCAGGTAATACGGAAAACCGGATGCAGCGGCGAAGTCGATAAAGCGGCGGTAGGCAGCCATGTCCGGTTTCATGCCCGCTAGCGGGCCCGACCACCAGTCCCAGGCTGCCTTGCCGGGCTTGACCCAGCTGAAATCGCCCAGTGGCGGCGGATTCAGGTTGCCGATCAGGTTAGACGCGATCAGGTCGCCAGTCCGGTTGCCCAACATGACGACGCGCCAGGCCGTCTCCAGCCCGCCGCGCGACGCGTACACGGGCGCAGCGCGGCCCGAAACTCCCGACAAGTGCACGCGCAGGCCGGCGCCTTCGCGCCAGAGCGCGGCGCCCGTGTAGCCTTCCAGGTGCGACTGGGTGATCGCGTAGGCGGTGCGGCCAGACAGGGTGGTGCACACGACTGGTACGTCGTAGCCCTGGTTGTCGCGCAGCTTGGAAACCTTCTGACGCACGAACGGCACTTCGTGCGCGCCCTCCGCGACCGAGATCAGGCAATCAGGATCGCCGGCCGGCACGAAGGCCGTCTTTTCGCCGCGCAGGCGGACCGGTGCATTGCCATCGATGCGGTAGCGGAATGCGACGCCGTCGTCGTAGGCGCGCACGTCGACGAGCAGGCGGCGCATGCCATCAGCGCGTTCGCGGAAAACCAGCGTCGCAGCGCGGTAATGGTCGCGCGCGACGGACGCTTTCGTGGCGATCAGGGCAATCTTGCGGTCCATGGCCGTCGTGATGACTTTTTCCAGTTCGAGGGCGCCGAGGTCCGGCGTGCCGTCGAATTCGAGGCCCAAAGGCGAGGAGGCGATCACCGTTTCGCCGCCGCGCGTAACAAAGTAGCTGCCGCCGTCCGGGGCAATCTGGATCGCGGCCCGGCCGTTGGGCGACGTAACCGTGACCGGACCCGTAGGCGCGGCGCACGCAGCCCCGCTCAAGGCGGCTAGCACCGCTGCCGCCAACATCATCGCTCGTGTGTTCATATCGCTGTCTCCTGACGCTCTGTAGTTGTCGAATTTGATCGTAGATTGTATTCGATATATTAAGTACAAGCGATCTAGGAATTGACATTTTAGTGAATCAGGCCGATACATTTCAACAACCTGTTGGCGCCGATCGCATACTCACCGAGGACAGGACGCGGTGCGGCGCCAGCGAGAAACGCCCCGGGTCGGACGACAGCGGCCCTGCGCGCAGGCCAGAAGGGGGCTTGCCGATATGGGCCGCCATTTGCAATCCGCGTGAAGCGGTGGCCGTGGAATGCGAGCCGGCGCCGTCGATCGCCAGCGCATTTGCAGATAGCGTGAGCACGAACCTGCCTACGTTTGCAGTTACTTCGAGCCCAAAACGGCGTCGAATGCGCGCACGGTCGGTTTCAAACGCAAGCCGCTACAGCTGGCGGCTTGGCCAATCACATCTTCTGTCGCGGAAGCGTCGGGTCCATTCGGTCTGCGGCCGCCTCCGACCAGCTCAACGAATCCCAGAGTCCCGATCATTTTTTCTGCTCGGCATTTGTCCGCTCTGCAAATCGCTGACGTGCGCATTCCACGCTCCTCAGGTTCTCCGAGGCCCAAACCCACACCCCGCAGAACGCCGCGCTCAAGGTCAAACCTAAGTCTGTCAGTTTGTATTCGACCTTGGGGGGCACGACTGGGAACACCGTACGCACCACCAGCCCATCACGCTCCATCTGACGCAACGTCTGGGTCAGCATCTTCAGGCTGATGCCCTTGACATGTTCACTAATGCGTGTGAACCGCAGCTCACCCTTCTCGGCGAGCGTGTCGATGACTAGCAGCGTCCATTTGTCAGCAACACGACCAATCAGCTCGTGTACCAACGCCTCGACCTTTGGATCGATCGCTTCACGCGGCGGTGCGATGGCGGCATAGCGCATGGCCAGGGCGATTTGCGCTTCGGTGAACTCGGGTGGCTTTGGCATCGATACTCTCCTTTAGGTTCATATGGAACAATTTAGTGCCTTCTATACATTGGAGAGTAAGCCAATTTAGTATTGTCCAGTCAAACCATCGCAACTTAAATTTGGAAGGCTCGAACGATGAAACTGGAGAAGAAAACCGTGTTGGTGACGGGCGGCACAAGTGGCATTGGGCTCGAAATGGCGCGGCAACTATTGCAGCTTGACAACACCGTCATCGTGACGGGGCGCGACCCTCAAAAGCTGGCGACAGCCCAGCGTCATTTACCTGATTTGCACTGCATCCAGAGCGATGCGCGCGATGTCGAGGCGATCAAAGCGTTGTACGCCCGCGTGCTGCAGCAGTTTCCAGGTCTGGACGTGCTGGTCAACAACGCCGGCATCATGCGCAAGATTGATCTACGCCAGGAGCGCGACCTGATGGACGTGACGCAGGAGATTGACATCAATTTCAACGGCCCGGTGCGCATGGTTCAGCAATTTCTTCCACACCTGAGCACCCGGCCGGGTGCGGCCATTATCAACGTGTCTTCAGGCCTGGCCTTTGTGCCCATGCCCATCTCGCCTATCTATTGTGCGACCAAAGCCGCCATGCATTCGTTCACGCAGTCGCTGCGCGTACAAATGGAGGGCAGCGAAGTGACCGTGATCGAACTAGCGCCACCTGGGGTGGAAACACCGCTGTTTAGGAGAGAGTTCGGCGAGGAAATGAAGAACGAGAAAGGCATGGATGTGGCGGTACTGGTCGCGCGCGCCATTGCTGGCATTGAGGCTGGCAAGTTGGAGATCACCCCGGGACCCAGCATGGCGCTGAAGGTCTTGAGCCGTGTTGCACCGCAGTTCATCCTGGGGCAACTGGCCAAGTTTGGCGCGCCACCGGTGACCCGCACGGCAGCAACCTGATCGACGCACCGCGCCTTTCGAGCGCTGTCCAACGTTAACTCGTAAGCGTCAGCCTAGTACCGTGTTGAGTTGAACGCCGCATCGTGCAGAGTATGGAAATTGCCTGTTCCCAATACCTCTGCGTTCGCGCAAGCCTTGGCCTCGAGTCCAGATGGAAATTTCCTTGCCAGCTGCACGGGGATGCCTAATCTTCTCGACTTGCGGATATGGGACATGCGGATTGGAAGGTCGCTGCGGATTTCGCAGTCCCATTTGGAGGCACCGGCATCGACGCCTTGCCGACGTTCAAAGGCGTCTTGCCGGATTCAACTTTTGAATGAGCCCAGGTTACGGCGCTGCTGAAATTCCAGGGGCCAAGCTTTTCATGCGAAAAGACGGCTTGGGAGCTTGCCAGTCATTATCATTCAGCAAGGACGGCCAACGGCTTGTGGTCAGTCGGGGCGGCAGTCTATCGATCTACCACGCAGACCTGGCGGATGCAAAAGCACTGGGTAAAGGTGACGCCAGCAGCAAGCCCGCGACCAGTCCAACAACTGCTCCCAAAAGCGGTTGATGCCTGTCGCCAAATTCCCCGTCGCCCCGATATGCATACTGAAGATTGGAAACGAGTGTAGCCCTTCCACCTTCTAGGAGAAATTCGCCGTGCCGCAATTTATATTGGGGTGAATATCCTTCTTATCGATACCTGGAGCGTCAAAAGTGACTGCGACGCCGGCGTTCTCTACTAAACCATCGTCCACCCGCGCGGATAGCGCAAACATTTTCTGTTTGCCTTAAACCGAAGTTCGCGGTGACCGCTGCGTCGCCGGTTCGCCCGGCTGCCCGCGCCCATCGTCGGTCTCAAAGCGGCTCCCTTAAACCCTCCCGAAAGATGTGTTGACAAGCTCGCCTGCGCAGTGCAAACTTAAATGATTGCGCTATCGTTTATTTAGTGGTTGTGGATGTGGGCGGTATTGATCTCCCGGCGGTTGCGTGAAGTGCGCCGCCTTTGGCCGGGGCCGTGCGTATTCACAAATGCAAGGCATGGTCCCGGAATTTTTTTTGAAACCGGACTTTCGCCCCCCCTCGTGCTTAGGCTGAAGGCGAGGGCGTGCACTTCAAAAACATAACACTAATTCTTATGAGACAAAAATCGTCTGACTGGCCGCACAGCCGCTTGATCCTGTCTCGGCCTCTTTGCCTTTGCCGTCAGCGCGATCTCCGCTCCCGGTCCTTCCTTGTCGCGCGAGCCGGTATTGAACCGGCCTCGCTCACAGAGTGACATTGCAGCGCGTCGCAGCGAAGCTGACGCCTGAAGTGGGTACCAAATCGAATTCCAAGTCATAACGAGCGTTGCAACGGCAATTGACGCTCCACTGCAAATTAGCATCATAAAATGGTTGCGCAATTCATTTTGCATGTTACTGCCTGTTAAGTGCCGGTGGAAGCCTGGCAGGCCGATGGGTCGCAAAGATTCACCGCTACTTGATATAAGGAAACGTCATGTAGCGTCACCAACGGCGCTGATACACGCACTTACCAGCGTCCAACATTAAAAAGAGAAAGAGGAAGACACGATGGCGCAATCCGAGAAATTGATGTACCCGAATACCAAACGGCGTCTGATGAGCCTGGCAGTTGCCAGCGCTTGTGCAGCTCAGATCGCTCCAGCACAAGCGCAAGTTCCTGCTGCTTCCGGCGCGGAACCAGCCACCGTGATTGTTACCGGCCTGCGTGCCAGTATGCAGTCGACACTGAATCTGAAGAAAAACTCCGATGGTATCGTGGACGGTATCGTCGCTGCCGACATCGGCAAATTCCCAGACACCAATTTGGCGGAGTCGCTGCAGCGCATCTCCGGCGTGTCGATCGACCGTCAAAATGGCGAAGGTCAGAAGATCACCGTGCGCGGCATGGGGCCCGACTTTAACCTGGTGCTGTTGAACGGCCGTCAAATGCCGGTGTCCGACCTGAACGACCCTAACGGCCGCTCGTTCTCCTTCGACAACCTGGCGTCGGAAGCAATTTCGCAGCTGCAGGTCTACAAGACCGGCCGCGCCGACAATCCATCTGGCGGTATCGGTGCCACGGTCAACGTCATGACCGCGCGTCCCTTCGACCATCCGGGCACGCAGGCGAGCGTCGGCATCAAGGGCGTGATGGACACCTCGAACCAGAAGCTGCCGGACTTGCTGAAGGGATCGCGCGTTACCCCGGAAGTCTCCGGTATCTTCAACACCACCAGCAAGGATGGGATGTGGGGCATCGGCGCCAGCGCCAGCTTCCAGAAGCGTGAATCGGGCGCGAACCGTGCCCAGGTGGCCAACGGCTATATCGGTCCTTACCGCGGCTCGGAAATTATTGCCGGTTCGACCTTGCCGCTGCCAGGTGCGCCAATCGGTAGCGTGACGAATCGCCCAGGTCCCAACGATCTGTATTCGCGCCCGCAAAACTTTGGTTACCAGGTTAACGGTATCGAGCGCGAGCGCGTCAATGGCCAGCTCGTACTGCAATTCCGTCCGATCAAAGACCTGACCACGACGCTCGACTACACCTATTCGGAGAACAAGGTGCACACCCGCCGCGCCGAGATGAGCACCTGGTTTGCCCAAACGCCGACCTCGACGAGCAGCTGGCCAGGCGGCAGTATTCAGGCGCCGTTGACTTACTCGGAAGTGTACACACGGCCTCAGGATATCTCGGTCATCGCCTCCGATTTTGCGACCAAAAGCACCAACAAATCGCTCGGCTTCAACGCTGTCTGGAAAGCGTCGTCGAACATGAAGTTCAGCGTCGATGCGCACAGTTCGACCGCTGAATCGAAAGCCGACAGCCCATGGGGCAGCAGCAACCAGCTGAGCAACGCCAGCTTCAGCCGCGGCACCACCGCGATTGACTTCACCCGTGAACTGCCGATCCTGAGCATGCCGAACGCGGACCTGGTCAACGAGCCGATCCAGGCAACCGGGTCGCAGTTCGCCAACGCCTACGTCAAGTCGAAGATCGACCAGGTGCAGTTGAACGGCGCTTTCCAGATGCTCGAATCGTCGACCCTGAACTTCGGTGTGGCGGTGACCGACTCGACAAACCGCTCGACGTTCTCGATGGTGCAGAACAACGGATGGTCGGGCTTGACCAGCAAGAATGACTATCCTGCCAGTCTGTTCCAAAAGAGTAATACCAGCGACTACTTCGGCGCGATCAGCGGCAACGGCGCGTCTGGCATGTACAACGAGTTCTTCACCGCCGACTTCGGCGCCCTGCGCGCGGCAACGGCTGCCGCCTCGACCAAGCCGGGCCAGCCCACCTCCGACGGCGTCAAGACGCAAGCAAGCTGGCTGCCGAATACCGCCACCACCGACAGCGACCAGCGTCTGGAGGAAAAATCGACGTCGGCATTCGTTTCGTTCAACACCGACTGGGACATGGCAGTGCCGTTCCACACCTCGGTTGGCCTGCGCTTTGAAAAAACCAAGGTCACTTCGGTGGCCCAGGTTCTCCCAGCCAATGGCGTGACCTGGATCTCGCAGAATGAGTTGCCACTGACCTTTGGCGGTACCGCGTTCTCGACCAGCACCTCGTCCTACAGCAATGTGTTGCCAAGCCTGAATGCCGACTTCGACGTGACCCCGGACTTCAAGGTGCGCGCCGCCGCCGGCACCACCATCACCCGTGCCCGCTACAACGAGCTGCAGGGCGGTCTGACCATCGGCACCGGCGCCGACTACTATCAGGGCGGCACCGCTTCTGAGGGTAATCCGGGCCTGACGCCGGTGAAGTCGAAGAACCTGGACTTGTCCTTGGAGTGGTACTTTGACAAACAAAGCGTCTTGTCGCTGGGTCTGTTTAACAAGAAATTGTCTGACTACACTGCCCAGAACCAGACCCTGACGAGCCAATACGGCATCCATACCCCCATCGGCGGCGCGTATTATGTGGCCGCAACGACGGGGCCTGGTAAGTGCGGCGTTGCCGACACCGATTGCATCCGTAACTATATTCTTAACACCTACAATGGCCAGCCTGGCGTCACGAAGACCGGCGTCAACAACGTTGGCAATTCAACCGGTGTCATCACGGGGATCCCCAGCGATCCTCTGTTGATGTTCAGAACGTCGAGCTTCGTGAACGCGAATCCGACCAGTTTGCATGGTGCCGAATTGAACCTCCAGCATATGTTCGGTCAGACCGGCTTTGGCGTTCAGGCGAATTACACGTTCGTCACCTCGCCACTGAAATATAAAAACGATCAAATCGCCGATCAGTTCGCAATCCTGGGTCTGAGCAACTCGGCCAACCTGGTGGGTATTTATGAAAATCACGGATGGACGGTAAGGGTTGCGTACAACTGGCGCGATTCGTTCCTGGCGTCGAAAATCGACGGCGGCGGACACTTGGCGCCGGTGTACACCGACAAGTACGGTCAGCTCGATCTGAGCGTGGGTTACGAATGGAACAAGAACCTGAGCTTCCAGCTCGAGGCGATCAATCTGACCAATGCAACCCAACATCAGTACGGCCGTACCAAAGGCACGTTCCTGAACATCACGCAAAACGGTCCACGTTACATGGTGGGCGCACGCTACAAGTTCTAATTGCTGAAGCAAGCACTTAGTATTTGAGTCGGCAATGAAGCAGGCTGTGGTGCCGACCATGGCCTGCTTTTTCGCCAGGACTTGACAACCGCAGGCGGCGGCGTTGCTTCCCACTTGCCTGCTTGCTACACTGCACCGCTACGACGACACTGACGATGGAAATTCCGCATGCGCAGTAGGCCCCGCGAACAGCTCGTGATTGTCGGTGGCAGGTCGGCCGGCTGGCTGACCGCCGCGCTGATTGCGGCCGCGCTAGCCCGCAGGATGCTCGCGGCCCTGCCCGGCAACCGCGAACTGATCGGACAGATCGTGCGTCACGGCATGCCCACACGGCAGCAACGCGCAATTTAAACGAAAAGGCAAGAGATGACCCATCCTGTTTTGTTGCACAATGTCGAACACAAGGACCTGAGAATCCGTCTTGGCCGCGGCACCCGGTTCGGTGACCGCGAGATGCTGAGCCCGACCTTCCCGGCCGAGTTTCGCAATGTGCTGGCCCACTATCCGATCGTGTTTCGCGAGACCGGCAACGCCCAGCGCTACGAGCCGGTGGCGCTGTTCGGTTTCCAGGATGGCGAGAACTTGTTTGCGACGCCCGATGCCTGGGACGCGCTGTACGTGCCGATGGCCGTGGCGCGCCAGCCGTTCCTGATGGGACTGTCCGGCGACAGCCTGTTGGTGCATGTCGACCTCGACCATCCAACCGTGAGCACGACCATTGGCGAGCCGCTGTTTCTCGAATTCGGCGGCCACAGCGATTTTTTGGAACACATCAACAGCATGCTGCTGGCGCTGCACCAGGGTCTGCAGAGCAACGCCGGCTTCGTCGCCGCGCTGCTCGAATATGGCCTGATCGAACCGTTCACGCTTGACATCGAAGTGAACGACGGCTCCCACCATCAGCTGGTGGGTTTTTCGACGATTAACGAGGAAAAGCTTGCCGCGCTCGACGGCCCGGCGCTTGCGCACCTGCACCGGCAAGGCCACCTGATCGCCGCCCACCTGATCGTCGCGTCGCTGATCAAGCTGCGCGAGCTGGTCGAACGCAAAAACCAGCGCGCCCCGGTCCATGGCTAAACCGATGCGCGAGATCACCGGCGCGACGCCGGCCTCGCTGACCGACGCCATCCTCACCGCGGCCGAGCCGCTGGTGCTGCGCGGGCTCGCCGCAAGCTGGCCGCTGGTCGAGGCCAGCTTGCGCTCGCCGCGCGAGGGCATCGCCTATCTGCGACGCTTCTACCAGGACGAGGTGGTGCGCGCAATGATCGGTCCGCCCGAGATCGCGGGGCGCTATTTTTATAACGCCGACCTCAGCGGATTTAATTTCAACGCCGTCAACGTCAAGCTCGACGCGATCCTCGACCAAGTGCTCGCCCACCTCGATGACCCGTGTCCTCCGACTTTCTATGTCGGCTCGACCACGGTTGACACCTGCCTGCCGGGCTTTCGCGACGAAAACGATCTGGACCTGGGCGAGCGCGATCCGCTCGTCAGCGTGTGGACTGGCAACCGTTCGCGCATTCCCGCGCACCATGACTTGCCGGACAATATCGCCTGCGTCGCCGCCGGGCGGCGCCGCTTCACCTTGTTCCCGCCCGAGCAGCTGAGCAAGCTGTACATCGGACCGCTCGATTTTGCGCCGGCCAACCAGGCCATCAGCCTGGTCGATTTTCATCAGCCGGACCTGGTGAAATTTCCCCGCTTTGCCGAGGCCATGGAGCACGCGCAGGTGGCCGAATTGCTGCCAGGCGACGCCATCTTCATTCCGAGCATGTGGTGGCACCATATCGAGGCGCTCGACAGTTTTAACGTCCTGATCAACTACTGGTGGCGCCAGTCGCCGGGCTACATGGATGCACCGGTCAACACGCTGATGCACGCCATGCTGACGCTGCGCGAGCTGCCGCCGGCCCAGCGTCTGGCATGGCAGGAGATGTTCCGCCACTACATATTTGAAGCGGACGGCGAGGCAACGGCGCACATTCCGCAACACGCACGCGGGGTCCTCGGCCCGCTCGATATCGACCAGGCGCGGCTCATGCGCGCAGCTATCATTCAGAAACTCAAACGGTGACGGGAGACAGTCCGTGGAACAGAAGAATCAAGAAAAAATCGGCAGGAAACCAGTGCGCCGCGTCGTCATCGCCGGCGGCGGCACGGCCGGCTGGATGGCCGCCGCCGTCGTCTCCAAGATCTTGGGCAAGTCACTCGACATCACGCTGGTCGAATCCGACGAGATCGGTACTGTCGGCGTGGGCGAGGCGACCATTCCCAGCTTGTTGAAGTTTCACCAGGTGTTGGAACTGAGCGAAGCCGAGGTCATGAAGGCGACCCAGGCGACCTTCAAGCTTGGCATCAGTTTTGAGAATTGGCGCATGGTGGGCGAACACTATATCCACTCGTTCGGTGTGACCGGCATCGACCACTGGACCGCAGGCTTCCAGCACTTTTGGCGCAAGGGGCGCCAGCGCGGCCTGGCCAGCGACTTTGGCGACTATTGCCTGGAATTGAGGGCAGCCCAGCTAGGCCGCTTCGCCCACCTGTCGAACGACGGCATGAATTACGCGTACCATCTTGACGCGACCTTGTACGCCAAGTTCCTGCGCAAGTTCAGCGAAGGCTTCGGCGTCAAGCGGGTGGAAGGCAAGATCGGCCAAGTGATGACCGATGCCGCCAGCGGCTACGTGACTGGACTCAAGCTCGAGAACGGCGCCTTGATCGAAGGCGACCTGTTCATCGACTGCACCGGCTTTCGCGCGCTGCTGCTGGCCGAGACCATGGGGGTCGAATACGACGACTGGTCGCATTGGCTGTTTAACGACACTGCCATTGCGGTGCAGACCGAAGGAGTCGGCGAACCGGTGCCGTTGACGCGTGCGATTGCGCATGGCGCCGGCTGGCAGTGGCGGGTCCCGCTGCAGCACCGGGTTGGCAATGGCCATGTCTTTTCCAGCAAGCATATGGACGGCGAGGAAGCCAGGCAGATCTTGATCGACAACCTACAGGGCGAGCCGCTGACGCAGCCGCGCGTGATCACGTTCAAGCCAGGGCAGCGCCGGCAATCGTGGAAAGGCAACGTCATCGCCATCGGCCTGTCGAGCGGTTTTTTGGAGCCCATCGAGTCGACCAGCATCCACCTTATCCAGCGTAACCTGATCCGTTTGATGCAGATGTTCCCGGCCGATGGCATCTGCCGCACCGACATCGACGAATTCAACAGCCAGGTGCAAAGCGAAATCAATCACATCCGCGATTTCATCATCTTGCACTACAAGGTGACCAAGCGCGCCGACACGCCGTACTGGGCAGCTGCCAGGACCATGGACGTGCCGGCATCGCTGCAGCACCGCATTGATCTGTTCCGCGAAACGGGACGGGTGTTTCGCACCGAGGGCGAGTTGTTTACCGAATCGTCGTGGCTGCAGGTCATGCTGGGCCAGGGCATGATGCCTGAGCAGCATCACCAGTCGGCCGACCTGATGGGCGACGCCGAGTTGTCGCAGTTCCTGGGCGGGATTCGCCAGGGGATCGAAAGGACGGTCCAGCAGTTGCCGTCGCACCAGGCGTATGTCCAGCAGTTCTGCCGCGCGCAGCCTCCGAATTGATCCTTTTTTGAGAAGCGTGCCATCTTCATGTTCCACCCCAATCCCTCGATGAGTAGAGTCGTGCTGAGCGATGGCCGTATTTGCGTGGTCGTTGACAATATCCTGCGCGATCCCTTGCAGTTGATCGCCCATGCCGTGGCGCGGCGCGCCGATTTTTCGCCGGACGATTCACACTATTATCCGGGGCCGGAACTGCTGCTCGATCCGGGCGCGCACCTGGCATTCGAGGCGTTCTTTTCACAATATATCCGGGGTCGCCTTGGCGGCCGGCGCACCCGCAGCACCTTGTGCAGGATGTCGCTGGTCACCCGCGAGCCGGCAAGGCTGGAGCCATTCCAGAGAATCCCTCATGTCGATGGCGGCCCGTTCCAGCCCGGCGAGGGCAATTTCGCCATGGTGCTGTACTTGTTCAAGGATGAGCGGATGGGCGGCACCAGCTTCTTTCGACCGCGGGTCGGGGCTGCGGCCTTGTCGAACATGATGACGCACGCGCAGCACATGGACAGTGCCGCGTTTTCGGCCTTGATCGACCGCGCTCCCGCGTATCCGACCGAGAACAACGCGTATTTTGAGAAAATGGCGACCGTCCCGGCGGCGTTCAACCGCGCGGTTTTCTACGATGGCACGATCTACCACAGCGGCGACATCCGCCACCCGGAGCTGCTCAGTCCCGATCCGGAACAAGGCCGGCTGACCGTCAACGCCTTCTTCGGGGTGCGCCTGAACGCTGGCTGAAGCGCGCGGCTTACTCCGGCAGCACCACCGATCGCGCAAGCGTGATCGCGCTGGAAGAGCGCCACGCGTCCCGTCGAATTTCATCGGTACGAGCAGGGCGGTCACGGCTTCGGCATGTATCCGAAGACGACGACCAGCACAGGATGGTTCGACAGCTTCACCCGCTCGCTGGCGATGCACGCTTACCTGAAGACGAAAAGCTAGCGCGCGCTCGCGTGGTTGATGTTAAACGAGATCGCAATGCGCTCTTCATCGGTCAGGTTGGGGCCGACGTGGTGTTCGAACCAGCTTGGGAACATGATCAGCTTACCCACTTCTGGCGCCACGGATGCCACCTCGGACGGCACGCTACGGTAAAAGCTGCGCGTAAAGGTGCGCGCGAGGATCGGATCGCGGAAGCTGAGCGAACCGGCACGCTCGATCGCGGCCGGCACCTGTGGGTAATACACGCCGCTGATCCAGCCACCCGGGTGATTGTGCGTGCTGTTGGCGTGCCCTTTGCCATTGATAACGCCCCACATCGCGCCGAACTGCGCTTCCATGACTTCCGGTTCCGCAAACCAGGCGCCTTTGACCATGTGTTCGTTGAGCGTCGCCAGCACGAGTCGCTTGAGCGGTGCGAATCCTGGGCGCTGCAACAGGTCATAGCTACGGAAGCCGCCGTTGTTCGACAGGCCGGTCTTGTTGGCGATACCGGTCGCGATTTCCTCGTCACGGATGGCATAGATCTGGCGCGCCAGTTCCTGGTTGTCCATCCCCTGGGTCTGCACAACGAATACCGGCGTCGGAAAGAACTCCAATACTTGCATTGATGTTTTTACTTTACTCATGGCTCTGCCTGGTTTGCGCCCTCACCAGCGAATTGGAGGACTGGTATCGTCGTGGCCCAAATTATGGCATGAAAAACTGCGCCGATTGCTCGGGTCGCCCGCGAGCGGCACATTGCCATGCTCGTCGAGAATGGTACCGCCTGCGCGGCAGCGCCAACGGTACCGCTTCGGCCATCGCCTGCACGCCGCGGCCGCCCGGATGCAAGTGTTCGCCGCTGTCATAGGCCGGCAACATGCGCGCCGGCTGCGGCGGGTCGCGCAAGGCCAGATCAAAATCGACCACTGCGTCGAACTCGCCACTTGACCTGATCGACTGGTTCACTTGCTGGCGCACGCCTTCCGTCTCGGCGCTGTATTAGTCTGGGAATGCCGTGCCGCTGAACGGCGTCAGCGTGGCGCCGTAAATGGCAAACCCTTGGCGTGCGCGCGCGATCGGCTGACGGTAGCCGCCGATCAAATCTTGCGCGCCTACTGTGGTCGCCCGCCCCCGACACATAGCTGGTCTGGGCGGAGGCCGCATGCTGCGTGTCGATCTTGACCTGTCACGGCACCTCGATGCTGGCCGCCAGGTCCGCATGGCCGGCGCCTCCAGCTCGACCGGATCGCTCAAGGTCGGCGCGCCAGGGGCCAGTGTCACCACACCCTGTCCGCCGAAGCTCAGTACGCGGTCCGTTCCCGGCACGGTGGATGAAGCTGTCGAGCGCATGGCCACGTTCACCGCATCAAGCGCCAGCGGCGCCGTGCCAAATTAATGAACCGCCGCGCCCGCACCGGTACCCGTACCCGTACCCGTACC
>DIZW01000031.1:61240-158098 GCA_002428015.1 Oxalobacteraceae bacterium UBA6018 | reverse complement strand
GTACCCGTACCCGTACCCGTACCTACTTGTCGCCACATGCTCGAATGCAAAATCGGGCGCACGGTCTGGTCATTCAAGCTGTCCTGGCCGTTGCCCTGCGCCGTGGACGCCGGGGCCAGCGGACGCAACTACGCCGCCCGTCATCAGGCCTAACCGCGCCAACTCGAAGCTGCCCGTGCAGATGCCGACCAAGGGCACACTCGGCGGCGGCCGCCTTTTTTTTTCAGGTAGACGTTGAGCGCAGCCGGCATGCGCAGCGCGCTCAGCGGGCCGCCCACGACCACGATGCAGTCGAACTGGGTCGGATCGACCAGTTCGGCGTTGGGCATCACTTGGATGCCGCAACTGGCCCGGACCGGGTGCAATTGACATCGATGTCAATTGGTGATTTAATGGTTTTTGACACCGACGGCTGCGCGACAGTTAGCAGACGCCGCTTCACCAAGGCTGGCCACCGCGCATGGAGCTGAGGTCCTTGCGATCATTCGGATCGGGACACAGCTCATCCGGCCGATACCTAAGCGCTGGCTGCACGCGGCGGTTATTGCCAGCGAGCGCTGCCAGAATTCGCGACGAAGCTTAGCCGGCGCCATGCGTGCCGTTGGCATTGCACGACGGAGCAAAAGGCAGCCAACGCGGGCCCTTCCAATCTGGCACAAGCGCACAATGGCCGCCGTTGGGATTACCGGGATGAGATATCGATGATTAATGGAGGCTGCCGTGAAATCGTTCCTTTTTCGCGCTAGGACGCCACGACCAAACTGCGCGCGGTTCTTGTTCTTGACCGGGATCTATATGACATTGCTGACATTGTCGGTGCAGGCGTCAACGATCAAGACAGTGTATTTTCCGGCCCCAGAAAGCGATTTCGACAGTCGAGGAGAACACGAAGTGCGCCTGCTTCGTTTGGCACTGGAAAAGGCGGGAGGGCACTACGAGGTCAAACGTGCCACGCAGAGGATGCAACAGGGGCGTGAATTGTATGAGGTCACGCGTTTGCACGGGCGGATCGATATCATGGCAACGATGACCTCGAGGGAGCGCGAGGAAAATTTGTTGCCGATTCGAATTCCGCTGGACAAGGGATTGATGGGGTGGCGCCTGGTGCTCCTGAAGAAAGAGCGGTCCGCGATAATGCGAAATATCAACAACGCAGCTGACCTGAGCGCCTTTCGCGCTGGCCAAGAGCGCGACTGGCCCGACACCGACATCCTGCGCGCCAATCGCCTGCCTGTGGATGGGGTGTCCGTGTACGGAAGCTTGTTCAGGATGTTGGCCGCAGGCCGCTTTGACTATCTTCCCAGGTCAACCAAGGAAATATGGAATGAACTCGCCCATCATCCGGACCTCGCGGTCGATCCTTACCTTGTGATCCATTATCCGGCTGCGGAATATTTTTTTGTCAATCGCAGCAATGTCGCTCTGGCAGAAGAAATCAGGAGGGGCTTGGAGGCAACTATCGCCGACGGTTCCTTCGATGAACTCTTCGATGAAGAATTTTCCCGGTGCATTAAGCAGGCTCGACTAGACCAACGAGTGGTCATTGAGCTGGCCAATCCACTTCTCAGCGAGGCCACGCCACTGAGACGCAAGGCATTATGGTTCCAGATCGACGATCTTCAGCGCCGCGGCATGCGTGCAAATGTGAGCAAGATGCTCGACAAGGCGCGATGAAGGGGCGAGCCGAAACGAATCGTTCTTTTCGCTGAGTTCAAAAAGGCGCCATTGGACACGATAGGTTTGCCCGTTGCCATTTTCCGTTCGTTGACGGCGGTCGACAGGCCAATGTGGAATTTATTCGATTCCGGTTGTGCCGCGCGGGGTGCTAGCCGTTACGGGTAAGGCGCGCTCGCGGGTTGGCTGCCCAGGTCAGCCTGGACGACGAGGCCGGGCCCCGCTCAGCGCTGTTAGATGACCACATGAAGCGCGCCGCAGGCCGCCATGGCAAACATTCGCACTTATGACGTGGAGGGCACACCTGCCCATTCCTGTCCGGCCCTCGATCTGGGCGGACAGGCGAGATCGTGTCAGTGCTGGCGCAGAAGGGCGGACATGCCCAGGAAGGTGGGGAAGGGCGCCGTGATGACGTAAGTTGGAATTTGCGACAGGTAGTCCGAAAAGCGTCCCTTTTGTTCAAAGCGGCGACGAAATCCGGAGCGATCGAAGAAGCTGCCCAAGCGCGGCACGATACCGCCACCGATGTAAATGCCACCGGTCGCACCCAGTGTGACGGCGAGGTTGCCGGCAGCGGTGCCGAGCATTTCGCAGAAGCATTCAATCGTTTCGACACACAATAGACACTTGCTGCTCAGCGCACATTGCACGATTTCCGCCACGCTCAGAGGGCGCGCGATCTCGCCGGTACGGGAAGCCAGTGCTCGGTAGACAATCTGCAGGCCAATTCCGGACATCATGCGTTCGGCCGACACATGTGGGTATTCCTTCCATGCGAAGCGCAAGATGTCGATCTCCCGATCGTCCGATGGCGAGAACGTGACGTGGCCCCCTTCGCTGTCGAGCGCGAGCCAGTCCTCATCCGCAGGCACCAAGCCCGACATGCCCAGGCCGGTCCCGGCGCCGAGCAGGCCGATCGGGCCGGAGCCCTTCGTTCCCCGGCCGACTTGACGTATGTCTTGTGGCCCGAGGCACGGCAGGCTGCGTGCCATGGCCCGGTAGTCGTTGACCACAAGTAGCTTGGTGAAGCCGAATTCGCGGCGTACCGCTTCGATCGAAAAGCGCCAGTGGTGGTTGGTCATGCTCACTTCGTCGCCCGTGACTGGATTGGCAATGGCAATACCGGCATCAATGACCTGTCCACCAATGCGGGCGGCGACGGTGGGCTCGTTAAGGTAGGCATGCAGTGCTTCCGACAGGGTTGGAAAGTCGGCGCATTGCAGCACCCGCACCTCCTCGATCTGCCCGTCGTACTCGAGTGCGAAGCGAGCATTCGTGCCGCCTATGTCGGCTAACAATTTTCTTTCAGTGAAGGTACTAAACGCGGCTGAGGTGTTCCGCAACGACTTTGCCTCAGTGTGGTTGGACATGGCGCGCCTTTATTTTCTAGAAGGGGAGGAGGACGAGCAAGCTTGTCTCGCTC
Source organism: Oxalobacteraceae bacterium UBA6018 (assembly GCA_002428015.1). Lineage (GTDB taxonomy): Bacteria > Pseudomonadota > Gammaproteobacteria > Burkholderiales > Burkholderiaceae_D > Telluria_A. The sequence continues at coordinate 155,001 of DIZW01000031.1, read as the reverse complement.
CAGTGAATGGACCTGCGGGGTGAGCGTCGTAGCCGGCGCGAGGGGCGATAGCTCCTGGCGCCGGCTAGGCTCGGGTACGAGCGCCGCACCGGCGACGCCTGGGGTGGCGTCTGCGGCGCGGCATCCTTCATTTAGAAGTGATACATCAGCGACAGTTCATAGGCGCGTCCGAGCAATGGGCGACCCATGAAGGCATTCTGCACGGTGCCGGTGACAGGCAGAGCCGACGCGCGGACGTTGACCTCGGAAATACCCAGTTCGTTGGTCAGATTCGATCCGCTAAAGCGCAATTCCAGCTTGTCGCCGATTTCCAGCAGGGCGCCGGCGTCCACCGTTTTGTAGCTCGGCATTGCCTGCTGGTTCTGCAGGTCCGAATAGCGCTTGCCGACGTACGAATAGGTGCCGTACAGCTTGAGCGTGTTGTCGCCCATTGGGATGCTGTAGGACGGCGTCAGGCGGAACTGGTTACGTGGCTGACGCAGAATCCATTTGCCGTTGTAGCCTGGGTACTTGGCTTCATCATAGTCGCTGTTCTCCGACTTCTGGTAGTCGCCGGTGAGCGCGATTTTCAAGCTGGGCAGGGGGCGCAGGGTGACGTCGTACTCGATGCCGTTGCCTTTGGAACCGCCAAGCGTGCTGGTCGAGAAACCATTCGCGTCCAGCACCGTATTGACCAGGCCGGTGAACTGATTATGGAACAAGGTCAGGTAGACGCTGTACATGGTGCCAACGGTCTTCAGGCCAATTTCAGCCTGCTCGGCCTTGACCACCGGGGCGGCGCATACTTGGGCGCCGGCAGCGCAGGGCACGCCCGACGGGGTCGACAGCGATTGGATGGTGCCAAACTGCGGCATCGTGCCACCGCGGTTGGCGCGCGCAAACACACTGAAGTCTTTCGACAGCTTGTAATTGCCACCCAGAGTCCAGGCAAACAGATTGTTTTTCTGGTCCCAGGTAGTGTGCGTACCGTTCAGGGTTGATACCGAGTTGTTGTACAAGGTCAGTGGGTTATGGTCGGTGTCGACCCCGTTCTGGCCTTCGCGGTTCAGGTGGGCTTCCTGGCGTTCATAGCGAATGCCGCCATCGACCTTGATACGGTCACTGACGGTCCACTCGTCGGCCAGGAACACCGCTTCATTGCTGCCGCTGTCGGATTCGCGCATGGAGAAGGTGGCACCGGATTGGTAGCCGCTGGCATCGGTGACCTGGGCGCCGTTGTTCAGCGCGACACGGATAGGGCGGCCTTGCGATTGCGCGCTAATCAACACCTGGTTGCCGAGGTACCACAGGTCCTTGTTGGAGTAGTCGGCGATATAGGCGCCGGCGGTCAAGGTGTTGCCCTTTACGATTTCCTTGCTGATACGCAGTTCGTCCGTCATCGACTGTATGTGTTTCTCCACCGACCACAGGCCAACCGGGGTGACTTGCTGATTCGGATCAACCGCCGCGCCACCCGTGACGTAGAAGGCCGAGCCAGCCGTAGCGCCTGGACTGCGGGAGAGCTGGGCGTCGATATACGCTTGCATCGTTTGTGGCACGCTGCCGCCGTTGAACAATGCCAGCGTCGGTACGTTACCCGAGGTGTAGTTGACGTTGTTGCTGACACTAAAGCCGTTGATTTTCTGGTCGAAGTTCGCACCAAAGGTGGTGATCGAGGCGCCACGGCCGTCCGCCAGATCCTTCTCCAGGAACTGGCCATTGCCGATGTCCGAGTGGATGTTGCGCAGTTCGGGGCCTTGGAATACACCGGTCAGCGGATCGAAGCCGGGGAACGGCGACAACTTCTTGGTCACTGGATCTTGCAGCAGCGGGATCGACGTCAGGAAGGCGTTCTTATCGTTCAGGGTGCGCGCATACGCGGTGAGCTGGCCGTCGTCGAGCTTGCGGGTGATGGTGGCGGTCAGCTGGCCGCCATCGTCGGCGGGATAGCCGGCATCCTTGACGGTTTTCGTGCTGCGGTAGAAGCCACCGAGCGATGCATACCAGCCATCGGCGATCTTGCCGCCAAAGTAGCCGTCGACGCGATGCAGGTTGCCGCTGCCAAGGGTGGTGCGCAGGCTGCCTTCAGGCGTGTCGGTTCCCTTCTTGAGGATAAAGTTGACGGTCGCACCTGGCTGACCGTTGCCAAAAACTGGGCTTGGGCCACCACGAAGTACCTCAACCCGTTCGATCGTATCGTCAAGCCGGAAGATCGACGAGCCTTCAAAGAAATTCAGCGTTGGTGGCGGGAACAGCGGCGAGCCATTCATTTCAATGGTGACGAAAGGGGAGTCGCTGTTCGATGGAAAGCCGCGTACTTCGATGTTGGCGCCGGATTGGCCGCCGGTGGCTTCGGCGAAAACGCCGGGCGTGATCTTGAGCAAGTCAGCGGTCGAGGTTGGATTGGCTTCCTTGATCTGTTCCTCGGTTGCCGTCGTGATCGAGAATGAGGCGTCGATCTTGCGAATGCCGCCGGCGGCAGCGGTCCCGGTCACAACAACTTGCTGGACTTCGGCGCGCACTTCCTTGGCCTGATCCGTTGGCGCCGGCGCTGCGTCGGCCTGAGGCGCCGCTTCCGCCGCGGCGCTGCTTGCCTGATTCATCAGCGTCAGCACGGCCAGCGTGACGGACGACAGCAAAAATTGTTTATGGCTTTTCATGTGTAAGTGTCTTTCTTATTTTGAATCAAAAAATTCGCCTCCTTGATGAAATCGCCTGCGCGCCGCACGGACACGGACGTCTCATCCCCACTCTTTCCTTGCAGCACCAATTGACGCGAGATGCTTGTTTGCAAGTAAAGACAAGTCATTGAAACAAATGACATTGATGTCAATAAAAATGTTATGGATGTCATCATTGATGTGATCGATGTCATTAATTTGCAACGGCGGCGGCGATGCTGTCATAATGTGCCGGCTGATCGATATCTTGTTGCTAATAGAGGGTGACATGCAGGCCGAGACGAAGGAGAGTTTCAAGAAGGGGGCGGGGTTGACCATGGCAGATATCGCTAAAGTCGCCGGCGTTTCCTCGATCACCGTTTCGCGCGCCTTGCGCGACAGTCCCCTGGTCGCCCCCGCAACCCGCGCGACGATTCGGAAGGTCGCCAATGAGATGGGCTACCGAATCAATGTCAACGCCCGCAATCTGCGTATGCGGCGTAGTTACCTGGTGGCGGTCGTCGTCGAAATGGCGCCGATGAAGGGCCGCCCGATGTCTGACCCTTACCCGCTGGAGCTGCTGGGCGGCATCACGCAGGAACTCACCACAGCCGGATACAGCGTCGTGCTCACTTCGATGCAGCTGATGCAAGCAGCGGCGATGCCGGGGCCGGATGGATTGATCCTGCTCGGACAAGGTGCGCTTGGCGAGGCCGCATTGGCGCTCGAGCGTTTCGGATCGCCCCTCGTCGTGTGGGGCGCGCCGGACCGGGACTCATGCTGTATCGTCGTCGGCAGCGACAACCGCAAAGGGGGGATGAGTGTGGCGGAACGGTTCCTTGAGCAAGGGCGCAGGCGGTTCATCTTCCTCGGCGATGTGAATCATGCTGAAGTGCGCGAACGCTGCGTCGGCTTTATGGACGCCGCGGAACGGGAGGGGACGTTAGTCCATGCCATTAGCCCAAAGGCGTTCACTTACGAAGCCGGGTTTGACAGTATTTCGGCAGCGTTGGGCAATCCCGGTGGGGGCTACGACGGGGTGTTCGCCGCCAGCGATCTGCTGGCAATGGGGGCTGTGGACGCATTGCTGGAAGGCAACCTCAGCGTGCCCGAGGACGTGTCCGTCGTTGGCTACGATAATACGCCGGGAGCCGCCAATTTTTCGCCGCCGCTATCGAGCGTGCATCAGCGCTTGCATGAGGGGGGCGTACTGCTCGCCAGGAAAATACTCGACCTGATCCGTGGCGAGGCCGTCGCGTCTGAAATGCTGCCTGCCATGTTGATACCCCGCCAGACTTAGCCCTTGCGGCCATCCTATGCGCCGCTTGCCTGGACCGTTCAGGTTTGGCGAACGACCAGCTTGGTCGGCAGCATTTCCGAACTGACCACTTTGCCATCGATCAGGTCGAGGATCTTTTGGGCAAGCATTTCTCCGCCATCGCGCAGGTCCTGGTGGACGCTCGTCAATGCTGGAATAAAACTGGCGGCGCTCGGCGAGTCATCGTAGCCGACGACGGACACGTCTTCCGGGACCTGCAGATTGTTTTCCGCCAATGCACGGATCGCGCCCATAGCGAGCAGATCGCTGGCCGCGAACACGCCGTCGCAGGCGTGCGGCGTTTTTTTCAGTGCCGCCGCGATACTGGCAAAGCCTGAGTCAACGGTAAACGCCTTCGGCCGGATGATGTGCACTTTTCCGTGGCCATGCATTCCTTTAATCAGGCCGGCGCAGCGCTGGCCGACCTCTGCATGATCAACATCTCCCAGGAAGATAATTTTCTTTCGTCCAAGCCCGATGAAGCGCTCAGCCACGCTCAGCCCGCTCTTGTGGTTGTCGCTGCCGACGACCACGCAGGTCGATCCTTCTTCTTGGGCACCCCAGACCACGAGCGGCAGTCCCGATCTTTCCATCGCGTGCATCGCATCGCCATGCAATCCTTGCCCAAGCAAAATCACACCATCGGCACCCTGCACGGGGCCAGTGTCGATAAGTTGCTTTGCGGTCAGGATCACACTGTAGCCGGCGGTGGTCAGTTGTTGCGTGATCCCTCCCAGTAAGGCAAGCGGGTAGGGGTCGGACATCGGGCGGCCTGACATCGGGGTCATTTCCACCACCACAGCCACGGAATAGCTGCGCCGCATCCGCAGGTTGCGCGCGCTGACATTGAAGCGATACCCATGTTCACTTGCGAGCTTGCGAATCTTCTCGCGGGTGTCCGGCTTCACGAGCGGACTGTCGCGCAGTGCCCGCGACACGGTGATCTTAGAAACGCCGGCGACTTTGGCGATGTCTTCCATCGTCAAACCGGCGCCGGCATTCGTAATTCCGTTTTTCTGGGTGGACATTGACACTTTACCTGGTGCGTGGAAGTCACGTTGATGCCGCATTATGGCACGATTCTTGAGTTGTGGCTTGAAAATGACATCGCTATCATTTTTATTGACAAGGTATGTGGTCCTTGTTTCAATGGGTCATTGTTCCCATCCGCTGAATTGAATCGGCAAACGCGGGGTGGCTGGAATGGGGGGAGTTCCAGCCCGAAATGCTGAAGGCGCACTGTTGTTCTAATTGAAACTTGTTGATTCCCCGTCCTGGAGATGCTCTAAACTCTGATAAGAAAGCGCATAATAATTATGAAAAGCCCAGCCACGTTTCTTCTTTCTTCCATCACGATCGCAGTTTTAACGCTCATGAATCAGGCCAACGCGGGGGAGCAGCCTGCTCAGGGCCCCGGGCAATCGACGCCGCCCAAAGACGCGGTGGCGACCGAAATTCAACAAGTTGTCGTAACCGGTACGGCGTCCGCCACAGGCGGCCGCAAGATCGATGCCAGTTTTTCCATCACCACCGCCACCGAAGAGCAATTGAAGGAAGCATCGCCCAGCAGTACGGCCGATGTCATGAAATTGGTCCCGGGCGTTTTCGCTGAGGCAACCGGTGGTCAATCCGGCGCGAATATCGAGGTGCGCGGCTTTCCATCCGGCAGCGACTCACCCTTCGTGTCGGTCCAGATGGAGGGCAGTCCGGTATACCCCGTCCCGGTCCTGTCGTTTTTTGAGGGATCGTCCGCATTCCGTCTCGACGACACGGTTGAGCGCGTTGAAGTGTTGCGGGGCGGGCCAAGCACCATTTATGGCACAGGCCAGCCGGGCGCTACGATGAACTTTGTGCTGAAACGAGGCGATGACACGCCTGAGGGCAGCGCTCGTTTCACGACCGGTACCGGCAAGGAGCGTCGCGTCGATTTGTTTTACAGCGGCAAAATCGCCGACGGCTGGTATGGCGCGGTCGGGGGATTTCATCGCGTCACGGAGGGCGTGCGCAATGCGCAGTTTCCGGCCGATGACGGCGGCCAGTTGACCGCGACATTGACCCGCAAGCTCGACCAGGGCGAGTTGACGATCTACGCGCGCACCACCAACGACAAGAATGCCTTCTATACCGGGGTGCCTTTAATATCCAGCGACAACGGTCATACCATCACAAGCTTCCCTGGTTTCAATGCCTTGACCGGTACGCTGATGGGGAATGAGTTGCGCAACTTCACGATCGAAGCGGCGCCCGGAAAAACCCTGAACTACGATCTAGGTGACGGCCGGGGCTTGCAGTCGAACGTGGTGGGGGCAGAATTTGATCAGAAGATCAATGGTTGGAATGTCTCGAACAAGGCAAACTATTTCAGTGGCAACCTGAATACGATCGCCGTGTTTACCGGTAACAATCCGCAAACCATGGCGTCCTATCTTGCCAACGCGGTCACAACCAATGGCGCCACGTCCGGCACCGCCACCTACGTCCATGGCGGCGCGGTCGATCCAAATCAGCAAGTGATGTCCGCAGGGCTGTGGGCGGTCGAGAAAAAGTTGACCTCGTTCACGGATGAATTTCGCATCAGCAAGGAGTTGGTAAAAAACAATACCACCACGATAGGCGCCTACGTTGCCAACTACACCTCACACGACGTCTGGTATCTCGGTAACAGCCACCTGATGACAGCAACGCCGAACGCCAGTCTCATCAACGTTAGCCTGAATAATGGCGTTGTCGTGGCGCACAACGGCACCGATGGCCCGGTCTTCTATGCGCCGGTCGCCTCCTACTCCGGCAGTAATACGGCGTTCTTTGTCGCTAACGAATGGAAGATTAACGATCAGCTGAAGGCCGACGCCGGCTTGCGCAGGGAAACCCAGCGCCTGAACGCGTCGATTTCCAATCTTCAATCAATGGACACTGATGGCAATTCCTCGACCCTCTATAACAATGGCACCTCAATGCCTGATGGAACGTTCAAGGGATTGAAGCGGGACGATTCGGTGAGCTCGTTCACGCTCGGCGGAATCTACAAGCTGAACAAGGACATGAGCGTATTCGCCCGCGCCAATACCGGCCACACCTTCATCGCCTTCGATGATATGCGCAATGCGGGCAGCCAGGGTGCCCTGGATGACCGCAACGGCGTGCCCACCCCTAAGGTCACCCAATATGAGGTCGGCTTCAAGACCGCGAACAGGTTCTACAGTGCCTACGTCAATGCGTTTTACACGGACTTTTCCGGCATCTCGTTCCAGCGAATCACCACCAATGCTGTGATCAATTCGATCAGCGGCTCGTCCGGTAAAGGCCTGGAATTCGAACTGGCGGTGCGCCCGCTGCCCGGCCTGCAGGTGACCTGGACCGGCGATTATCAGGATTCCAAGTACAAGGACAATCCCGCCATTTCTGGCAATACGGTGCAGCGCCAACCGAAGCTGCAGTATCGTTTGACGCCCAGTTATGAGATTCCGATGGGTGACAATTCGATTAAGTTCTACGGCACCTATACGCAGATCGGAGAGCGTTGGGCTGATCAGGCAAACACGCAATATTTGCCTGCCTATAAGACGGTCGACGCCGGCATCCTCGCTCAGATCGGCGACAAGGTGGAGGTTCGTCTGGCCGGAACAAATTTGAGCAATGAACTGGGCCTCACCGAAGGAAACTCGCGCTTGAATGGCGCAAGTAGCGGACCGATCATCGCCCGCCCGATATTCGGCCGCGCCTATGAACTATCGCTGTTGTATCGCTTTTAAGCGGTGAGTCCGGGTAACGCGAACCGCGGCTGCGCGCCGCGTTTCGTGTTGCCCCTGAGGCTGACGCCTGCGCTGCCCTGGACGCGGCTGCTCGGAACTGCGAAGAAGGCAACACCCGCCAATTTCCTGCACCGACATTGCGATCATCTCGCGAAGGTGCTCTTGGCCAGGGATGAGATCGGCGCCTGGAACTTTGCGCCCAACAATTTGTCGTGTCGGACGCTCTGCGCCCGGGGATGCCGGTTTGGGAGCGATGGCGATCTATTGATCAATATCGATGACGATCTTTCCCTTAGCGATGCCGTCGGTGACGGCACTGTGGGCGGCTGCGACGGTATCGATGCTGTAGGTGGACGGGTCCAGGTTGACGCGGACCTTGCCTGCTTCGACCAGCGCGGTGGCTTCGCGCATGATGGCGCCATGTTGGGCGCGTCCTTTTCCACTCAGCAGTGGGAGCAGGGTGAACACGCCGGAGTAGGTCGCGGCGCGGAACGAAAGCGGCGCCAGCGCATGGGTACCCCAGCCCAGGCAGCTCACCACGTGTCCGTGGTAGTGGCGGGCGGCATGGAAGGAGGCATCGAGGGTTGCGCCGCCGACGGTGTCGTAGATCAGGTCGAAGCCCGCGCCGCCGGTATGCCGCTCAACGTATTCCTCGACCGTCGTGCTGAGGTAGTCGATCGCAGTGGCGCCATACGATTCGATAATCTCCTTCTGTTGCGCCGTTCCGGTGGCGAACACACGGGCGCCGGCGGCGACGGCAATCTGTACCGCGATATGGCCGACACCGCCGGCGCCGCCATGTACCAGCACAGTCTTGCCGGCGGAGACATGGGCGCGGTCAACCAGACCTTCCCAGGCGGTGATAAAGATCAACGGCAAGCCAGCCGCTTCGCGCATGGAGATGTTCGACGGTTTAATGGCGAGTAAATCGGCATCTACTGCGGAAAATTGCGCCAGCGAGCCTTGCACGCCGCCGATGCCGCCCGCCATGCCGTAGACTTCGTCGCCTACCTTGAACGCGGTAACGCCAGGGCCGATGGCCTCGACCACGCCGGCCAAGTCTATGCCGAGCACAGCTGGCAGCGTGGTGCGAGCGTGGGCGGCCTGGCCAGCCGTAATTTTGATGTCGAGCGGATTGACGCCGCTTGCCAGGATGCGGACCAGGACTTGTCCGGGGCCGGCCACAGGGCGGGCGATGGTGCTGAGGGTCATCGGTTCGCCAAAGGCATTCAGGACGAGGGCTTGCATAGTGGTGGTAGCGGACATGGTAGTTTCCTTTAATAGTTGGGAAGAACGCGGTGGAGCGTCTGGCCCCAACCGATGAATCCAGTGTAGAGGCAAGGGCCTGGCGGAAAAATGGGTCCAGGCCCAACACATCATTTCGAAATCGTAAATAATGGAGCAGGTTGGGCGAAGCCCGACTGGCCCACTTCATAAGGGAGTATCGCGATGGATCGGTTGGATGCACTAAAAGTCTTTTGCGCAGTCGTCGATGCTGGCGGCTTCAGTCGTGCGGCCGGCAAGTTGGCGATCTCAACGTCGTCAGTGACAAATCAGGTATTGGCGTTGGAAGCCCACTTCAACATCAAGCTTCTTCACCGCACCACACGCCGCATGTCGCTTACCGACGAAGGGCGCCAGTGCTACGACATGGCGGTCGCCCTGCTGGGCGATATGGACGAGCTAGAGACCAGCATGCTCGATTCAAACCAACATCCACGAGGTAGTCTGCGTGTCGACATGCCAAACATCATCAGTAGATTGTTCGTCGCGCCAGCCTTGCCAGCGTTCTTGGCGGCGTACCCCGATATCCGACTGCGGATGACCGCGGGCGATCGAATGATTGACATGGTGGAGGACGGAGTCGACGTGCTAATCCGTATTGGGGAATTGCAAAGCTCAAACCTCGTTGCCAAGACCGTGTTGAAGACGAGGTATATTTGCTGCGCCGCACCGGCCTACCTTGCTGCACACGGCCAACCGGAAACGCCAGAGCAACTATCGAATTTTATTTGCTTGAATTTCCTTTATCCGAAGTCGCGAAAAGTCAGGCAATGGATGTTTGAAAAGGACGGACAACAGTTTCCGATGACGCCGCGCGGCGTGCTCGAAATGGACCATGTAGAGTCGCTGGTCGAGGCAGCCAAGGCCGGCTGCGGTATTGTTCAGCACCTGTCCCTGTCGGTGGAGGAACCCATCCGGACCGGAGCGCTCGTACCGATCTTGACGCAGTGGAGTGCGCCAGGTCCGGATGTATCTGTCGTCTATCATCAACGCCACCATCGTGCTGCGAAGGTGAAGGTCTTCGTGGACTTCATCGAACAACTGTTCAAGCCCTAAGTAAGCGGCACCGGCCCCGCACTTGGTCTGCAGTTTCATGGCGATCAAAGTATTACAATTCATCGAAGGTGGTTTTTGAAATGGTATTCACATACCAATACGATTTGAATGCGCTTACGCATTGGCGGCGCGCTGGCCCGGTTGCTTTGCCACGGTGATGGGCACCCGTTTCCAAGGCATCGATTTCAGGGGCGCCAGTACCCGGACGTGCCAACCCTTAAACGCTCGGCTTAGAAAAAGACAATGAAACGCTATCTCCCCGACACCTTCATGACGCTCATCATCGTGATGGTCGTGGCCGCCAGTATCTTCCCTTGCCACGGTGAGGGCGCCAGATTGTTCAATGGCATCACCAAGTTCATGATTTGCCTGCTGTTCTTTCTGCACGGCTGCAAACTCTCGCCCCAGGCCGTCAAGGAGGGCATGCTGCATTGGCGCCTGCATTTGACGGTGCTCGCGTGCACCTTTGCCGTCTTGCCGGCGCTGGGTCTGTTGCTCAAACCCTTGCTTGGTCCGCTAGTTACGCCCGAACTCTACCTCGGTGTCCTGTTCGTCTGCGTGCTTCCATCGACGGTGCAATCGTCCATTGCCTTCACTTCCATCGCGCGTGGCAACGTTCCAGCCGCCGTATGCGCGGCCTCCGCTTCTAACTTGCTCGGCATCTTTCTCACGCCTATGCTGGTCGGCGCCATCGTCGTGGCCGATCGTGCTGGCGGCGGTGCTTCCGACGCGGCGGCCAATATCGCCGTGCAATTGTTCCTCCCTTTCGTGGCCGGACAGCTCGCCCGGCCGTGGCTCGGTCCCCGCCTCGCGCGGGCGAAAAAGCTCGTGAAGGGCGTCGATCAAGGGTCGATCTTGCTGGTCGTCTATACCGCGTTCAGCGAGGCGGTCAACGGCGGCTTATGGCAACAGTTGCCGCTGCGTTCACTGCTCGGGCTGATGGTGATCAGTGGCGTGCTGCTGGCGCTGATCATCGCCATCTCCACCTATGGAAGCCGCATGCTCGGCTTTAGCAAGGAGGACGAAATCACGATCGTGTTCTGCGGGTCCAAAAAGAGCATGGCGAGCGGCATCCCGATGGCCAAGCTTCTGTTTTCAGGCCATGCCTTGGGCGCCGTCGTGTTGCCTTTGATGTTGTTTCACCAGCTCCAGTTGATGGTTTGCACGGTACTGGCACAGCGCTATGCGGCGCGGGCGCCAGACGAGACCATCGCACCTTGCAGTCCAGCGCGAAAAACGTGACGCCGGCACCGCGCTGCGGCCGTGCTGCCGTCGTCCAGCGCCGGTAGGCGAACGCAGCACCGCTCGCAAATCGCCAAGGCCGTTTCGTCCATACCAACCGCTACAAGTCGCGGGGCGGCAGTGTTCGCATCTCGGCATTCCTGCACCGCAGTCCCCCCTTTTTTCTGCGCCCCCATTGCCGAATTCGGCCCAAATGCGGACCTTTCAGAGACCGTTTTGAAAGCCTTCGCTTGCCTTCGATTGCCGTGATCAGGGACTTGGCGCTTGGGCGGCCGTCCTGGCTCTGGCGTGAGTGCAGGCGATGAATTTTCACCATTCCCTAGGCCAGCGCAGGAAAAAGATCGATAAAGATTATCAAAAATGCCATAAACGATGATTTTCTCGTCCTATTTGTGCAACTTTTTCGAAAAAAACAAAAATCATTCGAAAGAAAAGAGAAGTTTCGATGTATTGTATATGGCGCGCAAAGAATTGAGCGTTACGACCAAGACCGCGGCATAAAACGGTCACCTAGGAGACGTCATGAACCGCATTCCCACTCGTTTTAAGTACCACCCGCTGGCACTGGCACTGGCGGCCTTGAGCACAGCACCAGCTTGGGCGCAGAGCACCGAGCCTGTTACGTCTGAGATTGAAACGGTGACAGTGTCTGGCGTGCGCGCCAGCCTGGCACATTCGGTCGAACTCAAACGCAACGCCGCGACAGTCCAAGACTCGATTTCCGCCCTTGAACTGGGACATTTTCCAGACGATAACGTCGCCGATTCCTTGAGCCACATCACAGGCGTCTCGATCAAGCGCACCGCTGGCGGCGAAGGCAGGTCAGTCAGCGTCCGCGGCCTGGGGCCTCAGTACACCATGACGACATTCAATGGCCGTGTCCTCGGCACTGATGGTGCCGGACGTGATTTCGCATACGACGTGTTGCCGTCGGACGTGATCAGCGGCGCTGATGTCATTAAAGGCTCGCAAGCAATGCTGCCGGAAGGCGCCATTGGCGGCTTGGTCAATCTGCGCTCGGCCAGCGCGTTCGACCAAAAGGGGGAGCATTCCCTGATCCGCCTTGAAGGCGATCACAACGAGATGAGCAATCTCAATGGCAGCAAGCTTTCTGCGACCTACAGCAATACCTTCGCCAACAACACGATGGGAATCGTGCTGGGTGGCGTATTTGCAAAACGCAAGGCCCGAACCGATACAGCGGGCAACGATGGCGGCTGGACGCGCAACGCGTCTGACGACCCGAGCTGGCAATGGGGGAATGCGTGGGGCGGCGCACTGGACCCAAATCGTAACGGTATCTTGGACCCCGACGAAAAAGGGCTGATCGGCTTGGGCCAGTTCCGTGTCGGCTCCGTGCTGGAAGAAAAGAAGCGCTTGGCGCTGTCGGGTAAATTTGAATGGCGCCCCGTCGCTGGCGTCAAAGTGGTGGCAGACGGCATTTTCTCGCGGCTGGACTCGCCGCAAGTGGGCTACCAGCAATCTTTCTACACGGTCTACGCACCGGGTCGGTGGTCGAACATGAAGGTCAACAACGGTATCATCACCGACTTTACCCTGGACAACCCCGACCCTGGCTTGCGCTTGAATCCGGAGTTATTGAATAAAACTGAACCCCGGGTGGTGGATACCTCGCTGTACGGTTTGAGAGCGGAGTGGAAGGTCACGCCTGACTTGACGCTCGATGGCGACGTGTACCAATCCAAGTCCAAGCGGCACTCCGGTGGACAGGACACCTATGTCGTGCTGCGCATGAACCAACCGAACATCTCCCACGTCAGCCTCACGGGTTCGGAAGTTCCCAGCGTCGTGACAACCTTCGCGGATGGCCGTGACCTGTCCGCCGGATTGGCGGCCAACAAGTTCGGCCCTTCGGACTTCAACACCCACTACATGAGTCTGGCCGGCGATAACATCGACGACAAAATCTCGGGCGCGGCGGTGGACGGTCAGTGGAGCGTGGACAAGTTCTTCCTTGACCAGATTCGCTTTGGCATCAATGCCACCAACCGCGCTAAATCACGCGACCTTATCAACAATAGTCTCACGGGGGGCTCGGACTATTACTCGGGCGCCAACGCGATCAACGTAGCCGATCTCGGTGGCAATGTGATCTCGCATTCGTTCACCTTGCCCAACTTCATGGACAAGGTGGAAGGTAACTTCCCGCGCTCATTCCTCGCTTTCGACGTCCCCAACTACCTGGCCCGCTTGCAGGCCTATAACGGCAAGCCGCGCCCAGGCGGAGGTACGTATGACTACAGCCAGGCAGCCCCGGCGTGGAACCCGTTGGAGAGCTATCGCGTCACCGAAAAAACCACGTCGTCTTATGTCCAGGGAGATTTCGCAGGGGACACGTGGAATGCCGATGCCGGCGTGCGTGTTGTCCACTCCCGTACCACGTCGCAAGCATGGGAAGCCAGGATCACCAGCATTACCAAGAATGGTGACTGGAACTACAGCGCAAACTACGCGCCACCATCGTCGCTGACGCAAGCCAATGATTACACTTTCGTGCTGCCGTCGGCCAACTTCAATTGGCGCTTCGCGAAGGACTTCCAGCTTCGCTTGGGCGCTGCCAAGACCATGGCGCGCCCGTCCGTCGACAAGCTGGCGCCCACCAGCACGACCGCAAGTGTGGCCTGGGGTGAATTCACGCAGGTGTATGGCGGTAACGCCGCGCTGAAACCATACAGCGCTGTTCAGACCGATCTTTCGTTGGAGTGGTACTACGCTCCGAAGTCGATCTTCAATGTGGCCATTTTTAAGAAGAACATCAAGAACCAGATCACTTCCGAATGGAAGACTGATCAGGACATCGGTGTACCTGGCTACAAGTTCAACACCTTACGACCTATTAATGGCGACCGCGCCACGGTGGAGGGCATTGAAATCGGCCTGCAGCACTTCTGGAACAACGGCTTCGGCGTGCGCGGCCAGTACACACACAACAAGGCTAGCAGCGTGGTAGGCGACGAAGTTCGTCCGCTTGAAGGCGTCGCACCCGCCACCTCGTCGATTGGCGTGTTGTATGAGAAGGGCGCCTGGAGCTTGAGCCTGTCGGCCGACCGCACCGACGGATTTACCACTGCGGTGAACGTGCTGGGCGCTGGCTACGACGAACGCATCAAGACCATCACGTGGGTGACGGCGAATGTGTCCTACGAGGTCAACAAGCGTCTGCGCATTACGTTCGAAGGTCGCAATCTGGGTGATGCGCAAGAGAAGTACACGCTCGGTGGCAACCCGATGCTAGCGCAGGGCTACAACCGTTATGGCCGCGCCTTCACACTCGGGGCGAGCTTGAAGTTCTAACCAAGGCGACGACCTTCTGACAACGGAGGTCGTATTTCTCCCCGCACGGGCAAGCGTGGCAGTGCTGACAGGCATTGCCACGCTTGGTTAAAACAAGACGTTCGAAGCGTCTTGACGATCCGACCTTTCAGCGCTCTACCCCATTCTCTGATCTTCCGAACGCTTGTCCCACCCTCGCACCTCCTTCAATTGATGAGCAAGACGTCCACCCACACGTCCAGTTCAGGAAAATCCCCCTCCCACGACACGAGAAAGTTCGCCCCGCCGTCGTGCGGCGCAATATGGGGTGGTCAAGTAATTTCGGACACAACAATAGGTTCTTGCGCTGCCATTTCCGCTCGTAGACGGTGGGCGGCAGATTGCCCAGCGCTGCGTTAAGGCGCTCACAGTTATAGAAGCTGACGATGTAGTCGGCGACATCGTTTCTGGCCTCGGTATGGTTAGCGTACTGGCGCTGCCAAACCCGCTCCATCCTGAGGTTCAGGAAGACGCGTTCGGCCACGGCGTTGTCCCAGCAGTTACCATTCCTGCTCATGTTGCAAACGAAGCCATGCTCGTCCAGTAAATCTTGGTAGAGCTCACTGGCATATTGGCTTCCTCGATCCGAATGCATGATCAACCCTGGGGCCGGCCGCCGCGGCTGGATCGCCATGTTCAGGGCATCACGGACCAGCTTGGCGGGCATGCTCGGCGCCATGGCCCAGCCAACGACCCGACGCGCGTACAGGTCCAATACGATGGCCAGGTAAAGCCACCCGGCCCCGGTGCGGATATACGTGATGTCCGAGACGTATGCCAGGTTTGGTGCCACCGGATTGAACTGCCGGTTAAGCACGTTGGCAGCGACAGGCAACGGCATCCCGATGGCCAAGCTCCTGTTTTCGGGCCATGCCTTGGGCGCCGTCGTGTTGCCCCTGATGTTGTTTCACCAGCTCCAGTTGATGATTTGCACGGTACTGGCACAGCGCTACGCGGCGTGGGCGCCGGACGAGGCCATTGCAGCGAGCGCTCCGGCGGAAGAAACGTGACACGGGCTCCGCTGCGGGCGCCGGGTGCGGCTGGGCGAACATATCAAGCATACCGCTGGCGGCGAGGGCAGGTCAGTCAGCGTTCGAGGTGTGGGGCCTGAGCACACCATAGCGAGAGTCAATGGTCGTGTCCGGCGTTAGTCAGCGCGACCCAGTCGCTCAGCTGGAAGGCCGTCCCCAGTGACTGCCGCGTCACGGCTGGGCGTCCGGCCGCAGTTACCAGCCTGGACGCGGACGCGCAGTCCGAGCGCTCAGGCGCTCGCGCCGTCACGCCCTCCGCAGTGGCCGTACGCCTGGCGGCTGCGCTCATGCGTTTTCACGGTTTCAGGCCGGCGCAAGCGTCGCGCCGGGGCCGGGGTAGTACTTTGCCCCCTCTTGCCTTCGCGCGCGCCATCATCTGTTCGTGGTGCTGGTTCATATAGGTCTTGCATTCCTCGTAGGTGGTCATGGAAAGCATGCGCTGCCGATGCTGTTCGCGTTCCTTCGGTGTCATGAGCGACCAGCCTGGGGTGTACGCCATGCCGGCGCGCGCGGACCCGCGCCCGGTGCGCATGCCTCCCGTGTCCGCGGCGGGACCAGGCGCTTGCGCCGCCGGCGCGCTGCCCATGTGCGCGCCGCCCCCGCCCTGCGCCATGGTGGCGCTGGCCAGTGCCACCATTAGCGATGCAATCAACATGTGCTGAATTGGTTTCATGTCAATCTCCCACAAAAACAGCGGTCAACAGCTCATAACTTAACAGCCGGGGAGCAAGCCCGCCACGACTGGATCAAGTCGACGATAGGAACTATCGGCGGCAAGGAGCGTCATCTCTAAGATAGACATTGCCTTGACTTATGTAATATGAACTGATCGAGAGGTTCTATGGAAGTTCGCAACTAAGCGGCGCCGCTACTGTCCAACCGTGTAGTCAATGTCGATGAGGGGCGCTATGTGGCAGTTCGGAAACCCGGCGATCCCGCGTCCGTTTTCTGTTATCGCCGCCGTCGATAGACATGCCCGCCACGTCGTTCCCGCGTCCAGGCAGGGGCGGGCAGCGCGGCGCGCGCGCGCCGCGCCCCCGTTGCTCGCCGCCGCGATTGCGCTGGGAATGCTGCGGCAGGCCCAAGCGAGTGCGCCCGGGCCGGTTGGGTATTACGTGGCGACCTATCGCGAGGTGCCTGAGGTGATCAGCGCGGATGGCGTCGTCGAGGCAGTGAGGCAATCGACGCTGGCGTCCCAGATTGCCGGCCAGATCGTCGAACTGACGGTGAAGGTGGGCGACAGCGTCAAGCCAGGCCAGGTGGTGGCGCGCATCGATCCGCGCGCCGCCGAGCAGGCCGTGGCCGGCAGCCAGAGCCAGGTCGCGGAGGCGCGGGCCGGCCTGAACAACGCCTTGCGCAACTATGAGCGCAGCAAGGAGCTGTATTCCAAAAAATTTCTCAGCATGGCCGCGCTCGATCAGGCAGAGCTTGACTACAAGGCCGCCCAGGCGCGCTTGGCGGCCTTGCAGGCCAACGCCGGGCAGGCTTCGACCGCCAGAACCTACGCGAACATCATCGCGCCCTACGGAGGCGTGGTCGCCGCCACGCCGATCGAGCTTGGCGACATGGCCACGCCCGGACGTGCCTTGGTCACCGTATTCGATCCCGCCAACATGCGCGTCATCGCCACCCTGTCGCAGTCCAGCCTGCACAAAGTCAAGCTAGACCAGCCGGTACGGGTCGAGGTGCCAGCGTTGAGCCGCAGCGTCACCGCGCAACGCGTTACTGTGATCCCGCTCGCCGACAGCCGCACCCATACCATCAAGCTGCGCCTTGACCTGGGCAGGGTCGGTGCGTTGTTGCCGGGCCAGTTCGCGCGCGCCTACTTCGTCACTGGCGTGGCCCGCAGGCTGCTCATTCCCCAGCAGGCCGTGCTGCGTCGCAGCGAGGTCACGGCCGTATATGTCGTGGGGGCCGGCGCGGCGCCGCAATTGCGGCAAATCCGCGCCGGCGATGTTTCCGCCGATGGCTACGTCGAGGTGCTCGCCGGTGTGCGCGAAGGCGAGCGCGTGGCCCTCGACCCGGTCAAGGCGGGCCTGCTTGGTGTTGGCGCGAATGCGGCCAGCACCAAGCAATAATCTCGGTGAACCCACTCCTAACGCTGAACCTGGAGGCAAACATGGCCCATATTGTTATATTGGGTGCGGGAATCGGTGGCATGCCCATGGCTTACGAGCTGCGATCGCTCCTCGGGCCGGCAGAGCATATCACCGTGGTGTCAAATTGCGCCACGTTTCACTTCGTGCCATCCAATCCTTGGGTTGCCGTCAACTGGCGCAAGCGCGCGGCCATTGAACTGGAGATCGCGCCCTGCCTGGCGCGCAAGGGCATCGCTTTCGATGGCGTCGGCGCCAAACGCTTGCGTCCCGAGCGCAACGAAGTCGAACTGGACGACGGCCGGGTGCTGGCCTATGACTTCCTTGTCATCGCGACCGGGCCCAAACTGGCGTTCGACGAAATTCCAGGCCTTGGTCCCAAAGGACATACGCAATCGGTCTGCCAGATTGACCACGCGGTCATGGCCGGCCAGGCCTGGGACCGGTTCGTTTCCGCACCCGGGCCCGTCGTCGTCGGCGCCGCGCAAGGGGCCTCGTGCTTCGGGCCGGCCTACGAATTTGCCTTCATCATGGATACGGACCTGCGCAGGCGAAAAATCCGTGACCGCGTACCGATGACCTTCGTCACATCGGAACCCTATGTCGGTCATCTCGGGCTTGCAGGGGTCGGCGATTCCAAGACCATGCTGGAATCGGCGTTGCGCGAGCGCCATATCAAGTGGATCTGCAATGCCAGGATACTCGCGGTGGAGGAGGGCAAAATGCTGGTGGCAGAGCATGACGAGAACGGCGCCGTGAAGAAACAACATGAGCTGCCGTTCGTGTATTCGATGGTCCTGCCGGCGTTCAAGGGCATCGATGCGGTGTTCGGCATCGACGGCTTGACCAATCCGCGCGGCTTCATCGTGGTCGACGAGCACCAGCGCAATCCGGTGTTCAAGAACGTGTACGCGGTGGGCGTGTGCGTGGCCATCCCGCCGGTTGAAGTCACGCCGGTACCGACGGGCGCGCCAAAAACGGGGTACATGATCGAGTCGATGGTCACCGCCACGGCCCATAACATCGCCGCGCAGCTCAAGGGGCTGCAGCCGGACGCCCGCGCGACCTGGAACGCGATCTGCCTGGCCGATTTCGGCGACGGCGGTATCGCCTTCGTCGCATTGCCGCAAATACCTCCACGCAATGTCAATTGGTACGCTCAGGGGAAGTGGGTGCACGTCGCCAAGCTCGTGTTTGAGAAATATTTCATGCGCAAGATGAAGAAAGGCATGTCCGAACCGATTTACGAGAAGTACGCCTTGAAGGCGCTCGGCATCTTGAGGCTCAAGGAAAAATAAGCGATGGGTATTGCCGGCCGCCTGTCCGCTTACTTCCTCCATTCTCAGTTGACGCCGCTCGTGGCGCTGGTGGCGATGTTGCTCGGGCTATTCGCCGTGCTGGTCACGCCGCGCGAAGAAGAGCCGCAGATCAATGTGACCATGGCCAATGTGCTGATTCCTTTTCCCGGCGCGTCCGCAAGGGACGTGGAAACCATGGTGGCAGGTCCCGCCGAGCAGGTGATCGCGCAGATCCAGGGCCTTGACCACGTGTATTCGGTATCCAAGCCTGGGATGGCCGTCATTACCGCCCAGTTCAAGGTGGGCATTGCGCGCACCGAAGCCCTGGTCCGGCTGTACGACACGATCCACGCCAATCGCGACTGGCTGCCGCGTGAATTGAACGTGGGCGAGCCCTTGATCAAGCCGAAAGGAATCGATGACGTGCCGGTCGTTACCCTGACGCTGTGGACGCGGGACCCGCAACGCGGCGCCTACGAACTGGAACGGGTCGCGCACGCGATCGAGGCCGAACTGAAGCGGGTGGCGGGAACGCGCGAGGTGACCACGGTGGGCGGACCCGGGCGGGCTGTGAGGGTGTTGCTGGACATTGACAAGCTGAACGCCTATCACCTGGCGATCGATGACATCCGGCAGGCGCTGCTGGGTGTCAACACCGCGATGCCGGCCGGCCAGCTGGCGGCCGACAACGCCATGCTCGACGTCCAGACCGGCGCTTTCCTGGCCAGTGCCGGGGACGTGGCCCAGCTGGTGGTGGGGGTGGCGGACGGCAGCCCGGTCACCTTGTCGGACGTCGCCAGCATCGTCGATGGCCCGGCGCAACCGGCCAAATACGTGTGGTTCGTCATGGGCAAGGCCGCCGCGACGGCGGCCTTCGCGACGGGCGGCGAGTTCCCGGCGGTGACCATGTCAATCACCAAGAAGCCGGGCGAAAACGCGGTGCAGGTCGCCGACCAGATCAAGCGCAGGGTCGCTGAACTGCGCAACACGGTCATTCCGGCCGGCGTCGAGGTCAGCGTCACCCGCAACTACGGGGAAACGGCCAACGACAAGGCGGTCAAGCTCATTGAGAAGCTTATTTTCGCCACCTCCGCCGTGGTGTTGCTGGTATTGTTTGCGTTGGGCATGCGCGAAGCGGCCATCGTCGGCGTGGCCGTGATCCTGACGCTGGCGGCAACCCTGTTCGCGTCCTGGGCCTGGGGCTTCACGCTGAACCGGGTGTCGCTGTTCGCGCTGATCTTCTCAATCGGCATACTGGTCGACGATGCCATCGTCGTGGTCGAAAATATCCACCGCCATCGCGCGCTGCATCCCGGCCAGGCGTTGACGGACCTGATCCCGCGCGCGGTCGATGAGGTGGGCGGTCCCACCATACTGGCGACCTTGACCGTGATCGCGGCCTTGCTGCCGATGGCCTTCGTGTCCGGCCTGATGGGCCCCTACATGAGCCCGATTCCGATCAATGCCAGCATGGGCATGCTGATCTCGCTGGCGATCGCCTTTATCGTCACGCCGTGGCTGGCCTACCGCCTCTCCCAGTCCAATGTCGCCCACGCGGCGGGCGAGGATGGGGAAGGCCGTTTGCATCGTGGATTCCGCGCCCTGCTGCAGCCCTTTCTTTCAGCGAACAAGGCGCCGCGCAACCGCCGTCTGCTGTGGATCGGCATTTTGCTGGCAATCCTCATCTCGCTCAGCCTGGCCGTATTCCAGCTGGTGGTCCTCAAAATGCTACCTTTTGATAATAAATCCGAATTCCAGGTGGTGCTCGACATGCCAGCCGGCACGCCGCTCGAAAACACGGCAGCGGTGCTGCACGACATGAGCGCCTACCTGGCGCGGGTTGGCGAGGTGACCGACGTCGAGGGCTACGCCGGGACGGCCGCACCGATCAATTTCAATGGATTGGTGCGCCAGTACTACCTGCGCCAGGCACCCGAGCTGGGCGACCTGCAGGTCAACCTGGTCGACAAGCACCATCGGACCCGCAAGAGCCACGAGGTCGCCGGCGCCGTCAGAAGCGCCCTGGAGAAGATCGCCGCCGCCCATGCCGGCAAGGTGAAGGTGGTCGAAGTGCCGCCGGGACCGCCAGTGCTGTCGCCCCTGGTGGCGGAAATCTACGGCCCTGACGAAGCCGGGCGCCACGCCTTGGCCAGGCAGGTGCGGCTAGCGTTCAGCGCAACCCCGGACCTCATCGGCATCGACGACTCGATCGAAGACAACGCGCCCAAGGTGGTGCTGCGGGTGGACCAGCGCAAGGCCGCGCTGCTGGGCATCGCGGCCCGCGATGTGGTGCAGGCGGCGCGGGTCGCGCTTGACGGCGAGGACGTCACATCGCTGCATGACGGCCAGTCGAAATACAGCATTCCCGTGCGACTGAACCTGCCCGCCGAGAGACAGGCGCGGCTGAGCACGCTGCTGGGCATGACGGTGAAGTCCGGCGGTGGCGACAATGTGCCGCTGTCCGAACTGGTGCAAGTGCAGGCTGCCGCGCGCGAGAAGACCATCTACCATAAGGATCTGCTGCCCTTGTCGTACGTGATCGGCGACATGGCCGGCAAACTCGACAGTCCCTTGTACGGCATGTTCGCCGTGCGCGGCAAACTGGCCCATCTCGCCGCGGCCCAGGGCGCGCCGATGGGCGAATATTTCGTTGAACAGCCATCCGATCCGTACCGCCAGTTCGCGCTGAAATGGGATGGCGAGTGGAAGATCACGTATGAAACCTTTCGCGACATGGGGCTCGCCTATGCCGTTGGCTTGATTCTCGTGTATATCCTGGTCGTGGCCCAGTTCGCTTCCTACCTGACGCCCTTGATTATCATGGCGCCCATTCCGCTGACCATCATCGGCGTGATGCCGGGCCACGCTTTGCTCGGTGCGCAATATACGGCGACCTCGATGATCGGCATGATCGCCCTTGCCGGCATCATTGTGCGCAATTCGATTCTGCTGGTCGACTTCATCAATTTGCAGGTGGGACAAGGGATACTGTTCGCCGACGCCGTGATCCATGCGGCCGCGGCGCGCGCCAAGCCGATCGTCCTGACCGGGCTCGCCGCGATGATCGGGGCCGCGTTCATCCTCGATGATCCGATCTTCAACGGTCTGGCAATTTCCCTGATCTTTGGAATCTTTGTCTCCACCTTGCTCACACTGCTTGTGATTCCGGTGCTGTACTACGCGGCGAATAAAAAGAGATTCGCGTAAATTTTCCGATGCATTGGTGCGCGCGCAAGAAGGCAGGCGGGCCATAGCACCCCGGTGACGGGCTTCCTGCGCGCGGACAATCACGCCGACGGCCGCCCCGTGGGCTTGGCGATCGACCACGGCGGCGCGCTGCTGGTCGCCGACGATGTGGGAAACACGGTATGGCGGGTATCGGCGGGAACATCCCGCTAGCGCGCCGCAGTTGCGTGCGGCCTCGGCGCGCCAGGATCACGGCGTGTTATCGCGATGGATTTTTTCGGCCCGTTGCGGTAGCACGAAGACCAGCACCACCATGCACGCGATCAGCGCGGCGGAGGCGCTGTAGCGGCTCAGCGCGAGTCCGCCGTCGACCACTGGCTTGTCCAGCAGATCGCCGACCGTGGCGCCGAGCGGGCGCGTGAGGATGAACGCGCTCCAGAACAGCGCCGCGCGTGAGACGCTGGTCCAGCGGTAGGCGGCGACCACCACCAGCAATGCCGCCGCGAACAGCAAGGCGCCGCCCTCGTAGCCGAGCCCCCAGCCGGTGTCCGGATCGGCCACCCAGTCGCCCAGGGCCGTGCCCAGCGTCTGCGAAAACAGGATCGTCGCCCAGTAGAACATCTCCGCCTTGCGCGAATCCAGGTGTTCGATCGACACCGATCCGAGCGAACGGTACCAGGTCAGCAGCGACAGCATCAGCAGCACGAACAGGAGTGTGGAGCCGCCCAGGTAGCCGATGCCCAGCGAGCGGTCGCAGAAGTCGGCCAGGGTGGTGCCCATGGTCGTGGTGGCGACGATCACGGTCCAGAACAGCACCGGGTGAAACCGCCGCGCGCGGATCTGGACGGTGAGCGCGACCAGCAGCACCGCCGCGAAAATCGCGGTGCCGACCAGGTAGCCCAGCTTCATGGACATGGTCACGGCGTCGCCCGCCGTCTCGCCCAGGGTGGTGGCGGCGATCTTGATCAGCCAGAAGCCGAGCGTAACCGCCGGGACCTTGGCGAAGGCCTGCTCGGCGGGCGTCGCCGGCTGGGGGATGGTTGAATTCATCGTTTCTCCATGTGTGCGCCTTCAAGGACCGCCCATGTTACCCTCGCGGCAGTGTTTCTCCCACACGATTGTATCTGAGCAAAAGGCGGTTTGATGCATCGTCGGCGGGCCATCCCATTGTCCAGGAGTGTCAGCATGCGTATGTATCCGTGTATTTATTCGTGTATGTATCCCATCCATCGTCAGCATCGTTTCGCTGCGTTTGTGCTGGCGGCCGCGTCAAGCGTCGCCTTGGCCCCGGCGCATGCCGCCACCGCCGCCTATGGCGTGGTCGCGCGCCAGGTTATGGAAGGCCCGGTGCGCTGGGATTACCTGACCCTCGACGGGGCGCACCACCGCCTGTTCCTGACCCGCGGCGACCATGTCGACGTGTTCGACACGGTGTCCAAGTCGGTGGTGGGCACTGTCGCCGGCACGGCCGGCGTGCATGGCGTTGCGCTCGCCCCTGAGCGCGACCGCGGCTACACCAGCAACGGCGGCGCCGATTCGGTCACGGTGTTCGCGCTGTCGTCGCTGGCCCCGGTGGCGGTGGTCAAGGTCGGCGCCGACCCCGACTCGCTCGTGTACGACGCCAAGACGGCGCGGCTGTTCGTCGCCAACGGCAAGGGAAAGAGCCTGAGCGTCATCGACGCGGCAACCAACAAGGTGATCGGCACGATCGCCCTCGCGGGCAGTCCCGAGACGGCGGTCGTGGACGGCAAAGGCATGCTGTTCGTGGCGCTGGAAGACAAGAACGCGATCGCCGTCGTCGATACCGCGGCGATGAAGGTGGTGCGCCAGCATGACCTGTCCAGCGTGTGCGAGGAGCCGGCCGGGCTGGCGGTCGATCCCGCGTCCGGACGGCTGTTCGCGGGATGCCACAACCGCAAGCTGGCCATCGTCGACGGCGTGACCGGCAAGGTGATCGCCGCCCCCGCCATCGGCCAGGGCAACGACGCCACCGCCTACGACCCGGAGCGCAAACTCGCCTTCGCGTCGAACGGCGACGGCACCTTGACGGTGGTCGATGGCGAAGCGCCCCATCACGTGCTGCAGACCGTGGCCACCATGGCCCGCGCACGCACGATGGCGCTCGATCCGGTATCGCACGTGGTGTATCTGGTCGCCGCCGACGCGCTGGCCAAGCTGCCGTTGCCGGGAACGCGTTGGGCGCCCTTGAAGCCGGGAAGCTTCACCCTGTTGACGGTGGCGCCGCGCTGAGCTGGCATGCAGCCACGCGTCGATTGTCGAGCTGCGTCCAGCGGATATACTGCTTCTCATCGTCTTCCCGGGCACCGCGCTTGTGTGAACGGGCCGTTTTCATCGCATCGACGGCCTATGAGCCATTAACCTTTCCTCGCCATCCATGCTCCCTCAGCCACAACTCGTTCGCGCCAAGCTGGAAAAACTGCACCCGACGCAAATCACCGTCGGCAAGCGCGAGGTGGCGGTCAAGCGCAAGCATTGGGACGGGATGGGGCGCAAGGCGCGCGTGGCGGCGCTGGCCAGCCACTGGTTCCCCGCCGTGTACGGCCCCGCCGACCGCTACTACATCGTCGACCATCATCATTTCGGGCTGGCCCTGCTTGAGGAGGACGTCAAGACGGTCAGCCTGATGTTGCTGAAGGATTTATCCTGGCTCGAATTGTCGAAATTCTGGACCGTGATGGACCATCACCAGTGGGTGCATCCGTATGACACCCAGGGCGTGCGCTGCACCTTCGACAAGATCCCCGGCCGCTTGACCCAGATGCACGACGACCCTTACCGCAGCTTGGCCGGGGAGGTGCGCGAGGCGGGCGGTTTTTCCAAGGATGTCACGCCGTTCAGCGAGTTTTTGTGGGCCGATTTTTTCCGCGACCGCATCGATCAAAAGCTGGTCGACAGCGATTTTTCGTCCGCCTTGAAGAAGGCGAAGCGGCTTGCGGGCACCCAGCAGGCGCGCTATCTGCCCGGCTGGTGCGGCGCGACGGCCAGCGCGTAGCCTACCCAAGCCGCGCGCGGGCCGCACGCAAGCCGCGTCCACGCCGGGCAGGGCGGGGCCGGCTTATCGCTGCGCCGAGTTCACCACCGTCTGGATGGCGCGCGCGGGAATGTCCACGGCCAGCTCGCGCTGGTCGACCACGAGACGGTATTTTTGCGCCTGGGCGGTTTTGTTCATCACCACGATCGCCACGCTGCCGTCGGGATTGCGGAAGGCCACCGTATCGAGGACGCTGCGGCTGGTGGCCGCGCCGATGCGGTGCGCGTTCGGCTTGATGAAGCGGCTGAAGTGGCCGAGGAAGGTATAGCTGGGCGTGAAGATCAGCTTGCCGTCGTCGGTCGCGTGCACAGGTGCGAAGCAGAAGTTGCCGACGTGGTTAGGCCCGCCCCGGCTGTCGAGCAGCATGTTCCAGTCCACCCAGCCGACCGCGCCGGCGTTCAGGTCGCCGATGATCTGGCTGCCGTAGCGTTCGCCGTTTTCCCAGCTCTGCATTTTTGCCGCGTCGAACTTTTCCACCGTCGCTTCGGTCAGCAGAAGGTTGACGTCGGGGTAGGCGGCGTGCACGGCCGCCACGTTGCGGATCATCGGCTCGCCGCCGGCCCAGGTTTCATACCAGTGAAAGCCCACGCCCCAGATGTAGGGGCGGGCGCGCTTGTCCGACAGGATGTGGGCGGCGCGCTGGGGCAGCAGGTCGCGGTTGTGGTCCCATACGATGAGCTTCTTGCCGCCCAGGCCGGCGCGTTTGAGGGTGGGGCCGAGGTACTCGCCCACGAACTCGGTTTCTTCCTGCGCCGTGAAGATCATCGATTCCCAGCTTTGCTTGGCCATCGGCTCGTTCTGCACCGTCAGGCCCCAGATCGGGACGCCGGCCTTTTCGTAGGCGTTGACGAACTTGACGATGTATTGCGCCCACAGGCCGCGGTCGGCCGCCAGCAGGGAGCCGCCGGAAAGCATGCTGTTGTTCGACTTCATCCACGCCGGCGCGCTCCATGGGCTGGCGAAGATGCGCAGGTCCACGTGGTGCTGGGCGGCGCTGGCCAGCGCCTGACGCAGCAGGGGAATGCGGTATTGCATGTCGTGCTCGACGCTGAACGAGGCCAGCGAGCGGTCTTCGTCCTTCACATAGGTGTAGCTGGCGCTGCTGAAGTCCGAGCTGTGGATGGTGGTGCGCACCACGTTGTAGCCGATGCCCTTGTCGGGATCGAAGTAGGCGGTGAGGAAGGCCTGCTGCGCCTCCGGAGTGAGGTGGCTGTAGACCTCGGCGACGGCGTCGGTGATGGCGCCCCCGAAACCGAACACTTTCTGGAACTGGTGGCCGCTGTCGACGAAGACGGCGATGTCGGTCTCCGGCGGCTGGGTGGCCGCGCGCGGCTCGCCCAGGGGCTGCGCGGCGAAGCGCTCGGCGCTGTCCTGCGCGCTGGTGTAGGCGCGCCATGGGCCGGCGTGGGCCCCGGCCATCTGTGCCATCATGAGCGCGGCCCCCACGAGGCTGGCTATCCGGTGCGTTCGCTTCACGTCGTCTCCCTTGTCGTTCTGGTTTGGAAAGGCTTCCATTCTAAGGCAAAATCGTCCCGGGGCGGGAAGTGCGTGGGCGCCGGCGCGCTGGAGGCGGCACCGTGTGGCATCGTTTCCACAGCGCGCAGGACGCGTCCTGCGATCTGTGTCCTGCGATCCGGCGCCCGGCAATCCGGCCCCGTCGCCAGGGCCGGGCGGGAGGCGTCAGATGCGCAGCAGCGCCGAGCCGTGCGCCGGTAGGGACTGGCGGATGACGCCCTTGACGGTGCCGAGGTCCTTGCGCGCCCACAGGTCGCGCACCTTCACGGTCTGGTCACCAAGGTTCAGGCGCGACAGGTCGAACACCAGCTCGATCGGCGCCTCGCCGGTGTTGAACAGCGCCAGGTAGTGGCTGGCGCCTTCCCCCTTGCCGGCGGCCCCGGCGCGCGCGCTCCAGATGCGGGTGCCCGGATCGGCCCGGATCGGCCGGTTGTCGTGGCTGTCCTGGTTCAGCGCCAGCACCTCCGGGTTGGTCAACAGCGCCAAGGTGGGCGCGTCCAGGTGGCGCAGGTCGCCGCCCATGATCAGCGGCGAGCGCGCGACGCTCCACAAGCTCATCAGCGTCTGCTGCTCGTCGGCGGTGAACTTGGTGTCGCGCTGGCCCAGCGCAAGGCGGCCCAGCGGCAGCATGTCGGCGTCGGGCCAGGCGTTTTCGCGCATGGTGGGATTCCACTTTTCCAGGCGCTCGAACTGCGCCAGCAGCAGCTTCCATTCATCCCAGAAGTCGTCCGAGATGCGCCACATCTGGGCGTAGTGGGGCACGTGGTTGGCCCATTTGAGGTCGGTCTCGCCTGGCGACAGGCTTAGCGTGATGGCGCGGCCGCTGGCCTGGATCGCCCGGTGCGCCGCCTCGATCTCGCGCCAGTTGGCCTCGTACGGGCGCGCCATGTCGTCCATCTTGACGAAGTCCACGCCCCAGGAGGCGTACAGCTTGAAGATCGAGTCGTAGTAGGCCTGGGCGCCCGGTTTGCTCATGTCCACGCCGTACATGTCGCCGTTCCAGGGACAGGTCGAGTTGGTGTCGGCGATGTCGCGCGCGTGCAGCGTGGTGCCCAGGATCGGCGTGTTCAGGCGCACGGCCTGGCGCGGAATGCCGCGCATGACGTGGATGCCGAATTTCAGGCCCAGGGCGTGCATCTGGTCGGCCAGGGCCTTGAAGCCGGCCCCGTTGGCCGACGAGGGAAAGCGGTTGGGCGCCGGGTGCAGGCGGCCGTGCGCGTCCATGGTCAGGGCCGCGTCCTTGCGGTACTCGTAGCTGCTGGCGTTCGGCTCGTACCATTGGATGTCGACCGTGAACACCTTGTAGCCGGAGGGCAGCAGCTTGTCGGCCATGATGCGGGCGTTCTCCAGCGCCTGGGCTTCGGTGATGGTGGTGGCGAACGAGTTCCAGCTGTTCCATCCCATCGGCGGGGTGGGCGCGAGCCGCGCGCCCGCGTCGGCGGGGGCGTGCGCTGCATGCTGGGCCGCGCTTGCCGTGCCGGGCAGTGCGGCGGCCGCGGCGCTGGCCAGTGAAGCGGTGAGGAGCTGGCGACGGTGTGGATTCATTGCGTGGGGTCCTATAGTGGTGGTGGCCCGGTGCGGCCGACGGCGGGCCACCGGCGGCCTGCCAAATCGTACTCGACTTTATCGTGCGTGGCTCGAAAAACGCTGGCCGAGGACCGTCCGTTTACCGTGCCGCGCGCGAAACCGGGCTTGTTGAGCGCTGCGGATTTGCAGCGTAAAATAGGTAGTCTTTTTCCTATAAAATACAATTTTACCGCTGTTCGCCTTCCCGCATCGAGTCATGGCGGCTTGTCGGGCGGCGCATCATTAACGTCGGCGGCCACGGCTTGGCCGCCACACCGGAGCCAGCTTGCCCATGCACCCAACTTCACGCAATCTCGCTCTGGCGCGCGGCATGACGCTGCGCGCCCCCGCCAAGGCGGTGCTATGCCTCGTCCTGCTCGCGTGCGGCGTCGTCGCGTCCGCGCAGAACAGTACTACGCAGGCCAATCCAGAGCAGGCTCGCACCCATCGCGCTGGCCCCATCGTGCTCGCGCCCGACGACGTGCGCGCCTTTCCCGCCGCGCCGGCCGGATTCGCGGACGTGCTGCCCGGCGTGCCGCAAGGGAGGGTGGAAGAGTTCAGCTACGACTCGCCCGTGACCGGCACCCGGCGCAAGGCCAACGTCTACCTCCCGGCCGGCTATTCGGCGCAGCGTCGTTATCCGGTGCTGTACCTGCTGCACGGCCTGGCCGGCACCCACGAGGAGTGGCGCGGCTACGTGCATGCGCAGGCGATCCTCGACAACCTGATTGCCGCCGGCAAGGCGGTCCCGATGATCGTCGTCATGCCCAACGGCCGCGCGCTGGCCGACGACCGCCCCCCGCCCGAGGATCGTAAATTCGCGCCCGAACACCTGGCTGGCTTCGCCAAATTCGAAACCGAGCTGCTGGCGACCCTGATCCCTGCGATCGACAGCAAGTATCCGACCCTCTCCGACCGCAAGGATCGCGCGATCGCGGGACTGTCGATGGGGGGCGGCCAGGCGTTGAACTTCGGCCTGGGCCATCTGGACACCTTTGCCTCGATCGCCGGTTTCTCGGCGGCCCCCAACACCAAGCCGGCGGCCGAACTGCTGCCCGATCCGCCGCGCACGCGCGGCCAGCTGCAATTGCTGTATCTGTCTTGCGGCAATCAAGACGGGCTGATCGGCGTTTCCCAGACCCTGCATCGCTACCTGAAGCAGCACGCCATTGCCCACGTGTGGAATGTCGACGAGCATGGCCACGACCGCGAGAGCTGGACCGATAACCTGTACCACTTTGCCCAGCTCATCTTCCGCCAGCCGGTGCCTCGCTGAATGTCCGCCCGCCGGCATGCGCTGTCCGGCGGGGACAAAGGCAGGGCGGCGGCTTACTTCGCGTTCTCTTCGATGATGGCCACGTCCCACGGCCCCAGCGTCAGTTTCTCCGCGGAGGCGACCGGGCGGGCCGCCAGCAGATCGGTGCCGGGCTTGTGCGCATAGTTGAAGCTCACTTCGGTGCCGGAATAGTTGAAGTAGTAGTGGACCGGCCGGTCCGCGCCGTTGGTGCCGGTTCGCGTGTGTACGTTCGGCGGCAATTGCTGGTCCGGCCCGATCATCCCCAGGTCCTGCAGGGACGCCTGCAGGACCGCCTTTTGCAACTGGTCCGACAGGTAGCTGCCCTCATACACCGCGGTGCCGGCGCCGTAATGGTTCGCCGTGATGGCGGGCCAGCGGCCGAAGAACGGATGGTCGTAGTAGGCCAGGGCCTTGGCCGTGTCCAGCTGCAGGAACTCGGCCCAGTGCTTCACCTGGTTGTCCGCGCCCGCATGGTAGGGATCGCCCTTCAGCGCGAGCGGCTGGGCCAGGTTGGAGAATTCCTGGTAGTGGAAGCCGAGCGCCGCGCGCAGCGGGCCCGGCGCCATGGACCAGCGCACGGCCGTGTTTTCGTTGGTGAACCCGCTCTTGAAGGTCATCACGACGTGGCCGCCCTTCTGGATGTAGTCCGTGATGCGGCGCAGCAGCGCGTCGTCGGCCACATACAGGGAAGGGACGATCAGCAGTTTGTAGGACGAGAGATCGGCCGACTCCGGAAAGACGAAATCGGCGCCGACGTTCAAGTCATACAGCGCGCGGTGGATTTGCCGGACCAGCGACCCGTAATCGGCCTTGTCCTTGGCGAACGGCATATCGTTGATGGCATTCATCGAATCGCGGCTCCACAAGATCGCGACGTCGTTGTGGATGCGCAGGTTCACCAGCCGTGGACCGATCTTTTGCAGCTCGCGCCCGGTATGGCTGATTTCGGCATACGCGCGGTTCGGCTCGAGGTCGTGCGATAGCACGCCTTTCCAGTAAGTCTCCTGGTTCGCGTGCAGCGACGCCCAGTGCCAGTATTCGACCATATTGGCGCCGTTGGAAAGGTGGGTGTAGACGTCTTCGCGGAACTGCCCGTCGTACGGTGGATACTGGAACGAGGAGCTCCAGTCCGTGGTCTGCGCGTTGGTCTCGGTCACCAGGAAGTTGCCGCGTTTCAGAGAGCGCGTGAAGTCCGCCTGCAGCGCCTGGTCGGCGCCGTTGTAATGCTCCGGCTGGCTCCAGTGGTAGATGTTCACGGCCGGGATGTCGAGCGCGCGCGCCACGGCTTCCTCGTTGACGTCAGCGTGCATGGAGCCGGCGAAATCATGCGTGACGAACTGGCGCGGCGAGGCGCATTCGCGGATCAGCGCCGACTGCCAGCTCAGGAAGTCGGTGACGCGCATTTGGCTCCAGCGCGACCATTCCAGCTTGTAGCCGGTGCTCTGGGCGCCGTCCGGACGCGGCAGATCGACCCAGGTGTGCAGATTCTGGCCCCAGTAATTGAGGAACCATGCCTTGCTGAGGTTCTCCGGCGTGCCGAACTTCTTCTCGAGATAATGCTGGAAGCGCAAGAACACGTCGTCGTTGGCGGCGCCGTAGCTGCTCGTTTCATTGTCGACCTGCCAGCCGATGACGGTCGGGTTGTCCTTGTAGCGCGCCGCCATCTTGCGGATCAGGCGCTCGGCGTAGAAGCGGTAGGCCGGCGAGTCGGTGTTCATGTTCTGGCGCATGCCGTAGGTGTTCTGCGCCCCGTTGAACTTGCGGGCCAGGATTTCCGGATGCTGCTTGGCCATCCAGGCGGGAATCGAGTACGTCGGCGTGCCGAGAATGACCTTGATGCCCGCCTTGCCCATGGCATCGATGACGCGATCCATCCAGGCGTATTCGAAGCGGCCGTCCTCCGGTTCCCACAAGCTCCAGGTCGACTCCCCCAGGCGGACCACGTTGAACCCGGCCGCCTTCATCATCTGCACGTCCTTTTCAAGACGCTCGTACGGCATGTACTCGTGGTAGTAGGCCGTCCCATACAGGATGGTGGGCAATGGCGGCGGGGCGGCGGGCGCCGTTTGCGCTGACGCGGGCGCGCACGCGGCAGCGGCGGTCAGGCCCGACATCGCATAGGAGAGCAGTGTCCGTTTAAGCATTCCATGTCTTTCTAGTTAATGTTTTTGGCATTGGCAACAGACGGTTATTGTGGAGGCCGGCTACGTCGCGGCGCAATTACCAAAATCACTGATCCGGTGAATAATTTTGCAAAGAATCTGCCCACCGGCACGCGACCTGGGTAATTTCAGTTTCCGCATTGAGCTTTTTTGCAATTGCCCCTTGCGGCTGCCGCTCCCACAATAACTCATGTTACTGCGTGGCACTGACCGTGTGGGCTTGCGCACCGTCGGCGCCGGCTTGGCCGCGGACGGCAACGCACCGGCAAGCGCGGCTGTGGCTGGGGAATCGATCCAGGCCGCGCCGGCTCGCCTTTGCGCCGCGTATCCGTTATGTCTCCTCTGCTCTGTTGGCAGTTTGGGGCGGCTTCGGTCGCCCTTTTTTTTGCGTCAAAGGAATCAATCATGCGATTTAAGAAAACGATCGGGCTCATCTCTGCCGCCGCGTCCATGTGCTGCGGCACCGTCGTGGCCGCTGAATCGGACGGCCCCGGCGTGAGCGCGGCGCAAGCCGCCCAGCCATGGATGAACCCGCGGCTGCGGGCGGGCGAGCGCGCCGGCCTGGCGCTCACAGCGATGACCCTGGACGAGAAATTAAAGCTGGTGTTCGGTTACCTGGGCGGCGACATGCCATCGAAAAAGACCACGCGCCCGGCCGAATCGCGCAATCAGTCGGCCGGCTTCGTCTACGGCGTGTCCCGCCTCGGTATTCCCAACCTGTGGGAAACCGACGCCGGCCTGGGCGTGGCGACCCAGGCCGGCCCGGACGTGCGGCCCGCCACGGCGCTGCCGTCGGGCTTGAATACGGCGGCCACCTGGGACCTGCAAACGGCCTACGCCGGCGGCGCCATGATCGGGGCCGAGGCGCGCGCCTTCGGCTTTAACGTGATGCTGGCCGGCGGCGCCAACCTCCTGCGCGAGCCGCGCAACGGCCGCAACTTCGAGTACGGGGGCGAGGACCCTCTGTTGGCCGGCAAGATCGTGGGCGCGCAGATCAAGGGCATCGAATCGAACCACATCGTCGCCACGCTGAAGCATTTCGCATTGAATGACCAGGAGACCGGCCGTACCACACTCAACGTCAAGATCGACGACCGCTCGGCGCGGATGTCGGACCTGCTGGCCTTGCAAATTGCGAATGAGGACGGCAATCCCGGCGCGGTCATGTGCTCCTACAACCGGGTCAACGGCCGGCATGGGTGCGAGAGCAGCTATCTGCTCAACGGGGTGTTGAAAAAGGACTGGGGCTTCCAGGGCTGGGTGATGTCGGACTGGGGAGCGACCCACAGCACGGTGCCGGCGGCCAACGCCGGGTTGGACCAGCAATCCGGCATGCCCTTCGATCTCGCCGATTATTTCGGCGCCCCCCTGAAGGAGGCGGTGTTGAACGGCTGGGTGCCGCAAGCGCGCCTCGACGACATGGCGCGCCGTATCCTGCACGCGATGTTCGAGCATGGCGTGGTGGACCACCCGGTGGCGCCCGTTCCCGGGACGATCGACTTCAAGGCGCATGCCGCCGTATCGCTGAAGGATGCGCAAGAAGGCATGGTGCTGCTGAAGAACGACGCGCGCGCTTTGCCGCTGAATCGGTCGATCCAGCGGATCGCGGTGATCGGCGGCTACGCGGACCGCGGCGTGCTGGCCGGCGGCGGCTCGTCGCTGGTGTATCCCGTGGGCGGCAATGCCGCGCCGGGCCTGGAACCGAAGAACTGGCCCGGCCCGGTCATGGTCTATCCGTCGGCGCCGCTCAAGGCCATCGAGCAACGCCTGCCGGGCGCGGTGGTGGCGTTTAACGATGGCGCCGACCCCGTCGCCGCGGCCAAGCTGGCGCAGGCCAGCGACGCGGTCGTGCTGTTCGCCACCCAATGGACGGGCGAGGGCATGGATGTCCCCAATCTGTCGCTGCCGAACCGGCAGGACGCGCTGATCGCGGCGGTGGCGGCCGCCAACGCCAGGACTGTCGTGGTTCTTGAATCAGGCGGTCCCGTGACCATGCCCTGGCTGGCGAAGGTGCCCGCGGTGCTGGAGGCGTGGTACCCGGGCACCAGCGGCGGCGAAGCGATCGCCAGCGTGCTCTTCGGCGAGGTCAATCCGTCGGGCCATTTGCCGGCCACGTTCCCGGCGTCGGAGTCGCAATTGCCCCGTCCGGTGCTCGATGGCGACCCGAAGGCGTCGGAGCAGCGCTTCGATGTCAACTACCACGAAGGTGCGGCAGTTGGCTACAAGTGGTTCGACCGGAACGGCCTCACGCCCTTGTTCCCGTTCGGCCACGGCGTGTCCTATACCGAATTTGCCTTGTCGAATCTAGTCGCCGGCGTCAAGGACGGCATCCTGCACGCATCGTTCACGGTGAAGAATGTGGGTTCGGTCGCGGGCAAGGAGGTAGCCCAGGTCTACGTTTCCCCGCTCAACGTCCAATGGGAGGCGCCCAAGCGGCTGGTCGGCTTCCAGAAGGTCGAGGTGCAGCCTGGCGCCGGCGTCAAGACGGCCATCAGCGTCGATCCGCGCTTGCTGGCCATGTTTGACTCGGCCACGAAAACCTGGAAGATCGCGCGCGGTGATTACAAAGTCATCCTTGCAACCGATGCGGCGGACGATAAGGCCGTCAGCACCGTGGTGCATCTGCAGGCCGCCACCTACGATGTGAACGGCAAGCCGCTGCGAGGCGGGACCCGCTAACCGAGCGCCATGTGCGGCCGAGCGTCTTCACGCCGGCCGACGACGGCGGGATCTTACGCTGGCGGCTGTCCACCCCCGGGCGACGCGCTGGTGGGCTTGGCGCCCCACAGCGCGTAGAACAGGACGTAGACTTCGCACACGACGGTCAGCAGGAACGATAGCTGCAGGCCGAAGCGGTCGGCCAGCCAGCCCTGCACCACGACCAGCGCGCCGCCGGCGATGGCCATGATGAGCAGGCCGGCGCCGTCTTCCGTGCGCGCGCCCAGGCCCTTGATCCCGAGCGTGAAAATGGTCGGGAACATCACCGAATGGAACAGCCCCACCGAAATGAGCGCCCACATCGCGACCGATCCGGTGGCGAAGCTCGCGACGAGCATCACGATGCCGGCGCCGATGCTGGCGCCGGCGAGCACGGTCTCGGCCTTCACAGTGCGCATCAGCGCGCTGCCGGCGAAGCGGCCTACCATCATGCCGCCCCACAGCAGGAACAGATAGTGGGACGCCGCTTCGTGGGTCAGATTGCCGATCTCCGGCTGGGACACGAAATTGATGAACAGGTTGGCCACGCCGATCTCGGCGATCAGGTAGATGAAAATGGCGGGAATGCCGAACACCAGATTGCGATGGCGCCACAGGGAGTCCTGTCCACGCGCCGCGCGCAGCGCCGCCCCGCCCGGCAAGGCAATCGCCGGTAAGGGGAAGCGGGCGATGACGATCGCCAGCAGCACCAGCACCGCGGCGACAATCAGATAGGGCAGTTGCACCGACTGGGCGTCGGCCAGACGCTGCGCTTGCGACAGCACCTGGTTGGCGCTGGCGGTGCCGGAGGCGGCACGTCCCAGGATCAGGTAGCCGCCGAAGAGCGGCGCGAACATGGTGCCGAGCGAGTTGAAGGCCTGCACCAGGTTGAGCCGCGCCGGCGCCGACTCGGCCGGTCCCACCACCGCGACGTACGGGTTGGCCGCCACTTGCAGCAGGGTGATGCCGCAGGCGATGATGAACAGCGCGCACAGTGTCACCGCATACGACGGCAACCTGGCCGCGGGGACCATCAGCAGCGCGCCGGCCGCCATGATGCCCAGGCCGGCGATCAGCGACTTCTTGTAGCCGATGCGCTCGATCAGCCGTGCGGACGGGATGGACGCCACGAAGTAGGCGATGAACCACACCGACTCGATCACCGTTGTCTCGGTGTAGTTCAGATCGAACACGCTGCGCAGGTGGGGCAGCAGGGTGTTGTTGATCACCGTGATGAAGCCCCACATGAAGAACAGGCTGGTGAGCAGGTACATGGTGGACTTCGCATTCGAAGCCGCGCCAGGCTGTACTACCAAGGCCGGGTTTGCGGAAGGTTGGGGGATAGGCACTTCAGTTCCTTTGCTGTGAGGGTTGAACGGGGCTGCTGTCGGACGCTAGTTCTCGATCGATACACCGGACTCATTCAAGCGCCACACCCTGCATCGCGCCGGCTCGCAGGCAAAGCGATGGCTGGAAGCAGGACTTGCCGGGGTGCGGAGGGAGCGATGCGCTTGAGTGTTTATTATATATATGATACATTAGTGCCGGCCACATTTGGCGGCCCGAACCTGTGATGTTGGCCCGTTGTGATGTTTGAAGTCAGTTTGCTGGAGAGCTTGAGAGTCATGTCGATGCTGAAGAAATACGCGCTGTGCGCGCCAATGGCGCTGATGCTGGCGCTCGCCACTCCGGCCGCCGGCGCA
This sequence comes from Oxalobacteraceae bacterium UBA6018, assembly GCA_002428015.1. Classification (GTDB taxonomy): domain Bacteria; phylum Pseudomonadota; class Gammaproteobacteria; order Burkholderiales; family Burkholderiaceae_D; genus Telluria_A. The sequence goes on along the minus strand of DIZW01000031.1, from coordinate 118,774 downwards.
CTTGAACGCAGCCTGGCGCTGGACTGGCGCTTCATGGCGGGCGATGTCCCGGGGGCCGAACAGCCCGGGTTCGATGACGCCGCATGGCGCACGGTCGTGGTGCCGCATGACGCGTCCATCATGGACAAGGCTGACGGTGCGCCCCCGTTCGATCGCCATGCCGTCGCCGGCCAGGATTCCGGCTACCTGGCGGGCGTGACGGCCCTGTATCGGCGCCACCTCAGCTTGAGCGCGGCCGAGGCGGCAAGCGTCGTCCTGCTCCATATCGAGGCCGCGTACATGGATGCCGACATCTGGCTCAATGGCGTCCAGCTGGGGCAACACCGCTACGGCTACACCGCGTTCACGCTGGACCTGAGCGGCAAGGTGCGCGCCGGCGACAACGTCCTGGTGGTGCGCACCCGCCACGCCGACCCGTCGTCGCGCTGGTATGCCGGTTCCGGCCTTATCCGTCCAGTGACCCTCGAGCTGCTCGACCCGGTGCATGTGGTCCCTGGCAGCGTGTTCGTTTCGACCGAAACCGCGACCGGCCAACGCGCCGCGCTGAACGTGCGCGCCGCCATCAGCAATCGCCACGCGAAGGCGCGGCGCGTGGAGCTGCTCACGTCCGTGATCGGCGCCGACGGGCGCACCGTGGCGCAGGCGCGCCAGGGCTACCTGCTGGCGCCCCATGCCCAGGTCGACGCGGTGCAGGCGCTGGCGGTGGCGCAGCCGGCGCTGTGGGGCCCGGACTCGCCCAACCTCTACACCTTGCAGCAGGCGCTGAGCGTCAACGGCCGCGTGACCGATGTCAGGCGCACCCGCTTCGGCATCCGCACCATCGCGGTGGACGCGCAGAACGGGTTGCGTATCAACGGCGCGAAGGTGGTGCTGCGCGGCGGGAACATCCATCACGATAACTACATGCTGGGCGCCGCCGGCTTTCCCGACGCGGACGCGCGCAAGGTCGCGCTGATGAAGGCGGCCGGCTACAACGCCATCCGCAGCGCGCACAATCCCGCCAGCCAGGCGACCCTGGACGCGGCCGATGAACTGGGCATGCTGGTGATCGACGAAGCCTTCGACGCCTGGCGCAAGAGCAAGCGCGACGCCGACTACGCGCGCTTTTTCGACAGCAGCTGGGAGCGCGACGTGGACAGCCTGGTGCGGAGCGGGCGCAATCACCCGAGCGTGCTGTTCTGGAGCATCGGCAACGAGATTCCGGAGCAGGGCACGCCCGACGGCGCGCGCACCGGGCATGAGCTGGCGCAGCGCGTGCACCGGCTCGACCCGACCCGGCCGGTGACCCAGGCGGTCAGCAGCGACGGCCCGGCCATCGCCAGCCAGTACGCCGAGCTCGACGTGGCCGGCTACAACTACATGGCCCACCTGTTCGGGCGCGACCACCAGCAGTTCCCGGCGCGCGTCATGTACACCTCCGAATCGATGCCCAAGGACGCCTTCCAGTACTGGCGTCCCGTCGAGACCATGCCGTGGGTGATCGGCGACTTCGTGTGGACCGCCTTCGACTACCTGGGCGAGAGCGGCATCGGCTGGATGGGCTACAGCCAGGACTGGCAGTCGCTGGCGCCGTATCCGTGGCACCTGGCCTATTGCGGCGAGATCGACGCTACCGGTCGCAAGCGACCCGCGGCCTATTACCGGGAGGTGCTGTGGAAGAGCGGCATCGATCCCGTCTCCGCCTTCGTGGCCCAGCCGGCCGGCACCGAAGACCTGCCCGACCGCCACTTCTTCCCCATCGTGGGGCAGCACAACGACTGGTCGCTGGACGACGTCCACCCCAGCTGGACCTGGGCCGGCCAGGAGGGCAAGCCGCTCGACGTGGTGGTGTATTCCGAGCTGCCGGAAGTCGAGCTGTTCCTCAACGACCGCAGCCTGGGACGCAAGGCGGTCGGCGTGGATAGTCAATACAAAGTCCATTACACGGTGCCTTATTCGCCGGGCCGGCTGGTGGCGGTCGGCTACCGCGACGGCAAGCCGGCCGGGCGCTGGGAATTGCGCACGGTCGGGCAGCCGGCCACGGTCAAGCTCACCGTGGACCGGGAGCAGCTGACGGCCAACGGCGTGGACCTGGCCTACGTGACGGCCGAACTGCTCGACCGCGACGGCGTGCCCATTTACGCCCGCGCCGGCGACCGCCCGCTCAAGGTCAGCGTGAGCGGCGCCGGCGTGCTGGCCGGCGCCGGCAATGGCAATCCGATGGACGCGTCCAGCCTGCAATCGGGCCGGCGCGCCAGCTTCCACGGCAGGGTGGTGGCGGCCGTGCGCGCCTCCACCACGGCCGGGGCTATCGTGGTGGAGGTGGCCGGCGAGGGCTTGCCGGTGCAGCGCTTGCGCCTCGATGCGCTGGCTCGCTGACCGGCCGCCGTCACGGATGGCAGGCCGGTGCCGGCGCGCAGCCGCGTCCCGGCGATTTCGTTGGCGCGCCTGAGCGATTTCGCCATTCCCGCGCCATGGCGGCGCTTGCACAATGCCCCCTGGCTAAGGTGGCGCTACGAGTCACACCGGTGGTTTGCCACGCCCCATTTGGAGACGCGCAATGAAGCAAACAAGCAGCAACATCGATCGGGTTTTGACCAAACTGGCGCTCGGCCTGGCACTCGCGGCCACGTGCGCGCTGGCCGCCGCCGCCCAGCCGATCGCCTATTCAACCGAACAAGTCATCGCGGAGGGTGATAGCGCGGCCGTCGTCGCCGAGAAGGCGGCCAAGGTCTTGCCGCGGCCGAATCAAAGCGCGTGGATGCGCCTGGAGCGCACCTTCTTCCTCCATTTTGGCGTCAACACCTTCAACGAAGTGGAGTGGGGCAGCGGGCACGAGGACCCATCGATCTTCAATCCGAGCGCGCTGGACGCGAAGCAGTGGCTGCACGCGGTCAAGCAACTCGACGGCAAAATGCTCGTGCTCGTGGCCAAGCATCACGATGGCTTCGCGATGTGGCCCAGCCGCTACACCGCGCACTCGGCCGCCGCCAGCCCTTGGCGCGGCGGCAAGGGCGACCTGGTCCGCGACGTATCCGACGCGGCGCGCGGCGCCGGCGTCAAGCTGGGGATCTACCTCTCGCCCGCCGACCTGTACCAGCTCAGGACCAACCCCAGCAACCCGGCCGGCTACTACGGCAACGGCAGCGCCAAGCTGAAGTCGACGATCCCGACCGACCCGGCCAGTTTCAAGAGCGACCCGTCCAAGGGCCGCGCACCGACGCCGGGTTTCAAGTCGTTCAGCTACACCGTGAACGACTACAACCGCTATTTCCTGAACCAGCTGTACGAACTGCTGACCCAATACGGTCCGGTGAGCGAGGTGTGGTTCGACGGCGCCAACCCCGACCCCAGCGTGTCCGAAACCTACGACTACACGGCCTGGTACGACCTGATCCGCCAGCTGCAGCCCAATGCCGTCATCATGGGCAAGGGCCCGGACGTGCGCTGGGTCGGTTCGGAAAGCGGCTACGGTCGCACCACCGAGTGGAGCGTGATCCCGCTGCCGACCGCGCCTGAACACTTCAATTGGCCCGACATGCACGGCGACCTGGGCGCCCTGGAGCAACTCAAGCCGGGGTCGCACCTGTGGTGGTATCCGGCCGAGACCAATGTCACCATCCTCGCCAACGGCCAGTGGTTCTGGGCGCACGACAAGCATCCGCGCCCGGTCACCCAGCTGGTGGACGTGTTTTATTCGTCGATCGGGCGCAACGGCAACCTGATCCTGAACCTGTCGCCGGACCGGCGCGGCCTGGTGCCTGACGAGCAGGTCACGGCGCTGGGCCAGATGGCCGAGATCGTGCGCGACACCTTCGCGACCAACCTGGCGGCCGGCGCCCATCTGTCGGCCGACCATGCCGCGCCGGGGCACCGCGCCGCCGCCGCGCTCGACGGCAAGCTGGGCACCTGGTGGGAAGCGGCGCCCGGGCGCACCGACGGCACGCTCACGCTCAAGCTGCCCAAGCCGGCCAGCTTCGACGTCGTGTCCCTGCAGGAGGCGGTGGACCAGCGCGGCCAGCGCATCGCGTCCTTCGCGATCGAGACCTGGAACGGCGCGGCCTGGGTGGCGGCGCAGAAGATCGCCTCCGACACCCTGACCACCGTGGGCCACCGCCGGCTGATCCGCCTGCAGTGGCCGGTGACCACCGACCGCGTGCGCATCCGCATCACCGGCGCGCGCCTGGCGCCCTCCCTGGCCGAGGTCGGCTTGTACAAGCAGTCGGTCGCGCTGCTGCCGCCGGCCATTGCCGACCGCGGCGCCGACGGCAGCGTGCGCATCAGCCATCCGTCCGGCGGCACCATCGTCTACACCATCGACGGCTCGGCCCCGACGCCCGCCTCGCCCGTCTACGGCGCGCCTTTGGCCCTGGCCTCGAGCGGCGTGGTGAAGGCGGCGCGCCTGCTGCCCGACGGACGGCTGGGAGTGATCGGCTCGCGCAACTTCGCCGGCCTCTCGCCGAGCGGATGGAAAGTCGTGGCCGTCGACAGCGAGGAAACCGCGCAGGGTAACAACGGCGCGGCGCTGGCCATCGACGGCGACTCGAGCACCTTCTGGCACACCCGGTATGACGCGGACACGAAAATGCCGCACGCCATCACCGTCGACATGGGGCAGGCCCACCGCATCGCCGGCTTCGTCTACCTGCCGCGGCAAGATGGCGTGCTCAACGGCACCGTCGAGCATTTCCGCTTCGAGACCAGCGAGGACGGCGCCAGCTGGAGCACTGACGTCGAGCACGGCAACTTCGCCAATGTGCACAACAATCCGGACCTGCAGGAAGTGCACTTCAAGCCTGTGAACGCGCGCTTCTTCCGCTTCACCGCGCTGGACGCGGTCTGGGGCAGCGGCTGGGCCAGCGCCGCCGAGCTGTCGGTGATTCCGGCCGCCGGCGACTAGCCCACAGACACATGGCATGGCGAGAAAATCGTCAAGATGGGCCCGCAGGGCAAGCGCTACCTCCGGTGGGCGTGCCCGGCAACGTATGCAACAAGGAAGACGAACTGCCTTTGAAAAGCTACCGCATGAATCCGGACGGCTCGCAGCGGGCAGAGGTCGCGCGTGGCCTCCGTAACTCGGTCGGATTCGCCTGGTATCAGGCCCCCCGTCGAATCCCCTTCAGCCTCCAAAATGGAGAAAGAAAATAATGCGCCTCACAATACGCCTCTTGATACTGCTTGCCGCCCAGGTCGTCCTATCCACCGCCTTGGTGAGTCCGGCGCATGCAAGGTCAGCGCCGCCCGCCAGCGAAAGTCCGCCGTCCGGGCGCGTCAGGCAGAACTTCAACGCCGGCTGGCGCTTTCACTTGGGGCAGGTCGAGGGCGCCGAGCAGAGCGCATTCGACGATAGCGCCTGGCAGGCGGTCGGCTTGCCGCACAGCTTCAGCATCCCGTATTTCCAGGCGCCGGAGGTGTATGTCGGCTATGGCTGGTATCGCAAGGAACTGGCGCTGAAGTCGGTACCCGCCGGCCGCCGCTTCTCGCTCGAATTCGAGGGCGCCTTTCAGACGGCCGCGATCTACGTCAACGGCCGCCAAGTGACGAACCATCGGGGCGGCTACACGGGTTTTCCCGTTGACATCACCAGCGTCTTGCGCCCCGGCCGCAACAGCATCGCTGTGCGCGTCGACAATATCTGGGACCCCACCTTGGCGCCCCGCGCGGGCGAGCACATCTTCAGCGGCGGGCTCTATCGCGATGTCTGGCTGGTGACGACGGACGCGGTGCACATTCCCTGGACCGGCACGGCGATCACCACGCCGGGCCTGGCAGGCCACGCGGGCCGGGTGCACGCCGACACGGAGGTACGCAACGACGGCGCGGCGGCGGCGCTGGTCAGCGTCAAGACGCACATTGTCGACAGCCGCGGCGCGCGCGTCGCAACGCTGCCCGAGGAGACGGTGCGGCTGCCGCCGGGACAACGCGTGACCGTGCGCCAGGAATCGGGCCCGCTGCACCATCTCAAGCTGTGGAGTCCCGAAACGCCGCAGCTGTACCATGCCGTGACCGTGCTGGCCGTGGGCGGGCGCGAACGCGACCGCTTCGACACGCCGTTCGGCTTTCGCACCATCGCCTGGACGGCGGAGCAGGGTTTCTTCCTGAACGGCGAGCACCGTTATTTCCGTGGCGCGAACGTGCATCAAGACCAGGCCGGCTGGGGCGACGCCGTCAGCAACGCCGCGATCGAGCGCGACGTGCGCTCGATGAAGGACGCCGGTTTCGACTTCATCCGCAGCTCGCACTATCCGCACGATCCCCATTTCGCCGAGGCCAGCGACCAGATCGGCATGATGTTCCTGTCCGAGGCGCCGTTCTGGGGCACGGCCGGGTTCAAGAATCCCTGGGGCGCGCCCGCCTATCCCGCCGATCCCACCCAGCAAGCCGCTTTCGACGCCAGCGTCCTCCAACAGTTGGCGGAAATGATACGCATCAACCGCAACCATCCGTCCATCGTCGTCTGGGGCATGGACAACGAGGTCTTCTTCACCACCGAGGACACCATGGCCCGGGTGCGCGCGCTGCTGGCCGCGGAAGTGGCCCTGACGCACCAGCTCGATCCGACCCGGCCGGCCGCCGTCGACGGCGCGCAGCGCGGCGCGATCGATCAGATCGGCGACGTCGCCGGCTACAACGGCGACGGCGCGGTCCTGTTCCCGAATCCGGGCCGCGCCAATTTCGTCGCCGAATACGGCTCGACCATCGCCGACCGGCCCGGTCCGTTCGACCCCGGCTGGGGCGACATCGAGAGAACGCCGGGCGCGCAGGCGGGCCAGCCCGCGTCATGGCGCTTTCCCTGGCGCGCGGGCGAGGCGATCTGGGCCGGCTTTGACCATGGCACGATCGCCGGGCGCCAATTCGGCTCGATGGGCTTGGTCGACTATGCGCGTCTGCCGAAACGCGCCTGGTACTGGTACCGCCAGGCCTATCGCGGCGTGGCGCCGCCGGTCTGGCCGCAGGCGGGGCTGCCGGCCGCCTTGCGCATCACCGCCAGCGCGCCGCTGATCCGCCATGCCGACGGCACCGACGACGTGCAACTGGTGGTCACGGTGGTCGACGCAGCCGGCCAGGCGCTCAGAAACAGCCCGCCCGTGCATCTGGCCTTGGAAGCCGGACCGGGCGAGCTGCCGACCGGGCGCAGCATCGATTTCACCCCCGACGGCGATATTCCCATCCGCGACGGCCAGGCGGCGATCGCCATGCGCAGCTGGCAGGCCGGCACCTCGCACATCCGCGCCAGCTCGCCCGGCCTGCGCGACGGCGTGCTGACGGTGAAGACAGTCGATGGCCCGCCCTTCATCCCTGGCGTGACGCCGGTGGCAGCCGAGCTTCCCTACCGCGACTACCGGGCGGCCAGTTCCATTCTCGAGCAGACCTTCGGCCTGCACAATCCGACCCGCGCCAGTTCGAGCGCGCCCGGCCATAGCCCGGCGCAGGCCAACGATGGCAATCCGGCGTCGTTTTGGCAACCCGGCGCCGACGACGGACATCCGTGGATCCTCATCGATCCCGAGCGCATGTTGACCTACCGCCGCCTGAGCATCCGCTTCGCCGCCGCCGGGCGTTGCGCCGTCAGCGCCGAGGCGCAAGCCGTCGACGGGAGCTGGCAAGCCTTGGCCAGCGCCAAGGGCAGCTCCGACACGCTCGACCTCGCCACGCCCGCCGTCAGCGGAAAAAGCCTGCGCCTGAGCCTGACCGTGCCCTCCGGCGCCACCTGCGGCATCGCCGAGATCGGCATCATGGGGACCTTGAACGCGAATTGAGGCCGCCAGTAGTTGCGGACGATCCGCCAAGGTCCTGGGCAGCCTGAACAATTCGCCGCTGACGAGCTATGTGGCGGACCAGCGTACGCGCGCCATCAAACCGGGCGCGCGCCCGGCTGCCCGGCCGCGTTTATGAGCAGACGAAGCTGGCCGCGCTTTCCAGGTCGGTCGCCCCTTGCTTGAGGACGGCCTTCTTCGGATAGGGGCAGAGCGGGCGGCTGCGCGTGGCCGACCACGCCGCCGGACGGTCGCCGTTGCCGCCGCTGACAGTGGCGTTGACGCTGTCGGGCGCCACGCCGCGCTCGACCCAGTTCACCATCGCGCTGAACACGTCCAGCTGGTCTGTGGCAGGTCCGCCGCCGCAATGGTTCATGCCGGGCACCACGAACAGGCGCGCGTAATCGGCCACCTTCGGGTCGGCCGCCATCAAGCCCTGGTACCACGCGATCGAGTGGTTCACCGAGAACACCGGATCGCCCGCGCCGTGATAGACGATCAGCTTGCCCTTGGCCTTGAGCAGGTCCAGGTGGCTGGGGTTGGGCGGCGCCATGATCGCCATCGGCGCTTCGGCGTAGGTGGCGGAGGTGCCGTAGATGAGGCGGTTGGCCGCGTCGAAGTCGAAGGCGGCGACGTAGCTGGCCGCGTTCTGGCCCGTGACGGCGGTCGGCGGCGTCGAGAAGATATTGCCCATCGATAGGGGCGCGATGGCGGGACTGATGCCGAATTTCCAGCCTGCCCAGTTACCCCCGGCGATGCCCGGGTCCCACGGCCAATCGGAATAGAGCGCCTTGCCGGCGCTATCCCGGGCGCCGGCGTAGATCGCCTGCAGGGCGGTTTTCTGCGCCCCGGACAGGCAACTGCCGTCGGGGACCGCGCCGGCCGCGCATTGCGGCACGTCGGTGGCGAAGTCGAAGGCCGCCTTGCAGGCCGCCAGGTCGTTCACCATGCTGTCGGCCGCCCCATCGAGGGCGTCGCACTTGGCCAGGATGCGGTCGGCCACCAGTTTCAGGTCGCGCGCGCTGAACGCGTTTCCGACCGTGCTGGACACGGCCAGCAATTGCCGCGTGTCGTAGAGCTCGCCGATGGCGGCCTTGGGCAAGTCCAGCCCCGGGTCGCCGGCGACGATGCCGTCGAACTGGTCGGCGAAGCGGGTGGCGGCGATCAGGCCGGTCTGGCCGCCCTTCGAGCAACCCATGTAATAGGAGCGGGCCGGCGCGCTGCCGTAGAAACGGGCGACGATGGTCTTGGCCAGCGGTGCCAGCCGGCCCAGGGCGTGGTAGCCGTAATCGACGCGGGCCTGGGGATCGAGGCCGAAGCTCAAGTCGAAGCCGCCCGGATCGTCATGGCCGCCGTTGCTGCTGGCGACGGCGTAGCCGAGCGCCAGGGCGTTGCCGGGCTGGCCAGTGCCGAGGTCGCCGAGCGGGGCGCCGAAATTGCCGTCCGCGCCGGCGTCGCCGGAATAGAAGAAGTTGCCGTTCCAGCCGGACAGGGGCAGGCGGATGTCGAAGCCGATGGCGTAGGGCTTGCCGTCGGCGCCGGTGCGCTGGTCGATCGCGCCGAACACGCGGCAATGGGCGGGCGTGTTGCCGCTGACCGGCATGAGGGTGGAGGAGGTGACGACCAGGCCGGGGATGGACAGCGCGGCGGTGCTGACCGCGCCGCAATCCATGACCTTGACTGGCACAACGGCGACCGGCGCGCTGGCCGCGGCCGCCGCCGCGCCGCCGCAACCGTACAGCGAGGCCAGCGCCGCCACCGCGCTGGCGGCCAGCAGGGGCCGCGGCCCGGGGCCCGCCCGGCCGCGCCGCCCCATCATCAGCACGCGCATGAAGCCGGCCGCGCCGGCGCCCCCATGGCGGTGTGGATCGACCTTCGTACGCATGCGCATCCTTTCGAGAGAGTGTCCTCGGTATCGTCGCAGACGATTGTCCCTGCGGCAAGTATGAAATTCAGCAATCCGTTCAACGATTTGGCGCCGCCGCATGACCAGCCGGGCGGCTCAGGCTTGCCTGCAAGTTCTACGCGCCGTGCATGGGTCCGCCTTCATTCTTCATAAAAATCTCTAGGCCAAACGTGCGGCATGAGGATGAAATGGACCAAGCCGTTCGGCGTTGTCAAGGCTCATGCCCGCCTGAGCGTGGCATCGCGCCGCCCGGTGACGACGCTGGTGGGGCAGGGCCGCGCCTACGTTATTTCATTCGCCGCTTGGGTTTTTTTGCTATCGGCGCAAGCATTTTCATCGCGCATAATCCAGCGGATTGTCGTTGGCGGTCGGAGGCATGCATGAACCTGGCATACAAGCGCATTGTGGTGGTCGGCGGCGGCGCCGCCGGCTCGATGGCGGCGGCGGCGCTGGCGACCGGCTTGCCGGGCAGCGTGGTGGAACTGGTCGAATCGGAAGAGATCGGCATTCTCGGCGTGGGCGAGGCGACGTTTCCGTCGATCCGCTCCTTCCATCAGCTTCTGGGCATCGACGAGGCCGATTTTGTGCGCGCGACCAACGCCACCTTCAAGCTGGGCATCGAGTTCCGGGACTGGCGTGTGCCCGGCGAGAGCTACTTCCACACCTTTGGCGACTTCGGTGTGTTGAGCGGCCCATACGCCTTGTGGGGACAGCACCGCCGGCTTGCCGACGCCAGCCTGGGCAGGCTGGGCGAGCAATGCCTGCCCACCCTGATGGCCAGCCAGGGACGCTTCCAGGCGCTCTCCACGCAAGCGGGCAATGGCTTTAACTACGCTTATCATTTCGACGCCACGTTGTACGCGGCCTACCTGCGCAAGCTGGCGCTGGCGCGCGGCGTGCGCCGCACCGAGGGGCGCATTGTCGAGGTCGTGCGCGGCCCCGCCGGCGTCTCCGAACTCAAGCTCACCGATGGCCGCGTGGTGGCCGGCGACCTGTTCATCGACTGTTCCGGCTTCGCATCGCTGCTGCTGGGCGCTGCGCTGGGCGAGCCCTTTATCGATTTCAGCCGCTGGCTGCCGGTGGACCGCGCGTGGGCCTGTCCCAGCGCGCGCGTCGGGGATGAACTGGCGCCGTACACGCGCGCCACCGCGCTGGAGGCCGGCTGGGCGTGGCGCATTCCTCTGCGCAACCGCACCGGCCACGGTCACGTGTTCGCCAGCCGCTACATCTGCGAAGAGCGCGCGCTGGCGCAGTTGCTCGCGCAGATGGACGGCCCGCCGATCGCCGAGCCGCGCCTGCTGCGCTTCACCACCGGCCACCGGGCCCGCATGTGGGTCGACAACGTGATCGCGCTGGGCCCGTCGGGTGGCTTCCTGGAGCCGCTCGAGTCGACCAGCATCTTCCTGGTCCAGAGCGCCCTGGGCCGCCTGATGAATCTGCTGGTGTCCGGCGCCGTGCCGAGCGCGGCCCAGGTGGGCGATTTCAACGGCGCCATGGCGCGCCAGTTCGCGCGCGTGCGCGACTTCATCATCCTGCACTACCGCCTCACGGCGCGCCGCGACAGCGCGCTGTGGAGCGCGATGGCCACCATGGACTTGCCCGACACATTGGCCTTCAAGATCCGCGCCTGGCGCCAATCGAGCCAATTGCACCAGTACGACGAGGAGGGCTTCGACGCCACCAGCTGGCTGGCGATCCACGCGGGCATGGGCCACTGGCCTGATCGCCCCGACCCCGCGCTGTCCGTCGTGGCGCCGGCGGTGGCGCGGCACGCCCTGCAAATGCGCCGCGAGGCCATCGCCGCCACGGTCGCGGCCATGCCGACGCATGACGCCTACCTGCGCGGCATGCTGGCGCGCTGAGGCGGCTCCCGGATGTCCTTGCTTGCATGGCGGCTTACCCGTGCGGCCAGGTCTGGCGCGCTGAGCAGACTCCTGGATTTCGTTTGTTGTATTGAGGGTTTTCGCAATTGTGGTGAAAGTTGGCCCAAATTACGATGAATTATCGCCGCTGAGGTCAGCGCTGCGTCGGCGATGTGACGCACGCGAACGAACGCGTGGCGCGGAGCGCCGGGCCAAGCCGGTCCGGCATCCGAAGGCGATGCGCGCTACACCCATGCGGTGTGCGAGCGCCGTGCAGGCCAACGGCGTCTGCAAGCCCCGCTGATGCGCCCGACAGAAGGCGGCGACGATGCTGACGGCGAGAACATCGCAGTCGGTCTACTAAGATCGAGAGGAGATTCATGAAACACTTGAAGAAAACAGCCATCGCAATGGGGGTGGCTCAGATTGCGCTGCTCGCCAGCGGTGCCGTGATGGCGCAGGCCGACGCGACTACCGATGGCGCGGGCGTCACCACCGTGCTCGTCCAAGGCCAGCGCGCCGCGCTGGACAGCGCCCAGAAGATCAAGCAGAACGCCGATGAGATCGTCGATTCCGTGGTCGCCGACGACATCGGCAAGCTACCTGATAAATCGGTCACGGAGGTGCTGCAGCGCGTCGTCGGCGTGACCATCGACCGCACCATGAACCGGGTCGACCCGCAGCAAGGCGTGGGCGACGGCATCGCCCACTTCGCCGCCGAGGGGACCGGCGTGTCGATCCGCGGCCTGGGCGCGGGCAACGTCCGTTCCGAATTCAATGGCCGCGACTCGTTCTCCGCCAACGGCGGGCGCTCGCTGAGCTTCGAGGACGTGCCGGCCGAGCTGCTGGCCGGCGTGGACGTGTACAAGAATCCGTCCGCCGAGCAGATCGAGGGCGGCATCGGCGGCCTGGTGAACCTGCGCACCGCGCTGCCGTTCGACAACAAGGGACGCAAGGTCTCGTTCTCGACCGACACCTACCGTTCCTCGCTGCGCAAGCAATGGTCGCAGCCATCGCTGTCCGGCCTGTTCTCGGACCGCTGGGAGACGGCTTTCGGTCAAGTCGGCGTCCTGGTCGACCTGGCGCACTCGCAGATCAAGACCGAGAGCGACAGCCTGTCGGTCAATCCCTACATTCCGCGCACCGACCTGGCCGGCTACGGCACCGGCTTGCACTGGGTCCCTCCAGGCATCGGATGGGGCACCAACACCTTCGAACGCACCCGTGACGGCATGTACGGCGCGCTGCAGTGGAAGAAGGGCCCGCTCGCGTCCTACGTGACCTACCTGCGCTCGAAGTACGCGATGCACACGGGCGAAAACGGCTTCTTCGAGGGCACCAATCCGAAAGACGTCACGCTCGATCCGGGCGCCACCTTCGACGCCCAGGGCGCCCTGCTGACCGGCACCTTGCGCGATCCCGTCAACAGCGGCCAGGCCTTCGGCACCGGCCTGGGCCTGGGCACCGACGCGCGCGCCAGCGGCCGCCACTCGGACACGCGTGACCTGTCCTGGCACACCACCTGGCGCGTCAACGACCAGTGGAACCTCAGCGCCGACCTGCAGCATGTGCGCGCGACCACCTCGGGCTACGACAACACCATCGGCACGGGCGGCTGGGTGCCGAGCGAGACGGTGGACCTGAGCGGCTCGATCCCGCACGTCTCCTTCGACCAGGCGGCGCGCGACTACCTGGTCGATCCGAAGAACTATTACTGGGGCTTCGTCCAGGTCCACGCGGACCGGGCGATCGCGAAGATGAACACGGGTCGCCTGGACGCCAAGTACAGCTTCGACAGCCCGGTGCTCAACGACCTGCGCTTCGGCGTGCGCTTCACCGAGCGCTCCTCGCTCACCGAGTCCACCCCCGACGGCGGCGCATGGACCGAGGTCTCCCAGGGTTGGGCGGTGGGCAACGCCTCGTGGCAACCGCTGGCCGAGTTCGCCGGGTTCAAGCGTTTCCCTGGCGACGTCAGCACGCAGTCGTTCAAGAACTTCTTCGGCGGCACCATGCCGCAGCCGGCACCGGTGCTGGTGCCTGACCTGGCCTTGGTCGCGTCGCCCGACGGCGCCGCCAAGGTGCAGACCTACCACACCGCCCTGTGCCAGGAAGCCAACGCGAAGTTCGGCCGCACCAACGACTGCAGCTGGAGCCAGCCGAAATTCGGCCTGGACACCGGCCTGAACGAGCAGCACGAGCATACCCAGTCCGCCTACGGCCAGCTGCGCTTCGGTTTCGACAAGCTGCCTTACCCGATCGATGGCAATGTGGGCCTGCGCGTGATCCGCACCGATCCTGAGTCGGTCGGCTACACGCTGTTCACGCCGCCGACCAAACCGCTGGTGCCCGGCGTGCCGGACATCCCGGCCGCGTCGAGCAAGCAGACCTTCGAACACGTGTACGTCAAGGCCTTGCCGAGCTTGAACCTGCGCATGAAGGTCGGCGAGGACCTGCAATTCCGCGTGGGCATGTCGCGCGGCATGTCGCGGCCGGACTTCTACCAGTTGCAGGCCTACACCAACCTGAGCATCGATACCGTGACCCACACGGACGCGACCACGAAACAGCTGGTCCTCGACAAGATCGGGTTTAACGGCAGCCTGCGCGGCAACACCTTCCTCAATCCTGTCATGTCGAACAACTTCGACGTGACGGCCGAGTACTACTTCGGCAAGGGCAAGTCGGTGACGATGGGCGTGTTCAACAAGCGCCTCAAGGACATCATCATCGGGCAGACCACGGTCTACACGCTCAAGGACGTGAACGGCAAGCCTTACGACTTCATGGTCACGGGGCCGACCAACGGCCAGGACGCCAAGCTCACCGGCGTCGAAATGGGTTTCCAGACGTATTTCGACAAACTGCCCGGCAACTGGTCCGGCCTCGGCGCGGCCGGCAATTTCACCTACATCGACAGCAGCACCTCGTACCACCAGCCGATCACCGGCAGCTGGTGCACGCCTGCCGGCAGCTTGCAGGCCAACACCATTCGCAACCTGCAAGGCTGCGACACGGACGGCCGCGTGTTCGGCAACCTGCCGATGTCGGGCATGTCGAAGACCTCCTACAACCTCGCCTTGTTGTACGACAAAGGTCCGGTCTCGATGCGTTTGGCGTATAGCTGGCGCGACAAGTACCTGCAGTCCACCAACGCCTACGGCACGGCCGGCAACGATGGTATCGACCAGAACCCGGCCAGCCCGAACAAGGGCAATGCCTATTCGGTCAACTACGGTCTGCCGACCTGGGGTGGCGCATACGGCCAGTTCGACCTGGGCGTGCAGTACAAGATCACCGACAACCTGCGCTTGGCCGGCCAAGTCGGCAATCTGACCAACCAGGTCTACAAGCAGTACATGCAGCAGGCGATCGGCATGAAGTTGCGCGCCGCGTTCTACACCGGCCGCAGCTTCGGGGCGCAGATGAACTACGCGTTCTAAGCCGCCGGCGGGGCCGCCTGGCGCGGGTCCCGTTGTTAGCTTTTCCTGCGGAAAGGCCTCCCGCGACCGTCGCCGGTCGCGGGAGGTCCGACCATTTTTTCCGTTACACCGACTTTCCTCATTCCATGCACGTATGAAAAAAAACCGCCTGTTGACCGCCATGTGCGCGCTGGCCATGTTGGCCGCGAACGCCGAGGCCGCGACGCCTTCCGCCACCTCCGCCCGCGCGGCCGCGATGCCGCACCTCGTCCAGAAGGACGGGCACTACGCGCTGATCGTCGATGGCGCGCCCTTCGTCATGCTCGGCGGCCAGGCCCACAATTCGAGCAATTACCCCGGCGCGCTCAAGCAGGTCTGGGCCGCGCTCAAGGACGCCCACGCCAACACCCTGGAAATCCCGATCGCCTGGGAGCAGATCGAGCCGGTCGAAGGCAAGTTCGACTTCAGCTATGTCGACACGCTCCTGGCCCAGGCGCGCCAGAACCACATCCGCCTCGTTCCGCTGTGGTTCGGGACCTGGAAGAACACCAGCCCCAGTTATGCCCCCGAGTGGGTCAAGTTCGACAACCGGCGCTTCCCGCGCATGCTTGGCAAGGACGGCAAGCCGAGCTACTGCCTGTCGCCGCTGGGCGAGCAAACCTTGAAGGCCGACCGCAAGGCCTTCGTCGCCCTGATGACCCACATCCGCCAGATCGACGCGAAGCAGCACACCGTCATCATGGTGCAGGTCGAAAACGAGGTCGGCACCTGGGGTCTGGCGCGCGACTACAGCCCGGCGGCCGAAGCCGCCTTCCGCCAGCCCGTGCCGGCCGCAGTGCTGGAACACAAGAAGCCGCCGCTGCCGGGCGCGGCCGGCGGCAGCTGGTCCGAGGTCTACGGCCAGTACGCCGACGAGTACTTCCACGCCTACGCGATCGCCAGCTACATCGAGGAGGTCGCCAAGGCGGGGCGCGCGGTCTACAACCTGCCGATGTACGTCAACAACGCCCTGCGCGATCCGCTCGAGCCGATGGCGCCGTGGAAAAATAATTTCAGCGCTGGCGGACCCAGCTTCGACGTGATCGACATCTACCGGGCCGCCGCGCCCCACATCGACCTGGCCGCGCCCGACTTCTATTCGCCCGAGTCGAGCAAGGTGACGGCCACCCTGGACAAGTTCCAGCGTCCCGACAACGCCCTGATGGTGCCCGAGATGAGCAACGCGGCCAGCTACGCGCGCTACGTGTACCAGATCCTGGGGCGCGGCTCGCTCGGGATCGCGCCTTTCGGCCTCGATTACGCCGACTACAGCAACTACCCGCTGGGCGCGAAGGCCAAGGACAAGACCATGGCCGCCCCGTTCGGCGCGATCTTCGCGGCCTTCCGTCCGGTGGAACACCTGTGGGCGCAATGGGCGCTGGAAGGGCGCACGCGCGGCATCGCCGAGAGCGACGCGCGCACGCCGCAGTCGATGGCCTTCGCCGGCTGGACGATCAAGGCCTCGTTCCGCCAGTGGCAAATGGGCGGCGAGGTGGGGCCCGACAGCAAGGACTTCCCGCCCGACACGGAAAGTCCGAACGGCGGCGTGGCGGTGGCCCAGATCGGCGACGGCGAGTTCATCGTGATCGGCCAGCACGCCCGCCTGTGGTTCGACGGCGCCGGCGCCAACGCGGGCAAGCCGAGCGGCTACGCGCGGGTCGAGGAAGGGCAGTTCGACGCGTCCGGCAAATGGGTCATGGAGCGCAACTGGAACGGCGACCAGGTCGATTCCGGCCTGAACCTGCCGGGCAAGCCCACCGTCCTGAAGGTCCGGATCCGCACTTACAGCTACTAAGCAGCGGCCGCCGCGGCGCCAGCGCGCCCTGCGGCCGCTCACACGAATAGCGAATATGAACATCAAACCGATCATGGCCGGCGCCGCCTGGCTGGCGCTGGGCGCGTCGGCCCCATCCCTGGCCGCTAGCTTCGCGCAGGGCGCCGTAGGGCTGGTGGTCCATCCCGAGCGCGGCGCGGTCAAGGAAGTCCGGCTCGAGCTCATGCGCGACAACATCATCCGTTTCATCGGCCTGGCGTTTCCACCGCCGACCACCTCGACGACGCCGACCGCACGGTCAGCTACGACGGCCACGCAACCACAATCAAATGCTGAGTCTTTCCATGCACACCAGTTCTGACAAACCTATCCGGAAAATCGTCATCGTCGGCGGCGGCACGGCCGGCTGGATGAGCGCCGCGCCGCTGGCGCTCAAGCTGGGCAATTCCTGCGAGATCGTGCTGGTCGAGTCGCCCGAGATCGGCACCGTGGGCGTGGGCGAGGCGACCCTGCCCACGATCCGCTACTACAACCTCGCGCTCGGCCTGGACGCCGTCGAGTTCGTCCAGAAGACCCAGGCGACCTTCAAGCTCGGCATCGAGTTCAAGGATTGGGGCCATGTCGGCAACCGTTTCTTCCACGGCTTCGGCGATTTCGGCCCGTCGATCGAGAATCGTTCGGCCTATGTGTACTGGCTGCGGCTGGCGCGCGAGTTCAAGGACATTCCCTCGTACGAGGAGTGGTCGGTGGCCAGCGCCATGGCGCGCAAGAACCGCTTCGTGCCGCCCTTTGGCGATACGCCGGGGCCGACCAACGCCTATTCCTACGCCTTCCATTTCGACGCCGGACTGTACGCCGCCTTCCTGCGCGACTACGCCATGCAGCGCGGCGTCAAGCGCGTCGAAGGCAAGATCAGCGCGGTCGAACAGCACCCCGACACCGGCTTCATCACCGCCGTCAAGCTGGACGACGGGCGCCGCGTGGACGGCGACCTGTTCATCGATTGCTCGGGCTTTCGCGGCCTCTTGATCGAAGGCGTGTACCAGGCCGGCTACGACGACTGGAGCGCCATGCTGCCGTGTAACAGCGCGCAGGCTGTGCCTTGCGCCAAGGCCGCCAAGCTCACGCCTTACACCACCTCCACCGCCCAGGCGGCCGGCTGGACCTGGCGCATCCCGCTGCAGCACCGCACCGGTAATGGCCACGTGTACTGCGACGCGTTCACCGGCGACGAGGAGGCGGGGCGCGTGCTGCTGGCCGGCCTGGACGGGCCGGCCCTCGACGCGCCGCGCCAGCTGCGCTTTACCACCGGCCGCCGGCGCAAGTCCTGGATCAAGAACTGCGTCGCGATCGGCCTGTCGAGCGGGTTTCTCGAGCCGCTGGAGTCGACCAGCATCAACATCATCGAAAACGCCATCGGCTGGCTGATCCAGTATTTCCCCGATCGCGACTGCCGGCCCGAGCTGTCCGCGGAATTCAACCGCATTGTCTCGCAGCGCTACGAGTTCGTGCGCGACTTCATCATCCTGCACTACAAGCTCACCGACCGCGACGATTCGGAATTCTGGCGCTACTGCAAGCACATGCCGATCCCCGACACCTTGCGGCAGCAGATCGACATGTTCCGCGAAAACGGCCAGGTCGTCATCTACGATCCGCAGGGATTCAACGCGTCCTCGCACTTCTCGATCCTGATGGGGCTGGGCGTCGTGCCCAAGCGCTACGATCCGCTGGTGGACCTGATGGATCTGCGCCAGATGCAGCTGCATTTCGCCAAGCTGCGCGAGAGCATTACCCAGGCCGTGGGCGCCATGCCCGACCATGCCGACTACATCGCCCGGCATGTTGCCGCGCCACCGATGCCGCCGATGGCGCAATGACCGGCCCGGGATCGACCGGCGTGGGTGTACGGCGCTTGCCGCGCCCTTGACATCAACTTAAGCCAGCGGACGCCATCACGGAATGCTGGCAAGGAAACAGAGTCATGAAATTTATCACCAGTCTCGCGGCCGGCATGGTGCTGGCGGCGTCGGCGTGCGCGGCCGAACCGGTGCGCATCACGATCGATGCCGCCAGGCCCGGAGCGCTGATCGACCGCCATGTCTACGGCCAGTTCGCCGAGCACCTCGGCACCGGCATCTACGGCGGCATGTGGGTCGGGCCCGATTCGCCCATTCCCAACACGCGCGGCTGGCGCAAGGACGTGGTGGCCGCGCTCAAGCAATTGCACGTGCCGGTGGTGCGCTGGCCGGGCGGCTGCTTCGCCGACCAGTACCATTGGCGCGACGGCATCGGCCCGCGCGGGGAACGGCCGGTGCGTGTGAACAGCAACTGGGGCGGGGTGGAGGAGAACAACGCCGTCGGCACCCATGAATTCTTCGACCTGGTCGAGCAGATCGGCGCCGACGCCTATGTCAGCGGCAACCTCGGTTCGGGCAGCGTGCAGGAAATGTCCGAGTGGATGGCCTACATGACGGCCACGGGCGGTTCCAGCCTGGCTAGGCTGCGCGCCAGCAACGGCCATCCCGCGCCCCTTCAAGCTCGCCTATTTCGGCGTCGGCAACGAGCCCTGGGGCTGTGGCGGCAACCTGGCGGTGGAGCAGTACGCGGCCATGAACAAGCAATACACCAGCTTCCTGCACGCCCCGGGCGGCACCCAGGTGATCGCCGCAGGCGGCCACGACGGCGACACCAGCTGGACCGACTACCTGAGCGGCCATCTGGGCGGGGGCGACTGGTTCGGCGCGGCCGGCATCAGCTTCCACTACTACACCTCGCCGGCCGCGGACCACCAGGGCAAGCATCCGGCGACCGGCTTCGGCGAGGCCGAGTGGATCTCGGCCCTGCAGCAGACCGAGCGCATGGATGGCTTCATCGCGGCCAACACCGCCAAGATGGACCAGCATGATCCGAACAAGAAGCTGGGCTTCATGGTCGACGAGTGGGGTACCTGGTACGACACCGAGCCCAGCACGAACGGCAGCTTCCTCCTGCAGCAGAATTCGCTGCGCGACGCCGTCGTCGCGGCCCTCAATTTCAATATCTTCCACGCCCACGCCGACCGGGTGCGCATGGCCAATATCGCGCAGATGGTCAACGTGCTGCAGGCGATGATCCTGACCGACCATGACACGGCGATCCTCACCCCGACCTACTACGCGTTCAAGATGTACGTGCCGTTCCAGGATGCGACCGCGCTGCCGGTACGGGTGGAGGGCAACCGGTCCTACAGCGTTGGCGGCGCCGCCATTGCGACCCTGAGCGCGTCGGCGGCGCGCGCCAAGGACGGCAAGCTGTACCTGGCGCTGGTGAACACCAATCCCCACGCGATGCTGGACGTGGTGGTCGCGGTTACCGGCGCGAAGGCCGGGTCCGCCGAGGGCAGCGTGCTCACGGCCGCCGCCATGGACGCCCACAACACGGCCGCTGATCCGCGCGCGGTGGCGCCGGCGCCGTTTCACGCCACGCTGGACGACGGCGCGCTACACGCCACGCTGCCGGCGAAATCCATCGTCGTGCTCGCCATCGGGCGATGAGGGCGCTTGGCGGCGACGAGTAAGCCGACGCGCAATGAAAAACGGCGGCCCGCGGGCCGCCGTTCCTTGAGGTACCGTCCCGTTTAGAAGAAGGTGTAGCTCAGCGTCGCCTGGAAGGTGCGACCGTCGTAGTCGGCGCGGCGCAGCTTGGCCATCGAGCCTTCATATTCCTGGCGGAAGGTGTCGGTCAGGTTGAAGGCGTCCAGTGCCAGGGTCAGGCTGTCGTTGACCTTGTACGAGGCCGACAGGTCGAACTGGCCGCGCGCCTTGACTGCCCGCGCCGCGCCGGAGAAGGTGCCGCCGGCAGGCAGGTTGTAGTCGTCGCGGTAGTTGTACACGCCGCGCACGCCCCAGCTTGGCGTCTCGTAGTACAGGATGAAGTTGTACGAGCGCGGCGAGACGTTGTTCAGGTAGGCTGGGGTGCCGTCGGGCGACTTGCCCTTGGTGCGGGTGTAGGAGTAGTTGAACACGCCGCCCAGGCCCTTGAACGGCGCCGGCAGGAAGTCGAACGATTGCTGGATGGTCAGCTCGGCGCCTTCCGCCACCAGTTCGTTGGGCGAGTTGATCGCGCCGTTGACGTCGATCGTGTACTTGCCGTTGAGGCCCTTGCCGGCCGGCGCGGCGATGTCGCTCACGCAACGGTCGCCCGACACACTCCAGTTGCCCAGGCCCAGGTTGTAGCCGTTGGCCGGGCACAGCACGGCGTCGCGGTTTTCCGCCACCACCAGGCCGTGCAGCTTCTTGCGGTACAGCGCCAGGCCGATCAAGCCGTTCGGACGGTTGTAGTACTCGAACGCCAGGTCCTGCGACTTGGCGGTGTAGGGCTCGATGTTGACGCGGCCCAGGCTGACCACATAGCCGCCGTTGGTCACGTCTTCGGTGACGGTGGTGGAGATGGGCGAAATGTCGCGCGGGTTGGGGCGGATGAAGGTGCTGTAGTTGCCGTAGCGGACCACGAACTTGTCGGTCACGTCGGCGGCCAGCAGCATGGACGGCAAGTTGTTCTTGTAGTCGGTGCTGCGGGTGCCGGTCTTGAAGGTGGCCGTCGCGCCGGTGCCGGTGCGGTCCATCGAGGTGATGGTCTGGGTGGTCTCCTCGTGCCGCACGCCGAGGTGGCCGCGCAAGCGGATGCCGCCGATCTTGCCGTCGAGCTTGGCCATCAGGTACAGGGCCTTGATCTTGTTATCCTCGGTGAAGTTGTTGCTGGTGAAGGTGCCGTCGGACGGATCGTTGACCCAGCCCGTCGCCGAACGCAGGGCGTTGCCGTTGATGGTGGGCTGCAAGGTGCTGGCCGCCAGGGCGTAGTTGACCGTCTGCCAGTTGCGCAGGTAGTTGTTGGCGTTGCCGCCGAAGTAGTCGCCCGAGAAGGCGCTCGGCGCGATGAAGCTGCTGCTGATCTTGCTGTAGTCGAGTCCGGCGGCGCTGGAGCGGTAGCCGTGCGAGTTGAAGCCCTGCTTGTTGTACTGGGCGCCGGCCTGCAGCGCATCCAGCCACGGCAGGTCGAGGTAGCGCTCCACGTCCATGCGCAGGCCGCGGGTCTGGTTGTCCTCGTAGTTGTCGGAGCCGGCCACGATGAACACGTCGCCGGTGGAACTGATCACCGACGGCGCGTTGCCGGTGCCGCCCCAGGCCCAGGGGCCGCTGGTCTGGGCCGCGCCCAGGGCGGGAGTGCTCTGGTTGAAGCCCATGGTGTAGCCGGCCAGGCCGCCGGACAGGCCAAGGTTGCCGGTGATGCCGTTGCCGGCCGGATTGGTCGCCAGCGGCTTGGCCGTGTTGCGCACATCGAGCTGGCCCTGGTAGCCGTAGTTGGTCGCTTTCGACGCCACGGCGGCCAGGTCGACGCGCCACTCGTCGTTGCTGAAGTTGCTCTTCAGGTTGAGGCCGTCCGCCTTCTGCCGGAACGCTTCCTGGCGCAGCGACCCGAACACGCGCGGATTGGTGAACTTGTAGTCGTTGACGTAATAGCGCCCGTCGGTGTGCAGGAAGGGCGCCGAGGTCGGGTTGATGATGGTGTTGCCGTCGCGGTAGTCGACGTCCAGCAGGTCGGTATGGGTGTCGGGCGCGTTGCGGTCGGTGAAGAAATAGGTGGCGCTTAGCTTGAGGCCGGGCGCGGCCTTGTATTCGGCACCGAAGGCGCCGGAGGTGAGCGTGCCCTCGGTGGCGCGCACGCCCTGGCGGATGTCGGTTGGCGCGGTGATGCCGGCCTTGGAGATCGCGCCGGTGCCGCCGGGAGCGGCCACGCAGGGCGCCGGCTGGCCGGTGCAGTCGCTGGCGTAGTAATCCTTGTAGCGGGACAGGAAGTCGGGCGTCGTCGTCGGGCTGAGCTGGGTGAACTGGTTGACGTAGAGCGAATCGCGGCGGAATTTCTCCTTCTTCCAGGCCAGCACGCCGAACACGCCGAGCTTGCCGTCCATGTATTTCTTGGCCGCGCTGACCGTGGTCTTCGGCGTGGTGCTCGCGCCGAGGGTGTTGTGCTCGGCCGACAGCTTGATCGACGCGCCTTCCTTGCGCGACAGGGCAGGGGCGATCTGCATGTCGATATTGCCGCTGATGCCGCCGCTCTGGTCGGCCGCCGAGACCGACTTGATCACGGTGAAGGCGCTGAAGATGTCCGAGTCGAACGCGCCCATCGGGGTCGCGCCGCCCAGGCCGGGGGAGGCGAAGTCCATGCCGTTCAGGGTGACCTTGGCGTAGGCGCTGGGCAGGCCGCGCAGGTTGATCGAGGCGCTGCGCGAGTCTTCCTCGCGGTTGACCTGGATGCCCGGGATGCGCTGCAGCGCCTCGCCCACGTTCAGGTCGGGGAAGCGGTCCATGCCCTCGGCGGAGATGCTGTCGCTCACGCCCACGTTCTGCCGCTTCATGACAAGCGCGTCGGTGTAGCTCTTCTTGAAGCCGGTGACCACCACCACGCTCGGCGCGCTGTCGGCCGGCGCTTCCTGGGCAAGCGCATATGGCAACGCTACCACATTGACCGATGTGAGGACATAGGCGAAGCCCTGGTACTTTTTCTTGAAACTCATTGCTTTCTCCGTCGAGCTGGGATGCTCGTCATTGTTTTACCGCTGGGGGCGGCGTTGTCATCCCCGGCCGTGACCGGCTCCCGGTGATCTCTGAACAGTTACGTTGTTGATAACGTCAATAGCGCGAGCGTGGACTCGGAGCAGCTCCGCTGCCGACCCTGGCGATACCGGGCGGGTACTGAAAGCGGCTCGGCGTCGTATATACAAGCCCGCTTTTTGTTCCCGTTGAAACAGTAGAGTTCATGACCGGCCGCGCTGTCAATATGCGCCATGCGCAAGTGTCAAAATCGCCATGAATAATCACAAGCTTGAGCATAACCGGGTGATTTGCTGCGGATTTCGCCACAATTTGGCGCTTTTTGGCGTGTGCTAACGTTACCAGTCGTCACCTTCCCGGAAATGGATGCCGCCTCCCCAGACCTCGCCCGCGCCGCCCGCGGGCACCCTGAACTAGCATTTTTTGTCGAAAAAATTCAATTTTTCGCATCCTGCTAGCATTGGCCGGAAAAGCGTTACCGCCCCAATCTCCACGTTTCTTATCATCCAGATCACCCGCAGAACGAGACATGGCGCAATTCGTCGCCAGCGCAGGGCAGATCGTGGAGATTGTCGAAAATGAAATTACCAAGGTTGCACAGGATCGCTTTATGTTTCAACGCTAACAAGATTTTTGACCGCGACGTGATCGCCGGGATCGCGGCCTATCTGTCGAGCCGGCGCGCGTCGTGGGACTTGTTCCTGGAGGAGGATTTCCGGCTGCGCCTGCCAGGCATCGCGCAGTGGCAGGGCGACGGCATCATCGCCGATTTCGACGACCCGGCCGTGGCGCAGGCGCTCGCCGGCAGCCGCATCCCGGTGGTGGCGGTGGGCGGCTCCTACGCCGACGAGCGCGACTATCCGCCCAACGTGCCCTACGTTGCCACCGACAATTTCAAATTGATCAAACTTGCCTACGAGCATTTGGTGGAGGCCGGGCTGCGGCATTTCGCCATGTTCAGCTTGCCCGAAGCGATGGAGAACCGCTGGGCCCAGGAGCGCGAGAACGCGTTTCGCAGTTTGATGCGGCGCGACAATCTCGAGCCCGAGATCTTCCGCGGACAGCGCACCAGCGCGCCCTCGTGGGACGAGGCGGTCGCCCAGCAGATCGCCTGGCTCAACGGCTTGCCCAAGCCGGTCGGCATCGTCGCCGTGAGCGACGCGCGGGCGCGCCAGCTGCTGCAGGCTTGCCTGATGGCCGGCATTGAGGTGCCCGAGCAGGTGGCCCTGATCGGCATCGACAACGATCCGCTGGCGCGCGTGCTGACCCGCGTGCCGCTCAGTTCGGTGATCCAGGGCACGCACGAGATCGGGCGGGCCGCGGCCCGCCTGCTCGACCAGTTGCTGGCCGGCGCCCCGCTCAACACGGCGCGTATCCTGGTGCCGCCGGCTGGCATCAACGTGCTGGCCTCGAGCTGCCACGAACCGGTCAAGAACGCCCGCGTCATGCGCGCCCGACACTTCATCCGCCAGTACGCCTGCCAGGGCATCAAGGGCGACCAGGTGGCCGACTACGTGGGCGTGTCGCGCTCCACCCTGGAGGCGTATTTTCGCAAGGAACTCAACTGCAGCGTGCATGACGAGATCCTACGCTTCAAGCTCGACGCGGCCACCAGCATGCTCTCGCGCGACAGTTGCAGCACGGCCGACGTGGCCCAGCGTTGCGGTTTCACGTCGATCCAGTATCTGCTGGCCGTGTTCAAGCGCGAGCTTGGCTGTACGCCGCGCGAATACCAGGCCCGCGTCGCGACGACCGGCGTGTCGGGCTTGTCCGAGGGCGCCGCGCTGTTCCGGGCGGGCGCGCATGGCGCCGCTGCGCGTGTCGATAGCCCGCGCATCGTCGGCTGAGGAAAACCAGTTTTTCCTCATGGCGCATTCGCATGCGGGCAGGCCGGCATGCGGGCCCGCGCCGGACCGGGCCGCCTCGTGCCGGTGCGGCCGGCGAAGATTTCGTTGGCCGAATTGAGTTTTTTCGCAATTGCGGCGCGCGCGCATAACTCACACACTGCGATGATCGCGTGGTCACGGCCCTGGCGGTCCACGATGCCTGACCGCGGAAAAATAATAACGACGGAGACAAACATGCACAGCACACCACGGCGCGCGTGCCGCATCGGCTGCGCGCGGCGCGCCACCACCCCATCTGGTCCTGCGATGCCGGCGGCCTGGCCGCGATCGCCCGTGTTCATTGCGTGCTGACGGCCGAGTGCGCCACCGTGCAGAACAGCGTCAACCAGACCTTCGTGAACGCGGTGCTCGCCACCGGCGGCAACAACGCCGTGCGCCACCTGGTCGTGCCTGGGGTATTTCACCAACACCGACGACACGATGTACTCGCGCGGCCTGGTGCCGCTCTATTGGGACACCGGCGCGCAGAGGGATTCCGCGGCGATCACGCTGATCCTCAACGCATCGAAGTCAACATGAACCCCGTTCCGGCCGGCCTTCTCGAACCGGGGCCGGCCGGACATTTTTTTGAAAGCAGCCTTCGTATGAAACAGATTTTTTCCTCGCTCGCGGCGCGCCTGCTGGCGCTGACCCTGGCCGCGGCGATGGCCGGATGCGGTAGCGGTGGCGGGTCGAGCACGGCCGCCAGCGCTGCCGGCGCGGCCAACCCACCGCCCGTCGCCACCTCGCCTGCCGCCACCGGCGGCGGCACCGCCGTCACTCCGCCGGCCGACGCTGGCGCCACGGCCGGCGCCATGCGCGACCTGACCAGCATGCAGCTGTCGACGATGATGTCGCCGGGTATCAACCTGGGCAACACGCTGGAGGCGATTCCCAGCGAGACCGCGTGGGGCGAGCCGCTGACCACCCAGACCATCATGGACGCCTACAAGGCCGCCGGCTTCAAGACCGTGCGCATTCCGGTCGCGTGGAGCCAGTACGCCGACGCCAGCTTCACCATCAGCGCGAGCTGGATGGCGCGCGTGACCCAGGTGGTGCAGATGGCGCACAAGGCCGGGCTGATCGCGATCGTCAACATCCACTGGGACGGCGGCTGGATGAACCACCCGACCTACGACCAGCAGGCGGCCATCAACAGCCGCCTGACCAAATTCTGGACCCAGATCGCCAACAACTTCAAGGACTACGACGACACGCTTCTTTTCGCCGGCAGCAACGAAGTCGGCCAGGACAATACCTACGGTCCGCCGACGGCCGAGTACGCCGCGGTGCAGAACAGCTTCAACCAGACTTTCGTGGACGCGGTGCGCGCCACCGGCGGCAACAACGCCACGCGCCACCTGGTCGTGCAAGGATATTTCACCAACATCGACCACACCGTCGCCACCAACACGGTCCCCACCGACACGGTCGCGAACCGCCTGTTCATGGAAGTGCACTACTACGACCCGTACGACTTCACGCTCAACGCCGACAGCGCCATCTGGCAGTGGGGCGCGACCGCCACCGACCCGGCCGCCACCGAAACCTGGGCCAACGAGCCCTGGGCCGACACCGAGTTCCAGAAGATGAAGACCCGCTTCGGCGACCAGGGCGTGCCGGTCCTGGTGGGTGAATACGGCGCCTACGCCAAAGCCAAGTATCCTGGCATGGACGCCTACGCCAAGAAGTGGGTCGCGTACGTCACGCACTCGATGGTCCAGCATGGCCTGGTACCGGTCTATTGGGACACCGGCGGCTTGTTCGACCGCAGTACCGGCGCGCAAAAAGATCCCGAGACGATCAGCCTGATCGTCAACTCCTCAAAATAACGCCCGCGCGGCACCCAAGGAATGAACGCATGAAACTGGTAGACATCAAGAGCAACGTCAAGAAAACCTTCCTCGCCCTCGCCATGGCGGCTGCGCTGGCCCCCGCCGGCGCACAGGCCCAGGGCCAGCCCGGCCATCCCAACTGGCCAGGCGCCGGCCAGCTGTTCGTCGGCACCTGCTATCAGCCGGTGGACCGCAGCCCCGCCCAGGTCAAGCGCGACATCGCGCTGATGAAGCAGGCCGGCTTCAAGGTGGTGCGCATGGGCGACCTGTCGTGGGATTACTTCGAGCCGTCCGAAGGCAAGTTCGACTTCAAGACCTTCGATGACATCATGGACCAGATGCACGCCGCCGGCATCAAGGTGATCCTCGACATACCGGGCTTGCCGGCGCCGCTCTGGCTGCACCACAAGTACCCCGGCGCGAACCTGGTGACCCAGCAGGGCACGCGCCTGGACCCGGCCGAGCGCTACATGGACAACATCAGCGACCCGGATTACAAGCGCGAGGTTGCGCGCATGGCCGATACCTTGACCCGCCACTACGCCAAACACCCGGCGCTGCTGGCGATCGGTTTCGACAACGAGATCGGCAACGGCTTCATGTCCTACTCGGAGGCCGACCGCAAGCGCTTCATCGGCTGGCTGCAGAAAAAATACGGCAGCCTGGCCGCGCTCAACAAGGCCTGGGCCACGCAGCGCTGGTCGCGCCGGGTCGGCGACTGGGACGAGGTGCGCCTGCCGTACGCCGACGGGCCCGGGCCGTACGAGCGCCAGCTCGACCTGCGCCGCTACTGGTCGGACGTGACGATCGACACGCTCAAGAACCTGGACGCTGTCCGCGCCCGCAACACGCCCGACAAGCCGGCCATCTCCAACCTGTGGGACAGCGCGCCGCGCAAGGGTTTCGACTACCTGTCGAGCTACCGCCAGTACGCCAACTACGGCGCGATGGGCTTCTATCCGGGCGAACCGGTGGGCTCGGGCTTCGAGGCGCTGATGATGAAGGGGGGCATGGACACGCCGATCTGGTTCAACGAATTCACCGCCGGCGGCGGCGGCTACTACGGCACCAAGGGCCGCTCGCGCATGTGGGCCCATTTCGGCCTGCTGCTGGGCGCGCAGTCGGTGCTGGCGTGGACCTACAACAGCCATCTCGGCGGCGAGGAACAGGCCCTGTTCGGCCTGCTCGACCACGATGACCGGCCGTCCTGGAAGCTCGGCGAGTTCGCCACCATCGCCACCGAATTCGGCAAGCTGCAGACGATGGGCTTCCCGCGCATCACCAAGCCGAAAGTGGCCATCGCCTACTCGTTCGAGAACATGGTGGCGACCAACCCGGCCGGACCGTCGAACACGCCCAAGCAGTACCTCACCACGCCCTACCTGGAGCAGGCCCACCAGGCGTTCGAGCCTCTGTTCAAGGACAATATCGACGTGGCCGTGATCAACATCGCGCACGAGGACTTGAGCCGCTACAGCCTGGTCGTGGTGCCCGGCATGTATTTGATGGACCAGGCCAGCACGGCCGCGCTGCGCCAGTTCGTGGCCAACGGCGGCACCGCCATCATGACCGCCTATTCGGACAAGGTGAACGAGAACAACCAGTGGTATGACACCCCGCTGCCGGGCCGCCTCACCGACGTGTTCGGCCTGCGCACGAACGAGTTCTACAACGCCGGCGCGCTCACCACCACGCTCGGCGGGCAGGAACTCAAGGCCGCGAACGGCAACTACGAGGTGCTCGAACCGTCCACCGCGCAGGTGATGGCACGCTTCTCGAACGTGGAAGGCACGCCGCCGTCGATCACCATCAACCGCTTCGGCAAAGGGCGCGCGATCTACGTCGCCACCACGGCCCAGGTGGCGATCATGCGGCCCCTGTACCGCCAGCTGTACGCGAGCCTGGGCATCGCGCCGGGACCGAAGACGCCGGACGGGGTGTATGCGCGCGCCGTCGAAGGCCGCGTCCTGTACGTCAACAGCAGCGGCGACGGCAAGGACGTCGAGATCGACGGCGCCGGTTCGGACCTGTTCACCGGCAAGCGCTGGTCCGGCACCCTGCACCTCGAACCGCTGGGCGTGGCGCTGCTGGCCAAGTGACGCGGCGCCCACCATCACATCGACTGAAGCATGAGGAAAACGGACACTATGACGGTCATCACACGTAGGGATCTGCTGGGCGCTGGCGTGGCCCTGATGGGCAACGCGCTCGTTCCGGCCGCCGGCTGGGCACGCGACGCGGCGGCCCCGCAAGACGCGCCTGCCCGGCGCGACAGGCTGCTGTTCGACTTCGGCTGGAAGTTCAAACAGGGCCACGGCGGCGACCCGGCCCAGGACCTCGATTTCGGCCTCGGCCAAAGCGACTTCGCCAAGACCGGCGAGTTCGCGTTCGCCAAGGCCGGCTACGACGACAGCGGCTGGCGCTCGCTCGACTTGCCGCACGACTGGGCGGTGGAACTGCCGTTCGTGCATGACGACGCCGGGCAGGGCGATGCGCAAGCGCGCTCGCACGGCTACAAGCCACTGGGCCGGCGCTTCCCGCAGTACAGCGTGGGCTGGTACCGGCGCACCTTCGACGTGCCGGCGAGCGATCTGGGGCGCCGCGTGTGGCTCGAATTCGACGGCGTGATGCGCGACGCGCTGGTATTCGTCAACGGCTGTTTCGTCGGCAGGAACAACAACGGCTACGCGCCGTTCCGGCTCGACGTGACCGACTTCCTGGACTACGGCGCGCGCAACGCCATCGCCCTGCGGGTGGACGCCAGCGCCGGCGACGGCTGGTTCTACGAGGGCGCCGGCGTGTATCGCCACGTATGGCTGCTCAAGACCTACAGCCTGCACCTGGCGCGCTGGGAAAGCGTGGTGCGCGCCAGCGTGGAGGGCCAGCAGGCCAACCTGGCGCTGGCGACACGGGTGCGCAACCAGGGCCAGGAGGCGCGCCGCGCGCGCGTCACCTGGCGCCTGTTCGACGCCAGCGGCAAGGCCGTGCTGAGCGTCGCTTCGCCCGAGCAGCTCATCGCGGCCGATGGCGAGGCGCCGTTCACGGCAGACGCCGTGCTGCGCCAGCCGATGCTGTGGTCGCCCGCCGCGCCCCAGCGCTACTCGGTGCTGGTGACGGTGGAGGCGGACGGCGCGGCGCACGACAGCGAGCAGGTGGCGTTCGGCATCCGCAGCGTGCGCTTCGACGCCGACCGCGGGATGTTCCTCAACGGGCAGCCGCTCAAGATCCAGGGCGTGTGCAACCACCAGGACCACGCCGGGGTCGGCGTGGCGCTGCCGGACGCGTTGCAGGCCTTTCGCGTGGGCGTCATGCAGGAGATGGGCTGCAACGCCATCCGCACCTCGCACAACATGCCCACGCCGGAGCTGGTCGAGGCCTGCGACCGCATGGGCATGATGCTGATGTGCGAAACGCGCCAGCTCAGCGCCAGCGCCGAGGCGCTGGCCCAACTGGACACGATGGTCAAGCGCTACCGGAATTCACCGTCCATCATCATCTGGTCCATCGGCAACGAGGAAGGCCAGCTGCAAAAGCCCATGGCCGCCCAGGGCGCACGCCTCGCCGCGGCCATGGTGCACCGCTGCCACCAGCTCGATCCGACCCGCGTCGTCACGGTCGCCGTCAACAGCGATAACGAACAGGGCGTCTCCGATGCCGTCGACGTGGTCGGCTTCAATTACGTCCAGTGGTTCCCGGACGGCTTCCACAAGCACCATCCGAAGCGGCCCATCATCGGCTCTGAAACCTCGAGCGCCATCGCGACCCGCGGCGAGTACGCAACCGATGCCCGGCGCAACCTGATGAGCAGCTACAACGGCGTGGTCAGCTGGGGCCAGGTGCCGGAGGACTGGTGGAAATTCCACGCCGCGCGGCCATGGCTGGCGGGCGGCTTCGCCTGGACCGGCTTCGACTACCGCGGCGAGCCGACGCCTTACGGCTGGCCGTCGATCAGCTCGCAATTCGGCATCGTCGACACCTGCGGCTTCCCCAAGGACTATTTCTACTACTACCGCGCGTGGTGGAAAAAGGCGCCCTCGCTGCACTTGTTCCCGCACTGGGATTGGCCCGGCAAGGAGGGGCAGCCGATCGCCGTGTGGGTGTGCGCGAACGTCGACGAGGTCGAGCTGCTGCTCAACGGGCGCAGCCTTGGCCGCAAGGCGATGCCGCCCCTGGGCCACCTGGAGTGGCAGGTGCAGTACGCGCCCGGCGCCATCGAGGCGCGCGGCTTCGTCGGCGGCAGGCAGGTGCTGGCCGAACGGCGCGAGACCAGCGGCGCGCCGGTGGCCATCCGCCTGAGCGCCGCGCGCCAGGTGCTGGACGCGGACGGCGAGGACGCCACCGTCGTGCGGGTCGAGGTGCTCGACGCGCACGGCCGGCATGTGCCCACGGCCGGCAACAAGCTCGCCTTCAAGGTGACGGGGGCGGGGCGCCTGATCGGCGTGGGCAACGGCGACCCGAATTGCCTGGAGAGCGACCAGGCCCCGCGCCGCTCGCTCTTCAACGGCCTCGCGCAGCTGGTCATCCGGACCGGGAAGCAGGCGGGCGACATCGTGATCGAGGCGAGCGCCGAGCAGCCCGGCGACGGCATCGCGCCTGCGCGCCTGGTGGTCGCCGCGCGGCCCGCCCGGGGCCGGCCCGCGGTGGCGTGAACGGCGACTGATGACGTGACGGCGGCGGCACGGGCCGCCGCCGCTCATCGCGCGCTCAGTGAGCGCTCATTGCGGGCGCCGCACCTCACTGTGCGATCAGCTTGCGGGCGCTCAGCCATTCTTCCGCGCGCCGGGTCCAGCTGGACGCGGTACCGAGTCCGGCGCGCATGCCCATGCCATGACCGCCATGCTCGAAGATGTACATCTCGGCCGGCACGTGGGCGCGGGTCAGGGCCTGGAAGAACAGGATGCTGTTCTCCACCGGCACGGCACCATCATCCTGGGAGTGGATCAGCAGCGTCGGCGGGGTGGCCGGGCTGACCTGCTGGTCGGCCGACATCAACTTCACCAGCTGGGCCGACGGCGCGGCGCCTAGCAGGGCCTTGCGCGAACCAGCGTGCGTGACCGGCAAGGCCATCGTGATGACCGGGTACAGGAGCATCACGAAGTCAGGCCGCGCGCTGACCGCGTCCAGCGCCGCCCCAGTGCGCCCGGCCGGATTGTCGAACAGGGTCGCGGCGCTGGCCGCCAGGTGCCCGCCCGCCGAACTGCCCATGACCCCGATGCGGTCGGGCGCCACGCCGTAGTGCGCGGCCTGGGAGCGCACCAGGCGGATCGCGCGCAGCACGTCCTGCAGGGGCGCCGGATGGCCGTAGTCCGACAGGCGCGACTTGAGCACGAAGGCCGTTATTCCCAGGTTCGCCAGCCATTGCGCGTCCTGCTGTCCCTCGCGGATGGAGGACAGGTATTCGTAGCCGCCGCCCGGGCAGATGATCACCGCGGTATGGGCCGGCCGGTCGTAGGAAGCCGGATACACGGTCAGCATCGGCACGCTGACGTTCCTGATCTGTTCATCGTCGAGGCGCTCGGGGCCTGGCTGCGGCCGGGCGTTCGGCACGCCTTCCGGCCAGAGGGGAATGGTCGCCGTTTGCGCGCCCGCCGACGCGGCGGCAAACAACAGGGCAAATATCAGAGTACGCATGATGGTCTCGCGGGAGGTGAAACGATCGATTCTGCGGACCCGCGCGGCGCGCGGCAATTGCGAAAACGATCAAGGTGGGCAAGGATTTGTCGCAAGCGCCGCGGTTGCCGGATTCGGACGCGCGCCGGCACGCCTATCCGGTTGGACGCTTGACAAGTGCATATACTAACCGCCATCGTGGCGGTCTCGACGGCTCAGCCGCGGCGAGCGACCTTGCTCCATTGATGTGGCGACAACATTGAAATGCAGAAATTCTATAAAAACGCAATGATAGGGCTGCTGTGCCTGCTGGTAGTGAGCTTGCTCGTCGGCTACGCCTGCGTGCGCAGCAGCTACACCCATCTGACCTTGCTGCCGGCTGCCGAGAGCGCCCTCATCTGGCGCGCCGAGCAGGATTCCGACCGCTCCCAGAATGGGCGTTCGCCGGTCAAGCTGGTCGACGCCGGCGCGACCCTGAGTTTTGATTTCACGATTGTGGGAGGGGTCGTCAATTATCCCTTCGCGGCGGCGGCGATGCTGTTTCGCGACCGGGACGGCAAGCCGGCGCTGGTGGATTTATCCCATTACAGCGCCATATCGTTCGACGCCAAGTGCGCGCCAGCGAACACGGTGACGCTGGGCATACTGACCTTCGAGGACAAAGTGTCGATTCCCGGCCATTTCGAAACCTACCGTCTGCCCTCGGCTTTCTTCTCGTGCAATGAAACCTGGGCCCGCGTCGAGCTCGACCTGACCCGCTTGCGCACCGAGGAATGGTGGCTCAATGCCGTCAAGCTCGGGCTGACCAAGCAGGCCTACAAGCTCGACAAGGTATCGAAGCTCAACTTCGGCACCACCTACCAAAGCCCGCGCGACGTGCCGTCCCGGGTCCAGATCAAGGAGCTGACCTTGACCGGGCGCGACAGGCGTTATCTGTATTTGCTTGCCGCTTTCCTGCTGCTCGCCTGGGGTGGCTACGCGCTGTGGTTCTTCAAGGCCCATGCGCGCGCGCTGGTCGGCGCGCTGCGCGACAAGGTGCAGCGCGACCGCCCACTGGTGGCCTATCAGCAGCTGTCGCTGGAACTGCACCGGGACAAGGAGAAAAGCACCATCCTGCGCTTCCTGGCGACCGAATACGCCAACCCGGACCTGGACGCCGATGCGATGGTGGCCGCCACCGGCATCAACCGGAGCAAGATCAACGAGATCCTCAAGGCGGAACTGGGGTACACCTTCTCGGCCTATCTGAACAAGCTGCGCCTGACCGAAGCGGCCCGCCTGTTAGCCGAAAAGGAGGAGGCCAGCGTGGCGGAGATTGCCTATTCCGTCGGCTACCGCAACGTTTCGTACTTCAATAAGCTGTTCAAGGAAGAGTACGGCTGCACGCCCAAGACCTTCAGGAACCTGCGCGACAAGTAGGGCGCCAGGCGCGCTCGCACACATCAAACTTCATCGAAATACGAATGGCAAGCGCGGCCGGTCCGGCAGTGCGTACCGGCGTTCGCCCGGGTCGCGCTGCCGAGCGCGCCCAGAACGGCGGCCGTTGACAAACCACTTTTTGAACGTTAATGTAACCATATGGTTAAATACGAAAGCCAATTGGATGCGGTCTTCGCCGCCTTGGCCCATCCGGCGCGCCGCGCCATGCTGGCGCAGTTGTGCAAGGGCGAGGCCACGGTGGGCGAACTGGCGCGGCCGTTCGACATGTCCCTGCCGGCCGTCACCAAGCACCTCAAGGTATTGGAGAAGGCCAAACTGATCAGCCGCGGCAAGAGCGCCCAGTGGCGGCCCTGCCGCCTGGAAGAGGCGCCTCTCAAAGCGGCGTCCGGATGGATCGAGGAACAGCGCCAGGTATGGGAGGATCGCCTGGACCGCCTGGAAGACTACCTGCATGTCCTGGAGAAAGCGAAAGGAAAACGCGATGAAAACAAGTGAGAGCGACCGCGAAGTCGTATTGCAGCGAGAAATGCCGTTTGCCCGCGAACTGGTCTGGCTAGCCATGACCGACCCCGAGCATGTGAACCGCTGGTGGGGGCCGGACGGCTTCCACAACGAGCGTGCGAGCATGGATTTGCGGGTCGGTGGCAGCTGGACCTTCGATATGGTGGCGCCTGACGGTACGCGCTATCCGAACCATGCGGTCTTCAAGGAAATCACGCCGCCATCGAAGCTGGTGTTCGACCAAGGCGACGGGGAACGGATCTGGTTCGAGGCCAGTGTCACGCTGCAAGAAACCAGCACCGGCACCCTGATCCTTATACGTCAGCTGTACCCCAGCCAGGAGCAGCGCGACGAGGTCGTCGAGAAGTTTGGCGCCATCGAGGGGGGCAAGCAGCACCTGGCCAAGCTGGAGGCTTACCTCAAGGAACACCTGTCCTGAGCCTGCGGCGCGCCGTCAGCCACGGCCCGCGGCGCGCGCCAACCAGGCCGCGGGCAGGCACACCACACCAATCTCACATCCGGAGACTTCCCTCATGTCGCTCATCTTGTATGGTCATCCATTTTCATCGTACACCCAGAAAGCGCTGATCGCGCTGTACGAGAACGCCACCCCGTTCGAATCGCACTGTCTCGGGCCCGATACGCCGCAATACGCGGCGGAGTGGCTGCGGCGCTGGCCGCTGCGCAAGTTTCCACTGCTGGTGGATGGCGATCGCAGCGTCGCCGAGACCAGCATCATCATTGAATACCTCCAGCTTACCCATCCGGGACCGGTGCGCCTGCTTCCGCTCGATCCGCTTGCCGCCTTGGACGTGCGCTTTCTCGACCGCTTTTTCGACCTGCACGTGATGAGCCCGATGCAGCATGCCGTGGGCGCGGCGCTGACGGGCGACGCGACCAAGCGCGAGGAAGGCGTGGCGTTCGCCGCCGAAAAGCTCGAGCTCGCCTATGCATGGCTCGAGGAACATTTGGCCGGCAAAACCTGGGCGGCGGGAACTGAATTCACGATGGCCGACTGCGCGGCCGCGCCCTCGCTGTTTTACGCCGACTGGGTGCACCCGATCGCGGCCGCGTTTCCCCTGCTGCGCGCCTACCGCGCGCGGCTGCTCGCGCGAGCCTCATTCGCGCGGGCGGTGGAGGAGGCGCGCGAGTTCCGCCCGTTTTTCCCGCTGGGCGCGCCCGAGCGCGACTAGGCATTGCGCTATCCACAGCCGCTGCCCCGTTCACGGCGATTCGTGACCGGGGCAGCAGCCACAGCGCTGCGGAATATTGCTTGCTAAACTGTCCTTGCAGGCCAGGAGCGCAAGCCCGACCGCCGTCCGCCATCTCCCGACTCCCTCCGTCGCTGCGACGGGCGACATACTCGCGCTCGTCACATCATCATCATCGTTCGGCATCGTGCGCGTTACTGCGACGACAGCCGTTCCACAGTGCTGCCCGACGCCGCTATTTTTTGTTGAACCTAAGCGAGCCGAACCCGGAACCGAAGACTGCATGGGCTGCCTAACCAACGAACAGGCCAGTGCTGTTGCTCTGTGCAAAGGGGGCCGGCACCTGGAATTTTTGGAATGAGGCGATCACGCGGAGGAATTATGGGCATCAAGAACATCGCAATCGCATGCCAGGGTGGCGGCAGTCATGCGGCCTATGCGGCAGGCGCGCTTCCCGCCTTGCTGCAGCAGTTTTCCAACACCGAGCTCGCGACAGCGGACGGCCGGCGACGGGCGCTGGCGGACGGCGCGGGCGAAGCGCTGGAGCTGACCGGCATCAGCGGAACATCGGGCGGCGCCGTCTGCGCGCTGCTGGCATGGTATGGCTTTGTGACCGGCGGACCGGCCCAGGCGCAGGTGCTGCTGGAGCGCTTCTGGGATGGGAACTGCGCGCACCATCCGAACGAACACCTGGTCAACAACGTCGCCCAGTGGATGGGCAGCACCGTCGACTACGACCTGAAGCTCAGTCCATATCTGTTACCGCTGTTTCACATCGAGTCCGTCGTCACGCGTATCTGGCCCTTGATGACCGCGTTCTGGCCGCCGCTCGAATACTGGATGCGCGGCAGCTTCTTCCAGCTGCGCGAAACGGTCGCGCCCCACGTCGATTTCGACCTGGTAGCGGCGCTCGGCCAATTCTGCAGTATCCCGCTCGACATCAAGCGTTGGCACACCTGCGTCATGGAAGCGAAACTGTTCGCGCCGGACACGCCCCACCAGCAGAAGATCCTCCACCAGCGGCAAGCGATCGAGGCGGGGATAGGGCACAAGCTGGGCGCTGCGCGCTGGATTGCCGACTACATCGCGCACCATCATCTTCCCGAGGATTGCGTGTTGCGCGCGGCCTTCTCCGGCTGGACGGAGCCGGCCCTGGCGTTCGATCCGGTCTCCCTGGACAGCTTGTCGAAGGCGGTCATGCAGGTCAGCCACAGCATTCCCCAGCTCCTGATCGGCGCGGTCGACGTCGACGGCGGAAAGTTCCTGGCATTCAGTTCCGAGCACGCGCCGGAGGACTTCGGCATCACCCTCGACGCCGTCATGGCGTCCGCCGCGCTGCCGTCGCTGTTCATGGCGCAGGTCGTTCATGCCACTGACAGCGAGACGCAGGAGCCGGTCACGATCTCCTGCTGGGACGGGCTGTTTTCCCAAAACCCGCCCATCAAGAATTTCGTTTCCAGCCTGTCCGACCGCGGCAAGAAGCCGGACGGGCTATGGATACTGCAAATCAACCAGGATCGCTACGACTTCAGCGCGCGCGTCGCCA
The DNA here is from genome assembly GCA_002428015.1 of Oxalobacteraceae bacterium UBA6018. Lineage (GTDB taxonomy): Bacteria > Pseudomonadota > Gammaproteobacteria > Burkholderiales > Burkholderiaceae_D > Telluria_A. The sequence goes on along the minus strand of DIZW01000031.1, from coordinate 81,416 downwards.
ACCGGCACGGTGGTGTGTATGGAATGAGCCCGGGCGGTACGCTGTCGGGCGGTGAACTCTGGCGCCGCCGCGACGTGCTGGCAGGTAACCTCTCGCTGAACCAGGAAGCGTCTTTCATCGAGTCGTTCAACCAGCGGCTGGACGACCCGGCCCAACGCTTCCGCCCGCATGACAAGCCGATCGAAGTGGCCCGCATCGTCATGGACGGCGCCGCGGTGGCGGCCGACACCGCCGCCGGTGAGCTGGGTCTGTTCTCCAAATTCGACCGCAATCCGGTACTGGAGCAGGCGCTGCTCAGGCATGGGCGCGCCAAGGCGACGGACTTCCTGTCCTTGCGCGCGGACGCGGACAGGCTGTGCGGCGAACTTGCCCACAACCTCGAAGCGATGGGGGCGCGGCCTAGTGCTCACATGCAGAAAGCCTACCCCTGGTTGCCGGGGCGCGAACGGATTTTCGGCGGCCTGGTTTCGCCCGATGCGGTGACGCTGGACCGGGTGCCGGACGCGGGTCCGGACGGCGGGGCGCAGGCCTGCCTGTATTGGCATGTGGGCGACGCGGTGGTCGACGGGCGCACCATGCGCATCAAGGGGAAGACCTACCTGCGGGCCGATGGGGCGCAGTGGCACATCGGCGACACGCGCCTGCTGGAGATCGAGGAGAAAACGGAAGCGCCCGCACAGACTGCGCTGACGGGGCCGCAAGCGGGGTTTGGCGCGTATCCGGCGGGCGCGCTTGCCGGCGCGCGTGAGCGTGTCGGGCAGGAGGCGCGCGGCGGTGCACCGCACTAATGTGACAGGATGGCCCGCTATTGCTGCGGGCCCGCAGTTTCCTGGGCTAAGGCGCCGGCGCTCCCGAACGCTTACTGCATGAACCAGCCGTGGCTGACGACCAGCGATTGGCCGGTCAGCGCGTTGGAGTTAAAGCTGGCGAACATGAGCGCCACGTCCGCGACGTCGCGCACGGTGGTGAACTCGCCGTCCACGGTCTCTTTGAGCATGACCTTCTGGATCACGTCGGTCTCGCTGATGCCCAGCTCCTTGGCCTGCTCGGGAATCTGCTTTTCGACGAGCGGCGTGCGCACGAAACCAGGGCAGATCACGTTGGCGCGGATGCCGACCTTGCCGCCTTCTTTCGCCACCGTCTTGCACAGGCCGATGAGGCCGTGTTTGGCCGTGACGTAGGCCGATTTGAGCACCGACGCCTCTTTCGAGTGCACCGAGCCCATGTAGATGATGCTGCCGCCGTTGCCGGACGCCTTCATGTGCGGTACGCAGGCCTTGGTGGTGAGGAAGGCGCCGTCAAGGTGGATGGCCAGCATCTTCTTCCAGTCCGCGAAGGGGAATTCCTCGATCGGGTGCACGATCTGGATGCCGGCATTGCTGACCAACACGTCCACACCACCGTAGGCGGCGACCACCTCGGCCACGGCGGCGTTGACCTGGTCTTCGCTGGTGACATCCATCGCGGTGGCCACGGCGACACCGCCGGCGGCGACGATCTCGTCGGCGACCAGCTGGGCGGCTTCCTTGTTCAGGTCGGCGATGGCCACCTTGCCGCCTTCGCGGGCGAAGGTCAGGGCGATTTCCTTGCCGATGCCGCTAGCGGCGCCGGTGACGATGCATACCTTGTTCTGGAGTTTCATGTTGTTCCTTATCGAGTTGGAGTATTTTTGTTAATCATGCCAGGTAATCGTGGATGACGCTGCCCATGCCGAGGGTGATGTCGGCCAGCACGTGCGTGCCCGATATGATCTCGAGCACCGGCAGGCGGGCTACTGGCGCCAGCGCGTGGTGGGCCAGCTCGAGGGCCGCCGGGCCGCTCCACGCGCCCTTGATGGTAACGTCTTCCAGGAAGTAGCGTACCAGTTCGCAGATGCGCGCGCTGCCGTCGACGTGGGGAATGATCTTGAGCAGGTAATTCGGCATGAGCATACTCTCAAGCACGGCGGCGTGGTCCAGCACGCGGTGCTTGAAGCCCATGGTCGCCGTGGCGACCCGCACCGAGCCGTAGTCCAGGGTGCCCACGAGGGTGTCTTTTTCAATGCTCATCGACGGCGCCGCCAGCTTCTTGGGGAAGCCCCACAGTTCGCGCCCGCCGGCGATCGGCGCTTCATCGTTGAGGTACATCGAATGCACATAGCCGCCGGCCTTGCCCTCGAAACTTACCGGGATCACCTGGCCGGACTCGGTGTAGTCGCCGAAGCCGGTCGAATTGGGCATGCGGATGAACTCGTACTTGACGATCGGATCGATGATCTCCAGCGGCTCGGGCACGATGGCGCGCAGGGCGTCCATGTCGGTGCGGTAAGTGACGATAAAAAATTCGCGGTCGATGAAGCGGTAGGGGCCAGGCGGGAAGGCCGGGCAGGTCAGGGGCATGGCGAAGGCATTGCGGCGTACGTCGTCGATTTTCATGGTTTGCTCAGACTGGGACAGGGTTGGCGGAGGTCAGGTCGAACACGTGCACGCCACTGGCGCGCGGATTGTGCCCGGTCCAACGCGGGTCGAGCAAGGTCTGCGCCATGTCGGCGTAGCCTGCGGACCAGTGCTCACGCATGGACAGGCGCGAGAACTCGTAGTCCTTGGACTGGCTCTCGTAGTGCTTGCTGCGGTAGATCAAATGCACGACGTCGACCGCGCTGTCGCTGTGCACGCGCGACAGTGCCAGCACGTCCGGGTCGTCGCGCAGCTCGGGCGGCAGCTTGGCGATCAGGCGCTGGGCCGCGTGGGCCAGCACCTGGCGGTCCAGTTCGACGGTGGTGTTCAGGCGGGTGCGGCTGGAGAAGCGGATATCCTTTTCGCGCTCGGTGACCTCGGCCATGGTGGTGGGCATGGCGCCGGTCGCGGCGAACAGGTCGACCTGGAACACGATGCGGCGCTTCTTGCCCGCTTCGTCGAGCACGTATTGCAGCGGCGTGTTGGAGACGATCCCGCCGTCCCAATAGAATTCCCCGTCGATCTCGACCGGGGCGAAGCCGGGTGGCAGCGCGGCGCTGGCCATGACGTGGCGCGCGTCGATGCGCTCCTTGGTCGAATCGAAGTATTTGAAATTACCGGTCCGCACATTGACCGCGCCCAGCGAAAGGCGCATCGCGCCCGAGTTGATGAGGTCGAAGTCGACCAGGCGGTCCAGGGTCTGCAGCAGCGGCGCCGTGTCGTAATAGCTGATCGCGTCCAGGCTGCCGCGCGGTTGGAACGGCGCGGGCGGAAAGCGCGGGCTGAAGAAGCCCGGCACGCCGAATAGCATCACGCTGGCGGCGCTGAACTCGTTGACCGACTCCCTGGCGCCCATGGCGAAGCCGTTGGGCCCGCCGGAGGAGCTGAGCGTTTCCCAGAACTCGCGCAGCCGCGCCGAGCGCAGCGCGGCTGGATTGCCGGCGATGAGGGCGGCGTTGATGGCGCCGATTGAGATGCCGGCCACCCAGGTGGGCTCGTGGTAGACCTCGCTCAGCGATTCGAACACCCCGGCCTGGTAGGCGCCCAAGGCGCCGCCGCCCTGGAGGACGAGGATACATTCCGCACCGTCTGGCGCCTGCGGCAAGGACGCGTCGTGGTCGCGCTTCATGGGGTGTCAATACTTTTCATGTGGACTGGTATGGTTGATTGAGCGTGCCGCGGCGGCTGGATCGCCGGCGCATGGCGCGCTTCGTGGAGAGTGGGAAATGGCTTGACCAGGATGATGGGCCGTTTCCGACCATCAATCTGTTCGCTTGCGTACATAGTGATGCTGTTGAGCCCGATTTCGGGCGCGCGGGCCGGGCCAGCTTAAAGGGGACGCTTGCCGGCCAGGTGGGCGTGCAGCAGTTCGCGCTCGGTGCCCGGGTCGGCCAGGTAGGCGATTTTGCCGGCGATGACGGTCGCCACCGGCAGGCCGTCGCGGAACAGGATGCGGTTGCCGGCCAGGGCAGGGACCTTGTCGCCCGGCAGCAAGGTGCCGCAGAGGTTGAGCGGATCGACGCCCGAGATGCACACCAGCGCGCCGTCGTGCGCGCGCCGCCTCACCTCGCGCAGCAGCGGGATGGCCTCGGGCAGGGCGAACTGCTCGCCCGAGAAGCCGCCCACGAAGCGCCCGCCGCGGATGTCGCCGCGCGCCTCCAGGCGGTGGTAGACCGGCAGCAGCTCGCGCCACGACGGCAGCCAGGCCGCCTCGCGTTCGAGCAGGCGCCAGAACATCACGCCGTAGCGGCGCAGCAGGGTCATGGCGACGTGTTCGAGGGTCTCGGGATCGATGCGCGGCTTGCGCGCCGCGCCTTGGGCCTGTACCGGTTCGCCCGCCGGCGCCGGCGCCAATGTCGAGGAAGCCGCGCGCCGGGTCAGCGCCCAGCGCCCCGCCTCCTCCATGCTGGGGCCGGCGCCACGGCGGCGGCGCTTGTCGTTGCTGGCGCGCTTGTTGGCCGGCAGGAGCATGGCGCGCAGGCCGGCGAAGCTGTCGGCGTTGACCATGCCGGTGGAGACCAGCTCGCCGAGCGCGTTCTCCAGCTCCACCGGCAGCAGCCTGACGTCGTGCTGCAGCTCGTCGAAGAACAGGGCGCCGTCGCGGCGCAAGGTGTCGAGCACGCTGGCCGCGCGCGCCGAGATCTCGGGTGGCCCGGCCGCGGCGGGCAGGGCATGCCAGAGCGCGCTCTGGCGGCGCGGCAGAAGCGCGATCGGGGTCGCGCGCACCGGTCCTCCGGCGGCGGCGCGCGGCGCGCCGACGCGGGTCCACACCAGTTTGCCGGCGCGGCACAGTTCGTCGAGCCAAAGGATCGAATAGTCGCGCAGGCGCAGCGCCAGCAGGTCGCTCTCCCAGGCGCCGGCGGCGGCCTCGTAGGCTTCAAGCTGGGCCAGAACCTGCGGCAGCGCGTCCTGGCCTTGCAGTTGCGTGTCCGGCGACAGATGCTGCCAGTCGAACAGGAAGCGCATGAAGTCCTGCCGCTCGACCGGTTCGATTTCGCGCCGCAGCCGCTTGATGGTGTAGCGGTGGATGCGCGCCAGCAGGTGGCGTTCGCACCACTGCTCGGCCGCCGCGCCGGGCGTGAAGCGCCCGCGCATGACGTAGCCTTCGCTTTCCAGCTGGGCCAGCGCGATGCTGGCGCCGCTCTCGGGCAGGGCCAGGCTGGCCGTGATGTCGGCCACCGTCTGCGGACCGAAGCCGGACAGGCGCGCGCGCACGATCTCGACCAGCGCCGCATCGCGCGTCCAGGCGCTGACGCCATCGCCGCGGTGGCTGGCGGGGATATCCAGGCTTGGCGTGGCGCGCGCCTGCGGGTAAGCGGCCTGCACGCAGTCGAGCCGCTCGAGGGCGACCCAGAAGTCGGCGCCGCCGCTCGCGCGCAGGCGGGTGGCGCGGCCGCTGTCGGCCAGCCCCTCCAGCCAGGCCTGCCAGCCGTCCTGGCCCAGCGCTTCGGCGTGGGTGAGGCAGCCTAGCGCGACCAGCGCCTCCTGCACTTCGTCGCTGCTGCGCGCGTGCGGCCAGGCCTCGTCGGCCACGGCGGCGATGGCGTCCGGGTCGAGCGCGCCCATGTCGTCGCTGCTGGCCGGGTCGGTCCAGCGCCGCCGCATCACAGCCTGGGTGCGCCTTTCTTCCAGCGGGGCGTCATCCAGGAAGGCGTAGGGGCGGGCGTTGAGGATCTCCATCGCCAGCGGCGAGGGCGCCGGCAGGTCGCGCGCGACCAGGCGCAGCTGGCCCGCCTCGATGCGCCGCAGCAGCGCCAGCCAGCCTTCGCTGTCCATGGCCTCGTGCAGGCAGTCGTCCAGGGTCTGGTCCACCAGCGGATGGCTGGGCAGCTCGCGCTCGCCCACGATGTTCTCCAGGCAGGCTGCCTGGTCGGGGAAGACGGCGCCCAGCAGGTCGTCGCTCTTCATGCGCTGCAGCTGGGGCGCGACGCGGCGCCCGCCGGCAAAGCGCGGCAGCGCCAGGGCGGTGGTGGCGTTCCAGCGCCAGCGCACATTGAACAGCGGCGCGTCGAGCAGGGCCTGCACCAGGATCTGCTCGGCGCTGGCCGCGCGCAGGTAGCGCCACACCTCGTCGAGCGGGAAGCTGTGGCTGGTCGAGAGCGAAAGGATGATCGCGTCCTCGGTGGCGGCGGCCTGCAGCTCCACGTTGAAGTTGCGGCAGAAGCGCTTGCGCAGCGCCAGGCCCCAGGCGCGGTTGATGCGGCTGCCGAAGGGCGCGTGCAGCACCAGCTGCATGCCGCCGGATTCGTCGAAGAAGCGCTCCATGACCAGGGTGTCCTGGGTCGGCAGGGCGCCCAGCGCGGCGCGCGCGCGGGCCAGGTAGTCGGCGATCTGGCCGGCCGCGTCCTCGTTCAGGCCCAGGTGCTCGGCCAGCCACCCGCCCGCGCGCTCGGATGCCGCGCCGCCCTGGGCCAGTTGCGCGTCGATCTGGGCGCGCAGCCGCGCCACCCCGGCCGAGAGCTCGTCGCTGCGCCCGGGCGCCTCACCCAGCCAGAACGGGATGTTGGGCGCGGCGCCGTGGGCGTCCTCGACCCTCACCTTGCCGGCGTCGATCTTGAGGATGCGGTAGGAGGTGTTCCCGAGCTGGAAAACGTCGCCCGCCATGCTCTCGACGGCGAAGTCCTCGTTGACCGTGCCGACCGCGTGGCCCTGCGGCTCGAGCAGCACGCTGTAGTCGGCGTTGTCGGGGATAGTGCCGCCGGAGGTGACGGCGGCCAGCTTGCCGCCGCGCCGGCCGCGCAGGGTGCCGCTGGCCGCGTCGCGGTGCAGGTAGGCGCCGCGCACGCCGTTGCGGGTGGCGTAGCCCTCGGCCAGCATGCGCAGCACGGCGTCGTAGCGCTCGCGCGCGAGCAGCGCGTAGGGCTGGGCGCTGCGCACCAGTTCGAACAGCGCGTCCTCGCTCCACTCGCGGCAGGCCACTTCGGCCACGATCTGCTGGGCCAGCACGTCCAGCGGCGCCGGCGGGATGCGCAGCGCGTCGAGCTCGCCGCGGCGCACGCAGTCGAGCAGGGCCGCGCATTCGATCAGGTCGTCGCGCGAGGTGGGGAACAGGCGGCCCTTGGGCATGCCGCCGACCTGGTGGCCGGAGCGGCCCACGCGCTGCAGGAGGGCCGCGATGTTGCGCGGCGAGCCCACCTGGCACACCAGGTCGACGTCGCCGATGTCGATGCCCAGCTCCAGCGAGGCGGTGGCGATTAGCACCTGCAGCTCGCCGCGCTTGAGGCGCTGCTCGGCCGCCAGCCGGTATTCCTTGGCCAGGCTGCCGTGGTGGGCCGCCACGTGCTCGGCGCCCAGGCGCTCGCCCAGCTGGCGCGCCAGGCGCTCGGCCATGCGGCGCGTATTGACGAAGATGAGCGTGGTCCGGTGCAGCACCACCAGCTCGGCCATGCGGTCGTAGACCCGTTCCCACACCTCGTTGGGCATGACCGCGTCGAGCGGAACCGGAGGCAGTTCGAGCGCCAGGTCGCGCGCACGCACGTGGCCCACGTCCACCACCGCGCAGGCCTGGCCGCCGCGCCCGACCAGGAACTCGGCCACGGCCGACAGCGGCTTCTGGGTGGCCGACAGGCCGATACGCACCGGTTTATGCACGCACAGCGCGTCGAGCCGCTCCAGGCTGAGCGCCAGGTGGCTGCCGCGCTTGCTGCCGGCCACGGCGTGGATCTCGTCCACGATCACCGTGCGCACGGTGGCGAGCATGGCGCGCCCGCTGTCCGATCCCAGCAGCACGTACAGCGATTCCGGCGTGCTGACGAGGATGTGCGGGGCGCGCTTGCGCATGGCGTTGCGCTCGGCCGTGGTGGTGTCGCCGGTGCGCACGGCGCTGCGGATGCCGTGCGCCGGCAAGCCCATCGCGTCGAGCTGGCGCGCGATGCCTTCGAGCGGCCCTTGCAGGTTGACCCGGATGTCGTTCGACAGCGCCTTGAGCGGCGACACGTACAGGACCTGGGTGGCGTCCGGCAAGGGCGCATGCTGGCTTGCGCGCACCAGGGCGTCGATCGCGGCCAGGAAGGCGGTCAGGGTCTTGCCCGAGCCGGTGGGCGCGGCCACCAGGGTCGGCTGGCCGGCCTGGATCAGCGGCCAGGCGCGCAGCTGGGCCTCGGTGGCGCCCGGGAAGGCCGCGTCGAACCACGCCGCGACGGCCGGGTGGAAGGCGTACGCGCGGCTGTCGGGAAGTGGGTGGCGGTTCATGCTTGGGCAGATGAGGGCGGCGCGGCCGATGGCAAGGCCGCCCGCGTGTGCGCCAGTGTAGCGCACACCGCCCCCGCTACGCCAAGGCGGCCAGCAGTTGGTCCGTGCTGCGCACCTTGCCCATGATGGGGAAGATGTGTTGCGTCGAAAACGCGTGCATGTCGTCACGCAGGCTGCTCATCGCGTCCTCCGCGAAGACCAGCCCGTAGCCGCGGTCGAGCGCCGCGCGGGCGGTCGACTCGACGCCGAAGTTGGTGGCGATGCCGCCGACGACGATGGTTCGGATCGCCTTCCTGCGCAGCAGCTGGTCCAGTTCGGTCGCGTACAGGGCGCCCCACTGGCGCTTGGTGACGAGCGCGTCGCCGGCCTGCATGCCGGCCTCGGCGACGATGTCGCAGGCGTTGGCGGGCGGCGTGCCCGGCGGGCGCGGAATCGCCCGGTCCGCCGGCGGCATCACCAGCTCGGTGAGCTCGACGCGCACGTAGACCACGGCCGCGCCGCGCGCACGGAAGGCGTCGGCCAGGCGGGCGGCGTTATGCACCACCTGCTGGCTGGAATAGGGCGCCAGGGTGCGCGCGACGTTGCTGTGCTGCAGGTCGATCAACACCAGCGCGGTACTCGGAAGGTGAAGGGAGTCGGTCATGGGGTATCGCCTTTCAAGATGTGAGGGTTGGCTCATGTTATTGTAGCTTATAATGTGAGGATGTCCTCAGATTCCATGGAAACAGCGCGGCGCACGCCGCAACAAGCCCGGGGCGAGGCGCGCGTCGCCTCCTTCCTGGAGGCCGCCGCCAGCGTCATCGCCGAGCACGGCTACGACGCGGCGACCATGACCGCCATTGCCGAACGGGCGGGCGCCTCGATCGGCGCCGTGTATCAATACTTTCCCAACAAGGCGGCGATCGGCCACGCCTTGCGCGTGCAATACAGCAAGGAGATGGCGCAGCAGTGGTCGGAGCTTGCCGACAGCGCCGCGCGCATGGACCTGGCGTCGCTGGCCGGGCGTATCGTCGAGCTGATGGTGGCGCTGATGGAAACCCGGCCGGCCTACATGGCCTTGCTGACGGCCGCCCTCAGCGCGCAGCGCGACCAGGACGAGCGGCGCCGCCTGCGGGAGCGCTTCGCCGCGCTGTTTCGCGCGCACGCGCCGTGGCTGGACGCCGGCGAAGCGCTGCGCGTCGCGAACGTGACGCTGCAAATCGTCAAAAGCATGAATCCCCTGTACGCCCAGGCCGATGCCGAGGAGAGGCGTGAGCTGGTGGCAGAATACCGCACCGCCACCACGGCCTACCTGCAGGCGCGCCTGCGCCGCTGACGGCGTGGACAAAAAAAAAGCCGCTGGCATGGCCAACGGCAAAATGTCCGAGGGGAGGACACGGGGAGAAAATCAAGAGTCCCCAGAGTAGCTGAGCAAACTTAGGCGATTGTTAACAATCATGGTCCGGACACGCTCAAGCGCTCAACCCGATGAGCGATCGTGGGTGCCGCATTGACCGCGGCGGGGCTTCGCGGCTCTAATCGACCCTTGGATCACACAATCACGGAGAGCGTATGCGGCTGGGCAAGGGCGAGTTATCGGTGGGTAAGTTAGTCGGGTTATCGGCAAGTGGCATGGCGTTGGCCGTCTCGGGCTGGGCGTCGGCGGCCACCTACTACGTGGCGCCGGACGGGAACGACGGCGCGGCAGGCGCCATGGCCGCGCCGTGGAAGAGCTTCGCCAAGGCGCAGGCGATGGCCGCGCCCGGCGACACCGTGTATTTTCGCGGCGGCGTCTATCTGTACAGCGCCGCCGTCCGGCCATGCGCGAGCATGCGCGATACGGTCGACGCGATCGCGCTCGACAAGAGCGGCCAGGCGGGGCAGCCGATCCGGTATTGGGCCTACCCCGGCGAAACGCCGGTGTTCGATTTCTCGCGCATGAAGGACAATTGCCGGGTGAAAGGCATCGACGTCACTGCCAGCTACTTGCACCTGAAGGGGCTGGAAGTGACGGGCGCGCCGCAGCAGCCGGAGAACCACCTGAACAACGAATCCTGGGGCATCTGGATCAACGGCAGCCACAATGTGTTCGAGGCGCTCAACACCCACCATCACATGGGGCCGGGGCTGTTCATCCGCGACGGCAGCGATAACCTGGTGCTCAACGTCGATTCGCACCACAATTACGACCCCTACACCCGCAGCGGCGCGGGCCAGAGCGCCGACGGCTTCGGCGCCCACATCAAGGCCAACCGGCCGGGCAACGTGTTTCGCGGCTGCCGCGCCTGGGCCAATTCGGACGACGGCTTCGACCTGATCCGCGCGCAGTCGCCGGTCGTCATCGAATATTCCTGGGCCTGGATGCAGGGCTACCTGCCGGGCACCAGCACGTCGCTCCCATCGGGCAACGGCAACGGCTTCAAGATTGGCGGCTTCGGCGGCGGCTACGCGCCGGACGCGCCGAAGCACATCGTGCGCTTTTCGGTCGCCTTCAAGAACAAGGTCAATGGCTTCTACGCCAACCACCACGCGGCCGCCAGCGAGTTTTTCAATAACACCGGGGTGGACAACGGGATCGACTTCAACATGCTGGGCGTCGACAGCAAGGGCGCGCCGACCAGCCTGGGGATCGTGCGCAACAACGTCGCCTACGGCGGGACCTTGGTGAAGAACATCGAGGGCGCCGACGTGGCCAACAACAGCTGGAATCTGCCCGGCGCGGTCACCAGCGCCGATTTCCAGAGCGTGTCCACCGAGGGATGGGACGCGCCGCGCCAGGCCGACGGCAGCCTGCCGCCGCTGCCGCATTTTCACCTGGCCGGCGCCAGCCGCCTGGTAGACAAGGGCGTTGACCTCGGCCTGCCGTACGCCGGCGCAGCGCCCGACCTGGGCGCCTTCGAAAGCGCCGAGCGACCGACGCGGTAAGGACGCCTAGCGCGCGCGCCGGGCGAGCACGCGCATGTCGTCGAGCACGGGCGCGCTCACCAGCGCCACCAGCACCAGGGCCAGCGGGACGGTGGCGACATAGCCGACATGGTGGAAGCCGAGCGCGCCGGCCACGCCGCCCATGAAGAAGAACAGCAGCAGCAGCGACAGGATCTTCAGGCGCGGCCGGTTGGCCACCACCCGTTGCGGCGCGGGCAGGTCGGGCGCGTTGCGGTAGGCCAGCTTGCCCAGCTCGATGCCGATGTCGGTCACGATCCCGGTGACGTGGGTGGTCCGGATCTCGGCGTTGGACAGCTTGGTGATGACGGCGTTCTGCAGACCCATGATGAAGGACAGCAGCATCGCCGTGAGCGCGACCGACCATCCGGCTTCGAAGGGAACGCGCGGGGCGACCAGCCCGAAACACAGCAGCAGCATCGCCTCGAACAAAAGCGGCAGGGCGAACTCGCTGTGCAGGCCGCGCTGGCGCGAGAAGTTCACGAGCAGGGCGGAACTGGCCGCGCCGGTCACGAAGGCCGACAAGGCGGCGATCCCCGTGAGGCAGGCGCTGAATGTGCCCATGGCGACATTGTCCGCCATCGACGAGACCACGCCGGTCATGTGCGAGGTGTACTGGTGGATGGCGAGGAAACCGCCGGCGTTGATGGCCCCGGCGACGAACGCGAGCGCGACACCCAGATGCCGGTTGGCCTGGGCTGTGCGGACTCTGCCAGTGAGCCGGCGCGAATAGTTGACGGGCATGCTAAGTTTTCCGCTTTCGAGGTGGTTTCCATTATCGCAGACCTTGCTCTCGCCGGCGCGGCCGGGGGCGGTGGGCCCGGCTGTGCTGGCTGGGCATGGCCTTGCTGTTGTATGATGACCGACGTTTTCACTCCCGGACTGAACATGATGACATTCCTGCGCGCTCTCGTATTGGTGGTATCCGGCTTGCTTTGCATGGGCGGCGCCCAGGCCGGGCAATTCAACGTTCTGGTCTTCTCCAAGACCGCCGGCTGGCATCACGACGCGATCAACGCCGGCGTGACGGCGATCGAGGATCTGGGCAAGCTGCACGACTTCACCGTGTTCTGGACCGAGGATGCCAACCGCGTCATGAACGACAAGGAACTGGCGAAATACCAGGCCGTCGTGTTCCTGCTCACCACCGGCGACATCCTGGACGACGCGCAGCAGGCTGCCTTCGAGCGCTATATCCGGGCCGGCGGCGGGTTCGTGGGCGTGCACAGCGCCTCCGACACCGAATATGGCTGGCTCTGGTACACGAAGATGGTGGGGCGCATGTTCCATATCCACCCGCCCGTGCAAACGGCCGTGCTCCAGGTTGAGGACCGTAATTTTCCAGGCATGGACCGGTTCGCCAAACGTTTCCTGTTCACCGATGAATGGTATGAGTTCGGGCCGGCGCTGTCGGACAACCTGCATACTCTGCTGACGGTCGACGAGACGACTTACCGCCCGGAGGCGAAGTTCCCGGATAAACAGGGCAAGGGCATGGGCGCCTTCCACCCGGTGAGCTGGTACCAGCCTTACGACCATGGGCGCGCCTTCTACACGGCCCTGGGCCACCTGCCCGCCACCTACCGCGACCAGGCCTTCCTGCACCATCTGTATGGCGGTATTTACTGGGCCGCGACGGGCCGCGGCTTTCGCGCCGACTAGGCCACGCGGACCGGAAAAATCGTGCGCTGCAATACGGCGCATTGAAATTGGTCTTCGAATCATCGCGCCTTTCGCCGCGCCGGCACGAGGCCGCCCCTCATGCGCAGACATAGGAGAGCCTCATGAAACACCTCGTCATCGCCATCGCCACGCTGGCGTTGTCCGGCGCGCTGGCCGCGTCGTCGGCCGCGGCGCCGGCCCCGCTTCCGTCCCCGTCCCGGGTTTTCGTCGACCAGCAGGGCGTGATGCGCTGGCGCGCCGACGATGCCGAAGTGCGCCTGTTCGGCGCCAACTACTGCGCCTTCGCCTCGGGCGACTACCGCCTGGCGCAGCGCGTGGGCGCCGACATGAAGCGGCTGATCGATGCCGACCTGGGGCACTTCGCGCGCATGGGCTGGGACGGCTTGCGCCTGTGTTCCTGGGGCGATTGGGAAAGCTCGGACGCCAAGGGCAACCTGGTCGAGGACGCCCACACCGACCTGATGGATTACCTGGTGGCCAAGGCCGGCGAGCGCGGGATCGGCATGCTGCTCAGCCCCATCGTGACGTATGGATCGGCCTACGCGGACCAGCTGGGCAATCCCGATTACCAGCCGGGCGGGTTCTCTTCGCTGTACGCGCGCAAGGTGATGGGCACCGACCCGCGCGCCATCGCCGCGCAGGCCAACTACGTCGGCCAGGTGCTCAAGCACGTCAACCCGTACACCGGGCGCGCGCTGAAGGACGAGCCGGCGATCCTGTTCGTTGAAATGATCAACGAGCCACAGCATCATCCGGACAATCTGGCGCAGTCGGTCGCGTACATCGACACCCTGGTCGACGCCGTGCGCGCCACCGGCAGCCGCCAGATCACGTTTCATAATTATTCCCAGGATTTCGCGATCGCCGACGCGCTGGCCGCCTCCAAGGTGGACGGGATCGATTTCGGCTGGTACCCCTCGGGCCTGGTGTCCGGCCACAATTTGCAGGGCAACTACCTGCAGGCCGTGGACGGCTACGCGGCCCTGCGCACGCCCAAACTGGCCAACAAGCCGCGCATCGTCTACGAATTCGACCAGGGCGACCTGAACACCGGCTACCTGTTCCCCGCCATGGCGCGCACCTTCCGCAGCGTCGGCGCCCAGTTCGCCGCCATCTTCGCCTACGACATGCTCGACACGGCGCCGTACAACCTGTCCTGGCAAACCCATTTCATCAACCTGGTGCATACGCCGCGCCAGGCGGTGAGCGCGGTGATCGCCGGCGAAGCCATGCGCCGCCTGCCGCGCATGCAGGACTACGGCGCCTATCCCGCCAACCGCCGCTTCGGCGATTTCAGCGTCGACTATGAGAACGACGCGAGCCAGCTCAACGCCGACGACGCCTTCATGTACGCCGGCGACACCCGCAGCGCACCGCGCCGGATCGCCGCGCTGACCCGGCTGGTGGGCTTCGGCTCGTCGCCGGTGGTGGCCTACCAGGGCACCGGCGCGTATTTCCTGGACAAGGTGGGCGACGGCGTGTGGCGTCTCGAGGTGTATCCGAACGAGCTGCTGGTGAGCGACCCGTTCGCCCAGCCGGCGCCGGACAAGATCGTCTCGCGCCTGTACTTCAATGCCTGGCCGATGGCGGTGCGCCTGCCCGACCTGGGCGGCGCCTTCACGGCCACGCCGCTGGTCGTGCCGGGCAACGCCAGCGCCCCCGTGCGCCACGCCGCCGCCGGCAGTTTCAGCGTCGAACCCGGCGTATGGCTGCTCAGCCGCCTGGGCAAGGTGGACCCGGCCAGCCTGCCGGCGACGATCAACCGGGTCGGCATGCGCGAGTACCACGTCAACGCGCCGCGAACCTATCCGGACCTGGTTCAAAACGCATCGGCGGATGAATTCTTGGCCGGCGCCCCCGTCAATCTGCGGGTGCGCGTGGCCAGCGCGGAGGCGCCGCGACAGCTCAGCCTGTATGTGCGCCCGGCCGGCATGCGCGAGTTCATGAAGCCGGTGCCGCTCAAGCACCTGCGCGCTTACGACTACGGCGCCACCGTAGCGCCGGCCACTTTGCCCGAGGGTGAGTACGAATTCATCGTGGCCGAGACCACGGCGGCCGGCACGACCACCTTCCCAGGCGCCGTGCAGGGGCAGCCGGGGCGCTGGCCGTTCGCCCCCAACGGCGCGTGGGCATTCACCGTCGCCGCCGCCAACGCCCCGCTGGAAATCTTCGATCCGCGGCGCGACGCCGCCACCATGAGCTTCGCACGCGCCTCGGAGGAGGACCGGGCGCCGCATTTCAAGCTGCTGCCGGGCGAAACGAGCAGCGCCACGGTGTTGTCGCTAGCCCTGCCGACCAGCGGCGCCGGCATTCCGGAATTGAACGCCGGCACCGTGTTCATCGGCGCGCGCATCGCCGCCAGGGGCGACGCGGCGGCCGCCGCCACGGCCCTGAGCGTGCGCCTCAAAGCCCATGACGGCAAGCGCAAGGCGCTCGACCTGTTCCTGATCGAGAAGGATGGCTCGGGCTGGCGCGCGTCGGTCGCCGCCGGCGATCAATGGAGCACGCAGACCATCGCGCTCGACAAGCTGGTGTTCGCCCCGACCTTGCTGACGCCGACGCCGTTTCCCGGCCTGTGGGATTGCTGGCGCCATGGCCCGGCCGCGCGCGCGGCGGGCAAGATCGATCCGCGCAATATCGAGCGGCTTGAGCTGCGCGTGTACCGCAACGACGGCGCCCACGGCGGGGACGACGCCGGCGGCGTGGAGATCGGCTCGGTCCAGCTGCATTACGGTTCGCGCTAGGCTTCACGCTACCGCAGGTGGCGCCGCGGCCTGCGAACAGGGCGTCGCCCGTGTCCAAGCGGACTCAGGCGAACGCCCTGTTTGCTTTAGGTCAATTCCAGGTGGATGGTCGGGCATAGAATCAATTCTCGACGGTATGGCTTGGCGGAGTGCGGTTTTCGCCAGGGCAGTGCCTGCTACCTGGAGGAGCGCATGGTCGAGATTGCACAAGTGGGGCGCGTGGGTTTGCCGCACCGCGCGCGCGCGCAGCGCGGCAGCATCGCCATCATGTTCGCCGGCCTGTTGTTGGTCATGCTGGGCTTTTGCGGCTTGGCGCTGGACGTGTCGCGCGTCTACAACCGGATCGTGGAATTGCAGACCGTGGCCGACGGGGCGGCCCTGGCGGCCGCGCGCGAGCTCAACGGCACCGCCGACGGCGTCAGCAAGGCCGAGGCGGCAGCGGCGCAGACTTTGCAGGGCGACAGCGGCCTGAAGTATAAGTACACCTTGCCCATGACCTGGAACGACGCGGCCATCCGGTTCGGCAGCTCGTCCGACCGGGGCGGCAGCTGGGCCGACGTCGGGGCGGCGTCCGCCTCTCCTGCCGGGCTGCTTTACGTCAAGGTCGACACCGGCGAACTGGGCGCGGCCTACGGCACCGTCGAGACCCTGTTCATGCGCCTGCTGTCGTCCGAGTACACCAGCGTCAATATCAAGGGCTCGGCGGTCGCCGGGCGCTCGAGCATCAACCTCACGCCCTTGGGCATCTGCGCGATGTCCTTGAACGCGACCGCCTCGCGCGCCAATGCCGCAGGCTACGCCGAACTGGTGGAGTACGGCTTCCGGCGCGGCGTCAACTACGACCTGATGCAGTTGAACCCGAACGGCGTGACGGCGGAGAATTTCGTGGTCAATCCGGTGGCCCCGCCCGGCACGGCCGGCAAGCCGGCCGACCTGGCCGCGGCCAGCGTCGGCCCCTACGTGTGCAGCGGCACCATGGCGATGCCGCGCGTGAAAGGGGCCAGCGTATCGGTCGGGCGGCCGTTCCCGATCGGCCAGCTGTATGTCCAGCTCAATTCGCGCTTCGACTCCTATGTGGGCGAGATGTGCAAGCCGAATGCGGCGCCGCCGGACAGCAATGTCCGGCCCTATGTGTACAACAGCAATATTTCGTGGATGGGGGCGGCGCCCTCGTCCCAGTCCGCCCAGCTCAGCGGTGAGACCACCGTCCTGCGCACCGTCGCCGATCCTGACGTCGTGGCCGGCGCGACGACGGCGAAGATGTATGGCCCCCTGTGGGCGTACGCCAAGGCGGTCCCGTACGCCTCGTTGTCGGCCGGCCCGCCCGAGCCGCCCGGCGGCTACGCGACGTTCGCCGCCAGCACCACCGTCTGGGGGAAACTCTACCCCCCGGGGCCAGCGCCGGCCAGTTATCCGCTCAACGGCAAGACCCCGTATTCGGCCAACGTCAACTGGCTCGGTCCCGACCCCAGCCACGGACTGGGCGTGCCCAACCGGCGCGTGCTGAACATCCCCTTGCTGCAGTGCCCGGTGACGGCGGGCGCGAGCGCCAGCGCGACCGTGTTGGCGATCGGCAAGTTCTTCATGACGACGCCGGCCACGTCGACGAGCATCAACGCCGAATTCGCCGGCGCGACAAGCGATGAATACGTCAAAGGTCCTGTGGAGCTCTATCCATGAAACGTCGATCCTCACGCCGCCGGCACGCGGCCGAACAGGGAGTGGCCGCCGTCGAAATGGCCCTGGTCCTGCCGCTTTTGCTGGTCCTGCTGGCGCTGCCCCTGTTCTTCGGGCGTGTATTCTGGCACTACTCCGTGGCCCAGCGCGCCGCCCACGATGCGGCGCACTACCTGGCGACGGTCCCTCAGACCGACATGCTCAGCCCGGCGTCAGGCGGCGAGCCCGCTGCCATCGACGTCGCGCGTGAAATCATCGCGCAGGAAACGGCATGGCTGAGCCCCGGGCACGCCAGCCCCGCCGTCATGGTGCAGTGCGACGGCGTGGGCAACGGCTGCCTCGGCCATAAGCTGCCGAAGCGCGTCGGCGTGGTGATCACCATGTATATGTACGATGACTTTTTTCCAACGACAACGTCGATCTTCACCGGATCGTTCGGTGTGGAGGTGAACGCCAATGTCTCGCTCGCTTATGTCGGCAACTAGGCGCCCATCCGGCTGGGCACGCCGGCCTGCCACGCAGGCGGGCGCCACGGCGGTCGAGTTCTCGATCGTCGTCCTGCTCTTTCTCACGTTCGTGTTCGGCGTCATCGAGCTCGCGCGCGTGGTGTACGTGTTCAACACCTTGCAGGAGGTGACGCGGCGTGCCGCCAACGGCGCCAGCAAGACCAAATTCAGCGATACGGCGGCGATGAATGCGGTGCGCTACAACGCCATTTTCCGCACGGCGGCGGGCTTCCTGGCGCTGGGCCAGCCGGTGACGGACCAGCACGTGCGCATCGACTACCTGTCGCTGGCGTCCGACGGCACCAGCATGACGATGACCCCGATACCGGGCGGGTCGATGCCGTCCTGCCCTGCGCGCAACAAGAAGAATTGCATGACCGATCCCAATGGCGCGAGCTGTATCCGTTTCGTGCGGGCGCGCATCTGCGATCCGGCCAACGCCAGTGCGTGCACGCCGGTGCATTACCAGACCATTACCGCGCTGATCAAACTGCCGCTCGACCTGCCGGTATCGACGGCGATCGTTCCTGCCGACACCCTTGGCTTCGTTCCAGGCGACTCGGTGTGCCCGTAGGCTGGCCGGGAGGCCGGGTAGCCCTTACCTGGCCTCGCTGGTGACGCGGGGCGGATGGTTGTCGCCGAGCAGGTTTTCCTCACGCCACAGTGTCACGAACAAGGTCATGACCACCGGGCCGACGAACAGGCCCACCAGACCGAGCGTTTCGACCCCGCCCAGAATGCCGAGCAGGACCGCCAGGAAAGGCAGCTGGGTGGCGCTGCCGATCATCTTCGGACGCACGAAGTGGTCGGCGACAAACAAGACGGCCGCGCCCCACAAGGTGATGCCGATGGCGGCCTGGGTGTGCCCTTGCAGCACCATCAGGCCGGCCACGCTGAGGAAGGCCAGCGGCGCGCCGAACGGAATGATGGCCAGCACGCCGGTGGCCGCCGCCCACAGCACGGCCGAGGGCACGCCCGCGATCTCGTAGGCGATGCCGAGCAGCACGCCTTCGGCCAGGCCGACCAGCACCAGGCCGTTGACGGTGGCGCGGATGGCGGTCGGCACCTTGGCCGCGTACAGCGCCCAGCGCCGCTGGCCCAGGCACTTGCTGGCGATGACGTTGAGCTGGCGTACCAGTTGCGGCCCATCCATGTAGAAGAAGAACAGCGCGAGCAGGGCAAAGCCGGCGTCGATGATCCGGTGCATCAGGCTCGCGCCCAGGGCGCGCAGGACCTCGCTGGCCGAATGCAGGCGCGCCACCGAGCCGTCCTGCAGCACGTGGGCCAGGCCGTGGGGCTGGCTCAGGGTGGCGTGCCACCAGTCGAGGATGGCGGGGCCGGCGAAGGGGATGCGGGCGATCCAGTCGGGCGGCGCCAGGCCGTTGTTGTTGGCGTCGGCGACCAGCGCGGCCAAGGCCGGCGCCTGCATCACCGATTGCTGCACGCCGATCGCCAGCGGGGTGATGAACACGATCGCGCTGGCCAGCACGGCCACGGCGGCGGCCAGGCCCTGGCGGTTGCCACAGCGCACAAGGGCGCGCGCGTACAGGGGCCAGGTCGCGATGCAGATGATGGCCGCCCACACCAACGGCAGGATGAAGCGCTGGGTGACGAAGAGCGCCGCCAGCGTAATGGCCAAGGAAAAGAAAGCGCCGAGCGCGCCGCGTTGCGATTCGTTCATCTACGGTCCTTGCGGTGTGGTGGTCGTGCGATCGGGCCCGGTCCAGCGAACACGGGGCCAATCGGCCAACACGCCTGCACTGGACACGCGCGTTCAACCAGGCTCCGCGCCCACGTCACGAAGGCCTGATTATATCTTTTCCATCAGCGTCACCGGCCGCCGCCGGTCCGGCCATGGCCAGGACGGCCGGAACGCCTCATTGGGGGCCGGCGAGCGAGCGCAGCTGGAAGCGGTAGGCGCTATCGAACAGGAAGGTTTCGGAGAATTCCAGGGTGTCCGCCGCGCCGCTGATCAAGGCGCCGGGGGAGGGCAGGCGCCCCGAGCGGGCCATGCTTGCCAGCGCCACCTGAGAGGCCTGCTCGTCGCGCGAGCGCTGCACGGACAGCTTGGTGAGCCTGCCGCTACGGTCGACCGCCATGCGCAGCACGACGATGGCCGGCAGCATCGGCGGCAGCTGGCCGCTGAAGGTATGGCCCGGGTTGGCGCGCATGACCAGGGTGGCGACGTCGACCTTGTAATCGTCTTCGGTGCGGTAGGCGCCCTGGTAGCCGGAGCTTGGCAGGGATGCGCCGGAAGCGGAGGGCCAGGCGCCGCCGGCGTCGGCCACGTCGGGCGGATAGGCGCACGCATTTAGCAGGCTCAGCATGAGCACGGCGGTCGGCACGGCAGGACGAATTCGCATGATCTACGCTCCACTTGGATTGGCGGCACTGATCGTTGGAGTGCCTGCGCCGCGCCAAGTTCAATCCGCCGGGCCGATCCGGGTCCGGCCCCTGGCCGTGAGCGTGCTCAGGAGCCGGGGCCTTCGCCCATCCCGCCACCCATGCCGCCACCCAT
>DIZW01000031.1:24079-61144 GCA_002428015.1 Oxalobacteraceae bacterium UBA6018 | reverse complement strand
CCGCCACCCATGCCGCCACCCATCCCGCCACCCATGCCGCCGGCGCCGCCGCGCCCGCCACGCTGGCGTCCGCCACCCTGGTGGCCTTGTTCGCGCTCGCCGCCACCGCGCGGCCCGCGTTCAGGGTCGGCGTCGACCCGTTCCAGTTGCGACTGCAACAGCTCGATGATCTGGGCGCGTTGCTTGTCGTTGAGGGCGTCGTTGACGGTCAGCCACAATTCGCGCAGCTGCTGGTCTTCGGCGGCGCTGGCGGCCGCTTCGGCTTCGATGGCGGGATTGAGTTCGCGCAGGTCGGGCGTGCCGTTGCCGAGCCGGGACTTGAGGGCGGCCTGCAGCTTCTCGCGGCGCGACAGGCGCGTGCGCAGCAGCGCGTGGGCCTTGCCGGACACCTGCTGCCACAGCGTCTGCTGGTTGGACGTGAGCGCGAGCGCATCCTTGATGCTCTCCGCGCCCATCATCAATTGTTCGGCGTGCAGGTCCATCGCCTTGACCGCCTGGGCCGTCGAGGGCAGCAGGGCAGTGGCGCAGCAGGCGGCGAACAGGGCGCACGCCAGGCGCGATCGAATCGGGTTTGTCATCGCTAGTCGGAGTGAAGTGAAGGAAGGCCCACGCTAGCAAGCGCTGTTCACCGACGCAACAAGATTTACCTGGCTTTACCTCGTTTCCCGCCGTATGGCGCCTCCCGGCGGGCACGCGGCACCCGGCCAGCACGCGGCGGCGTCAGTGCACCCGCCCCGGGGGCGCGCCGTTGCGCACCGGCGGACGCATGCGGGCGCGGCGGTCGCCCATCATCACGCGCAGGTCGTGCACGCGGATGCCGGTCACTTCGTGGATGCGGATGATGAGCCCTGGGCAGACGCTGCGCTTGCGGTGGCGGATCTTGCTCAGCAAGGGGGGCGTGACTTCGAGCAGGCGGCACAGCGAGGCGTCGTTCTTGAGACGCAGGCGGTAGCGCAGGTGATCCAGCATGTGGGCGGGATCGAAGTTGCCGTGAGGAATGATGATGGGGGCCGACATGGTCGTTCTCCGATAACGGGTGGGTGGGAGCAAGTTGGACCGCGCAGCGGCGAAATGGTTGAGCTCACCGCAGGCGAACTGCGCCCCGCTTGTGCTGTAACAAACTCTGCCGTACGCGGCGCGCCGTGCGCTTTGCCGGCGCCTGGTCGTACGCGCCAGCGCGCGAAATTTAACAATTGGGCGAAAAGCAATGCTTAATTTCCCGGCGGAATGGGTCTACGCGCGCATGAGGGAATGTCCTACGCGCTCCCAGTGCATTGTCTGACGCAACGGATCTTCCGCTTGGCTAACATAGACATGTCGTCAATTTCGGCCTGGCACTGCTTGGGGGCCATTGACGGCCTCGTCGCGCGGGTTGAAACAAGGCCTTCGGCACCACCACCGAAGGCTTTTTTGTTGGCACGAAACGAGCTTGCCCGCTGATGTCCTTTGGGAAATGTTGCAGTGCATAATTCGATGATTGTAAATTTTAGCAAACTGTTACGATTCTATTTAATAGTTTTCCGAAAGCTGTATCTGTAAGGCGATGACGCGGAGGATGAATGACCGGCAATGACAACTTCTTCGGCCGCGCCCTGGCGGCGCGGCGGGCGCCGACCAGCACCGCGCCAACGGCTGCCCGCCATGGGCGCCGATCGCGGCAATGGCTCTTCAAACCAGTGCGAGCCCTGCCCGAAGGAGTGATTCGATGAGCGATTTCGAGTATCCACGGCCCCAGCTGGAACGCGACAACTGGACCTCGCTCAACGGCCAGTGGGATTTCTCCTTCGACGACGCCATGCATCACAAGCTGCCGTCGGACCCCATCACCTGGACCCACCAGATCACGGTGCCGTTCGCACCCGAAGCCCCGGCCAGCGGCATCGGCGACGAAGGTTTCCACCCGGCCGTGTGGTACCGGCGCCTGTTCGACCTGCCGCCCGGCGAGGGCTGCGTGGTCCTGCATTTCGGCGCCGTCGATTACCAGGCGCGGGTGTGGGTCAACGACGTGCTGGTGGCCCAGCACGAGGGCGGTCATACGCCGTTCTCGGCCGACATCAGCGGCGCGCTGCGCGAACACGGCCCCCAGCAAGTGGTGGTGCACGTGGTGGACGATCCGCACGACCTGGCCAAGCCGCGCGGCAAGCAGGACTGGCTGCTCGAGCCGCATTCGATCTGGTATCCGCGCACCACCGGCATCTGGCAGACCGTGTGGATGGAGCGGGTGTCCGCCACGCGCATCGAGCGGCTGCGCTGGACCCCATTTTTTGACGGCTATGAAATCGGGTGCGAGATTTTCGCCGTCGGCGAGATCGTCGACAACCTGTTCGTCGAGGTCAAGCTGTGGCACGGGCAAAACCTGCTCTCGGACGACTACTACAAGCTGGTGGGGCACGAGGCGAACCGCAAGATCGCCCTGTCCGACCCCGGCATCGACGACTCGCGCAACGAGCTGCTGTGGAGCCCCGAGCGGCCGACTCTGCTGCGCGCCGAACTGACCCTGCGCCACAACGACACCGTGCTCGACCGGGTGCGCT
Source organism: Oxalobacteraceae bacterium UBA6018 (assembly GCA_002428015.1). Lineage (GTDB taxonomy): Bacteria > Pseudomonadota > Gammaproteobacteria > Burkholderiales > Burkholderiaceae_D > Telluria_A. Next base: position 58,610 of record DIZW01000031.1, on the reverse strand, counting down.
CGTACACCGCGCTGCGCTCGGTGGCCATCACGCGCGACCGCTTCATGCTCAACGGCCGGCCCTATCCGCTGCGCCTGGTGCTGGACCAGGGCTACTGGCCGGACACCTTGATGACCGCGCCCAACGACGAGGCGCTGCGGCGCGACGTCGAGCTGGCCAAGGCCATGGGCTTTAACGGCGTGCGCAAGCACCAGAAGATCGAGGACCCGCGCTACCTGTACTGGGCCGACCGCCTGGGCCTGCTGGTGTGGGAGGAAATGCCGTCGGCCTACCGCTTCAGCCCCAAGGCCATCACGCGCATGGTGCGCGAATGGACCGAGGCCATCGAGCGCGACTACAGCCATCCCTGCATCATCGTGTGGGTGCCGTTCAACGAGTCCTGGGGCGTGCCCAACCTGACCTCGACCCAGGCCCACCGCAACGCGGTCGAGGCGCTGTACCACCTGACCCGGACGCTGGACGCGACCAGGCCGGTGATCGGCAACGACGGCTGGGAAGCCTCGGCCACGGACATCCTCGGCATCCACGACTACGATTTCGATCCGGAAAAGCTGCGCGCGCGCTACGAGACCACCGAGCCGCAGCGCACCCTGTTCGACCAGCGCCGCCCGGCCGGCCGCATCCTGACCCTGGACGGCTTTCCCCACCGCGGCCAGCCGATCGTGCTCACCGAGTTCGGCGGCATCGCCTACGACAAGGGGGCCCAGCCGGCGCACACCTGGGGCTATTCGCGCGCCGAGTCGGACGCGGGCTTTCTCGACCACTACCGCCGCCTGCTGCAGGTGGTGAACGAAACGCATCTGTTCAGCGGCTTTTGCTACACCCAGTTCGCCGACACCTTCCAGGAGGCCAACGGCCTGCTGTGTGCCGACCGGACTCCGAAGATCCCGCTGGCGATGATCAGCGCTGCCACGCGCAACGCGAAACCGGAGCCGTGACCCCATGCATGCACGCGCTCCTGTCCGGCGTGGACCACGCTCCAACGAGCTGGCCCGCATCCTCGCCCCGCCTTAGTGCCGCGGGGGAGGGGTTACAACAATAACAAATAAAACATTGACTCATGTACCAGCCCCGAGGGGGGCGGAAAGGAATCGCCATGTCTACCATTATCGTGTTCTGCCATCTGCGCTGGGACTTCGTGTTCCAGCGGCCGCAGCAACTGATGTCCCGCCTGGCCCAGCAGCACAAGATCGTGTTCGTCGAAGAGCCGGTCTACCACGAAGGCGCCAGTTTTCTCAAAAGCTATGTCGCCGCGCCTAATGTGACCGTGGTGCAGCCGCACACACCGGTCCCCGCGGCCGGCTTCCACGACGACCAGATCCCGCTGCTGCAGCCGCTGCTGGCCGAACTGGCCCCGCCGGGCGAAAACCCGATCGTCTGGTTCTACACCCCGATGGCGCTGCCGCTGCTGCAGGCCCTCCACCCGAGCCTGGTGGTGTACGACTGCATGGACGAGCTGTCGGCGTTCAAGAACGCGCCCAAGCAACTGCTCCAGCGCGAGACGGCGCTATTGTCGATCGCCGACGTGGTGTTCACCGGCGGCCCCAGCCTGTACGAGGCCAAGAAGACCCGTCACGCCAACGCCCATTGCTTCTCCAGCAGCGTCGACGTGGGCCATTTCGCCCAGGCGCTCGACCGCGACACCGCCCATCCCGAGTTCGCCTATATCCCCCGGCCGCGCCTGGGTTTCTACGGGGTCATCGACGAGCGCTTCGACGCCAGCCTGATCGGCGCGCTGGCCGATGCCCACCCGGAATGGCAACTGGTGATGGTCGGCCCGATCGTGAAGATCGATCCGGCCAGCCTGCCGCGGCGCGACAACATCCACTACCTGGGCCAGAAATCGTATGACGAGCTGCCCAAGTTCCTGGCCGGCTGGGACGTCTGCCTGCTGCCGTTCGCGCTCAACGACTCCACCAAGTTCATCAGCCCGACCAAGGTGCTCGAATACATGGCCGCCGAGCTGCCCGTGGTGAGCACCCCCATCACCGACGTGGTCCAGCCTTACGGTCACATCGTGGCCATCGCCGAGGGGCCGGCCGCCTTCATCCGGGCCTGCGAGCAGGCGCTGGCCATGCCGGCCGAGCAGCGCGCGCGCATGGTCGAGCAGATGCGCGCTGTGGTCAAGAACACGTCCTGGGACACCACGGTCGACCAGATGAACGCGCTCATGCGCAGCGCCGCGGCGAGCGCCCGCCGGGCCCGCCCGGCCGGGCTCGATGGCGCCGGCGAGGCCGCCAACGCCGCCAACGCCGCCAACGTGAACGCGCTGCGCGGCCAGGCGGCGCCGCAGCGCTACAAGTGCGTGATCATCGGCGGCGGCCCCACCGGACTGTCGGCGGCCTACCACTTCGGCAAGGACTGCCTGCTGCTGGACCGCAACCCCACCGCGGGCGGCTGGTGCCGCTCGGTCGCGGACAAGGGCTTCACCTTCGACTACGCGGGCCACATCATGTTCTCGAACGACCCCTACGTGCTCAAGCTGTACGACAAGCTGCTCGGCGCCAACCTGCACTGGCAGAACCGGGAAGCCTGGGTCTACAGCAAGAACGTGTTCACCCGCTATCCGTTCCAGGGCGCCCTGTACGGCCTGCCCCCGAACGTGATCACCGAGTGCATCGTCGGCGCCATCGAGGCACGCTACGGCGCGGTCAACGAGGTGCCCAAGGTCGAGCAGGCGCCCCAGTGCGGCAAGGTCAAGCCGATCGAGGATTGCTGCGCCGACGGCACCGTCGAGATCGCCAATGGCGGCACGGTCGCCGCCAGCGCCCCGGCCAAGAGCGAAGGTCCGCAGAACTTCGAGCAATTCATCTACAAGGTGTGGGGCGCCGGCATCGCCAAGCACTTCGCCATTCCATACAACAAGAAGTTGTGGACGGTGCCGCTGTCGGACATGGAAACCTCCTGGCTGGGCGGGCGCGTGCCGCTGCCCGACCTCGAAGAAATCATCGAAGGCGCGCTCGAACCGGTCGGCAAGCCCATGGGACCGAATGCCCGCTTCGGCTACCCGCTGCGCGGCGGCTTCCAGGCGCTGGTGCAGGGCTTCCTGCCTTTCATCACCGGCAAGGTCGAGAACAATGCCGAGGTCGTGCAAGTGGTGCCCAGCACCAAGACCGTGGCGCTGGCGGACGGACGCCGCTTCGGCTACGACCACCTGATCAGCACCATGCCGCTGCCGGAGCTGGTGCGCGTCATCGGCGCCGAGGCGCCCGAGCATGTGCGCGCCGCCGCCAAAGGCCTCAACCACATCTCGATCCGCTGCGTGAACATCGGCGTCAAGCGCGAGAACATCACCGACAAGCACTGGATCTACTATCCGGAAGACACGATCTTCCACCGGATCTTCGTGCAGGGTAATGCTTCGCCTCATTGCAACGCGCCTGGCGGCTTCGGCATCACCTGCGAGATATCCTACTCGCCGTGGAAGCCGCTGCCGGTCGATGGGGACGAGCTCATCAAGCGCTGCATCGCCGACTGCATCAAGGTCGGCATGTTCCGCGAAGACGACGAGATCATGGTCGCCAACCAGGTCGACATGCCCTACGCCTACGTGGTGTACGACCACCAGCGCGCCCACAACGTGCAGACCGTCAAGCAATGGCTGGCGCAGCACAACATCATGCTGTCGGGCCGCTACAGCGAGTGGGAGTATTACAACTCCGACCACGCCTTCATCGCCGGCAAGCGGGCGGCCGAAGCCGTGCTCGAAGCGCAGGGCGCCAGCGCGCTGCCGGGTGAAAAGGCGGTCAAGCTGTAACTGCCAGGACCGGCGCGCCGCACCAGACAGCTCACCTTCGGGTGGGCTGTTTTTACTTTGAAGGCTGCATTTGCGCCGCGTGCAATTGCCCAGTCGCGCGCCTCCCGCGCGCGCCTGGCGTGTCGTCACCCCGTCATATTTGGTCATTACATTAAGCACCATGTTGTGTAATCCAAAACTAACCGGGGGGTGCCGTTCGATGAAGAATAATTCCGCAATCCATGAGATCGGCCTGGCCATGGCCGGTGTCGTCGGCCTGGGCGTCATCGCCGCCGGGCCCGGCGTGGCGTTCGCCGCCGAGAAAGCCGCCAACAAGCCTGCGGGCACCTACGTCACCGGCGACTTCCACAATCACACCACCTGCACCGACGGCACTATCTCGCTCAAGAAGCTGGTCGACAAGTCGGCCGGCACCTTCGGCCTGGACTGGTTCGTGCAGTCCGGCCACGGCGGCACCGGAGCGCGCAATTGCACCCTGGCCGAAGATCCTTTCGAGCCGGTCCCGCCCGCGCTGGGCCTGACCGTCCCGCCGACCTATCCATCCAGCGGCCAGCCGGTCACGAGCGGCAAGGGCCCCAACCAGACCTGGACCGCCACCATCGGCAACGCCGCCATCAAGGGCGACGTTGCCGGCACCGCCGACAAGCGCAACATGTGGCGCTGGCAAATGATCCAGGAATATGTCTACCCCACCATCGAGCGCGACAGCCGCGACCGCAACAAGCCCGTCTTCGTCGGCCTGGAGCAGAACGTCCCCGGCCACGAGCACACCAGCAGCACCATCATCGACGGCCAGCTGCCCGCCAGCGGGGCTGGCAACGCCAACGCGATGGCGCAGTTCGAATACTGCTTCGACCGCGGCGACACCGACACCAGCCGCGGCGCCGCCAACCAGTGGGACTGCACGGTCCCGGGCAGCGCCAACAACGCGCTGCTCGACGCCACGGCGCGCAAGATCCTGGTCGCGGCCGGCACCGGCAGTGGCAGCGCCGGCCATTTCAAGACGGTCGAAGGCGTCAAGTGGATGGCGGCCAAGTATCCGAAGACCAGCTACTACATCCCGGCCCACCTCGAGCGCGCCGGCGCCTTCGACCCGAACGGCAACAAAGGCTTCAACATCGAGCACCTGCGCGACTTCAACAACGCCGGCCCGACGGTGGCCTTCGGCTTCGAATCGATGCCCGGCCACCAGGCCGAGGCGCAGCGCGGCAGCTACAGCCCCAGCGCGGCCGGCGGCGGCACCTACGGCGGCGTAGGCGTGTACGCGGCCAAGATTGGCGGCGTGTGGGACGCCCTGCTCGGCGAAGGGCGCAACTGGTTCTTCTTCGGCAGCTCCGACTACCACAACCGCGGCAGCTTCGGCCCCGACCAGCGCGAAAGCACGGCCGACTTCTTCCCCGGCGAATACACGCGCGACTTCGTGCTGGCCCGCGTGGGCAGCGCCAAGCTGGGCACCCAGGCCATCGTCGACGGCCTGCGCAGCGGTAACAGCTTCGTCGTCAACGGCCAGCTGATCGACCAGCTCTCCTTCGTCGTGTGCGCCGCCAATCCCGGCCTGGTGCGCAAGGCCCATACAGGCGCGGTCGAAGCGGCGGCCCTGGCGGCGGCCGCCAAGCACACCGACGTGACCATCAACGGCTGCGCCACCATGGGCGAAAAGCTGGTGGTGCGCCCCGGCGCCGACCTGATCGTGTCCATCGTCGTGCGCGACCCGCAAGGCAAGAACAATTCGCCGTACTCCTTCCCCAATCCCTCGCTCAAGCAGATCGGCATCAGCCAGCCGCTCAACGAGCCGGTGCTCGACCATGTCGACGTCATCGGCGGCAAGGTGACCGGCTATGTCGACCCGGCCAACACGGCCGCCTACGCCGGCCTGATCGGCAGCCCGGCGGCCAGCAACCCCTCGGCCGCGCTGATGAAGACCTTCAACAGCGCCAGCTGGACCGCCAGCGCCGAAGGCACCCGCAAGATGACGTTCCGCGTGCCGGCGGTCAAGGTGTCGCAATACCTGCGCCTGCGCGGCAGCAATCTGCCGGCCGCCACGCCCTACGAGACCGACGCCTCGGGCAATCCGCTGCTCGACTTCGGGGCCGACGGCAAGATCGCCTGCGCCGACAGCGCCTGCCCCGCGCACATGGTGGTCGCCAACGGCGTCAAGACGTCCAGCCTGGACGTGGCGGCGTGGTCGGACATCTGGTTCTACAGCAATCCGATCTTCGTCGAGGTTGTCAATTCGACCAAGGTCGCCGGGATCAAGTAAGCCGGCAGGGCCCGCTCGCGGGCCTGTTTATCGTGATGAGGAAGTGATGGCGACGAATACCTTTATAGGCGGCCTGCTGCGCGAGCCGCTGCTGCATTTCGCCCTGTTCGGCGCGCTGCTGTTCGGCGCCGACCACGCGCTCAGCGCCGGCAAGGACAGCCGCGCGGTGATCCAGGTCGGGCCCGAGGTGGACAAGGAGGCGGTCGAGCTATTTCGCAATGGAATCGGGCGCGCGCCCACCGCAGCCGAACTGAAGACCCTGCGCGAGCGCTGGATCGACAACGAAGTGCTGTACCGCGAGGGCCTGGCGCTGCGGGTGGACCAGGGCGACCCGACCATCCGCGAGCGCGTCATTTTCAAGGCGCTCAACGTCATGCAGGCCAATCTTTCACTTCCCAAGATCGACGAGGCCGGCTTGCGGCGCTGGTTCGAGCAGCACCGCGCCAGCTACGACGAGCCGGACCGCTACGATTTCCTCGAAGCCATGGTGCCCGGCAAGCCGACCGAACAAAGCCTGCGCGCCTTCGCCGACGCCCTCAACGCCGGCGTCGCCAGCGACACCCAGGGCAGCCTGCGCGTGTTCAAGGCGCGCCCGCGCGGCAACCTGGTGGGCAGCTACGGCGAGCGCTTCGCAGGCGCGCTGGACGCGCTCGCGCCGGGACGCTGGCATGTGCTCGACAGCACGGACGGCAAGCGCGTCATTGCGCTGCAGAGCAAGAGCGCGGGCGAGCGCGTCAGCTTCGAAAGCGTGCGGGGCCGCGTCTACGAGGACTGGAAAGACACGACGATGCAAAACCTACGTACCGCGGCCGTGCGCGAGCTCGGCAAGAAATACACGATCAACCTGGCCGAGGCGGCGCGGTGAGGGTGCATCCGCGCTGGTCCGCGCTGCTGGCGCTGGCGACGCTGCTGTGGGCCGGCGCGCTGCACGCCCACGAGATGAGCATGGCCGAACTGGAGATACGCGAAGTGGCGCACGGCGAATTCATCTGGAACTGGGGGCAGGGCGCCGGCGCCGAGCCGATCGCCGCCAAGCTCACGCCAAGGTGGCCGGACAGCTGCCACGCCGAGGAACAGCTGCTCCATTGCGGCCCGGCCGGGCTGGCCGGCGACATGGGCGTGGACGGGGTCGGCAAGGGCTATTCCGCCGCGATGGTGCGCGTGGCCTGGCGCGACGGTCAAACCCGGGTCTACACCATCACCGCGGCCCAGCCCAGCGTACGGCTGTACGGCGCCGCCGACGACCGGCGCGGCGCGGCCGACATCGTCACCGCCTACACCGTGCTCGGCGTCGAACACATCCTCAGCGGCTTCGACCACCTGCTGTTCGTCTTCAGCCTGCTGTTCCTGGTGGGCTTTGGGCGCCGCCTGGTCGGCACCATCAGCGCCTTCACGCTGGCCCACAGCCTCACCCTGGCCAGCAGCGCGCTGGGCTGGCTGAGCTTGCGCCCGGCGCCGGTCGAAGCGTCGATCGCGCTGTCGATCGTACTCGTCGCCGCCGAAGCGCTGCGCCAGCGCGGCACGCTCGCGCGGCGCTGGCCGGCGCTGGTGTCTTTCCTGTTCGGGCTGGTGCACGGCCTCGGCTTCGCCGGCGCGCTCAAGCAGATCGGCCTGCCCCAGCATCACTTGGCCACGGCGCTGCTCACCTTTAACGTGGGCGTGGAACTGGGCCAGCTGCTGGTGGTGGGTATCGCGTATGGCCTCACACGGTCGCTGGCGCGCTTCGGCTGGTTCCAGCGCGCCCGCAAACCGGCCCTGTACGCCATCGGCATCATCGCCAGCTACTGGTCGTGGCTGCGCATCGCGGCGATCCTCACATGAACGACGGCACGCTCAACCAGATCATCGGCCTGTTCCCGACCCCGTTCATGCGCGTCGAGGCGATGATCGCCGCGCCGCTGCTGGCGGGCCTGATCGAGGAGCTGCGCGCCGCCGCGCACAGCGCCAATGCCAGGTCGGCGCGGCTGGCGCACACCAGGATACTGGCGCCCGATGCCAACCCGCTGATCGCGCGCCTGTGCGGCCAGATCGAGCCGCGCCTGGCCGATTTCGGTGAGCTGCTGTTCGGCGAACGGCTGGTGTGGTCGGTCAAGGAAATCTGGGGCAATGTGCTCGACACCGGCGGCCAGCAGGCCATGCACAACCACGCCAACAGCTTCATCTCCGGCGTGCTGTACCTGACCGAATCCCACCCATCGGCCAACACCGTGTTCATGAAAGGGCCGGGCGGGCGCGAGTTCGCCTTCACCAACGCGCACCACGGCACCGAGCAGGGGCCGTTCAATGCCGATAAATGGGTGTCGCCCGATGCGGCGCCGGGTGACCTGGTGCTGTTCCCCAGCTATCTGCTGCACGAAGTACCGCCCAACCTGGGCGGGCAGCGCATTACCGTCGCATTTAACGCCATTCCCGAGCGCTTGAACGCCTGGGGTTATGAACTCGGGTTTTCAGCAGCACCACCGTCCGGGAGACGTCCATGAAAAAGCAGCTCCGGTTCATCGCCGCCGCGCTCGGCGCCGCCGCCATCGTGCTGCACGCGCCCCATGCGCAGGCCCACGAATATTATGCCAAGTCGTTCACCATCATTCATCCCTGGGCCGACCAAAGCGCCCCGGGCGCGAAGAACGCGGCGGTGTATATGAAGTTCGACGAGATCAGCGCACGCGACAAGCTGGTATCGGCCAGCAGCAGTATCGCGGAACGGATCGACGTGAAGGGCGCCGGCGCCAAGGGAATCGATATCCCAGCCGGCGCGCCGATTGAACTCAAGCCCGGCACCTGGCATTTGGTGCTGGTGAACCTGAAAGCGCCGCTGGTATGGGGCCGCAGCTATCCGATGACGCTCGTGTTTGAAAAATCCGGGCCGGTCGCAGTGATGATATCGATCGGCGAGGATTAAAAAAACGGGACCTGCGCGGTCCCGGTTTTTTTTGAAACGCGTTTGATCAGCCGGCGTTTTTCTGATCGCCATACAGGCGGAATTTGCCGTCCTTGTAGCGCACCGGCACCGCCGCCGTGATCGAGCTGCCGTCCGGCGCCGGATTGACGTAGGTCGCCGTCAGCGTGCACAGACCGGTATTGTCGTCGCATTGACCGACCTTCGCATCCGCGATCGCCATCGCAGGAAAGGCGGAATCGGCATCAATCGCGCTGGCGTTGGCGGCGTCCTGCTTAATACTGTCGAGCACCTGCGCCTTGCTGTAGCCGCTGTCCATAAAAGCTTCATCGAACAGATCGGTGAAGCTGGCGTTGTTCATCGCCTGCGGCGACCCGAGCCCCTGATTGTAGGTGGAAACGAAGCTGTCGATCGAGGCGGTGGAAGCGGTAGGGACCGACGAGCCGTTGCCGCAAGCGACGACCAGCGCGGCCAAGGGCGCGCCGAGCGACAGTACGAGAACCTGACGTGCATTCATCATTTTTTTTCCTCAAAGAGTGAGATGACCAGAACCGCAAATTTCGTGAAGGCCGGTCCAGTCTACTGATGGAATATGACGTGCTTACGACATTCCCAGGCCGAGGTACACAGCGTGGGCGCATAGCCCGCCGCGATTGAAGACGCGGTGGTAAACTTGTCGATCCAGTTCCCATGCAAACCACCGGCCATCGTTTGCGCCGACGACTTTTCGAAAGCGAGCACCATGAGCGACTTATCCGTTTTTCCGATCACGAAGAAATGGCCGGCCCAGCATCCGGACCGTGTGCAGCTGTACTCGCTGCCCACCCCGAACGGCGTCAAGGCATCGATCATGCTGGAGGAAACAGGACTGGCCTACGAGCCGCACCTGGTCAGTTTCGACACCAACGACCAGTTGACGCCTGAGTTCACGTCGCTCAATCCCAACAACAAGATCCCGGCCATCATCGATCCCAACGGCCCGGATGGGAAGGCGCTGCCGCTGTTCGAATCGGGCGCGATCCTGATCTATCTGGCCGAGAAGACCGGCCGGTTCCTGCCAGCGGACGCGGGCCGGCGCTACGAAACGATACAATGGCTGATGTTCCAGATGGGCGGCATCGGGCCAATGTTCGGCCAGGTCGGATTTTTCAATAAGTTCGCCGGCAAGGATTACGAAGACAAGCGCCCGCGCGACCGCTACGTTGCCGAGACCAGGCGCCTGCTCAAGGTGCTCAATGAGCGGCTTGAGGGACGCGACTGGATCATGGGCGACGAGTATACGATTGCCGATATCGCGACCTTCCCGTGGGTGCGCAACCTGACCGGTTTCTACGAGGCCGGCGACCTGGTGGGCATCAGCGACTATCCCAACGTAACGCGGACGCTGGACGCCTTCCTGGCGCGGCCGGCGGTGGCCAAGGGGTTGACGATCCCCGGCCGCAGCAGTTAGTTTTGTTTTGGCGGAGCCAGCCGGCTTCGCCATGTTTTAGAGGAGTAGGAGAAGCAATGGCAACCGTATTTGCAGCACCGGTGTTCGATGCCACCGTGGTTTATGAAGGCAATGAACTGTTCAAAGGGAAGGGCTCCGCCGGTATGTGGGCCGAAAAGCTGGCCGCCGAAATCGGCGCCGAAGTGCGCGTCGAGAAGATCGGCACCGGCTGGGCGCTGTGCGGCCATTCCGATGGCCAGCAGCGTGTGTGGGGCATCATGGGCCAGCGGCTTAAGCAGATCGAGGTTAGCGCCGGATGATTCGTTAGCTGGCCTGGTATTGAATGCCACCCGACATAGCGCAATCCCCAATCCGGAGATCATCTGCGCTCAGCTCACGGCGTCACGGCGACCAGATTGAGCTTGAGCTCCTGCATACCCGCCGGCGCGTAGATCGAGATCGATTTCGCCTGCAGCATGCGCTCGTACATCTGCCCCTTCGCCTCGATGGTGAAGTAGCAGGTGTCGGGCCGCACCGGTACCGCGGCGGGCACCTGGGGCGCGTGCTGCAATCTCACCCCGGGCATCGCCGCGAGGACGAACTTGTCGACGTCGTCCGGCGCGCCGACCTTGAAGCGTAGCGGCACCACCTCCACCAGTTCAATCACCGGCATAGCGGCCGATACGGCGAGGTAGAAGGCGGTCTTGTCGTCGATCTTTTCGGAGTCGAGCTTGCCGTGGTGGTAGGACGGCTTGACTTCAGCCAGCGCGATGGCGAAGTACTTGGATGAGATCACGGTGTCGAGCAGTTCGCGGATGATCAGGTGAAGCTGGGCGAAGGCGGGCCCGGGGTCGGCATGCTGGTAGGGCTGCAGGTCAGACAGGTTCCAGCTCTTCGAGAACGTCATGAGGGCGCCGGCCGCGCCGAGGAGCTGTTCGTACAGGCGCTCGGGATGCAGCGACGGGTGATGAAGGTAGTGCATCATCGTCGCGTAGGTGCTACTGGCGGTATGCAGCAGCCAGAACGAGGACATGTCGCCGGAGCGGTATTCGATCACGTTGCTGCTCGGTTCGCGGTGGTGGCCGTACAGCGCGCTGACCTTGGCCTGCAGCGCGTCCACCAAACGCCGCAGCTGGGCCATCAGCACCGGCGAACTCTTGATCGACAAGCTGGGCGGCACGAACGCGGGGTCCTGTTCGAAGCCGCCGGCACCGGCGCGACGCAGGCGCAGCAGCGGAAAGCAGGTGTACGAGTCGCGCGGGTCGAGCTCGGAGACGAGCCGCATGTCCTTTTTCAGGAAGGCCAGCTGGGCTTGCGCGGCGTTGGTGTACAGGTCGGGCGTGTCGCGGTTGTCCTGCACAAAGCGGGCGACATTGGCGTTCTGGGCGGACTGGTTGAAGTTGGCCCCGAAGGCCTTGAAGGCGGGCAGGGCGGCGTAATACGTGACCGTTTGCTGGGACGGCTGCAGTTGAGCCAGATCAACCGGCGCGGGCAGCGCGTCCGTGCCGGGCGCATCTATCGTTTCACCATCCTGGAACCGGACCGCCAATTCCGTCACGCGCAGGGTGTTGTTGGCGAGCGCGTCGCTGTCGATGTCGAACTTGAGCACGCCGAAGGCGAACGGATGCAGCGCGCCGATGCAGTCATTGAGGCGGTGCTCGTGATACTGGTCTTGTTGCTGGAAATGTTGGGGCCGCAAGAACAATCCTTCGCCCCAAAGAACTTTGCTTGTCATCTGCACATCCTTTCGGCTCGGCGAGCCCTATTTCCGCACAGTCAGATTAAACAGTCTCGTCCGGATTTTGCCGTCGATTGGCGACAATTTGATCTCCGTCAATCTTGCAGCACTCTGGAAATCCGGCGAAAGATTGCGGCCTAGAATTGAGCGGAATTTACCGGCGGCATGCTTGCCCTTGCCCGCCGCACCAAGCCCATTCAAGGAGAGCGCTCATGCACATCAGCAGCCGTGGCCGCAAGCGTCCGCAGAAGCTCCGCGCCCCGCGCGTCCAGATGACTTACGACGTGGAGGTCGGCGGCGACGTCGAAGCGCGCGAGCTGCCCTTCGTGATGGGCGTGGTCGGCGATTTCGCGGGCGACGCCGAGGTCGATAAAAAGAAGCTCAAGGAGCGCACATTCGTCGCCGTTGGCCTGGACAATTTCGACGACGTCATGGCCGCCATGGCGCCGCGCGCGACCTACGCGGTGCCCAATCTGCTGGCCGGCGACGCGACAACCTTCAAGGTCGATCTGCGCTTCGGCGCGTTGCGCGATTTTCGGCCCGAGACGGTGCTGGCCCAGGTCGAACCGCTGCGCAAACTGCTTGACGCGCGTAACCGCCTGGCCGACCTGCGATGCGCGCTGGCCAGGCAGGCCGGCATCGAGGAGGGCTGAGGCCATGGACACCGTCGCCGCCGCGCCCGAGGACAGCATGGCGCTGCTCGACCAGATCGTGGAGGACAGCGAGCGGGCCCAGGATCTGGTGGCCGCGCTGATGGCGCAGGCCGAACGGGCCAGCGCGGGCGGGCCGCGCCGGCTGATCGCCAGTATCGACGCGCGCATGGCCGAGCTGGACGCGATGATCTCCGCGCAGCTATCGGTGGTGATGCACGCGCCGAAGTTCCAGCAGCTCGAGGGCAGCTGGACCGGCCTGCATTACCTGGTCGGCCATGGCGCGCAGGGCCACAACGTCAGCGTGCGCCTGCTGAACGCGTCCAAGACTGAGCTGGTGCGCGACTTTCAAAGCGCGCTTGAATTCGACCAGAGCAGCATGTTCAGGAAGGTCTACGAGGAGGAATTCGGCACCTTCGGCGGCGCGCCGTTTGGCGCCCTGATCGGCGACTTCCAGCTCACCCGGCAGCCGGGCGACATCTACCTGCTCGAACAGATGTCGCACGTGGCGGCGGCGGCCCACGCGCCCTTCATCAGCGCGGCGGCGCCTGACATGTTCGGCCTCGAAAGCTACGGCGATCTGGGCTTGCCGCGCGAGTTGGCCAAGGTGTTCGACACTGCCGATTACGTCAAGTGGAAGAGCTTTCGCGATTCGGAGGATGCGCGCTACGTCGGGCTGACGCTGCCGCGCTTCCTGGGACGCCTGCCGTTTCACCCGGCCGACGGCGCCACCTGCGAGGGCTTCCACTTTGTCGAGGATGTCGACGGCCCCGACGCGCGCAACTACCTGTGGTGTAACGCCGCCTACGCGTTCGGGGCGCGGGTGATGGAGGCGTTCGCGGACTTCGGCTGGTGCGCGGCGATCCGCGGCGTGGAAGGGGGCGGGCTGGTGGACGACCTGCCGGTTCACTCCTTCCACACAGGGGAGGGCATGGTCGCGCTCAAGTGCCCGACCGAGGTGGCCATCACCGACCGCCGCGAGAAGGAGCTGTCGGACCTGGGCTTCATCTCGCTGGTCTACTGCAAGCACACCGATTACGCCGCATTCTTCGGCGCCCAGTCGGCTCAGCACGCGAAGAAATACCATTCCGACGCCGCCAATGCGAATGCGGTGCTGTCGGCCCAGCTGCAGTACATCTTCGCGGTGTCGCGCATCGCGCATTACATGAAGGTCATGATGCGCGACAAAATCGGCAGCTTCGTGGCCGCCTCCGAAGTTGAGGATTTTCTGAACCGCTGGGTGACGCGCTACGTCCTGCTCGACGACGACGCCACCCAGGAGCAGAAGGCCCAGTTCCCGCTGCGCGAGGCGGCGGTGCATGTGAGCGAGGTGGCGGGACGCGCGGGTGTGTACCGGGCGGTGGCCTTCCTGCGTCCGCACTTTCAGCTCGACGAATTGTCGGTGTCGCTGCGGCTCGTGGCCGACCTGCCCGCGCCCTCCAAGACTTGAGCGTGAACGCCGATGAAAACCAGGACGCCCGGATTGTTCGACCGCCTGATGGACGTGCCGGTGCGCGGCGCCACCAGCGGCACGGTGGCGCAGATGTCGATGGAGGACCTGAAGGACGCGGTGGCGCGCGACCTGGAAGCGCTGCTCAACACGCGCACCGTGATCGACGAGCCGCTGATGAAGCTGTTCCCGGAATGCGCCACGTCGCTCGTCACCTACGGCCTGCCGGACTTCGCGGGGCTGTCGCTGTCCAGTCATGACGACCGCGCCCATATCTGCGCCTGCCTGGTGCTGGCGATCGAGCGCCACGAGCCGCGCCTGAAGGAAGTGAGCGCCTCGCTGGATGTGCGCGAGGACGCGATCAACAGCATCACGTTTTCGATCAGCGCGACGCTGACCCTGAGCGCCGATCAGGAAGCGGTCAGTTTCGACGCCAACCTGCAGCCATCGAGCCTGCATTACACCATCAGCAAGGCGCGCCGGCGCCTGCCCTCGAAAGGCTGACCGTGGACGAGCTTTTACCCTATTACGAACGCGAACTGGGCTTCCTGCGCCGCTACGGGCGCGAGTTCGCGGAACGCTATCCGAAGATCGCCGGCCGTCTCCTGCTATCCGGCGAGGTGTGCGAGGACCCGCATATCGAGCGCATGATCCAGTCGTTCGCGCTGCTCAATTCGCGCATCGCCAAGCGCCTGGACGACGACTATCCGGAATTCACGGCGGCCCTGTTCGAGGTCCTGTACCCGCACTACCTGCGCCCGTTTCCCTCGTGTTCGATCGCGCGCATGGACTTCGCGTGCAGCGCCACGCAGACCAGCGCCGCCAGCGTGCTCGCGCGCGGGACCCAGCTAAACACCAAGGCGGTGAACGGCGTCGAATGCACCTTCCGCACCACCTATCCGGTCACCGTGGCGCCGGTCGCGCTCACGCGCGCGTGGTTCTCGCCCATCGTCCATGCACCCGAGGCGGTGCGCCCGCAACAAGGCGCCACGTCGTGCGTGAGCGTGACGTTCGCGTGCAACACCGCCGCCGAGGTGCCGCTGGCCGCGCTCGGCCTGGGCAAGCTGCGCCTGTTCATCGACGGCGAGCCGTCGTTCTGCGCGGCGCTGCGCGACGCGCTGTTCACGCGCACCGTCGCGGCCTATGCGGAAGGCGACGCCACGGGGCGCTGGGTCGTGCTGGCGGCCACACCGGTCACGGCCGCCGGCTTCGACGACAGCGACGCCCTGATCGACTTCTCGGCGCGTTCGCACACGGCGTACCGGCTGCTGACCGAGTACTTCTGCTTCCCCGAGAAGTTCAATTTCATCGATGTCGACATGCAGGCCCTGTGCGCCGCGCTGCCGGACGGCTGCCGGACGGTCACGCTGCACCTGGCGCTGTCGGGCATGCGCAGCGATTCACACACCGCGCGCATGCTGGGCACGCTCTCGACCAACAACCTGCTGCTCGGATGCACCCCGGTGGTGAACCTGTTCGGCAGGCCGGGCGACCCGATCAAGCTGACTCATGCCAGCGCCACCTACCCGGTGCTGGCCGACGCGCGCCGCGCCCACGCCTACGAGGTGCTGGCGATCGATTCGGTGCAGCTGGTGCGTACCGGCGACAAGGGCGAGGCGGTGGTGGACTTCCGCCCGTTCTACTCGCTGCGCCATGGCGAGAACGCGGCGGCCAACGGACACTATTGGGTGATGCGGCGCGACGACGTGATCGCCGAGCAGAATCCCGGCTACGAGGCCGAGATCTCGATCGTCGATATCGACTTCGACCCGGCCGAGGCGGAGAGCCATTCGCTCAGCCTGCAGCTGACCTGCTCGAACCGCGACCTGCCGGCCACGCTGAGCTACGGCCAGCCGGAGGGCGACCTGTTCATGCCGGGCGGCGCGAGCATCGGGCGAATCGTCCTGTTGCGCAAGCCGACCGCGCCGCAGCGCTTCGAGCGCGGGCGCGGCGCCCAATGGCGCCTCATTTCGCAACTGTCGCTGAACCACCTGTCGCTCAGCGATGGCGGGGTCGAGGCGTTCCGCGAGATGCTCGTGCTGTACGACCTGCCGCGTTCGGCCGCCTCGCAGCGCCAGATCGACGGCATCGGCCGCCTTGCGCACCGGCCGGCCAGCGCCTGGCTGCCGGGGAATCCGTTCGCCTGCCTGGTGCGCGGAATCGAGGTGCGCCTGGCGATCGACGAGGATGCCTTCGTCGGCAGCGGCATCCATGCGTTCGCCCACATCATCGAGCGCTTTCTGGGCCTGTACGTGCATGCCAACAGCTTCGCCCAGCTGGTGATCGTCTCGAACAAGAACGGAGAAGAGCTATTGAAACTCAAGCCCCGCAGCGGCGATTTGAGCCTGCTGTAATCGAACGCCTGTTCGCGCAGCCGCACCGTTTCGAATACTTCCAGGCGGTGCGTCTGCTCGAACTGTGGATCAAGCGCCACGGCGTGGCCGATGACAGCGTGGCGGCGAACTTCTTGCGGTTCCAGAATTCGACTTCGCTGCGCTTCCCCTCATGCCAGATCGAGGCGCTCGACACCGAGCCGCGCGAGCTGGCGCGCGACGCGCGCTCGCTGGGCGGCGCGCTGCGCTCGGCGACGCTCAAGTACGTGCGCCTGACGCCGACCTTCATGGGGCTGCTCGGCGCCCAGGGTGCGCTGCCGGCGCACTATACCGAACGCGTCGCCGCCCATGGGGTGTTCGCCAAGGACCCGGGCGCGCGCGCCTTCCTCGACGCCTATTCGACGCGCTCGCTGGCGCTGTTCTACCAGGCCTGGCGCAAGTACCGGCTCGAACTGAAGTACCAGCTCGACGGCAAGGACGCCTTCCTGCCGCTGCTGCTGGCCCTGGCGGGCGTGGGTAACGACGCGCTACGGCGCCGGCTCTCCGGGCCCGACGGCGGCGAGGTGCTCGACGAATCGATCGCGCACTTCGCCACCGCGCTGCGGCACCGGCCGGCGTCGGCGGTCCAGATCGCGCGGGTGCTGGCCGACTACTTCGGCGTGCCGGTCGGCGTGGAGCAGTTCGTCGGACGCTGGTACAAGGTGCCGGTCGAGCAGCAGACCATGCTCGGATCGTTCAACACGGTGCTGGGCGCCGGCGCGATGGCCGGCGAGCGGGTGTGGCAGCGCGACCGGCGCCTGCGGCTGGCGGTCGGGCCGCTCACCAGCGCCCAGTTCGAGGGCTTCCTGCCGGGCGCGAAGGGCGCGCGCGCCTTGAAAAGCCTGCTCACCATGTTCACCGGCGTGGTGCTCGAATACGAGGTCGAGGTGGTGCTGCTGGCGGCCGAGGTGAAGGGCCTGACGCTCGACAGTGGCCGCAGCGGTGGCCGGCTGGGCTGGGATGCCTTCCTGGCGACCCAGCCGCAGGGCGACGACCGGCGCGACGTGCGCTACGACATCCACGCCTTGTGACGCGGCGGCGCCGGCGCGCTCAGGGCAGGGCGCGGTAGGCGTCGCGGACGGTGTCAGGGTCGTACAGGCGCTCCAGGCGGCGCACCGTGAAGTGGCCGCGCGCCATGTCCTGGAAGTGGTTGATGAACAGGGTGTTGAGCAGCGCGCCGCCGGCCGCGCCGACAATCGGGACCATCATGGCGGCCGCCTTCTGCGACACCTGGACGTTGAAGCGGGCGCCGATCATGGCGATCAGGCGCACGATCGCGGGGGCGCTTTCGCGCGCGACGTGGTGGCGCGACAGGTAGGCCGAGGCTTCCGCCAGCGCCTTGGACAGGGCCACGCGCGCGGTGTAGTAGCCGGACTCGGAAGCGTCGTCCGCGCTGGTCGGGCCGCCCAGCGAGAACACCATCAGACAGGCCAGCTGGGATTCGGTGGAGCCGATGTCTTCGCCGTTGGCGCGGCCGATGTCGGCGATCGAGCGCAGCATGACCACCGTCGACACCGGCAGTTCGACGGCCAGCCCGGCCAGGCCGAACACGCCGCCGGCCGCGCCGGTCAAGGCCACCGCGGCGCTGTGCAGGCGCGGCATGGCGGCGCCACTTCCGCCGCCGCGCAGGCTGGCCGTGGCCACGCCCAGGCATTTACTCAGCGAGGCGCTGGTGACGTCGGCGATGCGCTTTTTCCAGCCCGCCGGCAGGGCGTTGACGGCCGCCTCGAGCGGCATGCCGATCATGTCGGTCATTCGGCTGACGTAGCCGGGATGTTCGAGCAAATGCTTCGCCTGCGCCAGCTCGGCCAGCTCGCTGGGCGTGAGCGCGGTGAGGTGAGGCCCTTGGTTGATGTCTTGCATGCGGTTGGCCCGGTGGTGGTGACAGGCCCAGTATAGCGACAGCGAAGCGGTGCCGGCGTCCGCCTGGCGCTGGCGTATCATGGCGCTCACTATTGGCATGGCGAGGGATGGATGAAGGCGATCGTGAGCGGACATACCAAGGGGCTCGGCGCGGCCCTGGCCGAGGAGCTGGCGCGGCGCGGCATCGCGGTGCTGGGCCTGGCGCGGGGCGGCGCGCCCGCGCTGGCGGCGCGCTATCCGGCGCTGATCGACGAGGTGGCGCTGGACCTGGCCGACAACGCGGCGCTGGCGCGCTGGCTGGAAGGCCCCGCGCTGACCGATTTTTTCCGTGGCAGCCGGGTCGCGCTGCTGTTCAATAACGCCGGCACGGTGCAGCCGATCGGTGCCTTGCCGCACCAGGATGTGGCGGCCGTCGGGCAGGCGATCGCCCTCAATGTGGGCGCGCCGCTGATGCTGGCGGCGGCGCTGGCGCGCCTGGCGGGCGAGCGCCGCATCGTGCATGTGTCGAGCGGAGCGGGGCGCGCGGCCTACGCCGGCTGGAGCGTGTATTGCGCGACCAAGGCGGCGCTGGACCAGCATGCGCGCGCGGTGGCGCTGGACGCCCAGCCCGGCCTGCGCATCTGCAGCCTGGCGCCAGGGGTCGTCGACACGCCCATGCAGGCGGAGATCCGGCACAGCTCGAGCGACCTGTTCCCGGCGCGCCAGCGCTTCATCGATCTGCAGCGCGACGGGGAATTGACGGCGCCGGCGCAGTGCGCGGTCCACCTGGTCGATTACGCCCTGAGCGAACGCTTTGGCGCCAATCCGGTGGAGGACGTGCGCTCCCTGTAAACGCCGATAGCCCACGCGCACGTGGGCTATCTCGCTACGGGAGCGGCTTACGGATGCGGATTACGCGGGCTTATTTCGAATGCGTCTTGCTGGACGACATGTTGCCGCCCGAGCGGGAACCGCTGCCGGAATCGCTTTGCTTGTTGCTGCCGGAGCTAGCGTCACTTTGCTTGTTGCCACTTGAGCTGGAGCTCGAGCGGGAGCTATTGCCGGAATCGCTCTGGCGGTTGCCGCCACTGTGGCTCAGCTTGCCGGCCTCGCGTGCCTCTTCCGAGGTGAACTCATGGGCGTTGCCGGAAGCGTGGGCGGCGCGTCCGCCTTCGGAGGCGATTTCACGTTGTTGCTGTGGGTCCATCGATGCGAAGCCGCGGTTGCTGGTATCGCTTTGATTGTTGCCGCCGCGATTGCCGCCCTGGTTGCCCGATTGATTGTTACCCTTGTTGCCGCCTTGGTTATTGCTAGCCATGATGTGTACTCCTTTGTAATTGGAAAGTACTCCTCACGTATTCCGTGTAAAAAACACAGTGCCGCGAGCAAGTGAGGCCATCTTAGTCGCCTTGATTGTTAAATTGAGTAAGCGCACTCGCAACAT
Organism: Oxalobacteraceae bacterium UBA6018; assembly: GCA_002428015.1. GTDB lineage: Bacteria > Pseudomonadota > Gammaproteobacteria > Burkholderiales > Burkholderiaceae_D > Telluria_A. Next base: position 38,772 of record DIZW01000031.1, on the reverse strand, counting down.
CCGTGTAGGACTGGATTACCGATCAGCTAGCTTAAATTGCATCATTTTTCGAGGGCAATGACTCACGGAAAAGACACAATCTATTCCGGCACCAGGGGCGCATGTGTTGCGTGGGCGCGCACGGCCCACAGCACACCGCCGGCCAGCAGGACGATGGACAGGGCTTCGAGCGGGCGCGGCAGGCGATGCTGGTAGAGGAAGCCGTACAGCAGGGCGAACAAGGTCTCGAACAAAATCAGCTGGCCCGACAAGGTGACCGGCACGCGCCGGCTGGCGATATTCCACAAGTGGTTGCCGATCACCGAGGCGCCCAGCGCCAGGACGCCATTGGCCAGCCAGAAGGTGTGCCAGTCGCGCGTGGCGATGACGGCGCCGCCCCGGTAGCCCAGCGCCAGCGCGGCCAGGCCGATCAGCAGCGCGATGGCGCCGCTGGCCATGCCGTACAGGGCCGACCATTCAGCGCTGGAAAAGCCAGGGCTGCGCTTGAGAAAACGCGCGTTGTCGATGGCGTACCAGGTCCAGCACAGCAGGGCGCCGCCCGCGCACAGCATGCCGGTCAGGCCGCCGGCCGGGCGCGCCGAGCCCGCAGGCTGGGCCAGGAGCAGGTCGGCATTGATGCAGGCGATTCCGGCGGCGGCCATGGCGAGCGGCCAGGCCAGGCGCCGCAAGGGCACGGCGCCATGGTCTGCGCGGCCCATCAAGGTCACCGAGACTGGCAGCAGGCCGATGATCAGCGAGGTGGGCGCGACCCCGGCCAGCTTGACGCCGAGCGCGAGCAGGACGTAGTACACGATATTGCCGGAGAGGGCGTGGCGCAGCAGCGCCCAATAGTCGGCGCGTCCCAGCCGCCCAGCAGCGTGCCCAGGCGCGGCAGCATCAGCAGCAGCGCGATCGCGCCGTAGGCCAGGTAGCGGCCGAACGCCAGTTCAAGCGGCGCGAACCCGGCCAGCCAGGCAGGCATCAGAAACACCAGCCCCCACATCGCGCCGGCACCAAGGCCGCAGAGTACGCCGATCCACATCGTCGCTTTCGCAGAAAAAGGTGCAGTCTGGCACATGCGGGCACCGCTTGCCAGCGCATGGTGTCGGAGTTCTTTACATTGCGGAGCGACGGCCTGGGCTATGCACTTGATAAATATCAGATTCAATGAGGGGTACGGATCTTGCTTGGTATTTTTGTCATGTTTGTTGTTTTTACAAAGGGGAAATACATTATGCTGAGACAACTTGCGACAATCGCCTGCGCATGGGCGTTTACGCTGTACGTGCCGGCACAGGCGGCCGTGATTGATTTTGCCGATGTCGGCTCCGTCGCTTGCACGCTCTCGCCCATCACATCGGGCGGATTCACCTTCACTGGCAACGATTTTTATCAATGCGTCTATGGCCCTCAGGACGACACCCAAAACGCTAACAATGGCACAAGCATCCTGGTCGAGGGCAGCAGCGTACTGGAGGTAAAAGACGCCACCAGTGCGCCATTTTCGGCGTTCAGCGTCGACCTGGGCACTAGCTTTTTCGCCGACGCGTCGCCCAACCGGATTACCGTGACGGGCTTGTTGGTGGGCGGCGGTCAGGTCAGCCAGAGCCTGACCGTCACCGACCGCTTTCAGACGTTCGCGTTGAGCGGTTTTGAAGACCTCAAGAGCTTGCGCTTCGGCGCGCTCGAAGTGCTCAGCACGGGCGGGATCACCGGCTATTACGCGCTCGACAATTTGGTGGTGGAGCCGATGGTACCGCCGCCGTCCAACGTGCCGACGCCACCGACCCTGGCGCTCAGCGCGCTGGCGCTGCTTGCGCTGGCGGCGCGAAGGCGCCAACGCTGATCCTTCCTGAACCCGCCGCGCGCGCGTTTGCACCGCTGAGGCCGTGTCCGATCATCGGGGTCGGAGGCGAAAATCGGACACGGCCTCAGCCGTTCAACGCGATCTACGGATGGGTTCGTGTCTAATTGTCGCCTCCGACCCCACCCCTATTTGTGCCCTGGGCAGGACTGCGTTCACGTCGCGTCAGCGGCGTTTCGCGCCCATGGCGGCTGTTTCGTCGCAGCGGGCGTCCGAGCCCTTCGTTCGTCTCTACAGTGTGTCTTCCGCTACACACCTGGAGAAGAAATGAACTCGAATATTTGCGCAACGCTGATGTCGCTCGCCATGCTGTGGGCCGGCGCGGCACGGGCCGGCACGCTCAGCGTGCACATTGACGACGTGAAGGCCGCGCAGGGGACGGTCATGATCTCGCTGTTTAACGCAGCCGATACGTTCATGAAGAAACCAGTCGCCAGCCAGGCGCTGCCGGCATTGAAGGAGGGCGTGACGGCCGTCTTCACGGATCTGCCGGAAGGCGAGTACGCGCTCGCCGCCTATCATGACGCCAACGGCAACGGTAAGCTGGACATGAATCTGATGGGCATTCCGATCGAGCCTTACGCCTTCAGCAATAATGCGATGGGCCAGATGGGCCCGCCGACCTTCGCGCAGGCGAAATTCGCGCTGCCCGCCGGCGGCGCCGACCTGCGTGTGAGCCTGCGATGAAGCGCCGCCACGTATTGCAGCTGGGCGCGCTCGGCCTGGCATCGGGGCGGGCCATGGCCGACGCCGACACCTTGCGCCGCTTCCACGCCGCCCTCGAACGCTACCCCAGCCTTTCCGTATTCGCCGACAGCACCGGCGAACAGGCCGGCATGGCGCTCGTGAGCGGACGCCTGCCGCGGGACCTGAACGGGACTTTTTATCGCAACGGGCCCGGCCGCTTCGAGCTTGGCGGTGAACGCTATCGCCACTGGTTCGACGGCGACGGCTTCGCCCAGCGCTGGCAGATTTTGGACGGGAAGGTGAACCATCGCGGCCGCTTCGTGCAGACCCAGCGCTTCGTCGACGAGTCGGCGGCAGGGCAGTTCCTATATCCGTCGTTCGGCACCTTCGTGGGGCGCGGCGCCGTCAAGACCAACGACACGATGAACGCGGCCAATACCAATCTTGTGCCATTCAACGGCCGCCTGTACGCGCTGTGGGAAGGGGGATCGGCCACGGAGCTCGCGCCGGACACGCTCGAGACCATCGGGATCAAGACCTGGCGCGAGGATCTCAAATCGATGCCGTTTTCGGCGCACCCGAAACGCGATCCGGACGGCGGCATGTGGAACTTCGGCGCGCTGCCCGGTGGCGACAAGCTGGCGCTGTACCGGATCGGCGCCGACGGCGGCGTGCTGGCGGCCGGCGTGGTGACGGTCCCCGCGCTGGCGATGGTGCATGACTTCGCGGTCAGCGCGCGCCATTTGATCTTCCTTGTGCCGCCCTACGATGTGCGGCGGGAGGAAGGCAAGAGCTTCGCCGAGGAGCATCACTGGGCCGGCGCCGGCACCGATGCGCGGCCGCTGCGCGCGGTCGTCGTCGACAAGGCCACGCTGCAGGTACGCCAGGTGTTCGAACTGGCGCCACATATGGCCTTCCACTTCGGGAACGCGTTCGACGATGGCGCGACCACGCGCTTTGACGTGGTGCTGCATGACGGCGAGATCCTGGCCGACCTGGGACGGCTGATGCGCGGCGAGCGCCCCGTCGGCGATGTCTCGCAAAGCTACACGGCGCAGGTGAGGCTCGATTACGCCAGCGGCAAGGCGAGCGTGGCGCGCCTGTTCGGGCCGAGCGAGTTTCCGCGCGTGGCGCCGCAGACGGTGTCGAGCCGCCACCGCAAGCTGGCGCTGCTGAGCAGTTCGCGCGTGCGGCCAGCGCTCTTGTTCGACACGGTCAACCTGGTCGATACCGACAGCGGCAAGGTGGACAGCTTCCGCTTCGACGCGGGCTGGCAGGTGGAGGAGCACATCCTCGTGCCGCGCACGGGCGCGCGTTCCGAGACCGACGGCTATCTGGTCGGGGCGGCCCAGGACACGCGTGGCGGCGAAACCGTGCTGACCGTGTTCGACGCCGCGCACGTGAGCCATGGCCCGCTGGCGCTGGCGCGGCTGGCGTATCGGGCGCCGTACTGCTTCCACGGGAACTTCGCGCCGGCGTGACGGAGCCTGCGCATGGGACGCCGTATAATCGGGCGATGACCGCACCGACCTTGATCACGCTCGCCGCCCTGTGCACGCTGCTGCCGGCGGTGGCCTTCGGCGCCGAGGCGCGCGCGCCCAGCGCGGCCGAGCTGAAGGCCTTTCACGCCTACTACCAGCAGCGCTTTCCCAACGATCACGAGGCCCAGCCGCGCTTTGCGATCACACACGCCGGGCCGGCCGCGCCGTGGTCGGTCGCCGCCAGCGTGGAGTCGGCGCCGCGGCGCGGCTTGACGCCGCTGTGCCGCATGACGCGCATCGATTTCAGCTACGACAAGGCCTGGCTTGCGGCCGATCGTCCCAGGCAGTTCGTGTGGCTTGCGCGTGGCGCTTGCGTTACACCCGCCGCGCCGGTCGAGCTGATGCAGCGCATGCCCGACAGCGATGTGATCGCGCTGCTCGCGCACGCGCCGGCCCTGCTGCCGCGCGCGCGCCTGATCATGGCCGGCAGCAGCGCCTGCGCCAGCCAGCGCTCCTTCCCCTTCGCGCTGGTGGCGCTGGACGTCGGCAACGGCGGCGCCGGTGCAGGAGGCGAGGAGATGGCCGGACTGATCTTTCGCAGCGACCGCAATACGACGGCCCAGGTTTGGCTGCGCAAGAGCGGCGCCGACCTCGATCCATGGAACGTGAGCTGCCAGCCGCCTTGAGTGCGGCTTTAGAACCCTGCTTCTAGTTTTGGGCTCTAGAATGCAGCGTCGCCATCGTTCATACTTCACCGGAGCCATTCATGGGCAAGAAAACCAAGCCACTCGCCAGCACCGACGACCAGCAACTGGCTGACTTCGTGCGCACCTCGGCCCAGCAGATCTGGCAGGCCGGCCTGGGCGCGTTCGCCAAGGCGCAGCAGGAGGGCAGCGGGGTGTTTCGCACACTGGTCAAGGAGGGCACCAGCCTGCAGCAGCGTTCGCGCACCCTGGCCGACGAGAGCATGGGCGGGGTGGGCGAGGCGATCGAACAGGCTGCCGAGGGCGTGCGGCGCGAGGCCTCCGGTTCGTTCGATACGCTCGAGCAGGTGTTCGAGGACCGGGTCGCGCGCGCGCTCGCGACCATCGGCGTGCCGACCCAGCACGACATCCAGCAGCTGACTCTACGCATCGAGCAGCTCAGCCTTGCGGTGCTGGGGCTGGGCGGCGCGCAGCCCCGACCGCGCAAGGCTGCGCTCAAGCCGGCGACCAAGCTGGCGGCTAAGCCGGTAACCCAGCCGGTCGCCAAGGCGGCCAAAGAGCCGGCAACTAAGTCGGCAACTAAGTCGGCCACTAAGCCGGCCACTAAGCCGGCCACCAAGCCAGCAACTAAGCCGGCCGCGAAGGCAAGTGTCAAAAAGGCCGTTGGCGCTGTCAATGCCGGCGCCGTGAAGGCCAGCGCCAAGACCGGCGCCAGGAAGACGGCTGCCGCGAAGAGCACGCGCTGATGGCCGCCTGCCCGGAACGCCGCTGTTCGGTGGTATGCTTGGAGTACAAGGTGGAACAACAATGAGAGCCAACGGAGAGCCGCCCGACATGCTACAAAAAGCGCCACGCCGCACCCGCGAACGTATCCTCGAATTGTCGCTGCGCCTGTTTAACGAGTTCGGCGAACCGAATATCACCACCACCGTGATCGCCGAGGAGATGAACATCTCGCCCGGTAACCTGTACTACCACTTTCGCAACAAGGACGATATCGTCAACTCGATCTTCGCGCAGTTCGAGACCGAGATCGAGCGCATCCTTACAGTGCCGGTGACGCGCCGGTCCAACATCGAGGACGTGTGGCTCTACCTGCACCTGATGTTCGAGCTGATCTGGCGTTATCGCTTCTTCTACCGCGACCTGAACGATCTGCTCTCGCGCAACCGCAAGCTGGAGCTGCATTTCAAGCAGATCCTGGCGCACAAGATCAAGGTCGCCAAGGCCTTGTGCGAAGATCTGCGCAGCGAAAAGTCGATGGAGGCGTCCGACGCCGAGATCGATGCGATGGCGACCAATATGGTGGTGGTGGCGACCTACTGGCTGTCGTACGAGTACGTGCGCAATCCGCGCAAGTACACCGAGCAGCAGGCCATGTCGGACGCGCTGGCGCGCGGCTGCTACCAGGTGCTGTCCCAGATCGGCCCTTATCTGCGCGGCGACACGCACCTGTTGTTCCAGAAGCTGGCCGAGGAATATCTCAAGAAAATCAAGCAGGGATCAATTTGATGAAGTCGATCGCAGTCTATTGCGGGGCCTCCCACGGCGTCTCGGCACGCTACGCGGACGCGGCGCGGGCGATGGGCGCGGCGCTGGTCGAGCGCGGCCTGGCGCTGGTGTACGGCGGCGGTAACGTGGGCCTGATGGGTGTCATCGCCGACGAGGTGCTGCGCCTTGGCGGGATGGTGTACGGCGTGATTCCGCGCGCGCTGATGGCGCGCGAGGTCGGCCATGCCGGCCTCACGGAGCTGTTCGTGGTCGAGGATATGCACGAGCGCAAGGCGATGATGGCGCGCCTGGCCGACGCATTCATCGCCATGCCCGGGGGGATGGGTACGCTCGAGGAGCTGTTCGAGATGCTGACCTGGTCGCAGCTGGGCATCCACGACAAGCCGGTCGGTGTGCTCAATGTGGACGGCTACTACGATGCGCTGGTCGGTTTCATCGGCCACGCGCGCGGCGAGGGCTTCATCGCCGAACGGCACGCGGCGCTGATGATGGTCGAAGCGCAGCCGGACGCGCTGCTGGAGCGCCTGCTGGCCCACTAGCCGGGGCGAGGTACCGTGCCGGTGCGGGGCGGCGCCGCAGTCAGGCGGCGATCACCATGTCGCGTCCGCCCATCTTGGCCTCGTACATGGCCTTGTCGGCCCGTGTGATGGTGTCGGCGAACGGTTCGCAGTCGCGCCGTTCCACCACGCCGCCCGAGAAGGTGACGCGCAGTTCGACGTCGAGATCGGTCACGCGGATCGCGCCGACCCGCTCGGCCATGCGCGCCAGGATCTTTTTCGCCTCGCGCAGGTCGGTATCGGGCAGCATCAGCAGGAATTCCTCGCCGCCCCAGCGCGCCAGCACGTCGCCGGCGCGCAGGTCGGTGCGCGCGGCCGCGGCGAAGGTGCGCAGTACCGCGTCGCCGCCATCGTGCCCGTAGCTGTCGTTGATGCGCTTGAAGAAGTCGATATCGAGCAGGGCGATGCAGATGCGCTGGCCGGTGCAGCCCTGGCGCCTTTCCTCGGCGTGGAGCACTTCGTTCATGTAGCGCCGGTTGGCCAGCGAGGTCAGTTCGTCGATCGTGGCCAGCGTGCGGATGGTGCCGACCGCCGCGACCAGTTCCTCCTTCTGGCGCTTGAGGTGGGCGCGCAGTTTGCTCATTTCGCCGGTCAGCACGGTGACGGCGACGAGCGAGGCGGCCGACAGCGCGAAGTGCTGCCATTCGATGTTGGCGGGGTAGGCGACCGGATCGTAGCTGACCATGGCGTGCATGGTCGCGCCGAGCATGCCGATGGTGGCCGCGCACAGGGCCATGGTGGCGCGCGGGCGCAGCGAGAAGATGCAGAACACGATCACCACCTGCAGGATCACCAGCGACGCGCCGCGGATCGGGCCGGTGACGGCGTAGGCGCCGATCTCGCAGGCGATCGCGAACACGCCCTGGGCGACAGCCAGCTGCCACGGGGCAATCCGGAACTGCACCGAGAAGCGCACCAGCACGAAGAACGACAGCACGCCGATGGCGCAGAACCACACCACCAGATTGGCCCAGTGCGCGCGCGGAGTGCCGCCATCGACCTGCTGCAGCAGGACCGCGATGCCGACCAGGTAGAACAGGCCGGTGGCGCCCCAGTAGCGCAGCATGCGGCGCAGTTTGGGGTCTGACCCCAGGAGAAGCTGGTTAAGATTACGCTGCATTTGCATTTCGCCCTTGCGGGACGATTCCATATACGTTGGCGTCGGCGCGGTCGCATTCGGCCAGCAGGCGCGCCTGCTCGGTGAGCATGGCCTGGATCTGGGGGGCGGCGACGGGGCGGCTGAATAGATAGCCCTGCATCTCGTCGCAGTCGTTATCGCGCAGGAAGCTGCATTGTTGTTCGGTCTCGACCCCTTCGGCGATCACCCGCAGGTTCAGCTTGTGACCGAGCGAGATGACGGCCATCGCGATGGCCTGGTCGTCGGGGTTGTCGGCCAGTTCGCTGACGAAGGACTTGTCGATCTTCAGGCTGCTGATCGGGAAGGACTTGAGCGCCGACAGGCTCGAATAGCCGGTGCCGAAGTCGTCGATCGACAGCGAGATCCCCATCGCTTCGAGCTCGCGCATCTTGCCCACCGATTGCGCCAGATCGCGCATGATGAGGCTTTCGGTGACTTCGAGTTCGAGCGCGCCGGGCGCCAGGCCGCTTTCGCGCAGCGCCTGGGCGACCCGGTCGACCAGACGCTTTTCCTCGAACTGGCGCGGCGACACGTTGACCGAGACGATGATCGGCGCCAGTCCCGCGTCCTGCCAGGCCTTGTTCTGGCGGCACGCGGTCTGCAGGACCCATTCGCCGATGGCGACGATCAAGCCGCTTTCCTCGGCCAGCCCGATGAAGCGCAGCGGCGAGACCAAGCCGTGCTCGGGATGCTGCCAGCGGATCAGTGCCTCGACCCCGAGAATGAGGCCGCTGCGCAGGTCGACCTTGGGCTGGTACAGAAGGTGGAACTGGCCTTCCTCGAGCGCGCCGCGCAGCCCTTCGAGCAGGACCAGCTTTTCTTCCACGCTGGCGTTCATCTCGCGCGTGTAAAACTGGAAGTTGTTATTGCCCAGCTCCTTGGCGCGGTACATGGCCGCGTCGGCGTTCATCATCAGGGTGTTCGGATCGGTGCCGTCGCGCGGATACATCACCACGCCCATGCTGCAGCTGACCTGCACCTCCTGGCCTTCGACCAGCACCGGCTCGTTGACGGCCTGGCGGATCTTCTCGAGGATCGGCGTGAGCGAGAGCGGGTCGTTGGACTGGTCGGCCAGGATGACGACGAACTCGTCGCCGCCGAAGCGGCCCAGGGTGTCTTCGCGGCGCACGCAGCGCGCCATGCGCTCGCCCACCACCTTGAGCAGCTCGTCGCCGGCGTTGTGGCCCAGGCCATCGTTGACCAGCTTGAAGCCGTCCAGGTCGATGAAGGCCACCGCTACGCTGCGCGCGCGCCGCTCGGCGTGGTGGATGGCCTGGTCGAGCCGGTCGCGGATCAGGCTGCGGTTGGGCAGGCTGGTGAGCTCGTCGTGATGGGCCATGTGGCGAATGCGCTCCTCGGTGAGCTTGCGCTCGGTGATGTCGCGCACGATTGCCACCACGCCGTCTTCGACCGCCACCACCTGCCGGTGAAGCCACTGTTCGCGATGCGGCGCCTTGACCGACTGCCATTCGGCTTCGTGCACGCCGCCCACCAGCGTGACCTTGACCAGGTCTTCGAAAATGCCGTTGTCGCGGTAGGAGGGCAGCACCGCCGTGAGCGGCTGGCCGCGCAGCTGTTCCTTGCTCAACCTGGTCAGCTTCTCGGCGCGCGTGTTGGTGCCTTCGATGATGAATTCGGTGATGACGCCGTGGGCGTCGTTCACGCTGCGCAGCACGAAGAACGCGTCCAGGCTGGCCTCGGAGGCGGCAGCGTAAGTCTCCTGGGCGCGCCGCACCCGCGTGCGCGTGCGCGTGATCTGCCACGACCACACGCACACCAGGGTGACGATGATGACCAGGAGCGCGCTGCCGCTGCCGGCCACCAGCAGGTAGTTGCGGCGGTGCTGCTTGAACGCGGCCATCTGCTCGTGCTCGGCCAGCCCGACCACGGCGGTGAGCGGAAAGCCGTGCAGGCGGCGCACGCTGGTGTAGCGCGCGATGCCGTCCCAGCTGCTGCGCATGGATTCGCCCAGGCCGGCGCCGGCCATCATGACCGGCGCGGCCTGGCCCCACGACACCTTGTCGCCGATGCGCAGGGCGCGGAACACGCCGTCGGCGCCGAACAGGCCGATGGCGCCCGATTCGCCCTGGCGTGAACGCTCGTAGCCGCTGGTGAAGTAGGCCGGGTCGACTTCGACGATGACGATGCCGGCGAACTGGCCGGCGGCGTCGTTCAGGCGGCGCGAGAAGTGCAGGTGCCACTCGGGATTGGCGGCGTCGCGCTGGACCCGGCTCACATACGGTGTGGCGCTGTCGCTGTCGCGGTGGTAGCGGAAGTAGTCCTGGCCCGACACGTCGATCGGTCTGGTGGCGGGATTGGTGGCCACCACCATGCCGTTGCGGTCGGCGACGCTGACCACGAACACCAGCCCGGAAGGCAGCAACCCCTGCTTGTTCAAGGCCGGCAGGGCGCCGACCGGGCCTTTCAGCTCGACCGCGTACTTGAGCACCTTCAGGGTCTGGTCGATGGCGCCCAGGTTACGCTGCACCTGGGCTTCGTAGGTGTCGATCAGCTCGCGGCTCGATTCGCGCGCCGCCACCTGGGCCGCATTGCGTTCGAGGTCGATGAAGTGGGCGGTGGTCGCGGCGATCAAGGCCAGCAACAGCGCGGCGAACAGCGGCAGCGAGATGTGGGTTTCCAGGCCGCGCCCGAGCAGGCGCGCGAACAGTGCCCGCTTGTCGCTGGGGTTGTTGGCCGTTTGATTCACGCGCGCGCCCGTGGCCGCCTCAGCGCACCACCAACACGGCCTTGACGCTCGGGTCGAGCGCGGCCTTGTCGATGTAGCCGATCAGGGTTGGATTGTCCGCGACCAGCTTGCGCACCGCGGCGCTGCCGGGAACCTCCTTGGGCGGCTGGCCGCGGCCGGTGAAGATCATCTTGGTCCAGTAAGCCTTGATCAGCGGCGGCGTCTTGGCGGCGACCTTGGCATAGAACTCGTCGCGCTCGGGTGAGCCGATACGCTGGTCCAGCGCGACCGCCTCGGCGCCCCCGGGGAAGTTGGCGATCTGGCCGAGGAAGATGTCGGCCACCTGTTCGGCACGCAGGGTGGCGATCGGGCTCTTGGCCGAGACGATGACGACCAGTTCGCCGGCGCCGGCGTGCAGGCTGGCCGCGAGCAGGGCGGCGGCGCACAGAGGGCGACGCAGTGGGCGGGTGAGGAGGGGGATCAGTCGATGCATGGCGCCCCCCTCAGAACACGAAGTCGAGCACGGCGCTCGCGACGTTGACGACCTGGCCAGAGCGGAAATCCGGCTGCTGGTTGATCAGGGTGCCGCGCGAGCCGGCGTGCGGCCGCACGCGGTCGTACTGCAGCTTGACGGCGACGTTGGTCATGCAGTCCCAGCGCATCCCGGCGGTCACGCTGGACTGGACGGGAATGGTCGTGAGCAGGCCGTTCAGGGCCGCGTTGAGATAGCCGGCGGTGGGGCGCAGCTGGGCCGGCAGGGCCGCCGGCGGCAGCCCTTCGCTGGTGGTGGGGTCGTTCGAGTAGATCTTGGCGGCGGACAGGTAGGGCGTGAAATTGCCCCATCGGTAGCCGGCTGTGGCATAGGCCGCGGTGGTCGCGGCGAAGAACGAGCGCGCATCGAAGTGGCCGGCCTCGCTCGATATGTACCACTGGCCGGGATCGTAGGTGGCGCCGATGCTAAAGCCGGTGGTGCGCTTGTCGTTGACGGCGTAGCGCTCGGCGATGGCCGCGCCGGCTGGGCCGAACTGGCGGAATGCGTCGAACAGGTCTTCGGCGATATTGACCGTCAGGCGCGCCGTCATGGCGCTCACGCGTATTGTCAGCGGCCCCGATTCCGCGGTGTAGGAAAAACCGGCCAGGGCGCGCGACTTGGCGCGGAAGGGATCGATCAGGCGCACGTCGTTGTGGCCGTAGAACAGCTGGCCCACATGCTTGATGGAGCCGGTATGCCAGCGGTAGGTGAGGTCGATGCCGTCGCTGCTGCTGATCGGTATGGCGTTGTACACCTCGATCGGATTGCGCACGAAAGTGAAGGCGTAGCCGATCTTGCGATAGTCGGCCGCCAGGTACATCGGCAGCGAAATGCGGCCCAGCCGCAGCGCCAGGTCAGGGGTGACCTGGTACTTGACGTTGGCCCACTCGACACGCGGGCGAAAGCTCTTGTCCAGTCCCTGTTCGGAGACCACCTGCAGCACGGCCGACCATTGCTTGTTCAGGCTCGCGCCGACCTGGGCGCCGACGCGGGTGTCGACCGTGTCGCTCCAGCGGTGCGTGTAGCCGGCGCCGTCGGCCTTCAGGATGCTCGAGGTGAAGTCGGCCTGCGAAGTGTCGGCATGGACCACGCCCACGGTGCCGTAGCCGCCGAAGGTCCAGGTGGGTGCCGTGGTTGCGTCATCGGCCGCGTGGGCGGCGCCCGCCATCAGCACGGACGCGGCCAGCGCGGCCGCCTTCAGTCCAACGCGCAGCGGGTGAATAGAATCAATCAAAAGCATCAGTGGTGGTTCCGGTAATGAGGCTATCTCGGCGCGGCACCGCGAGCCGCGCTCGCGTGCACATGCGGGGGAGATGCGGAATATGTTCCGTCGAGGGACCTCGAAACCATCTGCGCGCCGAAATTTTCGTTCTGCGATGCTCATCGTACCTCCGTACGGCTGCGCTTCTCGAACGAGACCATGCCGCTCGCTACGGTTTTTCGAGGTTTCCATCTTGTCATGACCGGCGGGGGCGAGGCCGGATAGAACTAGGCTTGACTGTATAGACCGGCGTCCAGAATGTCGATAGATTTCCTGCAAGGAATACTTTCGGTTGCAACTATTGGTGCGAAATTGCAACATTTGCTGAAGAATGCGGCAACATTTGCCGTGGCCGGGGCTGCCTCATATCAATGTCGTGATCAGTAGGGAAAAATTTTTCATTGGCGCGGCTAGCAGGCCAGGAATAACCTCGTACGTGTTATCACGTAGAACAATACCAATTATAGGGGAGACGTATGTTTAAGAAACTGTTGGCAGGATTCTGCCTGGCGCTGTGCGCCGCCTCGGCCTCGTCGATCACCTTGCAGGGCGTCCAGAACGCCCATGACCCCGGCACCATCACCAAGGATGGCGACACCTATTTCAATTTCACCACCGGCACCGGGATCTGGTATTCGCAGTCGAAAGACCTGCTGAACTGGTCGGTGGGGACCCGCTCGGCCGTGTTCACGACCTATCCGGCGTGGGTGACCAACAAGGTGCCGAATTTCTCCGGTTCATTCTGGGCGCCGGACGTGATTCACATGAACGGGTACTACTACATCTATTATTCGGTCTCGACCTTCGGCACCAGCAAGTCGGCCATCGGCGTGGCGCGCTCGCTGTCGCTGCGCAATCCCAGCTGGACCGACCTGGGGATCGTGGTCGAATCCTACGGCGGATCGAGCGAGATCAACGCGATCGACCCGGCCGTTTTCCGCGATCACGACGGCAAGGTGTATATGTCCTACGGTTCGTTCTTCGGCGGCATCGGCGTCGCCGAGATTAACCAGTCGACCGGCAAGCTGGCCACGAGCGTGACCAAAGTGCTGGGCGGCGGCGGGGTGGACATGGAAGCGCCGTACATCACCCGCGAGGGCGACTATTACTATCTGTTCGCCAACCGCGGCGCCTGCTGCAAAGGCGTCGACAGCACCTATTACGTCGAGGTGCAGCGCGCCACCAGCGTGACGGGGCCGTACTCCGGAACACGCACGATTCTGCCCAACCTGGACGGCAAGTACAAGGGGCCAGGCCACGTCGGCGTGCTCAAACAGGACGGCTGCAACTTCGTCTCGACCCACTATTACGACATGACGGACAACGGCAATCCCAAGCTGGACATCGCCCGCATGACTTATAGCTCGGGCTGGCCCGTCATCACGCGCAACTTCACCAGCTTTGCCGGCTGCGGCGGCGTCAGCGAGGGGACCTACGCGTTCAAGTCTCGACTGAGCGGAAAGGTCATGACGGTGGCCGGTGCCTCATCCGCCAACGGCGCGCTGGTGCAGCAGTTGACGGATTCCGGCGCTACCTACCAGTCGTGGTATGTGATCACCCATGGCGCCAACGGCAACTACAGCATCATCAACGTCAACAGCCTCAAGAGTCTGGACGACTACAACAACTCGACCACCGCAGGCACCAACATGGCGCAGTGGGACTACTGGGCAGGAAATGGCCAAACCTTCCGCTTCGCCAGTCCGGCGGCCGGTTACTACACCGTCGCCAACCAGCTCAGCGGGATGGTGTTGGACGTGAAAGGCCGTAGTACGGCGGACTACGCTCAAATTATCCAGTATACGCTCAACAACGGCACCAACCAGCAATGGGCGCTGCAACGCCGTTAATAGGAAGGAGGAATGCCAGACGCTTCATCGCTCAGTGAGCGCCGCAGCCCTCTTTGATTTGTTTTCATGCCTCGTGGCTTTCAGCGCTGTCCGGTCTTGGGAATTGGCCGGGCGGCGTTTTTTTTCGGTAATTTTCACATTAAAAAACCCGGAAATTAAGCTGTCAAAGCACCGGGTACCATTAATGTGTCCTGGCTGGACTCAATGCTATGTTTGCTTTAATTGCTACTATTGCAAGTCATCTGGATTTACTCGTCCATCCAAATTATTCATTGTTTTTATTATTTCAATTTAAACACATCGGGGGCAGTTTGACATAGTCGCGCCAGATGAATTTTATCGTTAGCCCATCTCGATAGAATGTTGTTCCTTATTTCTGTGATCGATGCAACTTGTTGATCATGTCGATGGTCAGTTTTGTAGGGAAGCACTGATTTATTCT
>DIZW01000031.1:0-23913 GCA_002428015.1 Oxalobacteraceae bacterium UBA6018 | reverse complement strand
GAATAAATCAGTGCTTCCCTAGTCTCGTCTAATTATATGGCCGACCAGTTTCGGCCTCCAAACCACTCCCATCTGAGCGTCGAAACGCCTACATACTAGGCGGGATGGTTCCTCCAGCCAGAATTTGGATCTGATGCGACGGTCGCGCGTTTCCCGAGTGGGTCATCGTTACCTATATTGTTTGGGTACCCAGGAATGAACATTTCATCGACAGGATCCAGGTCTCGAAAAAAGTCGCTACTAATTTTGAATTGGCCTGTTTCTGGATTTCGACTGGTAACGTTATGGTATTGTCATAGCGCATTTCGAGAGGAACTATGGCGTTACTTTTCGATATCTTCTTCATTGTCGTTTCGGTACCCCAACTTTAGAAGTTGCATGGTTGTATATTTCATATTGACCGTTCGACATCGTATTAGACTTGTAGATACCGGCTGCAACCTTAATCGTAAGAAATTCGTCTCGCTTCATAAGCCGGTCTGCGCTAACACGGCGATCCTGATCGAGTTTTGGATCCCATGAATATCATACTGGCGCCACTTTCCTCAAGGATGCGCGATGATTGCTCCGTGATTAATTATTTTACGAGTGAGAATATAATGAACGAACAACAATTTGAAGCGTGTATCGAGGCGTGCAACGCCTGCGCCGCAGCCTGCGACTTGTGCGCGGTTTCCTGCCTCCAGGAACACGACGTGAAGACGATGGCCCGTTGCGTCGCACTAGCCATGGATTGCGCCGAGATGTGCCGCGTGGCGGCGGCTTTCATGGCGCGCGGCAGCGACCTCGCCAGCGCGATCTGCCGGGCCTGTGCGGAAGTGTGCGAGGCCTGCGGCGACGAGTGCGGCAAGCACACAATGAGGCACTGCAAGGCCTGCGCCGAAGCTTGCCTGCGCGGCGCCGACGAGTGTCACCGCGTGGCCGGCGCAGGCGCCATGGCGCGCCCGGAGGGCAAGGTTCCGATGGTGACGTCCTAAATCGCCATGGCGTAATGTGACTTTGGTCGCCAGATTTTTTCCACTGTCTGGTCACCGTTTTTCCGCCCGTGGGCTATTCCCACAGGCGCTGGCTGGAGATGTCGAGCTGGGTCAGGTAAAGGCGCAAATCGAACTCGTACTGGTGGTAGTTGGGTTCCATGTAGGTGCACAGCTTGTAGAACGCCTTGTCGTGCTGCTTTTCCTTCACATGCGCAAGTTCGTGCACGGCGATCATGCGCAGAAATTCGAGCGGGACGTCCTTGAACAGGGTGGCTACGCGGATTTCGTGCTTGGCCTTGAGCTTGCTACCCTGGACCCGGGAAATTGCCGTGTGCAGCCCGAGCGCATGCTGGATCACATGGATTTTGCTGTCGAACGCGACTTTGTTGATCGGTTCGGCGTTGCGTAAATGTTCAGTTTTTAGGTCCTGCACATAGTCGTACAGGGCCTTGTCGGTGCGTATGCCGTGCGCCGACGGGTAACGGCTTCTCAGCACTTGCCCCAGCTTGTCCTGGGCGATCAGCGCGGACACCTGTGCACGCGTGGCATCGGAATAAGCGCTAAGGTATTTGAGGGAATTCATGGGCCGGGAGCCTACCACATCAGGCGTGGACGCGCCGGCCAAGGCCGAGAATTCACACGCGGTACCATGCCGCGGTGCTGCGGTGCCGCAGTGCGCCGCGTGGCATGCCGGCGGCATATTTGAGCTGATTAAAACGGGGAGCCAATCAACGCAGGGCGGCCCATTGACAGCGGATGCCCGCTCAACACACGATCAACAATTAACAATTAATACGAGATGCCCGTTCAACACCGGACGCCGGCGCGCAGACCGGCAAAAAAAGCCGGGGCCGGAGCACGGCCACGTTCCGGCCCCGGCTTACACACATGGGCAAGCATCGATGGCGCCTCGCCTCTATTCGTCTTGCTTGCCACCGGTCTTGCTTTTGGATTCGCTGGCAGCGGTGCCAGCGGCGCGCGTGCCGCCGTTGGCAGCGGCGACGGCGGCTCGGTGTGCCGACTGCCTGCTTTCGCCTCCCTTGCGGCCGATATCGGCCATGTGCTCGCGGTCGCGGCTGACCGCTTCCCCGCCTTTTTGCCCGGCCCGGCGCGCTTCCTCGGAATCGAATTCGTGTGCCGTGCCTTTCTGGTGCGCTGCCTGGCCGCCTTTGCTGGCGATCTCACGCTGCTGTTGTTCGTCCATTGCGGCGAAGCCGCGCTTGGCCGGCACGTGCCCGCTGGCGCTGCCGCTGCTGCCTTTTTGGGCGTTGCCGCTCGACGCCGAGCTTTTGCTTCCGCCACTGTCTTTACTAGTCGCCATGTCGATCTCCTGGTGTGTACTTCGGTATCGGAACCCCGAGCGCCGCAGTGGCCGCGCTCGTGGGTTAGAGACGTGCTCCTTTCATTAGTTCCGGCCCTGTCGGCTGGTGCTAGTTCGGCGCGCGCGGCGCACGCCGCGCCCCCTCGTGCGGCAGGAGCGCATCGAGCGGCGCGGGCGGGGCCGACAGGTCCTCGTCGAGCTCCTCCTTGCGCGACGACAGCCGTTCGCCCAAGCCGTCAAGGTCGATGCCGGCCGCGCGCGCCGCCTCGAAGATGTCGTTTTCTTCCTTCTCGATGTGCTGGGCGATCTCTTCGCCGAGCACGCTGACGGTCGCCTCGAAGTGGTCGTCGCCGGGGTACATGACTTCGAGCTGGCTGATCAATTCGCGCGCGCCGGTATGCTCCATGTCGGCTTCGTCCATCAGCTCCTCGTCATCGATGGCGTCGCGGACGATGGGGTAGAAGATTTCCTCTTCGATCATCGTATGGATCGTCAATTCGTAGCAGATTTCGTCAACCAGCTCGGACTTGCGTTCGTCCTCGTCGTCGATGCCGCGCAGACTGTCGAACTCGCGGAACAGGCTTTTGACCTTCTCGTGATCGGCCCTAAGCAAGTCCAGGGCGTCGATCGCCGATCCGTTTTTGGCTTTACCTGGGTTAGGCATGGTGAGCTCCCTGTGGCGGTGGTTGGCGCGGATCAGCTGGCGGAATGGTGGGCGCCGCCGTCGCCGCCATGCCCGCCCGAGGCGGCGCCGTTGCCGCTGTAGCGAGGTGCGAAGGCGCGGCTGGCTTCCTCGGCACGGCGCGCCATGTCGTCGGCGATGGCACTGGCGCTGCGGCTCGCTTCGGGCATGAAGCTCTCGGTGGCGCGCGTGAAGTCGACCTGGGCACCGCTGAGCAGACCGATCAGTTGCTGCTGGTAGCTGCGGATGCGCTGGGCCAGCGGCTGGATCTGGTTGGCGAGGGTGGCCGAAAACTGGAAGGGATCGCCGGCCGCGAGCAACTGGCGGCTGATGGTGAAGCTGTCTTCGAGCCAGTCCTGGGTGAAGTGCAGATTCAGCTCGCTGAGCTTGCGCGCCGAGTCGTAGGTTTTACGGGTGAGATCCGACATGAACGCAACCTGGCTTTCCAGGTGGGCGCGCATGGCCGAGGTGGACGAATTGGATGGCATGGGTTTCCTCAACGTTAACGAAAAAGAAGGGACACCATTGCGGGCAATGGTGAACGTGCTTCGAGTGAGCGAGAGGTAGACGCGCCAGGCCGCGCCAAGTTCCGTGAAGGCGCCGCTTGTGCCGATTGGGTCAATGCGCACCATTGCCGGGCCGCACGGCCGGCGCCGGCGGCGAGGCGGCTTGCAGTGGGGCAGGGCGGCAAGCCGCAGGTGGGTAGTTTTGATTAATGGATGAGTATTTTGCCCACGCATGCGACAATACGAGACTCGCAGTGTTCACGCATTCTTTAGCTACCCATGACGCATCCAGAATATATCCTGACCCTGTCCTGCCTGGACCAGCGCGGCATCGTGCACCGCGTGTCCGGTTTCCTGGCCGACCACGGCTGCAACATCGTCGATTCGGCCCAGTTCGGTGATAGCGAATCGAAACTGTTCTTTATGCGCGTGCACTTCGTGGCCGAGGACGCCAGCATCCCCGACGCCCGCCTGCGCGCCGACTTTGACGCGCTGTGCAGCGCGATGGGCATGCAAGGGCAGCTGCACGACGCCCACGCCAAGCCGCGCGTGATGATCATGGTGTCGAAGATCGGGCATTGCCTGAACGACTTGCTGTTCCGCTACAAGAGCGGCTTGCTGCCGGTCGAGATTCCCGCGATCGTGTCGAACCACATGGATTTCTACCAGCTGGCGGCCAGCTACAACATTCCGTTTCTCCACCTGCCGCTGGCGGCCGGCGCCGACCAGGCCACCAAGCTGGCGCAGGAAGCGCGCGTGCTGGACCTGATGGCCACCCACAAGATCGACCTGGTGGTGCTCGCGCGCTACATGCAGATCCTCTCGCCCGGCCTGTGCGAGGCCATGCGCGGCAAGGCGATCAACATCCACCATTCCTTCCTGCCCAGCTTCAAGGGCGCCAAGCCCTACGCGCAGGCGCACCAGCGCGGCGTCAAGCTGATCGGCGCCACCGCCCACTTCGTCACCGGCGACCTGGACGAAGGTCCGATCATCGAGCAGGACGTCGAGCGGGTCGATCACGCGATGGACGCCGAGACCCTGAGCGCGATCGGGCGCGACGTCGAATGCGTGGTGCTGGCGCGCGCCGTGAAATGGTTCGTGGAACACCGCATCCTGCAAAACGGCGACAAGACCGTCGTCTTTAAATAATTTCAGCACTACGAAAGACCGCTTCGCGATGGCCCTCAAAGCAACAATTTATAAGGCGGAACTCCAGATTGCGGACATGGACCGCAATTATTACCAGGAGCACATGCTGACCCTGGCGCGCCATCCGTCCGAGACCGACGAGCGCATGATGATCCGCCTGCTCGCCTTCGCCATCAACGCCAGCGAAGCGCTGGTATTTACCAAGGGCTTGTTCGACACCGACGAGCCCGACCTGTGGCAGAAGGACCTCACCGGCGCCATCGAGCTGTGGATCGAGGTCGGCCAGCCGGACGAGAAACGCCTGATGAAGGCGTGCGGGCGCAGCGGGCGCGTGGTCGTCTACAGCTACAGCGCCACCAGCCATATCTGGTACAAGCAGATCGCCAACAAGCTCGAGCGTGCCAAGAATCTCACCGTGGTCAATATTCCGGCCGAGGCGAGCGCCCAGCTCGAAGCCATGGCCCAGCGCAACATGCAACTGCAGTGCACGATCCAGGACGGCCAGATCTACCTGACCGACAGCGTCACCACCGTGCTGATCGAGCGCGAAGACTTCAAGGGCGAGCGCTAGAGCGCGCCGGCCGGCCGGCCCGGCCAGTGTGGCTTTGACTATAATGACGGTATGTTGACGAGATCAATCAGGTGGCGCCTCAAGGTCTGGATCGCGTGTTTCGCGATCCTGATGAACGCGCTCGCCCCGTCGATCTCGCATGCGCTGTCGGTCCAAGGCGGTTCTGGCGCCGCGTTGGAGATCTGCAGCGCCACCGCCGCCACCACCTTCAGCACGAAGAAATCGCCGCTGGCCAAGGCCACCGTCGATTGCGCCTACTGCGCGCCGCACGCCGGCAGCCACATGCTGCTGCCCGGTCAAGCGCCGGCCTTGCCCTTGGCCGGCGGCCACGCCTTGCGTCCCTTCCTGTTCTACCACGCGCCGCAACCGCTGCTGGCGCTGTCGGCCGCGCCGCCGCGCGGACCACCCCTGGCCTGAATCTCCTACCCGCTATTTTTATCAGCGCTGGGCGTGCGCCCGCGCTGGTCAACCATTTCGAGATTCGCCATGAAAAAATTAATGTTTGCAGCGGTCGCGTCGTGCGCGATCGCCGGCGCCGCGGCGGCGCAAGTATCGGTCAGCGCTCCGTGGGTGCGCGCCACCGTCCCAGTCCAGAAAAGCAGCGGCGCCTTCATGGTGCTGCGTTCGGCCCATCCAGCGCGCCTGGTGGAAGTGCGCTCGCCGGTGGCGGCCAGCGTCGAGCTGCACCAGTCCCAGATGAAGGGCGGGATGATGAGCATGGAGGAGGTCGACGGGATCGACCTGCCGGCCGGGCAGGATGTGAACCTGGCCAGCGGCGGCTATCACGTCATGCTGGTGGGGCTCAAGCGCCAGCTCAAGGAAGGCGAGACGGTGCCGCTCACGCTGGTCGTCGAGAGCGCACAGCACAAGCGCGAAAACGTGACGGTCCAGGCATCGGTCAAGCCGATCGGCTACGCACCGGCCAGCGCGGGGCACTGAACCATGCTGACAACATTGAGATCCAGCCCGCTGGCGCTGGGGATTCTGCTCGCCGGTGCCTGTGGCGATGGGTGGGCGCAGGACGGCGCGATGGCTTCGGTGATTATCAACGGTGGGCGTCCGAGCTCGCTGCCGGTGCAGATTCCGACCACCATCGAGACCGTGCGCGGCGGCGAGCTTGAGCAGCGCGTCAACGCCACCGACGCCGAGGACGCGCTCAAGTACCTGCCCAGCCTGAACGTGCGCAAGCGCTTCATCGGCGACTACGACCACGCGGTGCTGTCCAGCCGCGCCTCGGGCAGCGGCAACAGCGCGCGCTCGCTGGTGTACGCGGACGGCATACTGCTGTCCAATTTGCTCGGCAACGGCGCCGCCTTCGCGCCGCGCTGGGGCATGGTGTCGCCCGAGGAAATCGACAGGGTCGATGTGCTGTACGGGCCGTTTTCGGCGGCCTATCCGGGCAACGCGGCGGGCGCCGTGGTGGACTTCCAGACGCGCATGCCGCGCACGCTCGAAGCCCACCTCAAGCTGTCCGGCTTCACCCAGCATTACGCGCAGTACGCCAGCGCCGGCCAGGCCGGGGGCGGGCAGGGCAGCGCCTCCATCGGCCAGCGCCGCGGGGCCTGGTCTTGGTGGGCCGACGTGGCGCGCCTGGACAGCCACGGGCAGCCGCTCGCTTTCGCCACGCGCCTGCTGTCGGCGACCTCAAACGGGGCGGCCGGTGTGCCGGTGACGGGGGCGCTGGCCGATACCAACCCGGCCGGTAAACCATGGCTGATCCTGGGCGCGACCAGCCGCACCCACACCGTGCAGGACCACGCCAAGCTCAAGCTGGCCTACGACGTCACGCCGGTCCTGCGCGCCAGCTACACGCTCGGCTGGTGGGACAACCAGGCAGCGCGCGCGGCAGACTCCTATTTGCGCGACGCGGCCGGGGTGCCGGTCTACGGCGGCGCGGTCGATATCGGCGGCCTGCGCTATGAGCTCAAGCCTTCCGATTTCGCCCCGACCCTTTCCACGCTCACCCATGTGATGCAAGGGCTGTCGCTCAAGCGCCATGCCAAGGACGTGTGGGACTGGGAGATCGCCGCCACCGGCTACCGCTACGCGCGCGACCTGGTGCGCACGCCCAGCGTGGTGGTACCCGATCTTTCCACCGGCGGCGCCGGCCGGGTCACCGACATGGGCGGCAGCGGCTGGCACACGCTGGCGCTCAAGGGCATCTGGGGCCCCGATTCCGCCCACGTGGTGGAGCTGGGCTACCAGGACGAGGCGGCGCACCTGCGCACGGCCATCCGCGCCAACGCCGACTGGATCCATGCCGATGGCGGGGCCATGATGTCCCGCTTTGACGGCAACACGCGCCTGCAAAGCCTGTACCTGCAGGACGGCTGGCGCGTGGCGCCGGATGTGAAGGCCACGCTGGGCGCACGCGCCGAGCGCTGGCGGGCCTACGGCGGCGCGATCGCCAACGCCGCGCTGGCGCTGCCGTTCGGTGCGCGCGTCGAGACCAGCTGGTCGCCCAAGGCGGCGCTGGCGCTGGCGCTGGCCGAGGCGTTCTCGCTCAAGGCCTCGCTCGGGCGCGCGGTGCGCAACCCGACCGCCGCCGAACTGTTCCAGGGCGCCATCGTGGACCAGGCCATCGTCAACAGCGACCCGAACCTGCGCGCGGAGAAGTCCTGGACCGGCGAGCTGACGGCGGAACGCTCAACGCCCGACAGCGTGCTGCGCGCGACCGGCTTTTACGAGCGCACGCGCGACGCTTTATATACCCAGCCGCTGACGGCGCTGGTGAACACGGTACAGAACGTGGGGCGCATCCGCACGGCGGGCATGGAGCTGGCGTGGCAGGGCGATCACGTGCTTGCGCAGGCGCTGAGCGTGGAAGCCAGCGCGACCTACGCGCATTCGATCATCGTCGACAATCCCGCCTTTCCGGCCAGCGTGGGCAAACGCCAGCCGCGCGTGCCGGCCTGGCGCGCCAGCGTGCTGGCGTCATACGCGGCCGGCGCGCGCTGGAGCGCCAGCCTGGGACTGCGCTACAACGGGACCCAGTACGGAACGCTGGACAACAGCGACCCGCACGGCGCCACCTATACCGGCATGTCGCCCTACCTGGTGGCCGACGCGCGGCTGCGTTACCGCCTTGACCGCCGGTGGAGCGCCGCGCTGGGCGTCGATAACCTGGGCAATGCGCACTACTGGGCGTATCACCCGTATCCGCAGCGCGGCGCGGTGGCCGAGCTGCGCTTCGACCTGTAGGCTAGGCCTTGATTGTGGCTGGCGCGTGAAGCGGGCGCGCTCAGCGCGACGGGCCGAGGCGGCGCACCTGCCCGGAGCCGGCCACGGTGCGGCTCAGCTTGGGGTCGCCGTAGTAGTTCACGTCGCCCGAGCCGGCGATGCTGACGCTGAGCGCGTCGTGCACGTTAAGCGTGACCTGGCCCGAGCCGGCCACGTTGGCGCTAGCTTCGGCGGCCTTGAGCTGGCCCAGGTCGACGCTGCCCGAGCCGCCGATCGTCACGGCGGCCTTGCGCACCGTGCCGGCCGCTTTCAGGCCGCCGCTCCCGCCCACGGTGACGGACAGCGCGTCGGCGTCAAGCTGGCGCACGGCGATCGAGCCGGAGCCGCCGATGTCGACCTGCAGGCGCGGCGTGCGCAAGGCGTCGGCTGCGATGCTGCCGGAGCCGCCTACGCCGAGGTGGTCGATCTCCGCGGCCTGCACCACGATCTTGAGGCGGCTCGGCTGCAGCGCCACGTTGCGCCGCAGCGGGCGGATCTTCAGGATGCCGTCCTCGACCACGGTCTCGATCTTGGCCATGATGTTGTCGTCGGTCTCGATGGTGAGCGATTCGGTGGCGCCGATGCGCAGTTCCAGGCTGCCCGGCACGGCCAGCGAGATGCCGGTGAAGTGGCCCGGCTCGCGCGCCTGAATCTTGACGCTGCCATTGCCCTGCACGCGCTCGCCGCCGATCCAGTCCAGCGGGCCGGCGGCGACCGGGCCGGCCAGGGCCAGCGCGCCCAGCGTCAACAGCAAACGGCGATGCGGATCGATCTTGTTCATGGCGCTACTCCTTGCGGTGTGCTCAGGTTTTTCATTCTAGAGGAACCGGCGCCGGCCGGCGCCGCCCATGCGACGGGCTGCAGCGGCAGCGGCCCAGAGTGCATAATCAGGCGGCCGAGCGCGTATGATGTGCGCCTTGTTATCCCATCTCACTGGAACCCCATGCTGATCATCACCATCAAACAGGGCAAGGAAAAAAGCTTGTTCGCCGGCGAACCCTGGATTTACGCGTCCGCGATCGAGAAGGTCGACGGCAAGCCGAACGAGAAGATGAAGGCGGGCGCGACGGCGATCGTGCAGTCCTCGGCTCAGAAATTCCTCGCGCGCGCCGCCTACAATGCGAAGTCGCAGATCCGGGCCCGGGTCTGGAGCTTCGACGAGAACGAGCCGGTCGATCACGCGCTGATCAAGCGGCGCGTCAAGGCGGCGCTGGCCAGGAGCGCCGCCGCGGCGGCCAAGGCGCGCCCGAACCAGGTGGTCAAGCGCATCGACGCCGAGGCCGACGGCCTGCCGGGCTTGCTGGTGGAGTCGTTCGGCGGCAAGGACGGCTACCTGATCTGCGAATTCCAGGCCGCCGGCGTGGACGCCTGGAAAGTGCCGATCGTGCAGACGCTCATCGCCGAGACCGGCTGCAGTAATGTCTACGAGCGCGCCGACGAGCTGGTGCGCAAGGGCGAGGGCTTGCCGGTGGTGGCCGGCGCGCTGGCCGGGGACGAGCCGCCCGACCAGGTCGGCATCGTCGAGCAG
Source organism: Oxalobacteraceae bacterium UBA6018 (assembly GCA_002428015.1). Taxonomy (GTDB): domain Bacteria; phylum Pseudomonadota; class Gammaproteobacteria; order Burkholderiales; family Burkholderiaceae_D; genus Telluria_A. The sequence continues at coordinate 13,960 of DIZW01000031.1, read as the reverse complement.
GGCACGCGCTACGTGCTCGATCTCAAGAGCGGCGAGCGCTATCTCGAGCGCTAAGGCCGCCGTTATACCTTGCGCCGTGGCGACTACCGCGTTTCGTGGCCTGGGCTTTTCGTGGAGACTGCATGAGGACTGGGATGGCGGGAGTTGCGTATCTACTACGCAACTTTCCTTACCGCTCGGCGATAGTCGTCTTATAATAAGCCGCACGATCCCACACAGTCCGGCGCCAGATGGAAAACCACCAGTCCTCGCAAATTCGCACCCTGAGCTATGTTGAAAACGAAGACCATCCGGTGTTCGGTACCCTGGTCGAGCAGATCCTGCATCTGCTCAATTCGCGCCTGATTTTCAGCGACATCATCATCCACCAGAACAGCCCCCTGATGCTGCGCCAGCCCAAGGGCCTGGTGGCGGTGACGGATTCGCCGATCACCAAGGAGGAGTTGGAGGAGTTCTTCGAAGTAATCGAGCCCAACTGGGCGGTGCGCATCGCCGACCGCGCCTTCGACCGCTCGATCGACCTGCACACGGCGCGCATCCGCGCCAACTGCTTCTCGTTCCAGGGGAAGAAGCGGCTCGGCTGCGTCGTGCGGCGCTTTCCCAAGGAGCCGCTGGCGCTGGCCACGCTCGGGCTGCGCGCGGCCGAGCAGGAGTTCGCCAACCTGAGCAGCGGCCTGCTGCTGATCATCGGCGACACCTGCCAGGGCAAGTCGACCACGATCGCCTCGATGCTGGACCAGATCAACAAGACCCGCTCGGGCCACATCATCACCATCGAAGACCCGGTCGAGACCCTGATCCCCCAGCGCAAGTGCATCATCACCCAGCGCGAAGTGGGCTTTGACGGCGACGTCGAGAGCTACTACCTGGGCGCGCTGGACGCGCTGCGCGAGCGCCCGGACGTGATCGTGATCGGCGAAATCCGCGACGCCCAGACCGCGCAAGAGGCGCTGGCGCTGGCCGAATCGGGGCCGCTGGTGCTGGCCTCGCTGCACGCGCGCTCCACCGAGCTGGGGCTGCAGAAAATGGCCCGCCTGCTGGGCAATTCGGACGCCCAGTCGCAGGCGCTGGCCAACGCGCTGCGCGGCGTGCTGTGCCAGGCGCTGCTGCCTTCGCTCGAGGGCGAGCGCTATTATCTGGCCACCGAATGCCTGACCTCCAACCCGGAGGTGGTGCGGATGATCGAATCCGGGCGCCTGGGCGAGGTGCGCACCCTGATGGACGGCGGCACCGGCAAGTTCAACGCGGGCTGCCATTCGATGAACACGGCGCTGATCAACCTGCTGCGCGAGAAGAAGATCAGCATGGACGACGCGCGCAACGCCACCACCGACCGGATCGGGTTCGCCGACGCGTGTTACTCGGCGATGCTGGACGCCGCTTAAGGAGCCCCGGCAAACCCACTGCGCGGTGAAATCTTCGCCCTGCGATGCTCACCGTACTTTCGTATGGCCGTGGGCGAACAAAAGAGTTTGGCACAAGCCATCTTATGAAGCCGATCGATTCCTGCATGCGGGGCGCGGAAATAAAGTATGACACCAACTCCCGTCGAAACGTCCACAGTCCGCAGTTCGCAACAATAGAGTTTGACAGAGGCTGCAAGCGGACCTGTGTGACCGTCCGCTGTCGCCCCATTGCGGACGGTCAGGGCGTAAGCAAATTATCGGCGAATCCGCAGCCTAAGTAGCCGGTACTCTACGATATCGGAAGTTGGGTTATGCATCACCCTTCGCGCCGAACGCCTTGTAGCGAAACGTCCGAAATTCCCCTTTGTTGGCGTATTCCATTGCCTTTTCGCTCCGTTCCCTGAGATGGTTTTCAACGTCGATACTCTTGAGGTTGTAGTGGCGCTTATCTAGAAAGCCTGCATTCACAAGATTTGGATGATTCATCAGCGGCGTTAGATCGCCATCGAGTACATTGGTGTCAACAAATCTGAAGTCCAGAAGATTTGGCATTCTCTCCAGAAAGCGTAGGTTGTCCAGTGGCGCGCACCCTTTTAAGCACAGGACCTTCAGGTGGCGAAGTTCAAAAAGGTCCTTTTTCGGACTGAACTTTCGTGACGTATAAACATGAAGCCATTCAAGGTGATCTGCGATCTCAGAGAGCCCAGCGTCACTCTCCAGCTTTAAGCACCAACTGAGTTCAAGCCGCTTGATTTTGCCCAGTTTTGCTATCTCCAAGAATGACGTGATGTTGGAGAAGTTGACTTCAAGGTATTCAGCAGAGGTGATGCCACCCAGGTCATGAAAACCCGGCTCCTTGGTCTTGAACTTCTGAATGCGGTAGTACGTGGCACCGGCTATTATCTTAGAGATGGCCCGACCACGTTCAAACTCGATCGTCGCCAATCGGCCTGGCGGCAACTGATCCATCCATATCGTGTTGTAAGTCCAATCCATATGTGCACTTTTTTATTAGAGGCAACGGCGGCTTCTGGCCGAACACGGCCGTTGAGCAAGGATAGCATGCTACCTTCGTGCTAAAACTCGCCGATTGTCACGAAGGGCAGGATTCGACCCATTGCGGACCTCCTCTCGATGCAGCACACGACTTTGTAGGCTGTCCTACTCTGGTTTAAGCGCTCTCCAAAACTCTTGAATGTCTTTCAGCAAGGGTAGCAGTGAGCGCTCATCCGCAGAAAAAAAACTGATCTGGCCGTCTCCAGTCGAGCAGTCGACAAAAAAGTAGTCGCCACCTCCGTCTACAGCAAACGGAAAATACTGTTGAGGGACAATTTTTTTCCCAAGAACGAGATGTTTGTACACATCGCCTGCGGTTCTTGAAGCACGAGCGGACACTATCGGCAAAAACGCTGCAACCACCGTGTCAAGGTTACCTTCCTCGTAGACATAAGGATCAGGCTCACCGCCGTTTGATAAAAGATATAGGCTTATCAACGGCGACGGAAGGCTCAGACGTAAAGCTGCTTCGACATCCGTAATCTCAGAACGCGATACCGGTCGGTCTGCACCCAAAAATTCCATGTCACTCCAACTTCGTAATTGTCGTCCGCTCCTGGCCGATCACTGCCGATTGTACTCGACCGTCGTTGAGCGGTCCGATCTCGGCCGCTGTCGCCCCAAACCGGCCGTTCACCGTAAATAATCAGTCTAATGACCGGCCTGATTGCCTTGACGCTGCTTCACTCTTTGTATTCGATACGCTGTAATTCCGAACACAATCGCCGGTCCGAGCGCAATGCTTGTACCTAGGACTATGTAGGCGACAAAATGCCGTTGTTCGTGACTTAGGTGGAGAAACCAAGGTTTCGCTGGCTGTAGAGCTGTACCTATGGCAGAGGGAAACCAGATGTATATGAAAGCGAACAGCAGAAGGGCTCCTGCCATAGCTAAAGGAACAGCAATAATGAGCCGGTTGAACATCTTGTCACAATCTCCTAACGTCTGCGGAAGCATAGATGGTACGCATTCTCAAGTAAATGTTGCGTGGAAGGCAAGGATGGTCTCTCTCAAAAGATGCGATCGAGAGACTGCTTCTGGCCGTTTGCCGACGATTGTACCCAACACCAGGCTGGATGTGTCCGCATCCGACCCTTCAAGATTTCCGACGTCTTAACTTCTTGCCGGGAGAAGGTGTGAAACAGGTGCCATCACGAGTGCTGCGACGGCCCAGCCGATTCTCCGCACGGCGGGGGGAGGATGCTGACATTTGCCTGCAGCTATATCAGCAGTCCGAGCACACTACCCGACAATAGGCATGTTAGGCCGAGACCTCCGATGGCTTTGCATACCAAAGGCATATTTTGAAAAGCGATTCCCGCACTAAAGTCCTTTGCCGCTGCCTTGAACGCAAGTGGATGTAACACCACACTGACGCCGCAAAGCATGCCGCCGAACACAGTCAATTTATTTGCGAACGAGGTCGCCCCCATGACGGCGAGCGGGCCACCAATAAAGAATACAATCAGCAGCAGAATGCCGCTTATTCGCGCGCCGGGCGAAAGTTCGTTCCAAAGCAGCATACAGTTCTCCCTCAAAAATAGGTGGAGCCACGCGCACTCAGGCTGGCGTGTGGCAAAAGCATTTCTTATATCGAATGGCAGCTTCTGGCCGACTCCTGCCTGAGGACGGCAGCCAGGACCAGACCCATTGCGGACAATGCTGAAATTCTTCAGTCAAAATTATCCGACCGCGTTCACCTTTCGAATATGTTCAGATCGATTGTTTCGGCCATCAATCTGTAGCCCGCTTCGTTCGGATGGAGGTGGTCGCCACTGTCGAAGGTCGGGCGAAGCCGACCCGGATGGGCAGGATCGCGCAGGGCCAGGTCGAAGTCGAGCACGGCATCGAAGGCGCCTGAGGTACGAATCCATGCGTTGACTGCCTGGCGTTCGGTCTCTGCGGCCGCGGAATAGAACTGCTTCGTGCCTTCATATGGCAACAAGGTGCCGACGCCGATCCTGATGCCCTGCGCGTGCGCGCGTGCGGCTACCGTCTTCATGCCTTCGATCAGCTGTGCGGCCTTTACCTGATCCTGCGGGCGCCGAAGCAGCGTGGCCGTCGCGATGTCATTGATGCCCTCGTGGACCAGAATCCAGCGCACGCCGGGCTTGTCCAGTGCGTCGCGCTGGAGACGTGACAGGGCGCTCGGGCCAACAAAGGGTTCGACGGCATCGCTCAGTAGCCGGTTGCCCGCAATGCCAGCGTTGATCACCGCAATCGAAGCGAGCGCCGGATTGGCTTGCAAACGCGCTGCCAGCAAGTCGGGCCAGCGGGCGTTCCGGTCATTGCCGGAACCGACGCCGTCCGCGATCGAGTCTCCGAGCACCACCAGCGTTTGCGCAGGCCGGTCCGGTACGACCTCGACGTCAGTCAGGAAGTAGCGGCTGTCATCCTGCTTCGCAGCCGCTAGGTCGAGTGACGCGCCGACGTCGCCGGGCATGATGAAGGCGGTCTCCATGCCGCTCCCGTGGACACTCGACACGGCAACTTTGCCCGGCAAATACAAGCTGATCGCGAGATCGGCCAGGGCGGGCACCGCCATGTCGACTGGGTCGCTCAGCACGCTGGCGCCGGCCTGGATCGCTACGGCCGGCTGCCCCGCGAAGCTCAGCAGATGATCGGTGCCGGCGCGGATGCGTGCGCCGGAAGCGTGCATGGCTAGGTGAACCGGGCCTATCGTGAGCGGGGCTTTGCCGTACAGATTAGACAGCCGAATACGAATTTTCGACCCAGCGATCGTGGTTCGGACTACCTGGCGGATCGTTTGCGCTGTCAGTGCGGGGCCCGCGGAATCGGGGATGGCGGCCCACGATGCGTTCCAGCGCTCGTTCTCCGCGCCGTGCGCGAATGCATTCAACGTTAACGATAGAAGTGAGGCGGTAATTAGCAGGTAGCGCGATCGCGTAGTCATTTTGTCTTTTGTGTACGGGCCGGAAATATTTCACGATGATGCACAAACGCCCATCGGGCGTTACCTGGCAGTCACAAGCAAGTCTAGCATGAGTAAATGACAACAAATCTCACGAATTCTTGCAGCCCAATGGGGGCGCTTGGCCGATAGCGGAAGTTCCCGTCAGCATGTCTGTCTCGTCCACAACGGCTGCGCTTCTCGGACGACGCTTGCGCCGCGCGCCATAGTTTTCCCGACGCAGCCTGGCAGCAGCCGGCGCTATTCCAGCGGCACGCTGCGGTAGCGGTTGACGTCGTGGTGGGTTACCGGCGGCGCCTTGTTGCCCCAGCTGTTGCGCACATAGGTCACCACGGCCGCCACTTCGTCGTCGTCGAGCACATGGCCGTAAGGCGGCATGCCGTAGGGGCGCGGATTGGCCATGGTGCCGGGCGCGAAGCCGCCGTTGAGCACGATGCGGATCGGGTTGACGGCCGACTCCATCGTTAGCGCGCGGTTGCCGGCCAGCGGCGGGTAATGCGGCGGCAGGCCGCGTCCGTCGCCGCCGTGGCAATCGGCGCAGTGGGTCTCATAGAGCTTTTTGCCGTGCGCGATGACCTGCTCGACCTGTGGGCCGGTGATCGCTTCGGGCGCCTCGGCCGGCGTGGCCGGCAGCGACTTCAGGTAGCTGGCCATGGCCGCAGCGTCGTCGTCGTTCAGGTACTGCAGGCTGCGCTGGACCACCTCGGCCATCGGCCCGAACACCGTGGCGCGCGGCGATATGCCGGTCTTGAGCAACTGGGCGATGTGGCCGGGCTCCCAGCTGCCCAGTCCAGCCTCGGCGTCCGACGTGAGCGAGGGCGCGTACCAGCCGATCATCGGGATCATGCCGCCGTTCAGGGCGTGTCCGGAGGCGCCGAGGCTGTCGCGCCCGCCGTGGCAGGCGTTGCAGTGGCCCAGCCCTTCGACCAGGTAGGCGCCGCGGTTCCAGGCCGCGTTGTGGCCGTCGGCGGCGCTGAACACGGCCGGCTTGAAGTACAGCAGGCGCCAGGCGGCCAGCGCGATCTGCTGGTTGTAGGGGAAGCGCAAGGCGTGCGGGCTGCGCGGCGTGGCCTGCGCGGGCAGGCTGCGCAGGAAGGCGTACAGGGCGTCGGCGTCGTCGCGCGTGACGCGGGTGTAGTTGGTGTAGGGGAAGGCCGGGTAGAGCAGGCGGCCGTCGCGCGCGATGCCGTTGTGCAGGGCGTTCCAGAAGTCGTCGGCGCTCCAGTCGCCGATGCCGTTGGCGTGGTCGGGGGTGATGTTGGGCGCGACCAGCCGGCCGAACGGGGTGTCGATGGGGCGTCCGCCGGCGTACTCGGGGCCGCCGCGCGCGGTATGGCAGGCCATGCAGTCGCCGGCCTTGGCGAGATAGGCGCCACGGGCGATATTCTCGGGCGTGACGGCGTAGGCGGCCGGGGAGCTGGCCGGCAGCAGTTCGGCGCGCGGCCAGGCCAGGGCGAAGGCCAGGCCGGCGGCCGCGAGCAGGGCGAGCGCGATGGGCGCGATTCGTTTCATGGCATTGGTCCTTGCGTGGCTGGCGTCAGTCGGGCGAGCTGCCGCAATGGAGGGGGAGCGGACGCGCGACCGCGGCGGCCGGGCGCGGATCGGCCGGCACCGGCTGGGTGCCCAGCCAGCTCGAGATGGCGGCCACGTCCGACAGGCTCAGGCGTGAGGCGACCTCGGCCATGCAGTCGGGGGCATTGGCCTGGCGCTCCTTGTTGCGCCAGGCGCCGAACTGGGCGTTGACGTAGTCGCGCGGCAGCCCGGCCAGGCCGGGGATGGCCGGCGCCACGCCGGTCAGCCGCTCGCCGTGGCAGGCCACGCAGGCAGGCACCTTGAGCGCGGCGTCGCCCTGGGTGACCAGCTGGCGGCCGCGCGCGAGCACGGCGGGCGGCGCGTCGGACGGCTGGACCGGCGGATTGGCCAGGTGCTGGTCCGAAAAATAGTCGGCGATCTCGTGCAGGTAGGCGTCCGGCAGGTGGTCCACCATGTAGGTCATCAGGGGATACTGGCGCCGGCCGGCACGGAAGTTCTGCAGCTGGTTGTACAGGTAGCCTGCGGGTTTGCCCGAAATGCGCGGGAAAAAGGCGTCGTTGACGTCCTTGCGCGCGTGGCAGGAGGCGCAGGCCAGCACGCGCTGGGCCATAGTGTCGGGCAGCACGGCGGGGCGTTCCGCGCGCGCGCCGGCCCAGGGCAGGGCGGCCAGGAGCGTGGCCAGGACCAGACGCGTCACCTGGCTTGCACCGGTGGCGCGGCCGGCTGGGACGGCAGGGGCAGCAGTGGCAGCACGGGGAATGCTCATGACCAGATCCGATACATCCAATAGCTCTCGTCGTCGCGGATGGCGCGCGCCAGGCCGGTTGGACTGAGGCCGGTGAGGGCGCGGGTTTCGCGCGCCAGGTGGGCCTGGTCGGAATAGCCGTTGTCGGCGGCCAGGCCGACCCAGGACAGGGTGCCGTCTTCATGCTCGGAGCGGGCGGCAAGCAGCGTGCGTTCGGCGCGCCCCATGCGCTGCAGGGTGCGCATCGGCAGGCCGGCCCAGGCGCGCACGCGGCGCTCGACCGCACGCGCACCGCGGCCCCAGCCGGCGGCCGCCGCCTGCACGGCCAGGCGGCGCGCCCAGTCGCCCAGGCGCGAGCGGTCCAGCGCGGCGCTGTCGCGCACGGCCTGCCAGCGCGGCGCGAGAAAGGCCTCCAGCAGGCGCACGCGGGCGTCGTCGTCGGGCGCGGCCAGCACGGCCGGCGTGAGCGCGGCCCACTCGGGCGCGAACACTTCCTCCAGCATGGCGAAGCGGTCGACGTAGGCCGGCAGATCCAGCCCGGTCAGCGCGTGCAGGGCGTCCGGATAGAAGGCCAGGACGAAAAAATGGGTTGGGTCGGGACTGTGGGTGACCCAGGGCCGGGTTTGCGGGCCGCTGAAGACGGCCTGGCCCTGCGCCACGCAGTTGTCGGTAATGCGCTCGTTCTCGACCAGCAGGCTGGGGCCACGCAGCATCCAGGCGATGCTGCACAGCGGGGTGGCCGGATAGCGGTTGTACCGGCCCGACAGGGACATTGCCGGCACGCCCAGCGTGCTGCGCACCAGGAAAGCCGGCACGCAGGAGGCGAGCGCGGCACTGGCGGCGATCAGGCGGGTGGTCGGGACGTTCGGCATGCGGCTCCTCGGATGGATTGCGAACATTGTACCGGCGCCGACCGCGCCGCGTCGCAAACGTTCAAGACATATTGTCCCAGCCTGGCGATACTGGTGCCGAACCAAACGGGAAATCCGCGAACCAATCCCAGCCAAGCACAAGGAGAAACGCGATGCACGAAGTTACTGCCGCAGCCGCCCGTCCACTGCGCACGATCGGCGACCTGCCGGGCCCGCGGCCGTTGCCGCTGTTGGGCAATCTGCTGCAACTACACATGGAGCAGGTGCATCAGGACATGGAGCGCTGGAGCGAGCGCTACGGCGCCATGTTCCGCCTGCGCCTTCCCGGCACCACCTTCCTGGTCGTGTCCGACCATGAACTGGTGGCGCAGGTGTTGCGCGAGCGCCCGGCCACGTTCCGGCGGCCCTCAGTGACGGCCGCCGTGGCCGCCGAGATGGGTGGCATACCTGGCGTGTTCGAGGCCGAAGGGGCGGCCTGGCGCAACCAGCGCCGCATGGTGATGCAGGCGTTCGCGCCGCACGCGGTGAAGGCGTATTTCCCGTCGCTGGCGATGGTGGCCCAACGCCTGCGGCGGCGCTGGCAGGCGGCCGCCGACAGCGGCGCCACGCTCGACCTGGGCGCCGAGCTGCGCCTGTACACGGTGGACGTGATCGCCGGCCTGGCGTTCGGCACCGACGTCAACACCATCGAGACGGGCGACAACGCGATGCAGCGCCAGCTCGACGAGATCCTGCCGGCGGTGGCGCGGCGCAGCTTTTCGCCGTTTCCCTACTGGCGCTACGTCAAGCTGCCGCGCGACCGCCAGCTGGACCGGGTGGTGGTCGCGCTCCACCAGGCCGTGAACGGCCTGATGGAGCAGGCCAAGGACAGGATGCGCACCGAGCCCGCGCTGGCGGCGCAGCCGCGCAACATGCTCGAAGCGATGCTGGCGGCGGCCGCCCAGCCCGACAGCGGGGTCAGCGAGCGCGATGTGGCCGGCAACGTGCTGACCATGCTGCTGGCCGGCGAGGACACCACTTCGAACAGCCTGGCCTGGCTGATCTACCTGCTGCAGCGCCATCCCGAGGCGCTGCGGCGCGCGCGCGACGAGGTGCTGCGGGTGGCGCCGGACATGGCGGCGCTGACCATCGCGCAGATGGACGGGCTCGATTTCGTGGACGCCTGCGCGCAAGAGGCGATGCGCCTGAAGCCGGCCGCGCCGTATATCCCGGTCGAGGCGCTGGTGGACACCGTGGTCGGCGACGTGGCCGTGCCCAAGGGGACGCTGGTGTGGTGCGTGCTGCGCAAGCACAGCGTGGACGACGCGTATTTCCCGGACGCAGGCAGCTTCGATCCGCAGCGCTGGCTGGCGCCGGACGTCAACAAGAAGGTGGCGATGCCGTTCGGCGCGGGTCCGCGCACCTGTCCGGGGCGCTACCTGGCGCTGCTGGAAATCAAGGTGGCGATGGCGATGCTGCTGGCGAACTTCGAGATCGTGTCGGTGGGCACGGCCGGCGGTGGCGCGCCCACGGAAGTGATGGGCTTTGTGATGGAGCCGGAGGCTTTGCGGATGCGCTTGCGCAGCCTGGCGCCGCGCTAATGGGCCGGCCGGCGGCGCATCAGGATGCGAGAAGGCTGCGCCGCGTCTCGGGAGACAGGAAGGCTGCGCCGCGCTTCAGGACGCGGGCAGGCTGCGCCAGTGCCGGTAGATGCGCAGGGCCACGTGGGCGTCGTCGGCCGCGTACAGGATTTGCTTTTCCGAAAGCCGCGGCAAGGCCCAATTGGTGGTGGTGATCTTCTTCGACTTTTGTAGCTTCTGGCCGAAGAAGCGCGCCACGGCGGTCTTGGCGCCGAGCGTGTTGCGCTCGCCCTTGCGCAGCGCGGTCGACAGGTCGAGCACGTTGGCGGCGTCGATGCCGAGCTTGGCACGCAGGCGCTTGACGTCGTCCGACAGGCCGAAGCCGACCTTCAGGATCACGGCCGACTCGAGCACGGCCTTGAGCACCTCGACGGCGGGCGCGGCGCCGATCTGGAACAGATAGGCAGCCTCGTCCGTGGCAAGCTGGACCAGGTGCGGCCCGGTCGACACTTCGCCCTTGAGGAAGGTGGGCTTGGATTCGGTGTCGAAGCCGAGCACGTCGCTGGCCAGCAGCGCCACCAGCGCATCGGTGGCGTCCTTGTCGGACTTGACCATGCGCACGGCGGCCAGGCTGATGCCGGGGTAAGGCGGCAGCAACGCTTCCTGGTCAGGAATCATGCGCGCGAAAATCAGCCGTTCCGGGAAAACTTGGACGCAAGCTGCAGCAGTTTCTCCTGGCGCAGGCGGTTGGCTTCCTCGACCTGGGCGGCGTCGCGTTCGGCTTTCTTGCGGTCGGCTTCCTTCTTGAAGCGTTGCTGCAAGGTTTCCTTGGCGTGGGCGCGGTGGGTGTCCGTCACTTCGGCGCCCGGGGTGCCGTCGAGGTTGTGGCGCACGGTGGCTTTTTCCATGGTGCGCAGGTAACGCAGCGAGCCGGTGTGGATGCCCAGGGCGGCGCGCATGGTCTTGCGGTCCAGGCCGGGGAGCTCGGCCAGCAATTGCTTGTCGATGCCGATGGCCAGCGGCAGGCAATCGCGGAAGGCCGGGAATTGCTGCTGGAGTTGCTTAAGCAGGGAACGGGGGCTGGGGCCCGGTGCGGCGGCCACAGGCGGCACGGCCGCGGGAGTCGCTTCGGGTGCAGGCGCCGGGGTCGGGACGGGGGTGTCGGCGGACTCGGCGACTAGACGGTTTGTGTTCATTGACTTCATAGTAAGAGCTGGAACCGGAAGGATAGCATGGTCAGATTGGCACGTGCGTGGATTTTATTCGCGTGCGCGCGGGGGCGGCGTGAGCGGGGCAGCGCGAAATCGTGTATCATCCGCCCCTTGCTTTGCGAATGGCTTGCGCCAGCGCAGAGTGTCGGAAGACTTGAAATGCGGCGCGGCAGCCCAATATAGCCATCAGTGATATCCAATATCTGATCTGTCAATTATCGTAATATCTTTGCATCGGGCATAATTGCTTTGTCTCCTCTATTCTTTCTTCTGAAAAATAGATTCAAGCCCGTTTTCATTAACGGGCTTTTTTTCGTTCTGCCATGTACAGCGCCATATTGACCACAGCACACCCCCTTTGCACGAGGCCGATTCAAGCCTCGCAGCTTCCGCCGTGCGTGCCATCCGGCGCCGATGCCCTAAGCAACTAGCAGGGCCTTCCTGATACACCGTCCAGCGAGCGCGCGTTTTCGCGCTGGGTGGATTATTGACTGGAGTTTTAATGAAGAACACCGCGAAAACCTTGACCCTCACCGCCACCAAAGCGCCGCGTAAAAGCAGCGCGCCACTGGTCGTGCCGAAGACTGCCACCTCTTATTTCGTAGAAACTGAAGCGGCGGCCAAGGTAACCGTGGTGAAAAAGGGTTCGCGCCTGGCGGCGGTCGCCTCGGCGGTGGAGGCGGAGGTGTCGGCCAGCGACAGCCCGGCGCCGGTGGTGGTGCGCAAGCGCTCCAAGCTGGCCACGCTGGGCGCGGCGGCGCCGGAAGCGGCGGCCGAGCAGGGCGCGCCCGAGATCAAGAGCGCGCCGGTCAAGCGGGTTGCGCGCAAGGCCGAGGCCGAGCCGACCGTCATCATCACCGCTGGCCAGTCGGTCAGCCAGACCACCGACGCGGCCGCGCTGGCCGCGATCGACACCTCGGGTTACCTGTTGCCGTCGGTGAAGGTGCCTGGCCGTCGCGGTCGCAAGCCGAGCGAGTTCACGCCTGAAAACGACGAGGTGGCAGCGCTCAACGCGGTCGAGCGCGCGGAGCTCAAGGCGGTGTCGAAGGCCAAGGAACGCAAGGCCAAGACCGGCCTGTCGAGCATGCTTGGGGGCGACGCCCAGACCTCGGAAGCCGATCTGGAACGGCGCCGTCAACAAATCAAGAACCTGATCAATATGGGCAAGGAGCGCGGCTTCCTGACCTACGCCGAGATCAACGACCAGCTGCCCGAGAACATCATCGATCCGGAAGCGATCGAAGGCATCATCGCGACCTTCAACGACATGGGCATCGCGGTGTACGAACGCGCCCCTGACGCGGAAATGATGCTGCTGACCGACACGGTCGCCACCGCCACCAGCGACGACGAAGTCGAAGCGGCGGCCGCCACGGCGCTGTCGACGGTGGACTCGGACTTCGGCCGCACCACCGACCCGGTGCGCATGTACATGCGCGAAATGGGCGCGGTGGCGCTGCTCACGCGCGAAGGCGAGATCGAGATCGCCAAGCGCATCGAGGGCGGCCTGAAAGACATGGTGCAGGCGATTTCGGCCTGTCCGACCACGATCGCCGAGATCATCGCGCTGTCGCACAAGATCGCCAATGACGAGATCAAGGTCGACGAGGTGGTCGACGGCTTCGTCGACCTGAACGAAACGTCCGCGCCGGCGCCGGCCGCCGCGCACAGCGCCGACGACGAGGACGATGACGAGGACGACGTCGAGGAAGAGGACGGCGACGCCAACGGCGGCGCGGCCGGCTTCTCGGCCGAGCAGCTGGTGCAACTGAAAAGAGGCGCGTTGGAGAAATTCGGCGTGATCCAGGGCGAGTTCGAAAAGATGGCCAAGGCCTTCGAGAAGGACGGCTACGGCTCGAAGAACTACGTCAAGGCGCAGGAAGTCATTTCCAACGAGCTGCTGGGCATCCGCTTCACCGCCAAGGTGGTCGAGAAGCTGTGCGATACCCTGCGCGGCCAGATGGATGAAGTGCGGCACATCGAAAAGGCCGTGCTGGCCATCTGCGTGGACCGCTGCGGCATGCCGCGCGCCCACTTCATCAAGGTCTTCCCGGGCAGCGAGACGGATTTGGGCTGGGTCGACCGCGAAGTCGATTGCGCCTACCCGTACAGCGCGGTGCTGAGCCGTAACGTCCCGGCGGTCAAAGAACTGCAACAACGCATGATCGACCTGCAGGCACGCGTGGCGCTGCCGCTGGCCGACCTGCGCAAGATTAACAAGCAGATGGCAGCAGGCGAGAAGCGCGCGCGTCACGCCAAGCGCGAAATGACCGTGGCCAACTTGCGCCTGGTGATTTCGATCGCCAAGAAGTACATCAACCGCGGCCTGCAATTCCTCGATCTGATCCAGGAAGGCAATATCGGTCTGCTCAAGGCGGTCGACAAGTTCGAGTACCGGCGCGGCTACAAGTTCTCGACCTACGCCACGTGGTGGATCCGGCAGGCGATCACGCGCTCGATCGCCGACATGGCGCGCACCATCCGCGTGCCGGTGCACATGATTGAGACGATCAACAAGATGAACCGCATCTCGCGCCAGATCATGCAGGAAACCGGCAGCGAACCGGACTTGGCAACCCTGGCCCTCAAGATGGAAATGCCGGAGAACAAGGTTCGCGAGATCATGAAGATCGCCAAGGAACCGAT
>DIZW01000053.1 GCA_002428015.1 Oxalobacteraceae bacterium UBA6018 | reverse complement strand
TCAAGGCCGCACTGGCGCATAAGGCGGCCCACGGCCAGGCCCAGGCCGCCAACGCGGCGCTGGCCTTGCAAGGAGACGCAGCATGAAGCTTTGCGGTTTTGACGTCGGCCTCGAGCACCCGATCTTCCTCATCGCCGGCACCTGCGTGATCGAATCGCGCCAGATGGCGCTCGACACCGCCGGCACCTTGAAGGAAATCACCGCCGCGCTCGGCGTGCCCTTCATCTACAAGTCGTCCTTCGACAAGGCCAACCGTTCCTCGGGCAGCTCCTACCGCGGCCTGGGCATGGACAAGGGCCTGGAGATCCTGGCCGACGTCAAGCGCGAGATCGGCGTGCCGGTGCTCACCGACATCCACAATGTCGAGGAAATCGCCGCCGTGGCGGCCGTCGTGGACGTGCTGCAGACCCCGGCCTTCCTGTGCCGCCAGACCGACTTCATCACCGCCTGCGCCCAGTCCGGCCTGCCGGTGAACATCAAGAAGGGCCAGTTCCTCGCCCCAGGCGACATGAAAAACGTCATCGACAAGGCGCGCGCCGCTGCCAAGCAGGCCGGCCTGAACGAAGACAATTTCATGGCCTGCGAGCGCGGCGTGTCCTTCGGCTATAACAACCTCGTTTCCGACATGCGCTCGCTGGCGATCATGCGTGAATCGAACTGCCCGGTCGTGTTCGATGCGACCCATTCGGTGCAACTGCCGGGCGGACAAGGCACCTCATCAGGTGGCCAGCGCGAGCACATTCCCGTGCTCGCGCGCGCCGCCGTGGCAGCCGGCATTGCCGGCCTGTTCATGGAGACGCACCCGAACCCGGCGCAAGCCCTGTCAGACGGACCGAACGCGGTCCCGCTGGGGCGGATGAAAGAGCTGCTGTCGACCCTGGTCGAGCTTGACCGCGTGGTCAAGCGCGCAGGCTTCCTGGAATCGAGCTTTACTGCCTGACCGAGGCAGTTCAAGGCTTTGGACCTTGACCTACCACCGCGCGGCGAACGTTCGCCTGCGATGCGCACCATCCGTATGATGCGCGTCTCGGGCGCCACCTTCGCCGCACCTTGCTGTTCGAGGTTACCGCTTGTACCTGGTCTGTTCTTGGCCGGTTCCACACGGACCGGTCCGCCATTTTCTTACCTATGGAGAAAAATAAATGAGTGCTATCGTTGATATTATCGGCCGTGAAATTATTGATTCGCGCGGCAATCCTACCGTGGAGTGCGACGTGCTGCTGGAGTCCGGCGTCATGGGCCGCGCCGCGGTACCGTCGGGAGCCTCGACCGGCTCGCGCGAAGCGATTGAACTGCGCGACGGCGACAAGAGCCGCTACTTCGGCAAGGGCGTGCTGAAGGCCTGCGAGAATATCAACACCGAGATCTCCGAAGCGATCATGGGCCTGGACGCCAACGAACAGGCCTTCCTCGACCGCACCATGATCGACCTCGATGGCACCGAGAACAAGAGCCGCCTGGGCGCCAACGCCATGCTGGCCGTGTCGATGGCCGTGGCCAAGGCCGCCGCCGAAGAGGCCGGCCTGCCGCTGTACCGCTACTTCGGCGGTTCGGGCGCGATGCAGATGCCAGTGCCGATGATGAACGTCATCAACGGCGGCGCACACGCGGACAACAACCTGGACATCCAGGAATTCATGATCATCCCAGTGGGCGCGCCCAGCTTCAAGGAAGCCATCCGCTACGGCGCGGAAATCTTCCACACGCTGAAGAAGATCCTGCACGAAAAAGGCCTGGCCACTTCGGTCGGCGACGAAGGCGGTTTCGCCCCATCCGTGGCCAACCATGAAGAAGCCATCAAGCTGATCATGCAAGCGATCGAGCAGGCCGGCTACACCCCTGGCGAGCAGATCTGCCTGGGCCTGGACTGCGCCGCGAGCGAGTTCTACAAGGACGGCAAGTACGTGCTCGAAGGCGAAGGCCTGAGCCTGACCGCCACCGAGTTCACCAACATGCTCTCGACCTGGTGCGACAAGTACCCGATCATCTCGATCGAAGACGCGATGGCCGAAGGCGACTGGGACGGCTGGAAGATCCTCACCGATGCGCTGGGCAAGAAAGTGCAGCTGGTCGGCGACGACCTGTACGTCACCAACACCAAGATCCTGAAAGAGGGCATCGACAAGGGCATCGCCAACTCGATCCTCATCAAGATCAACCAGATCGGCACCCTGACCGAAACCTTCGCCGCCATCGAAATGGCCAAGCGCGCCGGCTACACCGCCGTGATCTCGCACCGTTCCGGCGAAACCGAAGATTCGACCATCGCCGATATCGCCGTTGGTACCAACGCCCTGCAGATCAAGACCGGCTCGATGTCGCGTTCGGACCGCATGGCCAAGTACAACCAGCTGCTGCGCATCGAGGAAGACCTGGGCGACATCGCCAGCTACCCTGGCCGCAGCGCGTTCTACAACCTGAAGTAATCTGACAGCCGGCCAGCGCCCGCTGGCCGGTGGAGCATCATGCGCCTCATCACGCTCGCCCTCGTGGCCCTGCTGTTACTGATCCAGTATCCATTATGGCTGGGGAAGGGCGGCTGGCTGCGCGTTGGCGAGCTGGAAACCCAGGTCGCCGCCAGTCACAAGAAGACCGACGACCTCAAGGCGCGCAACGCCAAGCTCGAATCCGAAGTGCACGACCTCAAGGACGGCACCGGCGCCGTCGAGGAACGCGCACGCTACGAGCTCAACATGATCAAGCAGAACGAGATCTTCATCCAGATCCTCGACAAGAACGGCCAGCCGAAAGTATCGGCCACCCCGCCGCCGCCGCCTTCGCCCAAGGAAGAGGGCAAGCACGAGGCGGCCCACTAAGATCCAACGAAGGTGCCGCCAAGGCAGCGCGCGCGCCCCGAGCGCCGCTAACTACGTGTGGAAACACAATATTGCACTGTACCCCTTGTAACACTTCTTACTGAACGCCACTATGTATCAACGCCATTCAGGCGTGTAATGCTTCCATGGGCCAACAAATTGTGGGCCCCGTCCCTGGAGCAGTGGAACTCCTGCGGGACCAACGAAACGTGCTGCGTTTCATACGACCCGGGAGTGGATATGACCAAGAAAGCCTTCGTTTTCGCAGTTGCCGCCGTGTGCATTGGCTCGGCCACCTCGGCCTTCGCCCAGCAGTACGGCAATGACCGCGGCCAGCGCTACGAGCAGAGCCAGCGCTTCGAGCAGAGCCAGCGCTACGAGCAGGTCCAGCGCGACGGCCGCGGCGACGCTGCCGACCAGCGCGTCCAGCGCGTCCAGCGCGAGCGCCACAACGGTGCCTACGACGTCTACCAGCAGCGGCAACGCGACAGCCGCTACGAGCAGGCCCAGCGGGGCGACGGCTACCGCTACGACGGCGACGAGCACGACGGCGACCGGCGCTACGCCGAGCAGCGCCGCGAGCGCGAGCAGGAATACCGCCAGCACCAGTGGCGTGAGGCGCGCCGCTATGACACCGGCTACAACTACGGCACCAGCTACGGCTACGCCAGCCAGCGTGGCGCCGGCCCCCGCTACGACCTGTACCAGGGCGCGCGCCTGCCCAGCGCCTACTACGGCGACAGCTACGTGGTCAGCGACTGGCGCCGCTACAACCTCGGCGCGCCGCCACGCGGATCGCACTGGGTCCGTGCCGGCAACGATTACGTGCTGGTCGCGCTGGCGACCGGGATCATCGCCCAGGTCCTGTTGAATAACTAAGCCGGTTTGCTTTACCCCGCCGCCAGCCAGACTGGCGGTTTTTTTTGCTCGCCGCGCAGCAACTCGCATGCCCAGGCGCCGCGGGCGTTCGTTCACCGCAATGCCCCATTAGTTTCAGCAATTTCTCCTGCTTTCTTACGCTCAGCTTGTCGTCTGCCCTTTTCTTGCCGGCGTCCCCACATGGTGATCAATGACTCGATGCAAATGTTCAACACGCGCTAGTCGGAGCATTCCCCCGCTTACCATCTCCGTTCTATGCAAGGCCCGATAATGACCTTCTCGGTCACTTTGTTTGAACCAATTTCGCAGGAGTCTATCGGCTGCCGAGTCAAGCACATATAACGACAGCGCAAACTCGTCCGTGTCACCTTCTTCAAATATGGATTTGGTCCAGGTCCCATCTGCCTGGACGGCAACTTCGCCTTCTTTGGGCCACATGCTGGCGCCAACTTCGACTGCCAGCCACAAATGTAGACCAGGCTGCAGGCCAGCCGCCGTCCCGGTAACGATGCAATTGCTGGGCACGACGCTACCATCGTTAAGATTAATCGTGCCAACGACCCCATCGAGCATCGGGTATTTTCCAAACAATCGTCGCCAACGCGACGGACGGGTCGGATACGATGGGAGGAATTCAACTTCCGAAATACACTGTCCGAAGCGAACGATCGCCTCCTTAAGAGGCACCTGCTGACACTCCACGTCGAGCTCGATCGCCTCCAGTTGGGCGTCGCACCTGTGTGCCTTGGCGAGACGGGTAGCGATTTCGTCGGATCGAAAAATGCCGGTGGCGAGTGCCGCGACACATGAGAAAAAGGTGACTGCGGCGCCGATGATTCGCCAACTCGCCAAATCTTCCCCAGCCTCGCCCAGCAACGCCGTCAGCCCGCTTCCTCCGATTGCCGTCGGGATGCCCGCAAGAACAGAAGCAATTATGCTCGACACGAGGCTCACCTTGGTCAGAAATGCACCGCGGGGAGCGATTTCATCGGTATAGTCCTTGATCTGCTTACGCTTGATCGCCACGTGATCGAGAAAATGCTGTAACTCCTTTGGCTTATCCTGTGCGTCCATTGCCGGTCCTCCTCGGTCAATTGGAATACTTAGGAACTTTTCCGTGCGTGCGATCGATGCCGAAGTAGCGGCTACACCGCGGCCGGGCGCATCTTGATAAGTTAGACGTCCGGCGGGACGCAATCGTTCCAAAGGACAGACTGGCGCGTTCAGGAGTTGCTCCGGACACTAGGGGCAAAGCTCTGGGTGATGCAGTGCTCCGCCAGCATTTGATACGCCAAGCGCGAGCTCGCCTGTATCAGATGCCTGACACCGTCAGTGCTTGAGCTCGCTAGGATGCAGGAGCGCCTGCACCGGCTCGTCCGTGGCGAACAGTTGCGCGCAGTCGACCTTGTCGAACGCGTAATGCTTGCCGCAGAAGTCGCAATTGATGGCCAGTTGGCCCAGCTCGGCCAGGGCCGCGCCCACTTCCTCGTCGCCCAGCATCTTGAGCATATTGCCCACTTTTTCGCGCGTGCAGCTGCAGTGAAATTGCGGATGCGCGGGGTCGAACACGCGGATCGTCTCTTCCCAGAACAGGCGGTTCATCAGGGTCTGGATGTCGGTGTCGAGCAGTTCGGCCTGCTTGAGCGTGGAGGCCAGCATGACAGCGCGGTTCCAGGTCTCCAGGTCCTCCGCCTCGCTCGCCTGCGCCGACTGGTCGTCCTTGCCGCTGTGGCGCGGCAGCTTTTGCAGCAGCAGCCCGCGCGAGACCTGGTCGTCGGCCGCCAGCCACAGGCGGGTGTCGAGCTGCTCCGAGCGCAGCATGTAGTTCTCGATGACGGTGGCCATGTCGTCGCCGTCGAGCGGCACGATGCCCTGGTAGGGCTGCTGGCCGGGCACCTTGTCGAGCGGATCGAGAGTGATCACGAAGCGGCCCTTGCCGCTGGCGTTGAGCATGGCGCCCAGGCTGGCGTCGGCGCCGATGGCGGCGCCCTCGGCCAGCTTGGCCGTGGCGCGTAGGCGCAGCGCGCTGTCGCACTCGACCACCAGCAGGCGCACCGGACCGTCGCCGTGGATCTGCATCACGATGGCGCCGTTGAACTTGAGGTTGGCCGACAGCAGGGCTGCGGCCGCCACCATCTCCCCGAGCACCTTGCGCACCGGGGCCGGGTAGTCGTGCAGGCGCTGGATGTCGCCCCAGGTGTCGGAGATCTCGACGAACTCGCCGCGCACGGCGGCGTTGTCGAAGATGAATTTCTGCAGGGTGTCGTTGCTGGTCGTTGATGTCATGGTTATCCGATTTTTTTCAGTGCCGTCTTGAACAGCTGGGCCCGCGCCACGTAGTTCGCGGCGTTCGCTTCGAGCCGCGCGATCTCGTCCGCCTCCAGGGTGCGCACGGCCTTGGCCGGTGCGCCGATGATCAGCGAATGGTCGGGGAAGTGCTTGCCCTCCGTCACCAGCGCGCCGGCCCCCACCAGGCAGCCTTTGCCGATGACGGCGCCGTTCAGGATCACGGCCTGGATGCCGATCAGCGCGCCGTCGCCGACCGTGCAGCCGTGCAGCATGGCCTGGTGGCCGATGGTCACGTTGCTGCCTATGGTCAGGGGAAAGCCCATGTCGGTGTGCATCACCGTGCCTTCCTGCACGTTGCTGTTCTCGCCGACCAGGATGCGCTCGTTGTCGCCGCGGATGGTCACGCCCGTCCACGCGGAGGAATGCGCGGCCATCGTGACCTTGCCGATCACGGTCGCGCCCTCGGCCACGTAGGCCGTCGCATCGATGTCGGGCGCGTGTTCGCCCAATTGGTAAATCGCCATGAAAGCCGCCGCTGGAAGAGTGAAGGGGAATGCCGGTATTTTACGCCGTCGGCGCCGTTCGCCGGCCCGGACTGTCAGAAATGGGGGCGCCCGGCAGGAATTCAACACGCCGGTATAATCCGAACGGTCGTACTTTTTAATGGTCACGTTTCAGGCGAGGAAACAATGCAAGCATCCCGATCGGAATTTTTGCCCGTGCGCGGCCTGCGCACCCACGTGCGCCACTGGGGCCGGGAAGGCGCGCCCAAGCTGTTCATGCTGCATGGCTGGATGGACGTGGCCGCGTCGTTCCAGTTCGTGGTCGACTGCCTGGCCGGCGACTGGCACGTGATCGCGCCGGACTGGCGCGGCTTCGGCCTGTCCGAGTGGGCCCACGCCGATACCTACTGGTTCCCCGACTACCTGGCCGACCTCGAGGCCCTGCTCGACCATTACGCGCCGGGCGAGGCCGTCAACCTGCTCGGCCACAGCATGGGCGGCAACGTGGTCAGCCTGTACGCCGGGGTGCGCCCGGCGCGCGTGCGGCGCCTGATCAACCTGGAGGGCTTCGGGCTGCCGGCCACCGTGCCGGCCCAGGCGCCGGGCCAGTTGGCGCGCTGGCTCGACGGCCTGCGCGAGGCGCCGGCGCTGCGCAGCTACCCGAACCGGGCGGCGGTGGCGGCGCGCCTGCAGAAGACCAATCCGCGCCTGTCCGACGCGCGCGCCGAGTTCCTGTCGGGCCACTGGGCCGCGCCCAACGACGCGGGCCAGTGGGAAATCCTGGGCGACCCGGCCCACAAGCAGCCCGGGCCGCTGCTGTACCACATCGACGAGGTGCTGGCCTGCTGGCGGGCGATCACCGCGCCGGTGCTGTGGGTGGAGGCGGCCGAGACCAATATGTGGCAATGGATGGGCGCGAAGGAGCAGGCCCGCGCCGAGGTCGACCGCCGCCTCGGCCACCTGGGCCGGGTCAGCGCCCACATGATGCCTGACGCCGGCCACATGCTGCACCACGACCAGCCGGAAGCGCTGGCGCGATTGCTTGAGAATTTCCTGACCGAATCATGATCCCGGGACAAGCGATTTGTCCAGGAAGCGTACAATGAGGTCTTCATGATTGAAGGCGCTGAAGTTGAGCTGTATGTCGAGTATGCCGAGTGTGTTGAACGTAGATTTGCATTGCCATTCCAACGTCTCCGACGGCGTGTTGCCGCCTGCCGGGGTAGCGCAGTACGCGCACCGCGCCGGGGTCAACGCGTGGGCGCTGACCGACCATGACGAGGTTGGCGGCGTCGCCCGCGCGCGCGCCGCCGCCCACGGCCTGGGCATGACCTTCGTGGCCGGGGTCGAGATCTCGATCACCTGGGCCAGCCAGACGGTGCACATCGTCGGCCTGCAAATCGACGAGGACAATCCCACGCTCCTGCAGGGCTTGCAGGCGACCCGCAGCGGGCGCGACACGCGCGGGCGCGAGATCGCCTCCCAGCTGGCGCGCGCCGGCATCCCGGACGCCTACGAGGGCGCGCTCAAGTACGTCGACAATCCCGACCTGATCTCGCGCACCCATTTCGCCCGCTACCTGGTCGAGTGCGGCGCCTGCGCCAACATCCCCGACGTGTTCCGCAAATACCTGACCGAGGGCAAGCCGGGCTACGTGCCGCACCGCTGGGCCAGCCTGAGCGACGCGCTCGCATGGATCCGCGCCGCCGACGGCGTCGCCGTCATCGCCCATCCGGGCCGCTACAAGTTCAGCGCGCTGGAGGAGGGCGCCCTGTTCGACGAGTTCAAGCAGCTCGGCGGCACCGCCATCGAGGTCGTCACCGGCAGCCACACCCCGGACCAGTACGCCGAATACGCCGAGCAGGCGCGCCGCCACGGCTTCCTGGCCTCGCGCGGGACCGATTTCCACGCGCCGGGCGAGTCGCGGGTGGATTTCTCGTTGCTGCCGCCGCTGCCGGCCAGCGTCAAGCCGGTCTGGCACGACTGGTTCTGAGCGGCGGCGCGGCCTCCCTTGTTTTTTGGGGAAGTCAGCCTTATCTTATCAGCCTGTCAAACCCATCCTCATCGGAGGCATTTCCATGAAGCGCATTGTGCTGTTCCTCGCCACCAACCTGGCCGTCCTGCTGGTGCTCACGCTCGTGCTCAACGTGCTCGGCATCGGCCGCGGGGTGGGGCCGGGCGGCATCAACGTCGGCTCCCTGCTGGCGTTCTCGCTGGTGGTGGGCTTCACCGGCTCGATCTTCTCGCTGCTGATCAGTAAACCGATGGCCAAGTGGTCCACCGGCGCGCGCGTGATCGCCCAGCCGGCCAACGCCACCGAGCTGTGGCTGGTCAACACCGTGCGCCAGCTGGCCGAGCGCGCCGGCATCGCCATGCCCGAGGTGGCCGTGTACGAGGGCGAGCCGAACGCCTTCGCCACCGGCGCGTTCAAGAACTCGGCCCTGGTCGCCGTCTCCACCGGGCTGCTGCAAGGCATGAACCGGGACGAGGTCGAGGCCGTGCTCGGCCACGAGATCGCCCACGTGGCCAACGGCGACATGGTCACGCTGACCCTGATCCAGGGCGTGGTCAACACCTTCGTGGTGTTCCTGGCGCGCGTGGTCGGCTACTTCGTCGACAAGGTCCTGCTGCGCGGCGACAACGACCGCGGCCCCGGCATCGGCTACACCGTCACCGTGTTCGCCTGCGAGATCGTGTTCGGCGTAATCGCCTCGATCATCGTGGCCTGGTTCTCGCGCCAGCGCGAGTTCCGCGCCGACGCCGGCTCGGCCGGCCTGTTGGGCACGCCGCTGCCGATGCAGCACGCGCTGGCGCGCCTGGGCGGCCTGCACCCGGGCGCCTTGCCGCGCTCGATGGAAGCGTCCGGCATCTCCGGGGGCGGCAGCGGCTGGGGCGCCCTGTTCGCGACCCACCCGCCGCTGGAAGAGCGCATCGCCGCGCTGTCGAACCTGCAACGCCGATGAGCCAATTCTTCCAGATCCACCCGGACAACCCGCAAGGGCGCCTGATCAAGCAGGCCGCCCAGATCATCCACGGCGGCGGCGTGGTCGCGCTGCCGACCGACTCCTGCTACGCGCTGGTGTGCCACCTGGACGACAAGGCCGCCGTCGAACGCATGCGGCGCATCCGCGGCATCGATGAGAAGCACCACCTGACCCTGCTGTGCCGCGACTTGTCCCAGATCGCCGAATACGCGCGCGTTGACAACACCCAGTTCCGCCTGCTCAAGGCCGCCACCCCGGGCCCGTTCACCGTCATCCTGGAGGCCACCCGGTCGGTCCCGCGCCGCCTGTCCCACCCCTCGCGCAAGACCATCGGCCTGCGCGTGCCGGAAAACGCGATCGCCCAGTGCCTGCTGGAGGAACTGGGGCAGCCGCTGATCGGCACCACCCTGATCCTGGCCGGGGAGGACGAGATCCTCAACGACGCCGACAGCATCCGCGCGCGCATCGACAAGCAGGTCGACCTGATCATCGACGGCGGCGCCTGCGCGATGGCGCCGACCACGGTGATCGACCTCAGTTCCGCCGAGCCGGTCCTGGTGCGCCAGGGCCGCGGCGACCCCGCCATCTTCGGCTTGTAGGCGCCGCCATCCCTCCACCGCAACGCCCGGCGCCGGTCACGGTCCGCCGCTCTGATAGAATCGACCCTTATGGATGAAATCATTCGCAACATCGCAGTCTACGCGCTGCCCGTTCTTTTCGCGATCACGCTGCACGAGGCGGCCCACGCCTACGCCGCCAAGCACTTCGGCGACAGCACCGCCTTCGTCGCCGGTCGCATGAGCATCAACCCGCTCAAGCACATCGACCCGCTGGGCACGATCGTCATTCCGCTGGCGCTGTACTTGAGCACGGGCTTCGTGTTCGGCTACGCCAAGCCAGTGCCGATCGACTTCGGGTCGCTGCGCAATCCCAAGCGCGACATGGCCTGGGTGGCGCTGGCCGGCCCCGGCGCCAACTTCGTGATGGCCCTGCTGTGGCTGGTGTTCGCCATCCTGCTCCAGGCCGGCGGCGTGACCGAGCCCTTCCCCCACCTGGTAGCCCGCGCCGGCGTCATGAGCAACCTGGTGATGTTCGCGTTCAACCTGCTGCCGCTACCGCCGCTCGACGGCGGGCGCGTGCTCACCAGCGTGCTGCCCAACCGCCTCGCCTATAAATTCGCGCAGATCGAGCCCTACGGCTTTTTCATCGTGATGGCCCTGATGTTCCTGAAGCTGCTCAATTTCTGGGTGGTGCCGGTGATGATGCTGGGCCAATACCTGTTGCAAGTGCTGGCTTCCCCTTTGACCTATTTCTTGAGTTGACCATGTACCCTGATCGTGTTGTTTCCGGTATGCGCCCCACGGGCACCATGCACCTTGGCCACTACCACGGCGCGCTGAAAAACTGGATCAAGATGCAGACCGAGCGGCCCTGCCTGTTCTTCGTGGCCGACTGGCATGCCTTGACCACGCACTACGACGATCCGACCATTATCGAGCGCAGCACCTGGGACATGGTGATCGACTGGCTGGCCGCCGGCGTCGACCCGTCGCAGGCGACCATCTTCATCCAGTCGCGCGTGCCCGAGCATGCCGAACTGCACCTGCTGCTGTCGATGTGCACGCCGCTGGGCTGGCTCGAGCGCGTGCCGACCTACAAGGACCAGATCGAGAACATCACCAACAAGGACCTGGCCACCTACGGCTTCCTGGGCTACCCGCTGCTGCAGGCGGCCGACGTGCTGATCTACCGCGCCAGCGAGGTGCCGGTGGGCGAGGACCAGGTGCCGCACATTGAAATGATGCGCGAGATCGCGCGGCGCTTCAACCACATGTACGGCAAGGAGCCCGGCTTCGAGGAAAAGGCCATGGAGGCGGTCAAGAAGCTCGGCAGCAAGCGCGCCAAGCTGTACATGGAATTGCGCACCCAGTACCAGCAGGAGGGCAAGGAGGACGCCCTGCTGCAGGGCAAGGCCATGCTCAACGACGCCCAGAGCCTGTCGATGGGCGACCGCGAGCGCCTGTTCGGCTACCTCGAAGGCAGCCGCAAGCTGATCCTGGTCGAGCCGCACGCCAAGCTGACCGAGGACTCGCGCCTGCCCGGCCTGGATGGACGCAAGATGTCCAAGAGCTACGGCAACGCCATCAGCCTGCGCGAGGACCGCGACTCGGTGACCAAGAAAGTGCGCACCATGCCCACCGATCCGGCGCGCGTGCGCCGCACCGATCCGGGCGACCCGCGCAAGTGCCCGGTGTGGCAGCTGCACACGGTGTACTCGGACGAGGCCACCAAGGACTGGGTGGTCAAGGGCTGCACCAGCGCCGGCATCGGCTGCATCGAATGCAAGCAGCCGGTGATCGACGCCATCCTGGCCGAGCAGGAACCGATGCGCGAGCGCGCCCAGCAGTACCTGGACGACCCGTCGCTGGTGCGCGCCATCGTCGCCGACGGCTGCGACACGGCCCGCAAGCTGGCCCAGGAGACCATGCGCGACGTGCGCGAAGCCATGGGCTTGTCGTACAGCTGATGGACGCCGTCTCGACCTGGGTGAGGCGCTTCGCGCCCTTGGCGCCGGCCGGCGAGGTGCTGGACCTGGCCTGCGGCGGCGGACGCCACGCGCGCCACTTCGCCGCGCTGGGGTACGAGGTGCTGGCGCTGGACCGCGACCCGGACGCCCTCAACGCGGCGGCCGGGTCCGGCATCGGCACGCGCCAGCTCGACCTGGAAGACCCGGCCCTGGCGTGGCCGTTCGCGCCCGGGCGCTTCGCCGCCATCGTGGTGACCAATTATCTGCACCGGCCCCTGCTGCCGGCGCTCTTGGCCAGCCTGGCGCCCGACGGCGTGCTGATCTACGAGACCTTCGCGCGCGGCAACGAGGCCTTCGGCAAGCCGTCCAACCCGGCCTTCCTGCTGGAACCGGGCGAATTGCTGGCCGTGGCCGCCCAGGCCGGCCTGCGCGTGCTGGCCTACGAGGACGGCGTCGTCGAGGACCCCAGGCCGGCCATGGTGCAGCGCCTGTGCGCCTGCGGCGGCGCGTTTCCGCGCGCCGCGGCACGCCTGGACCAGGGCGAACGGCGCGAAACTGGACAAGAATGAACCATTCCGGCGGACGATCCGCTACAATCAGGCTTTATTTATCCGCATAATTACCGATATATGATCAAGGGCAGCATAGTAGCAATCGTCACGCCGATGAACGCAGATGGCAGCCTGGACATTCCAGGCTTGCGCAAGCTGATCGACTGGCACATCGCCGAAGGCACCGACGGCATCGTCATCGTGGGCACCACGGGGGAATCGGCCACCGTCAGCGTCGAGGAACACTGCGAGCTGATCCGTGTGGCCGTGGAGCACACCAAGGGCCGCATTCCTATCATCGCCGGCACCGGTGGCAACTCGACCGCGGAAGCGATCAAGCTGACCGCCTACGCCAAGCAAGTCGGCGCCGACGCCGCCCTGCTGGTGGTGCCTTACTACAACCGTCCCAGCCAGGAAGGCATGTACCGCCATTTCAAGGCCATCGCCGAGGCGGTCGACCTGCCCATCATCCTGTACAACGTGCCGGGCCGTACCGTGGCCGACATGTCCAACGACACCGTCGTGCGCCTGGCCGCCATCCCCAACATCGTCGGCATCAAGGACGCCACCGGCAACCTGGGCCGCGGCACCGAGCTGCTGCGCGCCGTGCCGTCCAGCTTCGCCGTGTACTCGGGCGACGATCCGACCGCGATGGCGCTGATGTTCTGCGGCGGCGCCGGCAATATTTCCGTGACCGCCAACGTGGCCCCGCGCGCCATGCACGAGCTGTGCGTGGCCGCCATGAACGGCGACACCGCCAAGGCCATCGAGATCAACAACCGGGTGCTGCCGCTGCACACCAAGCTGTTCGTCGAGCCGAACCCGGTCCCCGTCAAGTGGGCCATGGCCGAGATGGGCTTGATGGCCGACGGCATCCGCCTGCCACTGGCGCCGCTTGCCAGCGAATTTCACGACACCGTCCGCGCCGCCCTGCGCGACGCGGGCGTCGTTCCCCAATCCTGAACCGGCAGCACCCAGGATTTCCCGACACCAGCAGCTTTTAGGCTCTCATCCGTTACGACATGACTATTCGCAAGACAACTACCCCGGCCTTGACCTCGGCAATTTCCCCTGCCGCCACCCGTGGCCTCGCGCTGACGGCCCTGATGATCAGCCTGACCGGCTGCGGCATGCTCGGTTCGGTCGTCGAGCAGGACAAGCTGGACTACCACGGCGCCAAGAAGGCGTCCAACCTGGACGTCCCGCCCGACCTGACCCAGCTGCAAAAGGATAACCGCTACAGCGTGCCGGACGGGCGCGGCATCGCGACCGCCTCCTCGTTCAAGGGCAAGGGCACCCTGGCCGCGCCGGCCCCGACGCCGGGCGCCGCCATCGGCCCCGTCAACAGCGACACCATCCACGTCGAGCGCGCCGGCACCCAGCGCTGGCTGGTGGTCAACCAGACCCCCGAGCAGCTGTGGCCGCAACTGAAGCAGTTCTGGGCCGACTCCGGCTTCACCATCGTCAGCGAGGCGCCCGCCACCGGCACCATGGAGACCGACTGGGTCGAGAACCGTTCCAAGATCCCCCAGGATTTCATCCGCCGCTCGATCGGCAAGGTGTTCGACTCGGCCTACTCGACCGGTGAGCGCGACAAGTTCCGCACCCGCCTCGAGCGCACCGCCAACGGCGGCACCGAGATCTACATCAGCCACCGCGGCGCCCAGGAAGTGCTGGTCGGCCCGCAGAAGGAAAGCACCACCTGGACCGGGCGTCCCAACGACCCTGGCCTGGAAGCGCAATTCCTGACCCGCCTGATGGCCCGCCTGCAAGGCGTGCCGGACGACGACAAGAAAGCCCGCGCCGAGGTCCAGAACGCGGTCGAGAACCCGGTCGTGACGGCCCAGCACGCCAAGCTGGTGGGCGACGCCGTGGAAGTGGACGAAGGCTTCGACCGCGCCTGGCGCCGGGTCGGCCTGGCGCTGGACCGGGTCGGCTTCACCGTCGAAGACCGCGACCGCGTGCAGGGCGTGTACTTCGTGCGCTACGTGGACCCGGACGTGGTGGCCAAGCAGGGCTTCCTCAAGCGCCTGTTCACCTTCGGCGACGCGTCCGACAAGGCCAAGGAAGCGCAGCGCTACCGCGTGCTGGTGAAGGCCGAGAGCGGCGCGACGGTGAGCAAGGTGACCGTGCAGGACCACGACGGCAAGCCAGAGAGCTCGCCGACCGGCGCCAAGATCCTCAAGCTGCTCAACGAAGAGCTCAAGTAACAGTGGACCGCGGCGCTGGCGCCGCGCGAAAAAAACCGGTCCTGGGTGGCCGGTTTTTTTTCGTCGGGAGGGCGGCGCCATGCGTCGCGCGGAGCGCCGCCCACGAAAACGCGGACGTAAAAAAACCGGCCTCGCGAGGCCGGTTCTTTCAGCGGGCGCTAAATTACTTAGCAGCAGCCGATGCAGCCGAAGCGGCGGTCGAAGCAGCAGCCGAAGCGGCAGCAGCAGCGTCAGCGGCGGTCGAAGCAGCCGAAGCGGCGGTAGCGGCAGCAGCGGCAGCGTCGGTGGCAGCTGGGGTTGGAGCAGCGGTGTCAGCGGCTGGAGCAGCAGGAGCTGGAGCTTCTACAGCTGGTGCTGGAGCAACAACTGGAGCTTCTTCTTTCTTGGAGCAAGCAGCCAGAGCAACGGCCAGCAGGGAGACGATCAGCAAAGATTTTTTCATGGGTTTTCCTTAAATCGGTTGTAGTACGTTGTTGCGATGAATAATTACCGGTAATTATCGCTCGAGTAGGGAATTGTCGTAGGCTTTCATCGCGCAATAACGAATGACAGTCAACGGAAACTTCCTGACCCGATATTATAGCGAAATTTACTACTCCGCAATAGAAGCGCGCGCCTTTTTGGCAGGTTTCTCACGGCTGAGATGTTACGGTTTGTGACAAAGCCACCTGCCTGGCCCCCAGGGGGCGTTGCGAGGGCACTTACCCGGCGCTAATCATTCCTGGAAGAAGTGATTGCTAGAGGCCAGTAATGGTCGGGTGAATGCCTGGAAGGGATTCTTGCCAGATGCTAGCAAAGCGTTCCCGGCTGATTTCCGTCAGCGCGGGCGCGTCGAAGGCCGCCTCTCCGCGCATGTGGTCGCAATGGAAACGCCGCACGATGTGCACCCCGTCGCCGATGCAGAACGAATCGGTGAGCTGATGCAGGCCGCGCGGAGTGACCCGGCAACTGATGCGGTGGCTGTAATCCTTGAGCAGGCGCAGAAAACGCGGGTAGTTGCGCTCGATGTGCCCGCCGCGGTGGGCGGCCAGCTCGATCACCCCGCCGCGGGAAAGGAACAGGCGCAGGGCCGCGTCGGCTTCGGCGCCTCCCAGCGGTACCACCGCGAAGTCAGGATCGAACATCTGCAGCAGGCCGCGCGAGCGCGCCACGCAGTCCAGCCAGTGCGCCTCGAACTGGGCGCGCGAGGAAAAGCCGATGCCGTTCGTCTCACTCATTGCAGTCTCCTTGCCGGGTTTGGTCGGGGTGGGCGTCTCAGCCTCTCAGGCCAGTTCGATCCAGCCGTCCTGGTACCACGTGTACAGCGCCTC
This sequence comes from Oxalobacteraceae bacterium UBA6018, assembly GCA_002428015.1. Lineage (GTDB taxonomy): Bacteria > Pseudomonadota > Gammaproteobacteria > Burkholderiales > Burkholderiaceae_D > Telluria_A. The sequence continues at coordinate 5,165 of DIZW01000053.1, read as the reverse complement.
GAGCACGTCCTGGGACGCCTGCGCCATGGCCGCGCCGTCCAGCCGGCGCTCGTTGGCCAGCACGTCCAGCACCACCTTGTCGGCGCGGCCCACGGCGAACGACTCGCCGTTGATGAACACGTGCTTGCCGCGGTAAAGCATCTGGGTCTTGAGCGACAGGACCAGGCCGCGCTTGGCCGCGCTGTCCGTGAAGCGCCCCATCGTCAGCGGCTTGGCCGGGCCGGTGAAGAACACATTGTGCTTCGGTTCCGACAGATGCTCGCCCAGGAAGATCGTCACGTCCTCCGCGTCCCAGCGCACCTTGTTCAATTCCTCGGCGACGGTGTCGAGCAGGCGGCGCGGGATCTCGGCCGGATGCTTGGCCACTTCCAGGTCCGGGTCGGCGTAGCGCCCGGGCAGCTCGATGGCGTCGGCCATGAACTGCAGGAAGGCCTCGCCCAACTCCTGGAACGAAGGCGAGCGAAAACCGATCGAGTAGGTCATGCAGTCGCCTTCGGCCACGCCGTCGTGCGCGTAGTGCGGCGGCAGGTAGAGCATGTCGCCCGGTTCGAGCACGAACTCCTCGCTCGGGTGGAAATTGCGCAGGATCTTGAGCGGCATGTCCTCCACCAGCGACAGGTCCTTCTGCGCGCCGATGCGCCAGCGGCGCCGGCCATGCGCCTGCAGCAGGAACACGTCGTAGGAGTCGAAATGCGGGCCGACCCCGCCGCCATCGGTGGCGAAGCTGATCATCAGGTCGTCCAGGCGCACGTCCGGCACGAAGCGGAACTGGCGCAGCAGCGCGTCGGCGCCCTGGTCGAACAGGTTGGCGCCCTGTACCAGCATGGTCCATCCAGGCTGGGAGCGTGGCGGCAGCGCGCTGAGCGGGCCATGCTGCATCTGCCAGTGGCCGTCGGTCTGGGTGATCAGGCGCGATTCGACGTGGTTCAGCGCCGCCATCTCGGCCAGCTTGTCGAACTTGATGAGCGGCTTGAAACCGGGGATCGCCTGGCGGATGAGCAGGGGCTTCTTATGCCAGTAATCGCGCAGGAACTGGGCGGGCGTCAGGTCGCCCAACAGGGGTAGTTTTTTCATGCGCCATTATAACCATTCACGAAACGGCGCTGGGCGGCGGGGAGGTATAATTCGCGACACTACACTGAAAGGAATCACCATGAAGATAGCCAAGAACACGGTCGTAACGGTCAAGTACAAACTGTCCGACGCGCAGAACAATCTGATCGAAGACGGCAAGGAGCCCATGGTCTACCTTCACGGCGGTTACGAGAACACGCTGCCGAAGATCGAAGAAGAACTCGACGGCAAAGAGGCCGGCTACGCGTCGGTCCTGCAGATCGAGCCGGACGACGCGTTCGGCGACTACGACCCGGCGCTGGTCAAGGTCGAGCCGCGCAACCGCCTGCCCGAGCCGCTCGAAGTGGGCATGCAGTTCGAAGGCATGCCTGACGGCGGCGGTGAGGACGACGAGGAAGCGATGATCTTCACCGTGACCGACATCGCCGACGACAAGGTGGTCCTTGACGGTAACCACCCGCTGGCCGGCATGGCGCTGCGCTTTGAACTGAACGTGATCGACGTGCGCGCGGCCACCGACGAGGAGATCGCGCACCAGCACGTGCACGGCGCCCACGGCCATCACCACGGCGACGACGAGGACGAGGGCGACGAGGGCGACCACTTCCGCAGCCACCCGGTGCATTGATATTTAAGCGCGCGGCCCGCCAGCGGGCCGCGCGTCGGCGTACGCGCCGTAAGGCCTTGCGGTCGCTTTACGCGTTTCGCAGGGCGGCGAAACAGCGCTGCGCGTTAGCGGTCGGCCTTGTCGGCGCGCTCGCCGCGGGCGCTGTTCTCGACCGGATCGAGCGCGAACATCGGCGCAGCGCCCGGTTCGACCGTCAGCTTGACCACCTCGGACCCCACCGACAGATGCCCCAGGTTGCCGCGCCAGGCGATCGCCGGTTGCGCTCCCGCGGCCAGCGGCGCGGTATCGATCAGAAGCACCTTCCCACCGAACTTCTGTGCAAGAGAGCCGATCAGCCGGCGCGGCTCGGCGAAGCCGTCCTGGCCGCCGCCGCTTGGACGTCGCCACAGTGACAGCAAGCCCGGTTTCTCCGACAGGATCTTCACGTCGCCTTCCGAAAACAGCACCACCGCGTCGAGCCGGGTGCGGCGCGCCAGCGTGAACAGGCGGATCAGCCAGAAGCGGTTGGCCACCAGCCGGTCCTCGAACTCGCTGTTGCGGCCAGCCTCGGCCAGATAGTGGTTGTTATTGGCCGGCAGATTGACGGTCGCGTACAGCACCCGGCCGATCACCCAGTGCGCGTTCTCGGGATAGCTGCGAAAGCGCGGACTGCTCGACAGGCGCGTGAGCGGGATGCGGCGCGCGCCCAGCGAATACGGTTCGGGATAAAACAGTTCGCGCAGCCGGTTCAGGCGCTCGATGGCCGCGCTGCGGCCGGCCGAATTGCGGCAGCCGCTCCAGTCGCTGGCGGCGGGCGCCACGATCAAAGGGCGCAGTGCGTCGTTGAACATCTCGCGGCGGCGCGTGTATAACGTGTCGCTGCACGGCTCGGCCTCGCCCTTGATGCCGGTGGCGACGACGAAGGCCAGGTCGGGCTCGCGCACGTCCGCCAGCGCGCGCTCGAGCCGCGCCTCGGTCCCACCATGGGTGAAGCCATGGCCGATCACCGCGAAGCGTTGGCTGGCGGACGGCGCGCCGCGCGCGGCGAGGGCGGCGCAGCACAGCAGCAAGGCCAGGCAGGCGCGCCGCTTCATCGCTCCGACAACCGCTTGAGGCGATACAACTGGTCGAGCGCTTCGCGCGGCGTCAGCGCATCCGGGTCGAGCGCGGCCAGCGCCTCGAGCAGTTCGCCCGATGGCGTCTCAAGCGCCGCCGGCGCGTCGTCCGGCTCCACGCACGGCAGGGTGAACAGGTCCAGTTGCGGCGTGGTGTCGAGCGCCTGCGACTCGAGCCGCGCCAGATGCTTGCGCGCGGCCTTGATCACCGGCTGGGGCACGCCGGCCAGCTGGGCCACCTGCAGGCCGTAGCTTTGCGAGGCCGGCCCCGGCTGCACCGCGTGCAGGAACACGATGCTGTCCTTGTGCTCGACCGCCGACAGGTGCACGTTGGCCGCGCTCGGGTGGCTCTCGGGCAGCTGGGTCAGTTCGAAATAATGGGTCGCGAACAGGGTGAAGCTCTGGCTCACGTCGATCAGGTGGCGCGCGATCGCCCACGCCAGCGCCAGGCCGTCGAAGGTCGAGGTGCCGCGCCCGACTTCGTCCATCAGCACCAGCGACTGCGCGCTCGCGCCGTTCAGGATCGCCGCCGATTCCGTCATCTCCACCATGAACGTGGAACGTCCGCCGGCCAGGTCGTCGGTGGCGCCGATGCGGGTGAAGATGCGGTCGATCGGCCCGATCGTCGCGCTGGCGGCCGGCACGTAGCTGCCCATGTAGGCCAGCAGGGTGATCAGCGCGACCTGGCGCATGAAGGTCGATTTACCGCCCATGTTCGGGCCCGTGATGAGCAGCAGGCGGCGCTCGTCGTTGAAGGCGCAGTCGTTGGCGATGAAGCGCTCGATCTGGTTCTCGACCACGGGATGGCGGCCCTTGCTGATGACCAGGCAAGGCTCGCCCACCAGCTGCGGCGCGCTCCAGTTGTGGCGCAGCGCGTGGGTGGCCAGGGCGGTGAGCGTGTCGAGCTGCGCCAGGCCCTGGGCGATGCTCTGCAGCTGGGCGATGTGCGGGGCCAGGTCGGCCAGCAGCTGCTCGTACAGCAGCTTCTCGCGCACCAGCGCCTTGTCCTGGGCCGACAGCGCCTTGTCCTCGAACACCTTCAGTTCCGGCGTGATGTAGCGCTCGGCGTTCTTCAGCGTCTGGCGGCGCCGGTAGTCGTCCGGCACCTTGTCGGTCTGGCCGTGGGTGACCTCGATGTAGAAACCGTGCACCTTGTTGTACTCGACGCGCAGGTTGGCGATGCCGGTGCGGGCGCGCTCGCGCGTTTCGAGTTCGACCAGGAACTGGCCGGCGTTCTCCGACAGGCCGCGCAGTTCGTCCAGCTCCGCGTCGAAGCCGCGCGCGAACACGCCGCCGTCGCGCACCATCGCTGCCGGTTCCTCGGCCACCGCGCGCTCGAGCAGATCCAGGCAGATCGCCGGCGTGGCCAGCGCTTCGTGGATCGCCGCCAGCAGGCTCGCCTCGCCGGGCGCGAAAGCGCGCTGCACGCTGGCGCGCAAGGCCGGCAGCTGGCGCAGGCCGTCGCGCAGGCTGGCCAGGTCGCGCGGACGCGCCGACAGCAGCGCGATGCGGGTGGTGATGCGTTCGATGTCGGGCACGTCCGCCAGGGTCGCGGCCAGCGCGCCGCAGGTGTCGCTGTGGGCCAACGCAGCGATGGCGGCATGGCGCTGGCGCGCCACCTGCTGGTCGCGGCGCGCGTGGTGCAGCCAGTGGCGCAGCAGGCGCGAGCCCATCGCCGTGCGGCAGTGGTCGAGCAGCGAGAACAGCGTGGGCGACTCCTGTCCGCGGATGGTCTCGGTCAACTCCAGGTTGCGCCGGGTGGCCGCGTCCAGGCCGATGAATTCGCTCTCGGTCTCGGTGGACAGGGCGCGCACGTGCTGCAGGCCGCGCCCCTGGGTCGACTGGGCGTAGCGCAGCAGCGCGCCGGCCGCGCCGAAGGCCGCTCCCAGGCCGTCGGCGCCGAAGCCGGTGAGGGTGGCTACGCCGAGCTGGTCGAGCAGCGCCCTGTGGCCGCTGACGACGTCGAAATGCCATTCCGGCACGCGCTGCAGGTGGGCGCCGGTGTCGTGTTCCTCGAACAGGTCGGCGCCGTCGGCGCGCAGGATCTCGGCCGGGCAGATGCGCTCGAGTTCCTGGCGCACGCGCGCGCCGATGGTGGCCGACGAACCGGAAAACTCCATCAGCTTGAGCGCGCCCGAGGCCAGCGACAGCCATGCCAGGCCAGTGGTGACGACCTTGCGCTGGCTGATCGTGCACAGCGCCAGCAGCGGGCGCTCGGCTTTTTCGGGCAGCAGGTCGGCGTCGGTCAGGGTACCGGGCGTGACCACCCGCACCACCTTGCGCTCGACCGGCCCCTTGCTCGTGGCCGGGTCGCCGATCTGCTCGCAGATCGCGCACGACTCGCCCAGCTTGACCAGCTTGGCCAGGTA
>DIZW01000130.1 GCA_002428015.1 Oxalobacteraceae bacterium UBA6018 | reverse complement strand
CATGATGATCATCATATACCAATTTCTAAAAACGCGCTTCAAATTTCGGAGCCATTTGACGCGGGGCCGTTACCTGCGACGAACATCGCCATGGGTCCAAAGTGCGCTCTGGCCTCAGCAATGCCGATAGACTGAGTAGGAACACCCATTTGTGCGCCAATGGCCTCTGCGATCTTGCGAAAAGCAATGCCTTGTTCGGCTACACGCACTGCTGTCTGCATGCCGAACAGGCAACGCTAACGCTCGAATTCACCGGTCGAAAATCTGGTTAAGGCAGAGTGGTTAATAGCGGACCGTCCTCTCGCGCCCTGCCTCTTTAGAGCTGGACGCCGTTCGAACCGGCATGACTCCCATGATGGTAAATAGCGGCGTCAGTCACGATTGATTTCATTTGCGCTTCTCTCGCCGATGCTGAGCCATGCCATGGACGATGCCACGACAAATGAACGACACTCCCCATGTCCCTACGGCATGTACGATCATGCCGCCAGCCAGCGCATTGCGTTCAGCAGGAAGCGCGCCTGCAATGGCGCCACCATGTCCGGCAAGCGGTGAAACACCAGCTTCATGCCGGCTTTTTGCACCGTGAAGCTCGCGGCGCCCAGGCGGCGGTCGTGATCGCGGCTGTACGCCGCGATGACATCGATGCCGCCGCCGTCGATGAGCAGGCCATTGGACGGCTGTCCCTGGATCTGGTGCCAGACCCCGGCCGCCATGTCGGCGGGAATGCCCTCGAACAGGGGATGGGCGCGCAAGACATTCCAGTTGCCCATCCACGGGGCACGCAGGTCGCCGACCTGGCCAGCGTAGTCGAACAGGTGCAGGGCCGATAGCTGCCTGGCGACGCCATCGGCGAGGCCGTCTTCAGGCACCATGGCCAGCAGCGGCAGCCCGCGCTGGACAGCTGCCAGCACCCCGGGCGGCAGTTCGCCCAAGACCAGCTTGCGCTTCTCGCCCTTCTTCGGGGCGGCCTCCAGGCCGGTCTGGTCACCGACCTGGCGGTGGACGATGTCGTCCGCCTTCAGGCCCGAGGCCACCAGTGCGTCATAGGTCCGGCCCGGCTGGAAGTCGTCGATCTCCACGCCCGGCAAGGCGGCCAGGCGCTCGCGCAGGGACCTGGAAATCCCCGCAACGGCGATGCGCAAGACCTTCGCGGCCGGCGCGATATCGGTCCGCGTGACCCACAGGGCGCGCGCGAACGTCACGTCCGGCCGCCCGGACAATTCAAGGCGCACGGTATGCTTGCCCGGTTTCACGAACACCGGCGCCTTCACGTTCTCGGCCACCAGGTAGCTGAACTGGTCGGCCACGCTGGCCGGCACCGCATACGTACCGACCCTGGCCGGCTGCCCGTCCGGATCGGTCACGCTCAGCGTCAAGGTGCCGGACAGCGGCTTGCCAGTATCGTTGAGCAGCCACAGGTCCAGTTCCGCCGCCTCCCCGGTCGCATAGGTGTAGCGGCGCTGCTTGGCGACCGGACGCACCGGCAGCAGGCTGACGCGGATGAGGTCGGGATCGGCGTGGAAGAAGCGCAGGTTGTCGACAATGCCCGAGTGGTTCTCGATCGCCGTCGATTCCCAGCCGCTGATCGCGGCCATGTCGACTTGGTCGCAGATCCGGATATTCTCCAGGTAATTCTGCCAGGCGTCGTACTGCTTCGTGCCAACCGCGAGGAAGTAGCTCTCGGTGCTCGGGAACGCCTTGCGGAAGCCCCATTTGTCGAGGAACGCGGCGGCGCCCTGCACGATCGCCACGTGGTCGGCCAGATCGTAGCTCTTGCCGCCATGGCGCTCGATGTCGGCGATCATCCTCACGTGGTTGTCACCGACGGCGCAACCTTCCATCTCGCCGAATTCGACGATCGCCTCGCGCATGGTCTCGCGGTGGATGTAGTGCTCCTTGTCGACATAGAATTTGTCGTACCACTGGTCGCCGGCGCCCTGGTGATTGACCCACCAGCCGCCCGCTTTTTCGACGTCCGAACGGTAGTAATGACCATCGTAGGGAAGGAACATGGCCTGGGCCGCGCCGCGCCCGACGAAGCCGTCGTTGAGGATCACGCCGCGGCTGGGGTCGAGTTCGTGCATGGCGCGTAGCACCGCTTCGACATCCGGATTGGCCAGGTCGGCCGACACCTCGTTCTGCAGCGTGTAGTGGACCAGCGAGGGATGCGAACGCAGCGCGCGCACCATGGCCTTGCACTTCGACACCATGAAGTCCCTGCTGAACGCATCGGCCGGCGCCAGGCGCTCGCCGGGCTTGAGCGCTTTGCCGATCGCCAGGCGCCCCGCCCCCGGTTCCATCGTGCGGGTCAGGCCCATCTCGTCCTGGATATCGAGCACCTCCGGCTTGCCCACGTTGCGGTGGAAACTGAGCGAATTGAGTCCCAGCGCCTTGGCCGCCATGACTTCGCGGCGCGCCAGTTCCGGCGTCGGAAACAGGCCGTTGTAACCCCAGTATCCCCACGAGATCGCCGTGTACAGCTTGATGCGGCGGCCGTTGAGTCGGAACAGCGCATTCTTGCCGATACCCTCGGCGGCGAACCAGCGAAAGCCGAAGCGCACGACACGCGTGTCAAGCGCCTTGCCAGCCTTCCATTGCAGGCGCAGATGATACAGGTGCGGGGTGTCGAGATCCCACAGCCTTGCCGATGCGACGTGCACGCGCAGGCGCGCCGTGGTGACGCCGTCATGGCTGGCAAGCTGTTCGACCTTGACCTGCGCCGGCACCGCCGCGCCGGTCCGGTCGAGCACCGTGGCGCTCAGGTCGGACGTCGTGAGCGCGAGCGTGCTCGCGATCTCGGCATGGACAGTGATCACGCGCGCATCCTGCGTGTTGAGCACCCAGGCATCGCGGATCCGTCCTTCCGCCGGGTGCAGGCTCAGGTGCATGTCGCGGTCGATGCCGCCGAACCCGTGCGATTGGTACAGCCGCACCTTGCCCCAGGCCGTGTTGTTGGAGTCCTTCCAGTCATAGCGCCCGCCGGGATTGGTGATGCGGATCGCAAGGCGGTTCGGCTGGCCCGGCCGCATGGCGCCCGTCAGGTCGCAGTCGATCGGCAGTTCCGACATGATCGAATAGCCGACCAGCACTTCATTGAGGAACACTTCCGCGCGCATGCGGGCGCCGCGGATGTGCAGCCAGGCTTGCTGTCCGCTGGCCGACGCCGGGATATCGATCGGCTTGTACCACCAGGATACGCCGGTCACGGCGCCATTCTGCGGCACCGGATCGTCTTCGGCATAGCGGTATTCGTCGGCCGTATAGGGCCGCTCGCCGAACTGGCCCCAGAAGTGCTCCTCGACTGTCGCCGGCAAGGTCACCACGCGGCCCTGGCCGTGGTAAAGCGCATCCCAGCCGCCGGTCGGCGCATTGACCGGCAGGGCTGACATGGGCGGCACGTTCTCGGGCAGGTAAATGGGGTCCTGCTGCCACTGGGCGGCGCGGTCGAGCCAGATGGTCCAGCCTTCGTCGGGGATGGCGATCCGTCCGGCCATTGTCGCTTCGGCGTTCGCGTTCGCGTTCGCGGGATGATCCAGGCCGAATGCCTTGACGCTGCCGACCAGGCCAAGGGCTGCCGAAAGGCCCAACATGCCGCGGCGGTTCATTGAGATTGACATCGTAAGTTGATTTTTAGTGTGGGAGGAAGGGAGTGGCGTCAGGGCAGCTTTGCCGCATCGGCTTCGGGATTCCAGCGGTCGTCGCCGGAAAGGAAAGCGGCGGGCAGGTACCGGCTTGCGGCCCCGGCCCCGAGCTGATGCGACCATGGCACGCGCGCGCTCGGATTCGCACCGGGGCCGGTATTGCCGGCTTCCGCGAAATCGACATGGACCGGGTCCTTGCCCCAGTCATTCCAGCCGCCCGGCACGACCGACGCGGACAATTCGGTGCCGATGAAGACCACACGGGCATGGTCGCGCCATGGCCGGCCAAGGGCGAACTTTTTACCGCCAAGATCGCCTTCGGTGACCCTGGAGCGGAGGATGACGAACCCGGTCTTTTGTGTGTCCGAGGTGCGCGACTGCGCCGTCACGTAGCCGGCGGCGGTGACATGGATTTCGCTGTGGTCGAACACGGCCGCGGCATTGCCGAAGATGAAGTCGACCGCGCCGCTGATATAGCTGTCCACATAGTACTGGCGGCCGTCATTGGCAAACACGGTTTCCTGGTAGCCGAGGAAACGGCAATGCTTGAAGATGGCGCGGTCGGCGGTCACGGAAATGGCCAGTGCCTGCCCGGTCCTGCCGGCGGTGTTCTCGAAGCTCAGGTTGGCGGCCTGGAAGTCGTCGGCCAGGATCTCTGCCGTTTCGGAAAAGAAGGTACTTCCTGTCGTCGCGGCGTTCTTGTTGCCGGTGATGACGACATCGGCCGGCGTTTTGCCCTCGCCAAGCAGCGTCGTGCGCCGCCGCGATCGGGAGACAAACACCCGCTCGTCGTAGGTCCCCGGCCGGACATGGATGAACAGGCGCCCGTCCGGCCCCGGTTCCGGAGCATGGTCGAGCGCATTCTGGATATGCACGAAGCGGGTCACGCCGTCGGTACCGAGATCGTGGCCGACGTCGACGTGCACATCCTGCGCGCGGGCAGCACCGGCCTGGCTCAGTCCCATGCCGGCCAGGATTGTCGCGAGAAACGAAAACCGGACGCTCATTGGCCACCCGGCGTGTTCAGGCCTTCCACATCGGCGCCGGCCAGGTAGGCAGCGCCGTGCGCCGCGGTGACCGAGAAATCGCGGGTCGTCATGTGTGCGTACTTGATGAGCGCACCTTTATCGGCCTCGATGTGAACGTGGTTGAGCGTGAGTGCCGTGACGGGCGACTCCGGCAAGCCGACAATGACCGCCGCTTGCCTGGCGCCGGTGGCCGTCAGGTTCGCGATCGTAATGTCGGAGAAGTGTGGCGTCAGCCGCCCGACTGCCTGGGCTTCAATGACATCGGGAATTGTGGGATAGAACTCGCTGATCAGGATCGGCGTGGCCACATCCTCCATGGTCAGGTCGCGATAGACCAGGTTCTTCAGGACGTTGCCGCGGTCGCGGTTCGATTTGATGCGCACGCCAGTGCCCGTGCCCTTGAAATGGACGCGCTCGACCAGGACGTTATACACCCCTCCGGCCACTTCGCTGCCGATCGACAGGCCATGGCCGTGCAGGAAGGTGCTGTCGCGGATCGTGATGTCGTGGCTCGGCGCGTCGCCACCCGGCGAATTCGGCTGGCCGCTCTTGATGGCGACATTGTCGTCGCCGGTATCGATCGTAACGTGATCGATCAACACGTGGCTGGACGAGAAGGGATCGATGCCGTCGGTGTTGTGCGAGATCCGGTCGGGCGCATCAATGCTCATGTTCCGGAAGGTCAGGTCATCGCTGTAATACGGCACGATGGTCCAGCTGGGCGAATTCCGGACGGTGATGTTTTCCATCAGGATGTGCCTGGAATGGCGGAACACGATGAGGCGCGGGCGCCGGCTGGCGGGCGAGCGGTCGGGCCACCAGGACTGGCCGCGGCCGTCGATGGTGCCGCCGCCGCTGATGGTGATGTCGCTCGCATCGTCCGACGAGAGCAGCGCCATGCGGCTGGTTTCGCGCAATTGCTGGACCGTGGGATAGTCCTCATGGTCCTCGCTGCCGGCCAGGGCCGTCCCGGCGGCGATCGACAGCGTGACGTGGCTTTTCAAAACCAGCGGGCCGCTGACATACATCGCCGCGCCGGCAAGGACCACCTTGCCGCCGCCCGCCACGGCGCAATCGTCGATCGCCTTCTGGATCGCGGCAGTGTCCTTGCTCACGCCGTCCCCACGCGCGCCATAACGTTTCACTTCACACGTCCTGGCCGCGAAAGCGGCGCCGGGCACGGCGGGCAAGGCCAGGATCGACAGCGCCACCAATAAGCGAATGCTCATGTTTTCTCCTCGTCGGGCAGCCTTGCCCGCTCCTGTTGATTGTTTTCAGGCCGCTCATTGAACGGCTTGAGTTCCCGTTGGCGGGATGGCGAAAAATGCTAACAGATGGCAGTCCATGCATCGATGGCGATCGCCCGGTTTGGTGAGAATTGAAATCGCGCTTGATCAATTTCGCAATCATCTCGCGGCCAGTCCTGGGCCGCACCTCGGGGGTCCTCCTGGACATCGGCTTGACGCATTATGAAAAGGCGTAAAGCGCGATACGATTATCCGTAAGCCGATCAATATCCCGCATTCCGGGTCAATAATAAATAAGCGCATGTCAGCGCAAATAGAACAACAACACAGGATTGGAGAGACATGATGAATTCAAGGATCTATCACATTCGGCCGAACCGTATGCGGCGCGCGGTTTCGCTTGCGCTGGCCTCGCTGATCGCGAGTCATGCGGCCCTGGCCCAGGACGCCCAGGCCCGGGCAAACGGGGTGCCGGCAGCCAACGCGCCGGGGGGGCAGGACGCCCAGGGCGAGGCGAACGGCACCGCGGCCCTCGCCAAGATCTACACGGTGACCGTGACCGCCACGCGGGCATCGCAGCAGTCGAGCATCGACCGCAAGAAGAACGCGGCAACCGCGATCGATTCCATCGTGGCGGACGACGTCGGCTCGCTGCCTGACCGGAACGTCGGTGAGGCAATCTCGCGCATGGCCGGCATTTCCCTCGACCGGGGCGACTTCGGCGAAGGCGTGACCGTCGCGGTGCGCGGCAACGGTCCCGACCTGACCCGCGTCGAGCTCGACGGTCAAGGGGTGCAGTCCGCCGGCGGCACCGACATGTACGGCGGCGGCAGTGGCCGCGGCACCGAATTCCGTCAATTGTCCGCCGACCTGATCAAGAGTGTGGACGTGATCAAGGGATCGACCGCCGACATGACCGAAGGCTCGCTCGGCGGGGGAATCCGGATCCAGACGCGCACGGGCCTGGATTTCAAGAAGCCCTTCGTTTCGGTCCGCGTGGCCGAATCGCAAAGCTCGCTGAACAAGAAGTGGGAACCGGACGCGAACGTGATCGTGGCCAACAAGTTCCTCGACGGCCGGCTCGGCGTGCTGCTCAATGCGTCTTCCACGACGCTGGCCAACGAGTCGCATTCGATCCAGGTGGCGAACGCGGCCCGGGCCGGCTACTACCGGCTCACCGACTTCGACAATTCGCCGGAGAAGACGTTCACGTTCCAGCCGGGCACGATGAACTCGGCCGACTCGAACACGACCACGCCGATGCTGCGCTCGCCGCTGAGCGCGGGCGGCACCTTCGATGCGGCGACGCCCTTCGAGGTATTGACCAAGTCGGCCGCCGCCACCACCAAGGCTGGCTGCTACGCCGCGTTCCCGGCGCTCACCGCGGCCCAGAGCGGCGCGGTCGTTTCCACCGCGCGCGGCGCGGCCGCGTCCCAGCGTGCCAACGAGCTGATCACCTGCCTGAACCAGTGGAACGACTATACGCCTTCGAATCTCCGCAACTTCGTCAAGCGCGAGTTCGACAAGCGCCGGAACCTGGACCTGCGCTTCGACTTCAAGGTCAACAGTGCCCTGACCTTGTACGCAAAGGGCAGCTACAACAGCCGCTACGACGACATGCACCAGCTGACCTACACCGTCGGCAACGTCAAGGTCAACCCGTCCGGGGCGAACGCCGTGCTGAGCCCGGCCTATTCCGGCCCGGCCTACCTCGACAACCTGGCGGCGGGGACGCGGGTCCCGGCCCCGGGCTCGGGATATTACGCGTATTACACCCCGACCCAGGCGACCAACACGCTCCTGCAAAGCTCGGTGGCCGATATCGTCCCCGGGTCCATCGTCGTCGACCCGACCCACCACCTGACCCAGTACACCATCACCGACGGCGGGGCGGTCACCGACCAGGTGCATGAATACGCGAAGACGAGCGCGAAATACGGGCAGCTGGGCGGCACGTACAAAAAGGGGCCGCTGAATGTGGAATTCTTCGCCGGCGACGCCAGGTCGACTTTCGAGCGCGTGCAACAACGGCTCAGTTACACCAACTACTACGGGCCGACCACGATGACCGTGCTGCCGAACGGGCTGTGGGGCTACGCCTTCCCCACCGGCAGCTTCGACCAGTCCAATCCCTCCCAATACGCGACCGTCTACCCCGGCGCGGCCACCGGCGCGGTCAAGACCAGCGCGACCAACACCCGCGCCGCCCCGGCCTACACGGCCGCCCAGCAGCCGCTGCTGACGCAGCAGCCGAGCACCTACTACAATCCGCGCCAGATGGAGACCGAAGAGCGCACGGCCAAACTCGACCTGACGTACGCGACGCCGCAGTCGATTCCATTCTTCACCCGCTTCAAGACCGGTTTCAATGTGCGCGACAACCGCCACGACAGCTGGGATCCGAACAGCGGCAACAGTGGCGGCTACACCGTCAAGGCGGCGCTGGGCACCTTCGGCACGGCCGGCTACGTCCCCGCCGTGGTGCTGCCGACACCGATCATCAGGAGCACCTTCAACGGCTGCCAGGACACGCCGGGCTCGCTCGGGACGGGCGGCCATGCCTGCCAATACGGCTTCCTGCCGAGCGCCGACCCGCGCCACGCGCTCGACGGCAACACGACCATGACGGCGCAGCAGTTCCGCGACCTGGTCGCCCAGACCCTGAAGGGCCAGGCGACGCCGACCCAGTTCTTCTCGGGCGCGTCCGGCCGACCGTCCGCCCTGTTGAACAACTGGACCGGGATCGACGTCGACAAGGCCTTCGCCCTGGTCAACACGCCGAACACGAACCTCGATTGCCTGAAGCACTGCGCGGCCAGCGACGGCAATGTCTATGCCCAGCCGTACCAGCATCTCACGGAGCGCACCGAGGCGCTCTACCTGATGGGCGACTTCAGGATCGACGAGATCCCGTTCACCCATCGCGACCTGCCGTTTGGCTGGCAAATCGAAGGCAACATGGGCTATCGCTATGTCCGGACCAAGGTCCATGGCACCGGCATGATGACGCTCACGTCGATCACGCCGATCGACGGGATCTACGACCCCTTGAAGCCGACCATGCCAGGCGGCACGCGCACCAACTCGATCTCGCAAGCGGTGGCCATCGACTCGACCACGAACGATTTCCTTCCAAGCTACAACCTGGCCATGTGGCTGATTCCCGACACGCTCGTGACCCGCTACAGCTGGGGCAAGACCGTGGCGCGTCCGCCGGTCACCTACCTGTTGCCGGCCGGGACCTGCACCTACGACGCCACCCTGGCGGACCGGGATCCGAGCGCGGCGCAGACCTGCAGCGGCACGATTGGCAACCCGGGATTGCAGGCGCAGACCAACGTGAACCAGAACCTGAGCTTCGAATACTATCCGAACAAGGATACGATGTTCACGATCGCCGGCTTCAAGCAGCAAGGCAAGATCGGGCCGGCCATCTCGCGCGGCGTCAACAACCTTCCCCTCGCCGGCGGCGGCGGCCTGGTCGACCCGGTGACGGGCCTGGCGCTGTCCGACATCGATTTCAACTATGCGCTGTGGCTGAACGGCGCGGCGACGACCCGCAAGGGCGTGGAGTTCGGCACCAAGACCGCGTTCACCTCCCTGCCGTGGCTGCTGCGCTACACGGGCTTCGACGCCAACTACACCAAGCTGCGCTCCGTCACCTCGTCCCAGAACGAAGTCGACCTGCTGACCGGCGCCCCGCTCCCGCCGGAACGCGAATCGAAGTATTCGTACAACTTCGCCCTGTGGTACGACGACGGCCGCTTCTCGGCACGCGTGGCGGTGCAGGCGGTGGCCTCCTACTTCAATTGCATCGCGGGCTGCGGCTCGACCGACCAGTACGACTACCCGGCCAGCGGCGTTACCAGTGGCATGGTCAGGTTCCCGTACAATCCGGGCTCGCCGAACTTCAAGGACTCCACGCGCTTCATCGATGCCAAGGTGTCGTATAAATGGCGTCCGAACATCGAGTTCTTCGTCGAAGGGCGCAACCTGGGCAATGCAACGACGTCGAACAGCCAGGGATCGTTCGCGCCGTTCGCCGATGGCACGCCGAACCTGCTCGACTACGCCTATGCGGGCCGGCGCATCATGGTCGGCATGAACTGGCGCAACATGTAATCGTTCGGAAGGAGGCGGCCGGCGGCGTCGAGGCCACAACGGTAGGAAAAATCTTCCCGGCACGAGCGGATCGAGGTCGCGGCTGGCCCCGCCCTCCTCCACCGCAGCCAGGTAGCCGGCCAGGCGCCGCGCGCCGACGGCATCGTCGGGGGAGCCGCAGATGAAACCGATACGTCGGTGACCAAGTGCGGCCAGGTGACGCGTCATCCGGTACGCGGCCTCGTAGTGATCGATGCCGACGGCGCCGACGCGCCCGTCCGCTGCGCCGAAGTCGAGCGTGACGGCCGGAATGCCGGTCCGGACGGCCGCGGCGATCGCGCTTTCCAGGGCCGACAGCGGTGCCAGGATCAGGCCGTCCACGCCGGAGGCGATCAGGTGCCGGAGCTCGTGCGCTTCCCGCCCCATGGAGCGGCATCTTTCGACCAGCACCTGCACATTGTCCAGGCTCGACTGGCTCAACAGTTCGACCAGGAATTACCCCAGGTCCCCGGCGAAGGGACGACCGTAGCAGAGCCCGATACGAATCGGATTGCTGCCGGCCAGGCTGCGCGCTTCGCGCTGCGGCGCATAGCGCAACGCCGCCATTGCCGCATCGACCTTGCGCCTGGTGATGTCACGCACCTGGCCGATGCCGTTCACCACACGTGAGGGCGTCATTTCCGACACGCCCGCCAAGGTCGCGACATCCGCCATGGTCGGCCGGTGCCGGCCCTCAGTGGACAATCTGGTTCGACGCGGGGTTGTCACGCTGCGGGGACCAGCGAGCTGCCGGGCGCGAAGGGCACCGGTGCGTAAGCATCGCGCGCCCCCGGCATTCGTGCTGGCTTGCCCAGTTCGACGCTGGCGACGTCATGCGTATTGCGCACACGCTGTTGATAGCCGCGCGGCGAGCAGCCAAGTTCGCGCTTGAACACCAGGTGCATGTATTGGCTCGACGTGAAGCCACACTTGAGTGCGACGTCAGCCAGATTGCAGTTGCCTTGCATCAGCATGGTGGTGGCGGCATTCAGCCTGGCGCGCAAGATCTCGTCATGCACGCTGTAGCCGAGCTCCTGGCGGAAATAGCTCTCGAGCGAAGACCGCGATACGCCGACGTAGTTGGCGACCTGGTCGGTCTTGATGCCCTGGCAGGCATACTGGCGGATGAAATGCCGGGCACGCATCACGTGCGGATGCTTGGCCGGTTCATGCATGCTCGACGCCAGTACGTTGATGCCCGCGGGCGGGACCAGGATGCGGGTCTCGCCCAGGCGCATGCCATGCAACATCCGGCCAAGCAGATGCGCGGCCGTGCGTCCCATCTCCTGCGCCCCCTGGATCACGGAAGTCATGGGTATGCGCGTGAGCACGCGGGCCAGCGGATCGTTATCGATCCCGACCACGGCGACCTGTTCCGGCACGGCGATGCCGGCAAGCGCACAGGCCTGCAATAGCTGGCGGGCACGGGCATCGGTGACGCCAATGATGCCAACCGGCTTCGGCAAACTGTGCAGCCAGGCGATCTGCTCCCGGACCGCCTGGTCCCAGGTCGACGCGCGCGTGCATTGGCCGCGAGAGATCTTCGGCTCGATCCGGTCGTGCCGCATCAGCGCCGCGAACGCCTTTTCGCGCTCCTGCGCCCAGCGGTTCTCCGGCGCCTCGGGGAGACTGAACAGCGCAAAATGGCGCAGCCCGGCCTCGATCAGGTGTTCACAGGCCAGCTTGACGACCTTGAAGTTGTCGGTTGCCACATAGGGCACCGAGGCCGGATAGTCGGCCGGATCCTCGTACGAGCCGCCCACCGCGACGAGCGGCAAACGGGTCGTGGCAAGCGCGGCGGCGACAACCGGGTCGTCGAAGTCCGCGATGATGCCATCGCCCTGCCATTTCTCGATTCCCGACAGGCGCAGGCGGAAGTCCTCCTCGAGGAACAGGTCCCATTGGATCCGTGTGCTCGACAGGTAGTCCGCGATGCCGAGGATGATCTCGCGATCGAATGTCTTATTTGCATTAAATAACAGGGCGATGCGGTGTGCGTGTGGCCGTAACATGGTGGTGTCCTCGCTTGGCTCCTGTTGAACCTGTCCTGGTGCTTGGTTTTTCTGGGGCTTCCCTACTACGGACGAGCGAAACCGGCCTTTTCCCTAAAGATTTGCAAAAAAAAGCCCGCCGGGCAGCGGGCTCATCGTGGCGTCGATACCGCTATCGGAAGCGCCGCCGCACCCGGTCAAGGCGAGCAGCAGCGTCAATTCGCGCCTCGTGTTTCCCGTCTTCATCTGCGGCTCTCCGATCTCATTATTGATGAGGAGCGATTGAGCGTACCGAACTGCCACGCGCAAAACCGATTCGCTGGCGTCTGCAGAAAAACGTAATTATTAATGTTGAAAAACGTCATGCGAACGGTCATAGAATTTCCTGGCGATCCCGTCAATGCCCGAGACACATCCATCGCAGGGCATGCCTAAAAAAGAAAAAATATGAGACACCGTGAGTTTTCGGTACGGGCACACGTACTGATCGCCGCCGCCTTTGTTTTCGGGTGCGGCAGCGCATCGGCCGCTGCCTATTTGCCTGCCAAGGGCGACAGCGGCGTATACACCGACACCCGGCTGCGATTGACCTTCGACGCGCCGCCGGCCTTGGGCGCCAGTGGCTTGATTCGCATTTATCAGCAGAGCGACAATACCTTGGTCGATACGATCGACCTGAGTACACGGCATCCGACGGCGGCCTTGTCGAACAGGCTGGTCTCGGTGGATGCGATCGGCAAGAACGTCGCGCCGCTGGGCGGCACGCGCCTGCGCTGGGTTTACTACACGCCGGTCAAGATCGCCGCCAACACCGCGACCATCCTCCCGCACACCGGCGTCCTGCTCAGCAACACCGCCTACTATGTGACGATAGACAGCAGCGCTTTCAGCGGCCAGATCGAGGGCAGCGCTTTCGCGGGCATCAGTAAATCGAGCGGGTGGTTCTTTACCACGAAGAGTGCGCCGACCGGCACCACCGTCACCGTGGACGACGATGGACCGGCCGACTTCCGCACGGTACAAGGCGCGATCAACTACATGATGAACATCGGTAGCGGTGGCGGGTGTTCGCCGGCGTGCCCAGGTGCCGGCGTGGACAAGACCATCAACATCAAGAATGGCCGCTACGATGAACTGCTGTTGATCCGTAACGTCAACAAGCTGACGCTGAAAGGCGAGAGCCGCGATGGCGTCGTCGTCCAATACGATAATTTCGATGGGCTCAATCCCGGCACCGGCGGCACCCGTGCCACCCCGGCTGCCGCGCCGTCGCTCGGCGGCGGCCGCGACGTATTGCTGATCGAAGGCGGCGACGAGATCGTGATGGACAATTTCACGCTCAAGAATGCACACGTGAAATCGCCAACGGTCGGCAACCAGGCCGAAGCGCTTTATTTCAACAGTTCCTCGACGACCGGCAGCCGCCTGTCGGCCAGGTACATGAATTTCTACGGCACCCAAGACACGATCCTGACCAAAGGCTGGGCCTGGTTCTACCGGTCGACCATCAGTGGCGACGTCGATTTCGTCTGGGGTACCCCGTTTGCCGGACTGTTCGAGGAAAGCGAATTGCGTACCGTGGTCGATACGACGAATGCCGCCAGTGGCGGCTATATCGTTCATGCCCGGGCCGCATACGGCTATCCCGGCTTTGTGTTCCTGAACAGCTCGCTGACGGCAGATGCCGGCGTTCCCGCCCACTCGACCGCGCTCGCGCGCGGACCGGGCGCCGCGACCAATGTCTGCTCGGCCGCCGGCCAGACTTGCGACAACGTCGCATACGTCAACACCAGAATGGGGCCGCACATCAGCACGGCCGGCTGGTGCGCCTCCGGCTGCGGCGGCAATCGGGATCCTAACCCGGCGGTCGCGACCGATGACGCCGGTTGGCGCGAATACGCCAGCACAGATACCAATGGGATACCGATCGACGTGAGCCAACGCGACATCCACTCGACCCCAATGTCGCCGGGCGGCTATGCCAGCAAATACAGCACCCGCACCCAGGTCTTCGCCAAATGGAACAATGGCGTGGGTTGGGTTCCGTCCGCAGGCATTCCGCCGGGACCGGTCTACGCGGACGTGACCACGAGCATGAAGATCGTGCAGTCGGGGCTGACGCTGAACCGCAGCACAGGCTTGATGGGCGGCACGGTGAC